>NZ_JALDYN010000007.1:0-98516 GCF_032153895.1 Flavobacterium sp.
GAATCAAAATTCTCCGAAAACTGGCCATAACCAAGCATGGAAAATAATGACAGTAAAATTAACAATGTAATTTTTTTCATAATTAGTATTTAGGTTTGTTGTATGTATAATTGTCAAATATAAATGAAATTTAGCGATTTGTTAACACTGTCTGTTAAAATTCACAAAAAATCGACCATTTGTTTCTATTTTTCATAAATCTACTCTCTAATTTGAATTTATTTTACTTATATTTTATTCCTATTTTTGCAAATCAATTGTAAAGAATGTTAGAAAAAGAATCACATAATTTTGAGAAAACTGTAATTGTAGGAATCGTTACGCAACTTCAAAATGAAGACAAACTAAACGAGTATCTTGATGAATTAGAGTTTCTTACGTTTACCGCTGGCGGCGAAGTAATCAAACGCTTCTCTCAAAAAATGGACAAACCCAACCCAAAAACTTTTGTGGGAACGGGAAAATTGGAGGAAATCAATGTTTATATTAAGGAGAACGAAGTAAGCACCGTTATTTTTGACGACGAATTGTCTCCGGCCCAGCAAAAAAACATCACTCGGGAATTAGATTGCAAAGTTTTAGACCGAACCAACTTGATTTTGGACATTTTTGCCCAACGAGCAGAAACGTCTTATGCCAGAACCCAAGTCGAGTTGGCACAATGTCAATACTTACTTCCGAGGCTAACGGGAATGTGGACACACTTAGAACGTCAGCGTGGAGGTATCGGAATGCGTGGTCCTGGAGAAACGGAAATCGAAACCGACCGCCGTATTGTTCGCGACCGAATCGCCTTACTGAAAGACAAAATCAAAACCATCGACAAGCAAATGGCAGTACAGCGCAGCAACCGTGGCGCCATGGTTCGTGTGGCTTTGGTTGGTTATACTAATGTTGGGAAATCAACTTTGATGAATGCAGTTGGGAAAAGCGATGTTTTTGTGGAAAACAAATTGTTCGCAACACTCGACACGACCGTCCGTAAAGTGGTGATTAAGAATTTGCCTTTTTTACTTTCCGATACGGTAGGTTTCATCCGAAAATTACCAACTCAGTTAGTCGAATCCTTCAAAAGTACTTTGGATGAAGTTCGCGAAGCTGATTTATTGTTGCATGTCGTTGATATTTCCCATCCGGATTTTGAAGACCATATTGAATCGGTGAATCAGATTTTAAAAGACATTAAAAGTGATGATAAGCCCACCATCATGGTGTTCAATAAAATCGATGCGTACAAACATTTGCATCTTTCTGAAGAATTTCCGGAAGAAAAAACGACCAAGCATTACACCTTAGACGAATGGAAAAATACCTGGATGTCGAAAGTAGGTGAAAACAAAACCTTATTCATTTCGGCAACCAACAAACAGAATTTTGAAGAATTCCGTGAAAAAGTATACGAAGCCGTGCGTGAAATTCACATTACGCGTTTTCCGTACAATAAGTTTTTATATCCCGATTATAAAGATGCCGTTGATAACGAATAAAAAAAGCCCAACTGAAAGTTGGGCTTTTACTTTTATAATATTCAGATTAGAATCCGTAGTTGAATCCTAAACCGATAACCTGACGCGTTTGAAACCCTCGGAAGGCATTGTCGTCATAAATCGTCTGGAATGCAAAATTCGTTGTCAAATACTTGTTGATTTTCATCACAATGTTCAACTGATAGTCCAAATCTACGTTTTGAGGATCTTCTAAATAATTAGAATACAAGTTCAAGATGTTTTCCACCGAAACATTTTCCATGATATTGAATTTGTAATAGCCGTTCAACGCCGCTCCAAATTCGTAACGTGTAGTTTCGTTTCCTTTAACCCCGAAATAGGTTACTCCATCAGGAAGCCCATCCGTAAAGTGTCCGTGAACTACAATCAGTTTCGAGGTAGCCGGAGCGATGTTTACTTTTAAGTTGTCGCTTTTCTTCCACAACAAACCGGGTCCCGCCTGAAAATAAGCTGGTGAAAAGAAGTGCGAAATGGTTGTTACCTTATCCACAGGATCTACACCGGCATCCATTTGGGTTTTGAAGTTAAAAAACATCGAGTAATACCAATATTTCCCGAATGCTTTACGCCCCGCTAACGAGTTGATTTCAATTCTATCGTCTGTTTTTTGGGTATCAGCGCCTTTGATTTTAGTAATACCATAAGCCGCGATGAACTTGTTGTCCCAAGTCCAGGTAGAATCTTTGTAGTTAAGATCGTAGTTCAAACTCGCGTTACCGGCAAAATTGTCCTGTCCACCCGCTAACCAGTTGTCAAATGAAGATTGACTAGCTAAAAGTGTAAAGTTTCCTTTTTTAAGCCATCCGTTAGGACGTTCTTCTCCCGCTTTTTTAATGGCTTCTTCGTTCTTTTTCAGATTTTCCTTCTCCGTGTCTTGTGCGTTTGCATTCCATAATCCGAAGGAGCAAACCAAAGCAAAAACAATTTTTCTCATCTCTATCCTTTTTAATTTGTTACAAAGTAACGAAATTTCTGAGAAATAGACCGATTTACTGTTTTCGTTTGAAAAGTGGCACCGACGAACAAGCTTCGCCAAACATGATGCTTTTAGCAAATCCCATCAGTTTTTGAGTCGCCAAAACATACGCTTCTTGAGGAACCGGTTTATTAGAACAGCCTTTTAAAATAACCGGCTTATCTTGAAATTCGGAATAATCCAATTGATTCAGAACATCCTGATAATACGAAAGCAACAACTCCTTAGAAGTGCCATTCACCACTTTTAAAGCGTTTGGCTGCAAGTAAACCGAAACCAAAGTATAGGCCCAAGCCGGCAATATCGCATCTTCGGAACAGTACAAAGCAACATAACTGTTCTGGTATTGTGTCCAGTCGTGTTGTTTTAAACTGTCACGGAATTCGGTTTCCTTTAGAATGAATCCACCAAAAAGCCATTGCGATATGTCTAATGCAATAATCTTCTGCTTCGGAAAATAATCTTCCAAATCAAATACTTTTAAGGCACTGTTGGCTACACGGTTTACGATTTCGTCCATAGTTAGTGGTCAGTATTCTGTGGTCAGTATTCTGTAGTTGATAGCAATTCTTCTCCTTAAGAGAACTGCTTACTGAATACTAAAAACTGCTTACTGAAATTAAAGCATTCCTAATTCCAATTTGGCTTCTTCACTCATCAAATCTTTGCTCCAAGGCGGATCGAAAGTGATTTCCACTTCGCACGATTTTACGGCGTCAATCGATTTGATTTTTTCTTCCACTTCCTGCGGTAAAGTTTCGGCTACCGGACAGTTCGGTGAAGTTAAAGTCATTAAGATTTTTACATCGTTGTCTTCGTTGATCATCACGTCGTAAATCAACCCTAATTCGTATATGTCAACAGGAATTTCCGGATCGTAAATGCCTTTCAGCACTTTTACTACGTCTTCTCCTAAATTGATGGTGTCGTTAAATTCTTCCATTGTAATTCTTATTCTGCCTTAGCCTGAAAAGCCAAAGCGTACATTTTAATTTGTTTAATCATAGATACCAATCCGTTGGCGCGGGTAGGCGACAAATGTTCTTTCAAACCGATTTCATCCACAAAATCAGTATCGGCTTCCAAAATCGCTTTCGGTGACTGATTGGAAAACGCTCGGATTAAAATCGCAATAATCCCTTTGGTCAAAATCGCATCGCTGTCGGCGGTAAAAACCACGTTGCCGTTTTGTTCTTCTGCATGTACCCATACCTTCGACTGACAGCCTTTGATGATGTTGTCTTCGGTTTTATATTGTTCGTCAATTATTGGTAAACTCTTTCCCAACTCGATGATGTATTCATAGCGCTGCATCCAGTCGTCGAACATCGAAAACTCGTCTACTATTTCTTCTTGTATGGCTTTTATGGTCATCTTATTCAACTTTACTGCCTATGGCAATAATTTTATTTACTATTTTTTCAATTTCTGCCGGCGGATATCCTCCATCAAATGTAGCAGATTCATAGGTTCTTTCTTTGGTGATTACTCTGAAATTAGCCATAGGCGCACCATCATAAAAACGCTTTTCCGTTGGGGCTTTCAAATTCGCCAAACCTTCTTTATTTACCGTTTGAAACAAAACGTTCAGTTCGTTCCAATCCGCATCACTTATCGCAACCTCAACCGCTTTTCCATCACGTACCGGAATTACCCAAGCTTTCTTATCAGCTATAGTCGTTTTTCGATAAAAGCCTCTTGTGTTTAGCTCATATTCTAATGTTGAAATTGACTTTTCCTGCATGTTAACCGCTTTCGAAGCCAACTCCTTTTCTTCAGCTGCTGTTTTCTGACAATTGCAACTGCTAAGCGTTACAATAACTGAAGCTAGTAATGTAAATACTTTCATGATTTCTAGGTTTTAGGATAACATCATTTGGGCTTTTTTAACCGCTTCCACAAAGATATCAATTTCTTCCTTGGTATTGTAGAACGCAAAACTCGCTCGTATGGTTCCCGGAATATTGAAATAATTCATGATAGGTTGCGCACAATGATGACCGGTTCTGACCGCTACTCCTAACTTATCGATAATTGTGCCAATGTCGTACGGATGAATGCCATCGATGTTGAAGGAAATTACCGAAGCCTTGTTGTCACTGGTTCCGAAGATTTGTAATCCTTCTATTTGTAGCAATTTTTCGGTAGCATAGGCTAACAATTCTTGCTCGTAACTGGCGATGTTGTCAAATCCGATGCCGTTCAAATAATCAATAGCTGTTCCTAAAACGATACCGCCGGCAATATTGGGCGTTCCTGCTTCAAATTTATGAGGCAAATCGGCATAAGTCGTTTTTTCGAAGGTTACTTCTTTGATCATTTCGCCACCTCCTTGATAGGGCGGCAATTGGTTTAACCAGTTTTCTTTTCCGTATAAAATCCCTACTCCGGTTGGTCCGCATACTTTATGGCCGGAAAACACGTAGAAATCACAATCCAATTCCTGTACATTTGGACGTAAATGCGGTGTAGCCTGAGCGCCGTCGATTAAAACCGCTGCGCCAACTTTATGGGCTTTTACAATAATCTGTTTGATCGGATTGATGGTTCCCAACGCATTGGAAATATGATTGACAGCAACGATTTTGGTTTTAGTTGAAAGTAATTTTTCAAATTCTCCCATTATCAATTCCCCTTTCTCATTCATGGGAATTACCACTAATTTCGCTCCGGTTTTTTCACACAAAAACTGCCAAGGCACAATGTTACTGTGATGTTCCAAAGCCGAAACCATCACCTCATCACCTTCCTTAACAAATTTAGCAAAGCCGTTCGCAACCAAATTGATTCCTGCCGTAGTTCCGGAGGTAAAAATGATTTCGTGATTGTGTTGCGCATTCAAATGGTTTTGAATCGTGTTACGCGCCACTTCATAGGCATCCGTAGCCAATTGACTCAACGTGTGAACACCACGATGGATATTCGCATTGATTTCACTGTAATACTGAGCAATTGCATCAATAACCACTCGCGGTTTTTGTGCAGTAGCGCCATTATCGAAATAAATTAACGGTTTTCCGTTTACACTTTGGGACAATATTGGGAATTGTGCTCTTACTTTTTGAACATCAAACATTTTCGTACTTCTAATTTTGGCAAATTTACGGCTTGTTATCTGAAATTGATATAAATAAATGATAAAATATCATTCTTCAGGCAGTTTCTAATACTAAAAAAACCGCCAAAGTGACGGTTTTTTTAATCTTATATTTTACAAATCAAAGCCCATGTTCACATTTAGCTTCGTAGCGATGATTTTGGCAATTTTCGCCTTTAATTCCGGTATTTTGATACTCGCGGTCACTTCGCTGGTAAACGCATACATCAACAGCGCTTTTGCTTCTTTTTTTGGAATTCCGCGTTGTTGCATGTAGAACATCGCGTTGTCATCCAACTGACCAATCGTACATCCGTGAGAACATTTCACATCGTCTGCAAAAATTTCCAATTGCGGTTTCGCGTTGATGGTCGCTTTCTCGCTTAGCAAAATGTTATTGTTCTGCTGGAACGCGTCGGTTTTCTGCGCTTCTTTCTCCACGAAGATTTTACCGTTGAACACGCCTGTCGATTGTCCGTCCAGAATCGTTTTATAGTTCTGGTGGCTTTCGCAGTTCGGTTGTTCGTGATTCACTAAGGTATAATGATCGACGTGTTGTTTGTCGCCGATGATGGTAATTCCTTTCAGCGTAGAATCAATTCGTTCCCCGTGATGGTAGAAATTCAGGTTGTTACGCGTTAAGTTTCCTCCGAAAGAGAACGTATGCACCGCAACACGGCTTTCCTGTTTCTGGGAAATATAAGTGTTGTCGATCAAATTCGCGGTTTGCTCGTCGTTTTGTATTTTGTAATAATCGACAATCGCGCGTTTTTGTGCAAAAATTTCAGTAACCGAATTCGTCAGTACCGGATTGTTGTTCAAACTCTGATGACGCTCCACGATTTGTACGTGTGCGTTTTCCCCAACAATTACTAAATTTCTAGGTTGCACCATCAATGCATCTTCTTTTCCGGTCGAGAAATAGATGATTTCGATTGGTTTTTCCACCACTTTGCTTTTCGGGATGTTGATATAAGCTCCTTCGTAAGCGAAAGCCGTATTCAAAGACGTCAAACTTTCTTCTTTGTTGGCTACTTGGTTGAAATACGTATCAATCACCATTTTATACTTGGGTTTGGTCAATGCCGAAGACATCAAACAAACATCCAATCCATCATGCGTAGTGGACGATAAAAACGTACTGAAAATCCCGTCGATAAAGATCACTTTGTAAGTATCGATATCGTTCAGGAAGTATTTTTTCACATCTTTAATGTCGATGTTGTTTTCCTTTTTAGGAAAGATGCTGAAATCGTTCTTCAAAACGGCATTCAGCGAAGTATATTTCCAGGCTTCCTCTTTTTTGGTTGGGAATCCTTTTGTTTCAAAGTTTTTTAAGGCTTCGGTGCGAAGGTCGTGCAGTTCAGTACCGACGTCGACTTTTTCTTCAAAAGCCATGAACGATGAAATCAGTTTGTCTTTCAATTCCATTGTTTAGCTTTTTAACCAGTCGTATCCTTTTTCTTCTAACTCAAGCGCCAATTCTTTACCGCCCGATTTAATGATTTTTCCGTCCATCAACACGTGTACGAAATCCGGAACAATATAATCCAACAAACGCTGGTAGTGCGTAATTACCACCACCGCATTGTCTTGACTTTTTAATTTATTGACACCATTGGCAACGATACGAAGCGCATCGATGTCTAATCCTGAATCGGTTTCATCTAAAATCGCCAATTTCGGGTTTAGCATCGCCATTTGGAAGATTTCGTTACGTTTCTTCTCTCCTCCGGAAAATCCTTCGTTTAAAGAACGCGACAAGAATTTACGGTCGATTTCCAATAATTCGGATTTCTCACGGATTAACTTCAACATTTCATTCGCCGGCATTTCCTCTTCACCTCTGGCTTTACGACTTTCATTAAGCGCAGTTTTCATGAAGTTCGTTACCGAAACTCCTGGGATTTCCACCGGATATTGGAACGATAAGAATACGCCTTTGTGCGCTCTTTCTTCCGGAGCCAATTCAGAGATTTCCTCTCCGTCAAGGATGATTTCGCCATCGGTTACTTCGTACGATTCGTTTCCGGCAATGATGGAAGATAAGGTCGATTTCCCAGCACCATTCGGTCCCATAATCGCGTGTACTTCTCCCGCTTTTACTTCAAGGTTGATTCCTTTTAATATTTCTTTGTCCTCTACTGAGGCATGCAAATTCTTTATAGTTAACATGCTATCGCTTTCTTATTAATTTTTGTAATGATTATCCAACCGAACCTTCTAACGAAATCTCCAACAATTTCTGTGCTTCCACAGCAAATTCCATTGGCAACTTGTTCAACACGTCTTTACTGAATCCGTTTACGATTAGCGCGATGGCTTTTTCGGTTGGGATACCACGTTGGTTGCAATAAAACACCTGATCTTCTCCAATTTTAGAAGTCGTTGCTTCGTGCTCGATTTTGGCTGTTGTGTTTTTCGATTCGATGTACGGAAATGTGTGCGCTCCACAATTGTTTCCCATTAATAACGAGTCACATTGCGAGAAGTTACGCGCGTTTTCGGCTCTGGATGAAATCTGAACCAAACCACGGTAGCTGTTTTGCGATTTTCCGGCAGAAATCCCTTTGGAAATAATGGTCGATTTGGTGTTTTTACCCAAATGAATCATTTTCGTTCCGGTATCGGCTTGTTGAAAATTATTGGTTACGGCAATCGAGTAGAATTCTCCGATTGAATTGTCGCCTTTCAATACACATGATGGATATTTCCAGGTTACAGCAGAACCGGTTTCTACCTGCGTCCAAGAGATTTTTGCATTTTTCTCACACAAACCTCTTTTGGTCACGAAGTTGAAAACCCCGCCTTTTCCTTCTTTATTTCCTGGATACCAGTTTTGTACGGTTGAATATTTGATTTCCGCATCGTCTAAAGCGATTAGCTCTACCACAGCGGCGTGTAATTGGTTTTCGTCACGACTTGGTGCAGTACATCCTTCTAAATAGGAAACGTAGCTTCCTTCATCGGCAATAACTAACGTTCTTTCGAACTGTCCGGTTCCGCCTTGGTTGATACGGAAATAGGTTGATAATTCCATCGGGCAACGAACGCCTTTCGGAATATAACAGAAGGACCCATCAGAGAAAACTGCCGAATTCAAAGCCGCGTAGAAATTATCTTTCTGTGGCACAACCGTTCCTAGGTGCTTTTTCACCAATTCCGGATGTTCCTGAATCGCTTCGGAAATTGAGCAGAAAATAATGCCTTTTTCCGCTAAGGTTTTCTTGAAAGTTGTGGCAACCGAAACCGAATCCATTACGATATCTACCGCAACACCTGCCAGTTTCTTTTGCTCATCTATGGAAATCCCTAGTTTTTTGAAGGTTTCCAGTAATTCCGGATCAACCTCATCCAAACTTTCGTATTTGTCTTTTTTCTTCGGTGCCGAATAGTAGGAAATCGCTTGAAAATCAGGTTTTTCGTAATGTACGTTCGCCCAATCCGGCTCTTCCATTTCGGTCCAGGCGCGGAAAGCTTCCAAACGCCATTCGGTCATCCATTCCGGCTCGTTTTTCTTTTTGGAAATGGCACGAACAATATCTTCGTTTAATCCCGCAGGAAACGTTTCCGATTCAATATCCGTATAAAAACCGTACTCGTATTCTTTGTTTTCGAGTTCGACTTTTAAATCGTCTTCTGTATACTTTGACATTGTTGAAATTTAAATTATAAAGAGAAAGATTCTCCGCAACCGCAGGTTCTCTGTGCATTCGGATTGTTAAATACAAATCCTTTTCCGTTCAATCCTCCGGAATATTCTAAAGTGGTTCCCACCAAATACAGGAAGCTTTTTTTGTCTACGGCAATTTTTATATCGTTGTCTTCGAACACTTTATCATCTTCACCTAAAGCTTTGTCAAACTTCAAATCATACGACAAACCGGAACAACCGCCGCTTTTCACGCCCACACGAACGTAATCGGTAACTGAATTGAAGCCGTCATCCTCCATCAAAAGTGCAATACGCTTTTTAGCGCTTTCTGAAACTTTAATCATAACGTTAAAACAGATTAATTCTAATTTAGTGCAAAGATATTACATAAAACGGTTATTACCTAACTACTAACATTTTTATAACTTATTCAGGCATAGTCTTTTCTTATCAAGGGATTTAGATTGCGAATTCCCTTAAGATTTAGTAATTTGCCAACACATTTTTAGAACACAAATCATGAAAATTTACCCGATAGAATCCGGAAACTTCAAATTAGACGGTGGTGCCATGTTCGGAGTTGTGCCGAAAACCATCTGGAGCAAAACCAATCCGGCCGACGCCAACAATTTAATCGATATCGCTGCACGCTGCATGCTAATTGAAGACGGCAACCGCCTGATTTTGATTGATACCGGCATGGGCAACAAGCAATCTGAGAAGTTTTTTGGCTATTATTCGCTTTGGGGCGATCATTCGTTAGACAAATCCTTGGCGAATCATGGTTTTCATCGCGATGATATTACTGATGTATTCATGACGCATTTGCATTTCGACCATTGCGGCGGAAGTGTGATATGGAACAACGACCGAACCGGCTACGAAGTAGCTTTCAAAAACGCTACTTTCTGGACCAACGAAAACCATTGGAAATGGGCGACGAAACCGAATCCGCGTGAAAAAGCGTCTTTCCTTGCTGAAAATATTTTGCCGATGCAGGAAAGCGGGCAGCTGAAGTTCATCAACCGTCCGGATACCGATTTTGGAGTTTCAAAAGAATTAAATTTTGACATTTTCTATGTCGATGGCCATACCGAAAAACAAATGATTCCGCACATCAACTACAACGGAAAAACAATTGTTTTTTGTGCAGATTTATTGGCGACGGCGGGACATATTCCGATTCCGTATGTGATGGGTTATGATACGCGTCCGTTACTGACCATGCCTGAAAAAACTAAATTTTTGCATGCTGCTGCTGATAACAACTACTTTTTGTGGCTGGAACACGATGCTCACAATCAAATTGTTACGGTGGAGCAAACCGAAAAAGGCGTTCGCTTAAAAGAAGTGTTTCGTTGTGAAGATATTTTGTAAATTGTAACTGTTTTTCATTCTATAAATTAGTGTGCTGTTAATTTTATATTAATATTTATTTGATATATCAATTATTTCAAAATCCTTTGTACATTTGATTAAATAAAAGTCGTGGAGAAATTAAACAACATCATTTTTTACAACATCGATCACAGTATTCGTTTGTACCGAATGTATGCGCAGAAAAAATTACGGGAACACGGTTTTAAGATTACGATTGACCAATGGCTGGTAATCAAATCCATTTTGGAAAACCCAACCATTACCCAACATGAATTGAGTGCTTTGGTTTTTAAGGACAATGCATCGGTAACCCGAATTATCGATTTATTAATCAAAGCCGAATACTTGGAGAAGGAAATCAACCCGGTTGACCGCAGGAAATTTATGCTGCACGTCACTAAAAAGGGAGAAAAAATTATAAAAGACGTTCAGGAAATTGTGTTGCAGAACCGAAGCGTAGCTTTAAAAGGCATCGATGCTAATGAACTCGAAATTGCCGACAAAGTCTTGCAGCAAATCATCAAGAACTGTAAATAGTATCATCAATCAAAATCATCAATCAAAAAACGAACTGTTATGATTAAGCTTGTTTTACTTCTTATCACAATTGTGATTTCCGCTATCAGCTATATCTTCATTTAAGGAGTATAGCTTTTTCTTTCTTCTGCTAATCTTTACCGATTAAAAATAGTATATTGCTATAACCTAAAACAGTTTTGGTACAAAACTTGTAACATATTGAAAATGTTACGACTAATCTCAAAATAAAAATGCGTATGAACATGTTTAAACCTTATTATTTATGTGCTGCTTTAGCCTTAGCCCTAGCTAGTTGCGGAACTCAGAAAATGGTAACCACACCGGCTGAAAATATTGATAATATGCCAATCAAAGTTGGCAAAATCGCCGATAAAGATTTAAAACGCTGGAGTCACTTAGACTTAGGAAAAGACACCATTCCAGGAATGAGCGTTGACAAAGCCTATTCACAGCTATTAAAAGGAAAAAAAGGAAGTACCGTTATCGTTGGTGTTGTGGATTCCGGTATTGATATCGAACACGAAGATTTGAAACCAGCCATCTGGAATAACCCGAAAGAAATTGCCGGCAACAAAAAAGACGACGACAACAATGGTTATGTGGATGATGTTCACGGTTGGAACTTCTTAGGTGATTCCGATCACGAAAACATGGAGTATGTTCGTATTCTGAAAAAAGGCAACGATGGTTCGGCTACATATTTGAAAGCAAAAGCTGAGCATGAAAAAGATATGGCGGAAGCCAATCAAGGTAAAATGCAAGTAGATTTTATCATGGCAGGAGACAAAGCCATTGCCGACCATTTGAAAAAGAAAAATTACACTTTGGAGGATGTGAAGAAAATCGAAACTACCGATCAGACTTTGTTGCAATACAAAGGCATGATGATGCAGATTTTATCCCAAACTTCGAAAGAAGAATTCGACAAAGAAATTGGTGAATTTAAAGATCATATTTACGGTCAGTTGAATTACCATCTGAACTTGGAATTCGACGGAAGAAAAGCAGTTGGAGACAATCCGAACGATATCAACGATAAAAAATACGGTAACAACAACGTAATCGGTCCTGAGAAAAAAGGCGCCAAACACGGAACACACGTAGCCGGTATCATCGCTCAAACCCGAAGCAATAACAAAGGAGGCGACGGTGTAGCCAGCAACAATGTAAAAATCATGGCATTGCGAGCAGTTCCAGACGGTGACGAATACGATAAAGATATTGCTTTAGCAATTCGTTATGCCGCTGATAATGGCGCGAAAGTCATCAACGGTAGTTTCGGAAAATACTATTCCACACATCCGGAGTGGGTGCACGATGCGATTAAATATGCCGCTTCAAAAGATGTGTTAGTAATTTTCGCTGCCGGAAATGATTCTTACGATTTAGATGTTATCAACAAATATCCGACAGATTCGTACAACGGACAACCGGAAGTAACAGACAACGTACTGATTATTGGGGCAATCACACCACATTACGGTTCTGAAATGGTAGCCGGTTTCTCTAACTACGGAAAAACCAGTGTAGACATTTACGCTCCAGGTGAAGAAATTTACGCAACTACGCCAAGTAATACGTACCAGTATTTACAGGGAACGTCGATGGCTTCTCCGAATGCAGCTGGTGTTGCGGCGTTAATCCGTTCGTACTATCCAAGTTTGACGGCGGCTCAGGTGAAGAAAATCATGATGGATTCCGGAACAACCTTAACGCAAAAAGTTACTGTTGGTGAGGCGAAAGATGTGAAAGGATTCAATGATACCTCAAAATCAGGGAAAATTGTAAATGCTTATAATGCTTTGTTAATGGCAGAGCAGATGGCAAAAAAATAAGTATCTTTGGCTACTGATGTATAATTCGGAAGGGATTTTTCCCTTCCTTTTTATTTAACTACTAATGAAAAAATACTTTTTACTGACGCTGAGCATTTCTTTCGGATTGTTCGCGCAAAACAACCCAAATCCTGGTTATTGGCAGCAACACGCTGATTACAAAATGGACGTTTCCATGGATGTGAAAACCTACCAATACAAAGGAAAACAAACTTTGTTATACACCAACAATTCGCCGGATACCTTACGTCGCGTGTACTATCATTTGTTCAACAACGCTTTCCAACCCGGGAGTGCGATGGATGCTCGCTTGAAAACCATCAAAGATCCGGATGGCCGCATGGTGACCAAAGTAAAAGTAGGCGACAAAGAAGTAAAAGAAAGCCGAATTGCCTCCTTAAAACCGAACGAAATCGGCTATTTAAAAATTACAAACTTCAAACAAGACGGAATTGCAGCCACCAACAAAACCGTTGGAACTATTTTAGAAGTGACTCTGGCTAAACCTTTATTACCAAAAGCTTCCACAACGTTTACATTAGATTTTGACGGACAGGTGCCGGTTCAGATTCGTCGTTCTGGACGCAATAACAAAGAAGGGGTGGAATTGTCAATGGCGCAATGGTATCCGAAATTAGCCGAATACGATTTCGAAGGTTGGCAGGCCGATCCGTACATCGGACGTGAATTTCATGGCGTTTGGGGGAATTTCGACGTAAAAATTACCATTGATAAAAACTATGTTTTAGGTGGTTCGGGTTATCTGCAAAACGGCAACCAAATCGGGTATAATTATCAGGAGGAAGGCATAAAAGTTACTATTCCGAAAAAACAGAAAACCTTAACTTGGCATTTTGTAGCGCCAAACGTACATGATTTTACTTGGGCAGCCGATAAAAATTACATCCACGACAAATTACAAACGGAAGAAGGTGTAACCCTGCATTTCTTATACAAAAACAAACCGGAAATTCTGGAAAACTGGAAAAAATTGCAGCCAAAAACTGCACAATTACTTTCTGTCTACAACAAAACGGTTGGAAAATATCCTTACCAACAATATTCCGTGATTCAAGGCGGCGATGGCGGTATGGAATATGCTATGTGTACTTTAATTTTAGGCGAAGGCACATTCGACGGCTTATTGGGCGTAACCGCTCACGAAATGGCCCACTCATGGTTCCAACACGTTTTGGCGACCAATGAAGCGAAACACAGCTGGATGGATGAAGGTTTCACCACTTGGCTGGAAAACTATGGCTTGAACGAAATTGCCGAAAATAAAGTGGACAATCCGCATAAAGATTCCTACGCCGGTTATTTATCGTTAGTCAAATCGGGGAAAGAACAACCGCAAGGCACACACGCTGACCGTTACGACGAAAACCGTCCGTACAGCATTCAGGCGTACAGCAAAGGAAATATCTTTTTATCGCAGTTGGAATACCTCATCGGAAAGGAAAATCTTTTAAAAACATTAAAACGCTATTATTCCGATTATAAGTTCACGCATCCGACGCCAAACGACATCAAAAAAACAGCGGAACGCGTTACGGGAGCGAATTTAGACTGGTATCTAACCGAATGGACGCAAACCACCAACACCATCGACTACGGTATCAAAGCTGTGGAAGAAAGTGGTGCAGACACTAAAATCACTTTGGAACGCATCGGAAGAATGCCAATGCCTGTTGAATTTTTGGTGGTTTATGAAGATGATTCAATGGAAAGTATTTATGTACCACAAACTTTGATGCGTTGGACAAAAGACAATCCGTTTCCGAACATCAAACGAACTGTAACCGATGCTTGGGATTGGGCCTTCCCTACTTTTGACATTACACTCAAAAAACCAAAATCGGCTATCAAAGTAATTGTCATCGACCCAACGGAACTGATGGCAGACATCAACAAAGCCAACAATATTTACAAGAAATAAAACCAAAGCTGTCTGAAAAGGCAGCTTTATTTTTTGGGCACAAACTTTTCCACTTCCGCCCAAGTAGCCCAAATTTTGGCCAACTGTTTTTTAAAAGCAACGGAAGCGTCACTTTGCTCCAACTGTTTGAAAAGCACATGCATTTCGCCTCGCATCGCCGGAAATTGATCCGTAATCGGAAGCATGTCGATCCAGGCTTTTCGATGAGATTCGTATGCCACAACAAACGCATCCGGACAAGCGTCAGCAGAAATACTTTTCATGGCTTCGGTATAGTTCAAAATGGTCTGACTCAAGGAAAGGGTTTCGCATTGCTTGTTGCGGATTTTTCCAATCTTATCATCTTTCTCAATCAGTCGTGTAATACATTTTAACTGACTCCTGGAAGCAAATTCGTCCGTTTTACCACTTGAACAAGATAAAAGAAACATGGTGAATCCGAATATGAAAAATTTCGAAAATAAACTCATAATACAAGTTTTATAAAGGTAAAGTCAGTACCACTTCAAGGTTTTTAGAATTCAATCCGGCATTGGAAGGTTGCAAACCACCGTTGGAAACGTGTCGTAAACTAGGACGCAAGTCAAAATGAATTCCATCCGATATTAAACTGAATCCTAAAGCTATCACATCTGAAAACGCAAAACCTTTGGTCAGCCGTTCCGTTTCAGTATCCGTCAACATTGACCCAACACTGCCCAAAAGATAAATGTTGAATGACTTACTAATGGCTTTTTCAACCTTAATTCCAACGTTCAAAACATACTGATGCATCGTTTTGTATTTACCAAATTCATTCCGTAGCGCTTCATAATTACTTTCATGAGGTTCTACAAAATACAGATTCAATAGTTGATGTCGTGAGAAATTAATCTCTGGTTCCAAAACTACTGAGAAATCAAACCCTTTGATCTTCTTTACATGACGTTGCAGGTGTACTTTCACAAACTGATTGGCAAGCGAATAATCCTTCTCCCGGATTTCATCACCAAATCCGAAACCTAAACCCAAACGAAAAGACTTCTCTCCTTCTTGTGCAAATGATGGCTGAAAGACAAACCAAAAAACAAAATATTTTAAAACCTTCATCTTCGATTGGTTTGATTACTCCGACAAAAACTTTGTACCTTTGCCGCAACAATGGAAAACACTTACCCAAAACACGAAAAGCTGAAAAGCAAAACGACTATTGACTTACTTTTTTCCGAAGGAAAATCGGTGTCTAAATTTCCGTTGCGTTTGGTTTATGTTCCTGTTCCTGATTCGGATTCGCAAATAAAAATCGGGGTTTCCGTTTCTAAAAAATACTTCAAAAAAGCAGTAGACCGCAATTACTTTAAGCGGGTTCTGCGTGAAACTTACCGTTTAAACAAGGAAATCTTGCTTC
The DNA here is from genome assembly GCF_032153895.1 of Flavobacterium sp. Taxonomy (GTDB): domain Bacteria; phylum Bacteroidota; class Bacteroidia; order Flavobacteriales; family Flavobacteriaceae; genus Flavobacterium. The sequence goes on from NZ_JALDYN010000007.1 coordinate 16,318, forward strand.
AAAACAACCCACAACCGTACGCTTTCATGTTGCTTTATCAAACTAAAGATAAGCTTTCTTTTTCGGAAATTCAGGAAAAGACAGGGCATCTGTTTCGAAAATTCGCCGAAGCGATTGCAAACGATAAATAATTTCTGAATAAAAGACACTTTTTTGACTCACATTTGCGTTATGGGTTTAAAACCAAAAGCTTATGAAAATTCTTGTTGCTCTTTTTTCGTTATTCGTAATTCCGTTGGCTTGTAATTCGAAAGCGGAAGATTCCCAAGCTGTAACCGAAACCACTGAAGCCTATGCTCCGGCTATGAAAGCTGAAGCCAACTATGAAATGGTTGATTCCGCTGCTGCTGCCGTTGAAGAAGGCGAATCCGAAGCAAAAATTGAATCCAAAATCATCAAAACCGGTTCCTTGCGTTTTGAAACGGAGAACCTCAACGAAACCTTTGCGACGATTCAAAAATCAGTCAGCAAACACAAAGGGATTATCCAAAACGACAATTCGGGCAAAGATTACAATTCTTCCTATCGCAATCTGACCATTCGGATTCCGAGTTCATCGTTTGACGCTGTAATTGCTGACATTAGTCAAGGCGTGAAACATTTCGACCGCAAAGAAATTTCCGCACAGGATGTCACCGAAGAATACGTTGATTTGGAAGCAAGAGTTAAAGCTAAAAAAGTGTTGGAAGAACGTTATTTGGAACTTCTGAAAAAAGCCAATAAGGTTTCTGAAATGCTCGAAATTGAACGAGAACTTTCTAATATCCGCGAAGAAATCGAAGCAAAAGAAGGCCGAATGAAATACCTGCAACATCAGGTTTCGATGAGCACGATTCATCTGGAAATGTACACCAACAATCCGTCCGAAAGCGGCGCTACAGTTTCTTATTTCGGCAAAATGTGGAATGCAATTCAAGACGGCTTCAACAATATTGCAACTTTCTTCTTAGGGCTACTGCATATTTGGCCTTTTATTCTTATTTTCGTAGTACTGATCGTTTTCATCAGAAGAAAATTGAAGAAAAAAACGGCTTAACACCATGTTGTCATTCCTTAAAAAAAGATATATTATTCCGGTACTTGCCGGAGGATTTTTGTTTGTAGGCGCGAGTTTTAAACAGGATTTTTTTGAAATCGCCAAACAGCTGGAAATATTCACCACCATGTTCAAAACGGTGAATCAGAATTATGTGGATGAAGTCAATCCAGGCGAAATGATGGACAAAGCCATCAAAAGCATGCTCGCCGATTTGGATCCGTACACTAATTATTTCAACGAGCAGGATGTCGTTCGGTTTAAAATCAACTCGACAGGCGAATACACCGGAATTGGCGCGATGATTAACCGCAAAGAAGGCCGTTTGATTATCGTCGAACCGTACAAAAACTTCCCAGCCGATAAAGCCGGATTAAAAGCGGGTGACGAAATTGTTCAGATTGGCGATGTGAATCTGGTGGATTTTAAAGAAGATGCCGGAACCCTATTGCGCGGTGCGAAAAACACCAAAGTTGACATCAAATACAAACGCCAGGGCAAATTGCTAAGCACACAGCTTGTTCTGGACGAAGTGGAAGTGAAAGCCGTGCCGTTTTACACGATGCTATCCGACAAAACCACAGGTTATATCGTGTTGACGCAATTCAACAGTAAAGCCTCTTCCGAAACCAAAGACGCATTATTAAAATTAAAAACGGAAGGCGCCACCAAAATTATTCTCGATTTGCGCGGCAATCCGGGCGGATTGTTACATGAAGCGGTAAACATCTGCAACTTATTTGTGCCGCAAAACGAGATTATCGTTACGACAAAATCGAAAAACGAGAAACACAACAATACTTATAAAACCCAGAAACAACCGGTAGATTTAGACATTCCTTTGGCGGTTTTGGTTGATGGAAAAAGTGCTTCCGCCTCTGAAATTGTGGCTGGTGCATTGCAGGATTTAGACCGCGCTGTTATCATCGGAACCCGTAGTTTTGGGAAAGGATTGGTGCAACGTCCGTTAGATTTATCCTACGGAACGCAAGTAAAAGTCACCATTTCAAGATATTACACGCCTTCCGGACGCTGTATTCAAGCATTGGATTATGCCCATAAAGACAAAGACGGTAAAGCGACCCGCACCGATTCTAAAAATTACAACGCTTTCAAAACCCGAAAAGGCAGAACCGTATACGATGGCGGAGGAATTCAACCGGATATTGAATTGGCGGAAGCGAAACAAAGTACAGTAGCTTCGGCTTTGGTGAAAAGCGACGGTATTTTCAATTTCGTAACGGAATATTATTATAAAAATCCGACGCTTGGAACGACAATTCCTGCACTAACCGATACTGATTTTGCAAATTTCAAAGCCTTCCTGAAAAAAGAAAACTTTCAGTTGGATACCGAAACCGAAGTGGCGCTGAAAAAAACCATGGAAGCTGCCAAAAAAGAAAAAATCGACGAAAGCATCACGGTTGAATACCAACAGTTGTTGTCTGCACTGCATAAATCAGAAGAAAAAGAACTGGAAAAAAACAAAACCGAAATCAAAAACTTAATACTGGACGAAATTATCAAACGCTACCAATACCGCGAAGGCTTGTACCTTTACTATTCGAAAAGCAACCCGGAAATTACAAAAGCACTGGGAGTTTTGAGCAATACTTTGGAATACAATAAAATACTCAAAAAATAATTGCTGTATTTTGACCGTCGCCCGTTTTTTATGATAATTTTGTGATTTAAAATTTTACAAAAGTGAGTTCAACCCACAACAATCTGAATAAAGTTACCCTTGGAAGTCTAATGGTTACCCTTGGAATTATCTATGGGGATATCGGAACTTCTCCGCTCTACGTAATGAAAGCCATCGTTGGCAAACAGGCGATTGACCATGATATCGTTTTAGGCGCTATTTCCTGTATTTTCTGGACCTTAACCCTTCAGACCACTTTCAAATATGTTATCTTAACGCTTCGTGCTGATAACAAAGGGGAAGGTGGAATTTTTTCCTTATACACCTTAGTCAAAAAACTGAAGAAAAAATGGCTGATTGTACCCGCCATTATTGGGGGAAGTGCCTTGTTGGCCGATGGAATCATCACGCCGCCGATTTCCGTTTCTTCGGCTATTGAAGGATTGAAAACCTATAATCCGGAGTTGAACACGATTCCGATTGTAATTGCGATACTCTTTGTATTGTTCTTCATTCAGCGTTTCGGAACCAAGTTGGTTGGAAAATTCTTCGGACCAATGATGTTGCTTTGGTTTGGAATGTTGGGAACTTTGGGAGTGGTTCATTTGGTAGGCAATATTGAAATTTTAAAAGCATTCAATCCGTATTATGCCATTCATTTGTTGCAGATTCACCACGAAGGATTTTATGTTTTAGGATACGTTTTCTTGTGTACAACCGGAGCAGAAGCGCTGTACAGTGACTTAGGCCATTGTGGGATTAAGAACATCCGCATCAGTTGGATTTTCGTGAAAGCGATGTTGGTGTTGAATTATTTCGGACAAGGCGCCTATTTAATTTCACATCAAGGAAGCTCGTTAACTGATTTAAGTGGTAACGCCAGCAACCCTGGAAACCCATTCTATTTGGTAATGCCGGAATGGTTTTTACCGTTCGGAATTGCTATTGCAACAGCGGCTGCGGTAATTGCATCGCAAGCGTTAATCAGTGGTTCGTTTACTTTGATTTCGGAAGCAATGCGTTTGAATTTCTGGCCAAAAGTGCGCGTAAAATACCCAACCGACATGAAAGGACAGTTGTATATTCCGTCCATCAACTGGTTGTTGTTCATTGGTTGTGTGTTCATCGTATTGCATTTTGAAGAATCCGGAAACATGGAAGCCGCTTACGGTTTAGCGATTGTATTGTGTATGATCATGACAACCATTTTATTAGGGTTCTTCATGGTGTTAAAGCGTTACAATCCGATATTCATCATCTTGGTATTGCTAATGTATTTGTCGATTGAGATTTCGTTCTTCATGGCCAATATTGAGAAATTCTCGCATGGCGGATACGTTTCTGTTTTCATTGCCGGTTTCTTGGCTTTCATCATGGTGATTTGGTTCACGGCGAAAAAAATCAGAAAAGATTATACCGAATTTGTCAAACTGGACAACTTCAAAACCGTTATTGCCGAATTAAGCAACGATCTTTCCATTCCGAAATATGCTACCCATTTGGTGTACATGACCAATGCGAATATTAGTGATGAAATCGAATCGAAAGTCGTATACTCCATTCTGCAAAAACGACCAAAACGTGCTGATATATATTGGTTTGTTCACGTCAATGTAACCGACGAACCGTATGAAATGGAATACCGCGTTCGCGAAGTAATGAAAGACGACATCATCCGTGTGGATTTTTATTTGGGCTTCCGTGTGGCACCGCGTATTAATTTGCTGTTCAAAAAAGTGGTGCAGGATTTGGTAAAAAACGGCGAAGTGGATATTACCAGCCGTTACGAATCTTTAAACCGAAACAACGTTATTGGAGATTTTAAATTCGTTTTAATTGAAAAAATTCTGTCGTACGATAACGATTTCCCTTGGTACGAACGCATCGTATTGGATATTTACTACTTCCTGAAAAAAATCAGTTTGTCGGAAGAAGCGGCTTTTGGTTTGGACAGCAGTTCGGTAAAAGTAGAGCAATATCCGATTGTGATTCACCCGCCAGATGAAATCAATTTGAATCGTATTAACGAACCAAAATCTCATTAAAGTCATGAGAAAATTAGCCTTTATCTTTTTATTTGCTTTCAATTTACTGAGTGCTCAGGAAGAAGTCGTGCATTCTGTGTATTTTGAGTTTGATAAATTCAATTTAGATGACAAACAAGCCAATGATGTCTATTCCTTTGTTAAAAACATTGACACGACCCGAATTGAAAGCATCCAGATTTATGGCTATTGTGATGATCGCGGTAAAGACGCGTACAATTACAAACTCTCAAGCAACCGAGCCAATACCATCAAAACCAAATTGATTGAAAAGGGCATCAAGAATAAAATCATCGTAACTATTGAAGGCAAAGGCCGTATTTTGATTGAAGATGATATTGTGGAAAACCTTCCGGAAGTTCGTCAAAAAAACAGACGTGTTGACGTTGTGATGAACTTTAAACCGGCGCCAATCATCCCAATTCCTGGAGTTTACAATGATTTGAAAAACGATATGGTGGTAGGGGACCGCATTTGTTTTGATAAAATTTTATTCGAAAAAGGACGCAGTGTTTTAACACACAAAGCCCGAGTAGAATTAGACCGAATCGCAAGATTTTTACACAAATACAAAAACATTCATTTTGAGATTCAGGGGCACATTTGCTGTACGCCAACTTTTCAAAAAGAAGCTATTGATAAAGACACTAAAAAAAGAGCTTTGTCGCACAATCGCGCACAAGCTGTATACAAATATCTGATTGCCAAAAGAATTGACAAACGCCGTATGAGTTTTAAAGGCTACGGGAACACCCAGCCTTTAGGCAATGGCTCCGAACAGGACCGAAGAGTAGAATTTTTGATTACCAAGATGTAAAAGCCAATGAAAAAATTACTTACCCTAGTATTGCTTTTAACCCTATCAATGAGTTTTGCTCAGGCGGAATTAACGAAAGTCAAAACGGATAAATATTCTGTGTATTTTGATTTCGACAAGCACAAGCTGACCGATATCGAAGATCAGAAGCTAAAAGACTACGTAGCAAGTTTAGGGGATATCGTAATCCTTTCTATTGGTTTGGAAGGCTTTTGCGATGACCGAGGTTCTATCGAATACAACCGTTTACTTTCCCAACGTCGCGCCAAAACGGTTGAAGATATTTTGGAAGAAATCGCTTCTAAACAGAAAAACGTCGAAGGAAAAGGAAAAATCGATTTGCGTATTACCGAATTGAATGCCGACGAATTGGACGCAACCAGAACCTTAAACCGTCGTGTAGATATTTATTTAGAATACTTCCACAACGATTATATCGACTTGAGTAAACCAAAGGATTCCTTGCCGACGAAAGTCGAATTGGTGAACCGTCAGTTGCGCTTGAAAACCTTTCAGGACAAACCTTTGAAAGTGGGCGATATCATCAAACTGAAAGATTTATATTTCGAAGGCGGACGTGCCGTTTTGTTGCGTAAATCAGAGAAACAGCTTGAAAAATTACTAAAGGAATTACAGGACAACCCGAATTTTAAATTTGAGATTCAAGGCCATGTGTGCTGCATCGATACCGATTATTTTCGTGATGCAGTCGATGAAGATACCGGCATCAACAACTTATCGGAATCCCGTGCCAAAGCTATTTACAAATATTTACTGGCCAATGGAATTCCCGAAGAGCGCATGACCTTTAAAGGTTACGGTCGTGATTTCCCATTGGAAGGCGAAAAAGAGCGCAACAACAAACGCGTAGAAATCGCCATTACGAGCATCAATTAACTAACCACGTCGCATTTCGATGTGCGGAATATCATCTTCCAGATACATTTCGCTCGTTTGTACAAAGCCGTGCGTTTCATAAAATTTTTGCAGATACAATTGGGCTGAAATCGTAATTTTGGTTTCATTAAAACGAGATACAATTCCCTGTATTGCTTCTTCGATTAACAAATGCCCCCACTTTTTATCGCGATGTTTCAGACTCACCACAACTCTACCAATAGACGTTTGTTCAAAATAATCGCCTGCGTCAAATAAACGTGCATAAGCCACAATTTTACCATCAAACACGCCAAGAAGATGAAGTGCTTTCTCGTCTTTGCCATCAATATCCTGATAAACGCAATTCTGCTCCACTACAAACACTTCAGAACGCAATTGCAGTATTTGATACACTTCAACCGAAGAAAGTTCTTTAAATCGCTTTATTTTAAATTCTATTTCTTGATTCATTTTAAAAAGTGTATGGATTTAATGATGGCTTCCAATTCAAAAACAAAATCTCGTTTCGCGCTGGAAGGATTATAAACGAAACCGTCAGCGATAAGATAACACTGATTCGTTGGGTCTTCAATCACATAATTGAGAAAAGGGCCGTTCATAAAACCATTTTCCAATTCCCAGGTTCCGCGTGTTTCGTAAGTAGTTTTGTGGTCTAATCTGATTTTTTGAAAATAAGGCGCATAACTTTCTTCGGTAATCATGCCGGCATTGTTGTACAGGCCTTTTACATATTTTCGTCCGACAGAATCTCTGATGTCAATAATTTTTTGAGCCAAATTATCGTTCTCAGAAAAGGAAGAAAACGGAATTTTATACAACAACAGGTTCAAATTCCCGGAAGGTACATCTTTTTTCAGCCAACAGAAATCCTTATTCCGGATTGCATACTGAAACGTGTTGGGCAATTGCAAAGTAATTCCGAAAGCTTCTTTTATCGATTTATCATTGAACGGAGTAATGGCATTTAAGCGTTGATTTTCGATGATTTCATAATATTTCAGACTTGAAACCAAGGTGTTCGCGTGCAATTCTATCGTGCGGATGATTTCGGAAGACGTATATCCGGAAATATAAAACACATTCTGCGGAAAGGCATATTGATTTTCGACATGTTTAAACTGTGGAATATCGGATTTCGATACAACAATCAGCGTACGACTATTTTTAACCGAGGCATCAAAAATTTTTGGGGAATACTGATTAATGGTAAACAACGGTTCTTCGTCCTGAAGCCCATCGACCGGAGCGGCTAGTTTTTTGCGTAACGTATCCCCGATTTCGCCGTTCCAAAGCACATCGTCCATGATGACAGAAATCGTATTGATTTTCCCGTGGGCTTCCGGCAAACGCAAATCACTCTGTTTCTCGTTAGAAGTACACGACAAACAAAAAAGCAACAGCAACAGCCCGAAAAAAAAATTCGCTTTTCTCACAAGTAACGTTTGAAAAGCGAATTTAAGAAATTATCCTTGAATCTTCAGTTTCTGACCCGGTTGGATGTTGTCTCCTTTGATGTTGTTGAGACGTTTAATCTCCGCAACAGAACTTCCCGGATGTTTTTTAGAGATGCTCATTAAAGAATCGCCTTTCTGAACAACATATTCTTTGATTCTTTCGTATTCTTTTTTACGCTGTTCTTTGGCTTTAGCTTCTTTCGCAGAAGTCTCGGCAACGGCTTCTTCTTTTTCAATGGTTTTAACCACTAATTTTTGCCCTAACTGAATGTTGTCGTTTTCCAACTTGTTCAACTCGCGCAATTCCGCCACTGTTAAATTGTTTTTTACAGCGATTTGGGTAAGATTATCTCCTTTTTGAACCACATAAGTAGTTTCGGCTACTGCATTTTCAACGTCAGCTTCTTTTAACTGATCCACTTTAATTTTAGGTTCCGAAGGTTTAAGGGTATCGGCTTTTTTCTTCTTAATCACTTTATCGACAACTGCTACCTGAACTTTGCTTTCGTATTGGATTTTAAGTTTCTGACCCGCGTTGATTCCAGAACCTTTGATACGGTTCCACTTTCTCAATTCACCGATGCTTACATTGTACTTATCCGCAATTTCCGAAAGATTATCACCGCGTTTTACCGTATGGTATTTGGTACGCATTTTTGTGATGGTACGTGTTTCCACATCTTCATCAGTTGCATCGTTGAAAGCTACAGCGGTAGAATCAGAAGAAAGAACTGCTTTTGGTTTTCTGGTGTAATAATCTTGTCTTTCGCGTTTGCTGTCTTCAAAATCGATATAAGCGTACACTTTTTGTTCGTTAGAAGTAAAAACAGCTAATTTGTCTTTTGGCAAACGCAGGAAATGTGGCTTATCGGATACGAATGGCACTACATCTCGCTTGTAAATCGGGTTTAAAAAGCGCAGTTGTTGTTCCGGCATATCCAATAAATCGGAAATCTGCTTGAACGACATTTGTTTTTTCACCATCACCGTATCGGTTTCGAAATAGGTTAATGGCGCTCTTTTTGGAGTAATTCCGTGTTCTTTTTTGTATTCGTACACATACATCGTTGCATAGAAAGCCGGCAAATAACCTTGCGTTTCTTTGTACATGTATTTGCGGATGTTCCAGTAATTGGTATGTCCGCCCGAACGGCGAATCGCTTTGGCAATGTTTCCAGGACCGGTGTTATACGAAGCTAAAACCAAATCCCAATCACCAAAAATTTTATACATGTTCGTGAAGTACTGACACGCCGCTTCCGTCGATTTTAACGGATCGTAACGCTCATCCACATACGAATTCACTTCTAAATTATACTGCTTTCCGGTTTGGTACATGAACTGCCACAAACCACTGGCGCCAACTCTCGATTTTGCCAACGGATTCAAAGCCGATTCCACAATCGCCAGATATTTAATTTCTAACGGCAAATCGTACTTCGCCAAATGCGTTTCGAACATTGGGAAATAGTATTCGGATAACGCCATCAAACGCTCGAAAGCATCAGAACGGTTTTTCAAAAATGATTTGATAACACTCTCAACAGTCGGATTGTATTCCACATTGAAAGGCGATTTCTGGTTCAGTTTTTCCAGACGGTCTTTTAAAAGCTGAGTGTCTAAATTATAGGAAACCAATTCATCGGAATCTACTTTGGCAATATCAGCCTGCATGTTGTCATACAATTCCTGATTGCTCAATTCCTTCATCCACATTTCATCAATGCAGTTGCTGGTTTCGTGATTTACGAACGTTGCTTTAATAGAGTCGAGATACGATAGCTTTGGGAGCTGTTGAATTTGCTCTTGGTTTTCTGCCGTTTCCTGAGCCGTCATGGCCAAGGATAAGAAGCCGAAAACAAAGGTAAATACTTTGGTTTTGTTCATTCTTAGTTGTTTAATCCGTTATCATTCAATCTCTTACGTCGGTTGCAAACATAATAGCTAATAACTGATAATGTTTAAAAATATTGTTAAAATATAAAATTTTAACGTAATATCGCTGCGATACCTGGTAAAGTTTTTCCTTCCAACATCTCCAACATCGCGCCACCACCTGTAGAAACGTAACTCATTTTAGGTTCTAAACCGAACTGTTTCACCGCGGCCACAGAGTCGCCACCACCTACTAACGAAAACGAACCGTTACTTGTTGCTTCGGCGATAAAATTTCCTAAAGTAATTGTTCCTTCGGCGAATTTTTCCAATTCGAAAACACCCAGTGGACCGTTCCACAAAATGGTTTTACATCCCTTAACAATTGGTTTTAAAGCTTCTAACGTTTTTGGCCCAACATCCAAACCTTGCCAGCCGTCCGGAATATTATTTACATCAACGATTTGAACATTGGCTTCGTTGGAAAAAGCATCCGCAGCAACCACATCCACCGGTAAATGAATCTGAACGTTTTTAGCTTTGGCTTTTTCTAAAATTTCAAGAGCCAATTCCATTTTATCGTCTTCACAAATGGAATTTCCAATCTTACCGCCCAACGCTTTGATGAAGGTAAAAGTCATTCCGCCGCCAATGATCATGTGGTCTATTTTATCTAAAATATTTTCAATTACCGTGATTTTAGAAGACACTTTAGAACCACCTAATACGGCTAAAACCGGTTTTTCAGAATTGTTCAAGACTTTATTCAAGCTCTCAATTTCTTTGGCCAACAACGCTCCAAAGCATTTGTTTTCCGGAAAAAACTGTGCAATAATTGTAGTGGAAGCATGTGCTCGGTGCGCTGTTCCGAAAGCATCATTTACATAGATATCACCTAATTTGGCTAATTTTTGAGCAAAGGCTACATCGCCTTGTTCTTCTTCTGCGTAAAAGCGTAAGTTTTCTAAAAGTAATACTTCTCCAGGTAGTAAAACTCCAGCGTTTACTTCGGCAACTTCTCCGATACAATCGGAGGAAAATTTAACCGGAACGCCTAACACTTCCATCGTTTTGGTAACGATGTGTTTTAACGAATATTTCTCTTCAACCCCTTTCGGACGTCCTAAATGCGACATTAAAATAACACTGCCTCCGTCTTTTAAAATTTTATCAATCGTGGGTTTTGCGGCTTCAATTCGGGTCGCATCGGTAACGTTGAAATTTTCGTCTAACGGCACGTTGAAATCGACGCGAATGATGGCTTTTTTACCTGAAAAATTAAAATCGTTAAGAGTTTTCATTGGTGTTATTTTGTTGAATAGTTATACTTTAATCCGCAAATATACTATTTTTCTGTTTTTGGCATTTTTTTGACTTCTTTTTTAGCAAATTCACAATTTAGAATCCGTTTTAATCTTTGGAACTTTCTGTTATCTTTGCTTTATGCTATTTCAGGAAATTTTAGGGCAACACCATCTTAAAAGTCATTTGACCAAAAGTGCCGATTCGGGTCGCATTCCACATGCTCAATTGTTTGTGGGGCCGGAAGGTTCAGGGACATTGGCAATGGCAATTGCGTATGCCCGTTACCTGTTATGTTCGAATGTTTCGGGAGAAAATTCCGGTGGCAACCAAGCCTGCAATCTAAAATTTGAACATTTTTCACACCCTGATTTACATTTCGTTTATCCGGTAGCCACTACCAGCGAAGTGAAAAGTCATCCGGTAAGTGATAATTTTCTTCCGTTATGGCGGGAATTTATTTCCAAAAATGTTTATGGTAGTTTATTTGAATGGCTGAAATTCTTAGGCGTAGAAAACAAACAAGGTCAGATTGGCGTTGATGAAGCGCAGGACATCGTCAAAAAACTTTCCCTGAAAGCCTACGAAGGCGGTTACAAAGTCATGATTATTTGGATGGCCGATAAAATGAACATCGCGACTTCTAATAAACTTTTGAAACTTCTTGAAGAACCGCCGCAGAAAACCGTTTTTCTACTGATTACCGAAAATCCGGACGACATCATGCAAACAATTTTGTCGCGTTGTCAAGTTTTGGATTTCAAAGGTTTACCCGAAAGTGAAATCGCCGAAGCTTTGCTTTCCCGTGAACAGCTGGACGAAAAGCAGGCTATGAAAATCGCACATCAGGCACAAGGGAATTACAATAGAGCGTTGCAACTTATCCAAAAAGAACAAAACGATTTTCCGTTTGAAGAATGGTTTGTACAATGGGTTCGCGCGGCGTTTCGTGCCAAAGGAAATGCAGCTGCCATTTTAGATCTGACTTCTTGGAGCGAAGAAATTGCCGGCATCGGTCGGGAAGCGCAAAAGCAGTTTTTACATTTTTGCGTGGAAATGTTCCGTCAGGCCTTGTTGCTGAATTACCAATCGCCATCTTTAGTGTATATTGAACCGACAGTCGATAAATTCAAGTTGGAAAATTTTGCACCTTTTGTGAACGGCAACAACATCAACGAGATTTTTCAGGAATTGTCCGATGCAATTTACCATATCGAACGCAACGGCAACGCGAAAATTATTTTAACCGATTTATCCATCAAACTAACCCGTTTAATTCATAAAAAATAAACTTATGTTACCGAATCAAATTTACGCAGTATCGATTATTCTGATTTTTTTAGCCATCACGTTTTTACAATCCGGATACGATAAAATAGCCGATTGGAAAGGCAATGTAGAATGGTTGAAAGGTCATTTTTCGCAAACCTTCATCCGTAATCAGGTGCCGGCTTCATTGGCACTAATTTTAATTACCGAAGTGATTTCTGGCGTTTTATGTGTGGTAGGTGCGCTTCAAATTTTCTTTACAGAAGGACACCGCAGCGAGTTCGGTTTGTACGGCGGTGTAATGTCGTGTGTAACATTGCTTTTCCTTTTGTTTGGACAGCGTATCGCCAAAGATTATGATGGCGCCAGAACGATTGTAATTTACTTTATTCCGGCTGTTTTGGCGGTGTATTGGTTGTAATCTATTTATCCTATGAAGATTACCTTTTTAAAAATTTTACTTTTCTTTTCGGTTTTGGGATTTTCGCAACAACAAACCCTTATAAAAACATTGAATGATGCGTTGAAAAAAGAAGTGGAAGCTCAAAAAAAATTAGGTGATGATTATTACGGAACCCAATTCGAGGTCGTTGAGTATTACACGATTCGCGACAGTGTTGTACGAGTTTATGTTCAACCTTCCAATCCAAATGATCCAACAGAAATTGCCGAAACCAAATTGCCTATTTTAAGCGTTACCATCAAAAAGAAAGATCCTTACGGTTCCGAATATTTTATTGAAAAACAGGAAGTGGATATCCGAAACATCAAAACCATTATCAAAGACATCAATATTATTTTTGAAACCGAGTCGGACGACCAAGTACATACCATAACTACTGATGCGCAAGGAAATGTAGACTACCATCGTAACGATATGTTTTTCCTGCATCTAAGCCATGAGAAAAGCAACGAATACTTTCAAAAAGAATTGGCTACTATCTTTAAAAAAATGAAAATTGAGGTAGAAAAAGGCATTTGGGCAGATTAAATCTTCTTAGGGATTGAACATAAAGTAATAACGTTTGGTTTACTTTCCCAAACTCGCCTTATACAATCGCAATTCGTCCCAGGTAAACGCATCGCCGTGTTGATCTTTGAGTTCACCTAAACTTTCACCTTCATAGTTTTTAAACGCTTTCTGTAAGGCCGACAATTTTTCTTCCGGAAGTAAATCGGACAATTCGACCATATCTTGCTGAATGAGTTTCGTAAAATGTGAAAAAATCGTACCCGCTGTAAGTTTGCGTCGTTTTGCAATCTCATGTATGGATAAGTTTTGTTTCCAAAGTTCTAACGTTTCTTCGATGGTGGCTTTTTTGGGCGCTTTTGGTTTTTTTATAGCGTCTCCGTAATAGGACGCGTCTTCCTCTGCTTCCACTAAAGTAGCGTGTTCTTGACGAAAACGTTCGGCTACGGTAACCAATTTATTGATTTTGTAATAGTTCGCTTCTTCCAGTTTTAAATTGTCTTTGGAAATGGTTTTACCTTCCGAAACAATTTGAATGAGCAATTTGATTTTCTTCAGCTGTAAAACGGTTTTAATCTGCCATTCTTCCAACACCAAAAGTTCTTCATAGAAGGTTTTTACTTTTTTGGTCCGTTTGATTTCTTCCAGTTTCAGCAACAATTCTTCCACCAGTAAATCTAAAGGTTTGAAAAAATAATCGTAGGCCGCCTCAACACGCTGACGAATGAACTCAAAATCGATTGGATCCGTTAAAAACAATTTATACAGCTGACTCTGAAACTTCTCAGACGGATTTTCCAATGCTGCCAAACTTTCGTAATTGCTCTTCGCCCATTCCTGATGTTTGCGTTTTGGCGATTTTGGTGCTTCCTGATTGTAACTGTAGAGATGATTACGCCATTCCTGAGTTACATTTTTAAAATCGAAGCTGAAAATCAAACTCTTAAGAATAAATTTTTTGGTTTCTACCGATAGTGACTGCTCCAAAACAGCCGTAGTCGCTTTCTGATTCGCATATTGCAACACTTCTTCATCGGAAGCAATGCCATTCAATTTGAGCGGAGAGAGCAAAATAAGCCCTTCTAACGAACGTAAACGGGAAAGTGCTACGTAGGCTTGTCCGGGGGCAAAAACCCGGCTTACATCTAACACAGCTTTATCGAATGTCAAACCTTGGCTTTTATGAACAGTTATCGCCCAGGCCAGTTTAATTGGATAGTGCGTAAAAGTGCCTAAAAGCTCTTCTTCGATTTCCTTCGTATTCTGATTGACTTTGTAGCGGATGTTCTGCCATTCGTAGCGCTCTACTTCGATCGATTGGTTCTCTTCTGGAAAGAATACAATGATTTCTTTTTCCGATAAAGTTTTAATTACGCCCATTTTTCCGTTAAAATAGCGCTTCTCAAACGACAGATCGTTTTTGACAAACATGACTTGTGCGCCTACTTTCAATTCCAGTTTTTCATCAATTGGGAAAATTTTCTCGGGAAAATCATCTACAATTTCTGGCAGAAAGGTGTATTTTTTTCCGTTCAATTCCTGCAAAGCATCGGCATTCATCGCATCGGCTTTGGCATTATGCGTCGTGAGTGTGATATAACCTTTGTTAGTTTTGAAATCGAAATCCGGCTGTACAAATTGATTTAAAACAGCAACATCTTCTTTTGCAATCTGATTGTTCCGAAGGTGATTCAAAACCGAAATAAATCGGTCGTCCGTTTGTCTGTAAATCTTATCCAATTCAATATACAACGGCGGAAAACGCTGCACCACATGCGAATGAAAGAAAAACATTCCGGCGTAATATTTTTTGAGATGGAACCATTCTTCCGGCTTCACAATGGGTGGTAATTGTAATAAATCCCCTATAAATAAAACCTGTGCGCCACCAAAAGGCTGTTCGTTATGACGTACTTTCCGAAGCATAAAATCCATGGCATCCAACACATCGGCTCGCAGCATACTGACTTCGTCAATAATCAATAATTCAAGGTTTCTTAACACCGAGCGCTTGGTCGCATTCATACTAAAATGTCGGGTTAAAGACACCTGATTTTCAAACCGTAAAGTATCTGTGAAAGCGGGAACATCTTTGGCATCTGGAAGAAAAGTGGCAAACGGCAACTGAAACATCGAATGGATGGTTACGCCACCGGCATTCAGCGCTGCAATCCCAGTTGGAGCTACAACAATAGTATTTTTATGCGTCGAGCTAAGGATTTCTCGCAGTAAAGTGGTTTTTCCAGTACCGGCTTTTCCGGTGAGAAAAATAGATTGATTGGTTTGGTTGATGAACCGTAAAGTGTAATCGGCGGGTGATAAAATTTGTTCCACGTGGCGTATAGTTTAAAAAGTAAAGGTATAAAAAAAGCCCTCGGTTGAGGGCTTTTCATTATTTTTTTGCTTCTTCTTTCGGAGCTTCTTCTTTCTTTTCAGAACCTTTATACTTGTCGTTCAGTTCTTTAGAAATGGTTGTTGTGATATCGTAAGCTTCTTTAGCATATAAAACCGTAGCAGCATCTCCTGTTCCGTAGATGTAATCGTAACCGTTTTTCTTACCGTAATCTTTTACGTAATCTTTGATGCGTTTTACCAAACTGTCCATTTCTTTACCGCTTTCTTGCTGTAAAGTTTGTAACATCGCTTGTTGTTTCATGCCTAATTCCTGCTCGCGTTTTTGCAATTCAGCACCTTTTGCCTGAGCCCAAGCCTGACCTTTTGCCATAGCATTTTGTTGGAAAGAAGCAGCTTCATTTTGAAAACGACTTGCTTCGGCACGCAATTCGCGACCCATTTCTTCGGATTTCACTTTGTATTTTTCTTCGATATCTTTCGCTTCGTTATTTTCTTCCAACAATTTTGAAGTATCGATATAAGCCGTTTTAACTTTTTCAACAGCTTGTGTTTCTTTATTACAAGAAATCATGGCTAAAGTAACCATGGAAAGTAAAATCACTTTTTTCATTTTCATTAAAATTTATTTGTAAAAATTCAATTTTTTAAACAAGAAGTCAAAGATGCTAATTTTCAGCAGAATTTCACAACTTTATCCTCTTATTTTATATAATAAATATTATTTATCGTTTAAAAATATAATATAAAATTCGATTATTAAAACAAGCGTTCATAAATTCGATTTAAGCCATTCTAAAAAACAAGCATTATTATCTGATGTTTTAGTCTAAAATCATTTAAAGAATCGTTTTATTTTACTTTTTAGCGTTTTCTAATACATAAATATGCGAAGAAAACTCTAAATTTTGCTTTGCTTTTATATTAGAGCGCAAACCGATCCAAAATCCGGCAAAGAAATTCATTTTTCCAGTTTTGTATTTTTCGGATAAAAGCGATACATAAAAACTATCAAAAACCATCGGTAAAACTTTCTTCAATTCAATATCTTCTTTATTAAAAAGTTTTTCAATGGCCGTTTTAGAGAAATGCCATAAATGACGAGGCACATCATAAGCCGCCCAAAATTTTCCGTAATGTTGCGCGTCAAACGATATGAAATTAGGAACGGCGATAATAATTGTTCCTGAGGGTTTCAGCAATCGTTTCAATTCCTGAATTTGTTTTTCCAAATCCGGAACGTGTTCTAAAACGTGCCACATCGTAATCACATCGAACGAATGGTTTTCTAAAGCTTCTAAATTTGCTGCAAAATTAACTCCTTTTGCAATGGCGCTTTGCTTGGCTTTTTCGTTAGGTTCGATTCCGGTAATTGACCAACCTTGATTTTTGGCTTCGGATAAAAAATCTCCGGTTCCGGCTCCGATATCTAATAAGCTTCCTTTTTTTGGTTGCTGTTTGGTAATTAAAGTAACTTTATCACGGATGGCTTTCCGTTTGATAATATGGTACACTTTTTCAAACAACGAACGTTTTCCATCGGTATGTGAAATATAATCATCGCTTTCGTAATAACTCGGAAGTTTTTCCAAAGTGGGCTGCGGATGGGTTTTCAGTAATTGTAATTCTTCATCCAAAAGCAATTCAAACTGCTCGCCAGATACGGAATGATCTTTAACTTGGATAAAAACGTTTTCGGTTGAAAATTGCATTAATATATTTTATTTTTTTACTAATCGCTTTATTGATAAGGCTTCGCACCGTAGTTTCACGTGGAACATTTCTAATATTCAGTGTTCAGTATGCAGTAAACAATAAAAATCAGCTCACTGAGACTGGGACTGTAAACATATTATCTTCCCATGTGAATTAGAAGAATTGAAATATCCGCTGGTGAAACTCCGGAAATTCTCGATGCTTGCGAAATGGTAACCGGTTTGATTTTTTTCAGTTTCTCACGGGCTTCATGCGAAATGGATTTGACCAAATCATAATCGAAGTCCGGACGGATTTTTAAATCTTCCAGCCTATTTAATTTATCGGCGTTGTTTTTTTCTTTTTCAATGTACCCCGAATATTTCACTTGAATTTCGGCTTGCTCTATTACTTCTTCCTCTAAGTTATTTTCCTGAATGTATTTTTGAACCTCTTCGAAACGCAAAATATCTTCCAATTCCAATTGGGGTCTGGAAAAAACTTTGAACATTTTATCGGGTTGAACCATAGGTGAAGAACCTTTTTCTTCTAAAATTGGATTAGCCTCTTTCGGATTCACACTAGTTTCTTTGAAGAATGTTACAAAAGCATCCGATTCATCGCGTTTCTTTTCCATGGTGCGCAAACGGTCTTCTTTGGCTAAACCAATTTCATATGCCATTGGTGTCAAACGGAAATCCGCATTGTCCTGACGAAGTAAAGTTCTGTATTCTGCTCTGGAAGTAAACATACGATAGGGTTCTTCCGTTCCTTTGGTAATTAGGTCGTCAATTAAAACACCGATGTAGGCTTCGTTTCTTTTCAAGATGAAAGGATCACGGCCTTGTACTTTTAGCGAAGCATTGATTCCGGCCATCAAACCTTGGGATGCCGCTTCTTCGTAACCAGTGGTTCCGTTAATCTGTCCCGCGAAATATAAACCTTCGACTAATTTCGTTTCTAAAGTATGTCTCAATTGCGTCGGTGGAAAATAATCGTATTCAATCGCATAACCAGGACGGAAGAATTTTACTTTTTCAAAACCAGCCACAGAACTCAAAGCTTTGTATTGCACATCTTCTGGTAACGAAGTAGAAAATCCGTTTACGTAAACTTCAACTGTATTCCATCCTTCCGGTTCTACAAACAACTGATGACGTTCCTTATCTGCGAAACGATTGATTTTATCTTCGATAGACGGACAATAACGTGGTCCTAAACTTTTGATTCTACCGTTGAACATCGGCGAACGATCAAAACCTTCACGTAATAAATCGTGGACTAATTCCGAAGTATAGGTCATATGACAATCGCGTTGCACCGAAAGCGGTTTGGTAAGTCCTAAATAAGAGAATTTATTTGGATTTGTATCTCCCGGTTGTGGTTCCATTTTAGAATAATCCAACGAACGACCATCAACACGTGGTGGGGTTCCGGTTTTCATACGTCCGGCTTCGAAACCTAATTTTACTAAATCTTCCGTAATTCCATACGCGGCACTTTCTCCAGCTCTACCTCCACCGAATTGTTTTTCTCCGATGTGAATCAAACCATTTAAAAAAGTACCGTTGGTTAATACCACCGATTTAGCTTTTATTTCAATTCCCAACGAAGTTCGAATTCCAGTAACTTTTCCATTCTCGGTTAAAAGACCGGAAACCATTTCCTGGTAAAAATCAAGATTGGGAGTTTGCTCCAACATGGTTCGCCATTCCTCAGCGAACCGCATACGATCCGATTGCACTCGTGGCGACCACATCGCAGGACCTTTGGATTTGTTCAACATCTTGAATTGAATCGCTGTTCTATCGGAAACAATTCCGGAATAACCACCCAACGCATCAATCTCACGAACAATTTGTCCTTTTGCAATTCCTCCCATAGCAGGATTACAAGACATTTGGGCAATGTTCTGCAAACTCATTGTAACCAATAATGTTTTTGAGCCCATGTTGGCAGCAGCAGCAGCAGCTTCCGAACCAGCATGACCCGCTCCCACTACAATTACATCATATACATCTTGAAATAAACTCATTGTTCCACGTGAAACATTTTACTGTTTCAAACTTTATTTTTTAATTAATGTTCCACGTGGAACATTGTAACTTTTTCATCTTCTTTGCTACGCATTAATTGCGCATCTACATCTGACTTATCCTTGTATCCACAGTAATGCAAAATACCATGAATGATAACACGTTTTAATTCGTCATCGAAAGCAACTTTAAAATCAGTAGCATTATCCTTAACTCTTTCTATAGAAATAAAAATATCTCCATGTAAGATATTACTTTCAGAATAATCAAAACTAATGATATCAGTTAAATCATCGTGATTAAGGTACTCCACGTTGATTTTATGTAAATATTCATCGTCGCAGAAGATATAACTTATCTCACCCAATTCTTTGTTCTCAGAGTCAATTACGCGTGAAATCCAATTTTCATACGCAGCTTCATTCTCCAACGCAAAGTCGGTTTCGTAATTAAAACTAATCATTTGATTTAAAATAGGTTTGCACCTTTTGATTAAAATTCGGGCGCAAAGGTAAGCTTTGTCGGTTTAATATTTCAACACTGTTTAAATATTCTTTTAAAGCAGGTGAAATTGGCAATCCTTGACTTTGAAAATCCTTTTTATTGGTTTGCGATTGTCTTTTGTTTTCTTCCCCTTGTTGTTGAATGGCTTTCTCTAATTTTAAAAGTTCATGTTTTAAATTCAGCATCTTCTGAAGGGTTTCATTTTTAAAACCCTTATTCAACAATTGCTTTTCGATATCTTTCATCTGTTGTAAAGCATTCTGACCACTTCCGCCCATGCCATTTTTCTCAAGAGACTTTTGTAAAGCATCGCGTAATTGTTGCTGTTCTTTAAGGATTTCTAATAAGCGACCAGCATCCCCTTCTCCATCCTCACCATTTTGCCCTTGTTGACCCCCTTTTTGTCCCGGATTCTTTTCGCCAGGTTTATTACCTTGTTGCTCTCCAGGTTTCATCCCGTCTTTCATTTTTTGAGACAAACCTTCTTGTTTTTTAATAATGTCCGGTAACTGCATTCCTTGACCTTGACCAGGTTTTGGTTTTCCTTTCCCTTGGCCCTGACCTTGCATCTGCATCATCATTTCCGATTGCATCTGATTCATTGCATCACTTAAAAAATCGGCTAATCTGTTGGAAGAAGTTATCGTATATTGCTGATGTGAAACCCCTTTACCGATGTTATTATCCGCAAAATTATCAATGGATTTATCGACGTTGTATTGCACGTTACCCACTTCTTTCGTAATAGATTCTGATATTTTAGGATTGCGAAGCGAGATAGCAAAAAGACTGTCATCAATATGTTTGAACTGATTTTTTAAATCTTGTTGTTTCTTTAAAAACTTATTAAAACCAACGGCGCGATTCGTAGTTGATTTAAAATTATTCATCAAATCTTCCTGACTGAAAGAAAACGCTAAAAGGTTATCTAAAATCTGACGTAACATTTTGACATCTTCCTGCATTTGATCCATATCGCCACTTTCCATCGAAGCTTGCATTTTCTGACTCATTTGCTGCATTTTTTGAGCAGCTGATTTTTGCTTCGGTTTGGCTTTTGAAGCATTTTGTTTTTGTAATTCGTCGGAAGCTTTTTCTAAATCTTTCTGAATATCTTCTTGCTCTTGCTTATCATTCGGAATATCCATCGGAGCTTTTAACTCTTCGTTTTCCTTATCCAACTCCTGCAACTCTTTCTGAATATCCTCAAATTGTTTGTTGATCTCGTTTTGTTCTTTAGCATTGTTGTCTTTGCTTTCAGAAAGTTTATCTTCTTTCTTAGATAATTCATCCAACTTATTGGCGATTTGTTCCGCTTTTTTATCTACATAAAAACGCTTGGTCAACTCTACCAATTGCTCTAAACTTTTAGTTTGATCTTTAGTATTTTGCTTCAGTTTATCAACATTTTCAAAGAGTTCTTCTTCTTTTAGTTTCTTGGTTAATTCATCCAATTCTTTTAAAAGCTTCTCGTTCTTTTCAATTTCCTTTTCGTTTTTATCCAAACGTTTTAAAAGTTCGTCTTTGAATTCGTCTTTCTTTTCCGGATTGAATTGCTCTAAATTTTCTTCTAATTTTATAGAAAACTCTTTCATCAACTCATCCTGCTGTTTCTGACGGTTGATAAAATCCTGTACTTTTTTCTGATCTTTAAAATCTAAATTCGTTTTCTCTTTTCCCATCTTTTGCAGTTTATCCAATTCTGATAACTGCTTGTCTTGATTCTTAATCGATTTTTCAAGACTGTTGATATTCGAATTCTGCTCTTGTAAATTCTGTTGTTCTTGCTCTTGTTCCGTTAATTCGCGATGTGAAAACACCGATGATTTAGCACTTTTGAAATTATGAATTGCATCATTGTCGAAAATTTCAAAATAATAATCATAATCCACACCAGGCTGAATTTGCAATCCACTTGGAAAAGCATAGACAAACTGATCGAAAGCAGCATTTTTAACAGCTATAGAACCACGTCGCAACTCGTTAGGTTTGTCTTTCGGAAAAAAGACAACATGTAATTTCGTCAAACCGTAATCATCTGAAACTTTTCCAATAATTACATTGTTTTTTAAACGAAGCGAATCCGGAGCAGTTTCAACGGCAATAGTCGGATACTGATCTTTTACAATACTCAACTGGTATTGTAATTTTTCATAATTCTTTACTTTAGAATTGGAAGTAATAATTTGATAATCAGTATTTTGTAAAATAGTTTTAGCTAATTCAAAACCTGTTTCGGATGGTTTGAAATTCATGATTGTTTTATCCGATGCCAACTGAACGGAACTGGTAGCCAAAGCTTTCATTTTCCAAATCACTTGTGTTCCTTCGGGTACTATAGCATTTCCCGTTCCTTGAATGATTTCACTTTTTTTATGTAAATAAGAAGGAAAACGCAATTCCATTTCAAAATTAACGATGGTAGGAACGGCAACTACTTCCAAGGTATACTCTTTGGAACTTACAGAATTGGCTTCCAAATGAAAAGCAACATCTTTCACCGGTTTCTCAAAACGATATTGAAACACTCCGGGTTGAACGGATTCTAAATAGTAACTTTCTTCGCCAATTCGAATCAGTGCATTTTCCGGGATTACTTTTCCAACCGTTTTTACTTGTAATAAGTAGTCTTTTCCTTGTTCTGAAGTTAAAATAGGATTCACCAGTTCGAACGAAAAAGGAGCTGGCGGAGAAAATTGGGTTTGATAATGCACAACTCTACTGAAACTTTGAGTAATCACATTCGAATTACCACTAAAAAGAAAAGCAGAAAGTACTAAAAGTGGAAAAACTGCATACGGAAGATACTTCGAATTTTTCTTATAATTAATAGCATTACTAAATGGAATTGGCTTTAAATTAGCGGCTTTCTGTTCAATAGAAGCTACCAAAAGTTCCGAAGGATTTTCCTGGGAATTCAATTGCAGGAAATTCGTCAGTTTGTCGCTTACTTCTGAAAAGTGATTTCCGATGATTTGAGAAGCTTCGGTATAATTGATTCCTTTTTGTAATTTGAACAATTTAAAAATCGGAAACAAAATAAATCGGAACAACAGAAAAACTTCTACACCAACAAAAAGCCAGAACAGCACGGTCCTCCCTTTGGGTTGTAGCCATAGAAAATGTTCCACGAGCAAAGTGGCCAGAAAATACAATAAGCCTAAACCAATAAAAAGCAACGTACCTTTGAGTAATTCGTTGGTATAGAACTTCTTGATAAAGGCTTCCAGTTTCTGAAAGATGACATTTTTGTTTTCCAAAATCTGCTGTTTAGCTTATAACCGATAAAATTACAATTTTAAAGCCAATCCAAAACTTTAAAATTCGTTAAACTCCAAATTAATTTTTGGAAGACACTTGTTTTCAACAATCATTAAATAAATAAAAAAGAAGAAATTTAAAATTTAATTTTTTTGTTGATTATTATTAGCTGTTAATAGTAGAAATAACTTTATTGAAAACCAGTAGGAAGTTTACTTATGCTTTTTTATACCGAATTATCAACAGGTTTATTTAGCACTAATTTATTGTAAATCAAATGTAAATTTTAAGTTATCAACAGTTGTTTACAATTCGGTTTAAGCGGAAAGTATGAATAAGTAAACTCTAAATTTTATGTTAATAAATCCAAAAATACATTTGATAAATTCTAAAGAAATTTTAAAAACATCCCTTGCTTTTTTCAATCTCATTTTTGATTAGTAAAAAAAGAATAGTAACCCAAAAACAGTTGTCAGATTCTATCCAAAGTTGTTAACAAAAGTTGTTAATCGGTAAAAGCCTGTATTTCAGCGATTCTTTATTTTTAATTAACATTCCTAATTATTGCTGTTAAATTAGTATCAGTTTTTTAAATTTTACTGTTAATTTTTCCATTATTAGAATTCCTTTTTAAAGCTAAATATGCAGCATCTCTTTTAAAATGAAGCAGTTATACAACCTTTACGAAAATTAACAATTGTTGATAATAGCAAATCTTTTAAAAAAACTGTAATCCTAAAAGGTGTAACTCTAAACTTAAAAGTATCTTTGCTTAAAATTTTAAAAAATGGCCAGACCTGTACGTGTGCGTTTTGCACCTAGTCCAACCGGACCTTTACATATTGGTGGTGTTCGTACTGCTTTATTTAATTATTTGTTTGCTAAAAAACACGGCGGAACTTTTTATTTGCGAATAGAAGATACCGATCAGAACCGTTTTGTTCCCGGAGCCGAAACGTATATTATGGAAGCTTTGGAATGGTTAGGCATCGCACCGGATGAAACTGTAGGTAAAAACGAAAAATTCGGACCATACCGTCAGAGCGAGCGCAAAGACTTGTACAAACAATATGCCGACCAGTTGATTAATTCCGGTTGGGCGTATTACGCATTTGATACCGCTGATGATTTGGATCAGTTGCGAAAAAATGCAGAAGAAGAAGGAAAAACATTCATTTACAATCATACGGTTCGCGAACATTTAGACAATTCTTTAACAGTTGCGGCTGATAAAGTAGCTGAACGTATCGCTAACGGTAAAGAATATGTAATCCGCTTCAAAACACCTGTGAATGAAACTTTACATTTAAAAGACATCATTCGTGGCGATATTAAATTCGATACCAATTTATTAGATGATAAAGTATTGTTTAAAAGTGACGGGATGCCAACGTATCATTTGGCGAATATCGTTGATGACCATTTAATGGAAACTTCCCATGTAATTCGCGGGGAAGAATGGTTGCCTTCTCTCCCATTACATGAATTGTTATACAAAGCTTTTGGTTGGGAAGCTCCGGAATTTGCACATTTACCATTAATTTTAAAACCGGTAGGCAACGGAAAATTATCCAAACGCGACGGTGATAAATTAGGATTCCCGGTATTTCCATTAGATTGGACCGATCCGATTTCTGGTGAAACATCATCTGGTTATCGTGAAAAAGGTTTCTTTCCGGAAGCAGTGGTCAACTTTTTAGCGTTATTAGGTTGGAACGACAGTACCGATCAGGAATTATTTTCGTTGGAAGAATTGGTACAAAAATTCGATTTGAACCGCGTCCATAAAGCCGGTGCAAAATTTGATCCGGAAAAAAACAAATGGTTCAACCAACATT
Organism: Flavobacterium sp.; assembly: GCF_032153895.1. Taxonomy (GTDB): domain Bacteria; phylum Bacteroidota; class Bacteroidia; order Flavobacteriales; family Flavobacteriaceae; genus Flavobacterium. Next base: position 41,317 of record NZ_JALDYN010000007.1, read on the forward strand.
ATCTGAAACTACAATCGGATGTTTCGTTGGCTGAAAAATTTCTTCCGATGCTTCAGAAACAAGGAATTACAACTGATATGACTTATGTAACCAAAGTAGTAGCTTCGGTAAAAGAACGCGCTACTTTTGTAACGGATTTCTATGAATTGAGTGATTTCTTTTTTGTAGCGCCAACTTCTTATGATGAAAAAGCCGCTAAAAACTGGAAAGAAGAAACGCCAGGTTTGATGCAGCAATTGATTTCGGTAGTAGAAAATATTGATGATTTCACTTCCGTAAACATCGAAACCATTGTCAAAGACTGGATGACGAAAAATGAAATTGGAATGGGGAAAGTGATGCAGCCGTTCCGTTTGAGTTTGGTTGGCGCTTTGAAAGGACCACATCTTTTTGATATCGTAGAAATGATCGGAAAAGAGGAAACGATTAAGCGATTGCAAAAAGCGATTGCAAGTTTATAAAAAAGAAAAACGCTCCATTTGCGGAGCGTTTTTTATTATAAGTTGAATAACACCTGACCCGTTATCACGCCAATATTACCTTTGAAACTTCCTCCGTTTAAAAGTTTTAAATCATCTTCTTTATTCAGATTATTCAAAATATTGTTGACACCATATTGGTAATTGATCAAAGCACGAACACGTCGGTTTCCGGCAGCTATACCTACATAAATATTACCGTTGATTTTGGTAATCTCTTTAATTTGATCAACCGTTAAAGCAGATTCCGTCAAGACATTGTTTTTATATTTGTCCTGAAATTTTATCTTGTCGTTGATTTGCAACACCGGACCAAAATCTAACGAAACATGGTCTTTCACTAAATTATAACTCAATAATAAGCGAATTTGAGCACCCATGATTTTACATTTCACGTCTTCTTTTTGCAATAAAGGTGAAGTTGTTTCCACTGAAAAATTATTTTCCGAAAACTGCATTCCGAAAATCATGCTGAAATCGTTGTAGTAATTTCCTCGAACCTGCATTCCGGCAGACCAGCCTAATTCGGGTTTGGTATTGAAATCCGAAGTAAATAAAGACGTATGATTAACACCGCCGTAAATTCCAATACGGTTTCCGTCACGATAGCCGTGTTGTGCGATTGAAACCATTGAAAATAAAGCAAATAGTAAACTGAGGGCTTTTTTCATTTGTTTAAAAATTTCGGCAAATGTAAACTTATTTTTAAAGTATTTGTAACAATTTTAGCAATCTTGCGTATAATCTTATAAAATCTATAAACTATTTTTTATGATAGCATTTCCAATTTTTATCGTTTTCGGACTTTTTATTTTGTTCGCAGCCTTTTTTACCGTGAAACAGCAAACTGCTGTGGTGGTAGAGCGTTTCGGAAAGTTCAACAGTATTCGTCAATCGGGTTTACAACTGAAGATTCCGGTTTTTGACCGCATCGCCGGACGCGTGAATTTGCGTATCCAACAGTTGGATGTCGTAATTGAAACCAAAACCAAAGACAACGTTTTCGTGAAAATGAAAGTATCGGTACAGTTTAAAGTAATTCAGGAGAAAGTGTACGATGCGTTTTATAAATTGGAATATCCGCACGATCAGATTACGTCGTATGTATTTGATGTAGTACGTGCCGAAGTACCAAAATTAATCTTAGACGACGTTTTCGTTCGTAAAGACGATATCGCAATCGCTGTAAAACGCGAATTAAACGAAGCGATGATGACGTACGGTTATGATATCATCAATACTTTAGTAACCGATATTGATCCGGATACGCAGGTAAAACACGCGATGAACCGTATCAACGCCGCAGACCGTGAAAAAACCGCTGCTGAATACGAAGCAGAAGCACAACGTATCCGTATCGTTGCGAAAGCCAAAGCTGAAGCGGAAAGTAAGCGTTTACAAGGTCAGGGTATTGCCGATCAGCGTCGTGAAATTGCACGTGGTTTGGTAGAATCGGTGAATCAGTTGAATGATGTGGGGATCAATTCTCAGGAAGCTTCGGCTTTAATTGTGGTGACTCAGCACTACGATACGTTACAAGCTGTTGGTGCCGATACGAATTCTAACTTGATTTTATTACCGAATTCCCCGCAAGCAGCCAGCGATATGTTGAACAACATGGTCGTTTCATTTGCAGCGAGTAATCAGGTAGGAGAAGCTATGAAAAAAGCAAGTTCAACTAAGAAAAGCAACAAAGCGCAACAGGCTAACGAAGGTTTTGGTATTGAAGATACGCCAACCAATCCGGAAGCATAATAGTAAAAGAAAGAGGTCGAAAGTCCTCTTTTTTTATTTCATAAAACGACGTACCAAAAAAGGAAGTACAATTTTTTGCAACAAATCATACTTGTTTATCGCATTACCTACATTTCCGATTACATTTTGTAACATGGTTCCGGGTGTAAAACTATCCACGGTTTTTTCTACCGATAGGGATAATTTTTTATAATCGATATCTTTCTGGAGTTTCAGAATCTCCAAATCGCGGTCGATTTCTTCGTACGAAGTATAGATTTTCTTTTCCATGGTTATTCGTTAAAAAAGATTTTGGAAAATTTTTCAAGGATGCTTTTCTCAAACAGCGTATCTTTCAACAGATAAATCAGTAAGGCCAACAACAAGTAAATACCGCTTACCGCTAAAAAGCCTAAGCTGTAACTCTGGAAAATGTCACTCAAAAACATAGCGAAAGCCACTGACGCAAATAGCAGGAACAACGTCAGAAACAAGCCAACCAAAAGAATTTTCAAGGTGGTAACCGTAGATTTTGTAGCAACTTTAAACAACCATAGTTTGTAGTATGCCACATTACTGTCGACGACATTCTTTAATTTTTCCTGTAATTCTTCGGTATTTTCTTTAAGATGATCAAATGGCATAGGCTATTTGGTTGCAGCCGATTGTTTTTTCAGTTCGGCTAGTTTTTTTTCCAAAGCTTCGATGACTTCTTCTTTTTTATGATCGGTTTGGGTAATCAGATGTTCGAATTCTTTTTCCAAATCGACTTTGGCTTTCGAAAATTTTGATTTCAACTGATCGGAAGCTTCGTTGAATTTTTCTTTCAGATGTTCTTTCTCCTGATCAAAACCATCCTTAATTCGCTTTCTGGTTTTCGAACCTTTATCCGGAGCAAACAAAATTCCGATCCCTGCTCCTACTGCTGCACCGGCTAAAAGTGCCAATAAAGTATTTCCCGTGTTGTTTGACATAACGTTGTATTTTTAAATTAATACTTATAAACTTACGAAAACAAAAACCGGTTTTCCGTTAAGATCTCGTTAATACTTTCTTTAAAAATCTTAAAACGGCTTTAAAATCCATTTAAACCATGTTCTTTTAAGAATGATGAGTTTAGTTGTAGTTGGAATTATTCTTCATTTAAATTAAAATATAAAAGACGATTTCAATAAGCAAAAACTATGAATTTAAAATAATCGATATTTAAATTAAATAATAAAAAAATCCGCGGTGAAGCGGATTTTGTATTGATAAGAACTATGGTGTTTTTATTCTTCTTTAGATTCAACTTTCGCCCAAGTATCACGAAGGCCAACCGTTTTATTGAAAACAATTTTAGCCGAAGTCGAATCGCGATCCACACAAAAATACCCTAAACGCTGAAACTGAACTTGGTCACCATCCTGAGCGGTTTGCAAACTCGGTTCTAAATAGCCGGTGATAGTTTTCAAGGAATTCGGGTTGATGTACGTTTTGAAATCCACTTCTTTATCTCCATCCGGATTTTCGTGCGTGAACAAACGGTCGTATATACGAACTTCTGCTTCAATGGCATGCGGTACCGAAACCCAATGAATCGTTCCTTTTACCTTACGCATGCTGGCTTCGCTTCCGCTTCCGCTTCGGCTGTCAGTGTCGTAAGTCGCGTGAATTTCTATAATGTTTCCGTTAGCATCTTTTACTACCGATTCTCCTTTGATGATGTAAGCATTTTTCAGACGCACTTCCGTGCCCAACGTCAATCGGAAAAACTTCTTGTTTGCTTCTTCCTGAAAATCTTCTCTTTCGATGTACAATTCTTTTGAAAAAGGGACTTGACGATACGTCATTACTTCTTCTTCCGGATTGTTTTCCGCTTCCAACCATTCGGTTTTATCTTCCGGATAGTTGGTAATCACCAGTTTTACCGGATCTAAAACACCCATTACACGGGGAGCAGTTTTGTTCAATTCTTCCCGAACACAGAATTCTAACAACGAAACGTCGATTAAATTGGTACGTTTTGCAATTCCGATCGTATTCGCGAAGTTACGGATTGCCATAGGCGGATACCCACGACGACGCATGCCGGAAATCGTACTCATACGCGGATCGTCCCAGCCCGTAACATGTCCTTCCTGAACCAATTGTAACAATTTACGTTTGGAAACAACGGTATGGGACAAGTTTCTACGGGCAAATTCACGCTGCTTCGGACGAACCTTACTTGTGTCGTAAATGTTATCCAAAAACCAATCGTACAATTCGCGGTGTGGCAAAAACTCCAACGTACAAAGCGAATGGGAAATCTGTTCCATATAATCACTTTCACCGTGCGCCCAGTCGTACATCGGATAGATACACCATTGGCCACCGGTTCTGTGGTGATGTTCATGCATGATGCGGTACATAATCGGGTCACGCATCAGCATGTTGGGAGAAGCCATATCGATTTTAGCACGCAAAACGTACGAACCGTTAGGAAATTCTCCGTTTTTCATTTTACTGAAAAGTTCCAGATTTTCTTCCACGGAACGGTCGCGGTTCGGGCTGTTGGTTCCGGGTTGGGTTGGCGTTCCTTTTTGTTTGGCCATTTCTTCGGAAGACAAATTGTCAACATAAGCCTTTCCTTTTTGAATTAAAACCACAGCCCAGTCGTACAACTCCTGAAAATAATCCGAAGCGTAACATTCTCTATCCCATTCAAAACCTAACCAAGTAACGTCGCGTTTGATTGCGTCAACATATTCCTGCTCTTCTTTGGAAGGATTGGTATCGTCAAAACGCAGATTAACCGGCGCCTGATAATCAATTCCCAAACCGAAGTTCAAACAAATCGCACTCGCGTGACCAACATGTAAATACCCATTCGGTTCTGGCGGAAATCGGAAACGTAATTTATCGTTCGGCAAACCATTTTTTAAATCGTCTTCAATGATTTGCTCTATAAAATTCAATGATTTTTCTTTCGTTGACATAGATTTTATGTAATTTTAGCAAAGATAAGTTTAATTAGTCAATTTGAAAATCTGAAATTTTGAAAATGACTGTAAAAGAGTTGTATGGGCGTTATTAAGTTGAAAAATATCAGAACTTTTTCCTACCATGGTTGTTTGTTGGAAGAAGGCAAAATAGGCAGTGATTATACAGTAGATTTGGAAATTAAAACCGATTTGCGCAAGTCGTCCTTTTCGGATGAACTTTCCGATACGGTAGATTACGTCCATCTGAATACCATCGTAGTGGAAGAAATGGCGATTCGCTCTAAATTACTCGAGCATGTGGCCCAACGCATCATTGCGCGTATTTTCAAAGAAATTCCGGCCGTTTCCAGAATCGTGGTTGGTGTTTCGAAAATCAATCCGCCTATTGGTGGTGATGTTGAAGCAGTTACCGTTCAAATGGAGGAATACCGCAGTTAAAAGAATACATTTCTTTAAAAACTTTACAACTCTGCGGCTTTGCAACTATAAAAAAATATTCTATATTTGCCGTCCATAACAATGGCATCGTGTCCGAGTGGCTAGGAAGCGGTCTGCAAAACCGTCTACCCCGGTTCGAATCCGGGCGATGCCTCGAAAAGAGTTACTTGAAAAAGTAGCTCTTTTTTTATGTGGTAATTTTAAGAAAAACTACTTAGGCGATGCCCTAAAAGCTTCAAGTTTCCCTGAAGGTTTTTGTTTTTATGGTTTTGAGAAAATAAAAAAAGCAACCTTTCGGCTGCTCTATTGTGCTTTTTCTTCAATCTTTTCAAGCGTATCTTTTACAAACTCTTTTTCTTTTGGGAACCAGCCTTGCAGCATCAGCACCAATCCGAAAATAATCAATAAAATACTGCTGATCTTTTTGACTTTGATAATGTTGGTTGGCGTTAATTTACTGCGCAATTGTTTCGCCAAAAGCACTTTACCAATATCGGTTACCAAATAAGCACCCAACACTGCCGAGAAGAAAATAACCATTCTTGACGTTTCCATATCGAGTTTCGGACCGAAAGCAATGATAATCGCCAGCCAAAATCCCAACACCCCAATATTGATAAAATTCAGTAAAAAACCTTTGATGAACAAGCTGAAATAATCTTTCTTAATCAGTTCCACTACTTCTTCGTCCGGATCGATGTTTTTATGCGCTTTACGGAGTTTTAAAAAGGTAATCAAACCGTACGTAAACATGATGATGCCGCCGAAAATAAACAAAGCCGGATCATCCTTGATACTCTGAATCAATCGGTAACTACTGAAGTACGCCACAGCAATGAAGAAAATATCCGCCAGAACTACCCCAAAATCAAACGACATGGCCGCACGGAAACCTTTGGTAATACTGGTTTCTATGAGCACAAAAAAAACGGGTCCGATCATAAAACTGAGAAAGAACCCTAATGGGATACCGGTCAGGATGTCTTCAATCATTCAAGAGGTGTTATTCTTACAAAGGTACTCTTTTAATTGGAAACTTTCCCTAAATTATGCTGACGGATGTTCCCACCAGCCACGGTTTTGGTGTTAAGCTGCTTCGGATTTCCGTACACGGTAATGGTTCCGCCGGCACGGGTTTTCGCATCGACTAAATCGGTAGCGGTTACATCGGCTTCGCCTCCGGCATTGACTACAACTACAGTTTGTTCGCCTTCCAAACTACTCGCTTTTACAATAGCTCCTGAAGAAACCACAATATCCTGATTTTGCGCTTTTCCGGTTAAACGCACAACAGCGCCGGAACTTGCTTTTACAGTAGCTCTTTTGGTGTCTAACGTTAATCGGATTTCGGCACCTTCTTTGGCATTTACGTCAAAAGCTATCGCATTAAAAGTAGCCGGGCTCGACACATAAGCGCCTTCACTGGCTTCTACACCTTCCAAACGTTTGTAATATACGATAGCCGTAACTTCTTCACCTTTAAGCAATTTTGGAAACGGCATGCGGATTTTTAATTCGCCGTTTTTGTTGACCAATTCGACGTCACTGCTTCGAACTCCGGACAATTCCACTTTGGTTTCGGAAGCTTCGATTAACTGTACCGATATTTTGTCAAATACTTTTACAGTAGTGAAATCACCAACATTTCGGGTTGTTTTTTCCTGGGCAAATCCGAAAGCGGTGATTAATAAAAAGGCTGCAACTATTTTTTTCATGGGTAAATTTAATTTCGTTTGTTATTCGTTTCTTCTGATAAAATGATAATCCAATTGTTTTTTGACCAAATCGGCGTTTTTAACTTTTACGTAGACTTCATCACCTAATTGTAAAAGGTTGTGTGACATTTCACCGACCAAAGCATATTGTTTTTCATCAAACGTGTAATAATCGTCTTTTATTTCACGGATGCGCACCATGCCTTCACATTTGTTTTCGATGATTTCCACATAGATGCCCCATTCGGTTACTCCGGAAATTACACCCAAAAACTCCTGATCTTTATGGTCTTGCATGTATTTAACCTGCATGTATTTTACCGAGTCGCGCTCAGCATTGGCGGCCATGTTTTCCATTTGCGAGGAATGTACGCATTTTTCTTCGTAATCTTCTTCGCTCACACTTTTACCGCCGTCTAAATAATGTTGCAGCAAACGGTGTGCCATCACATCAGGATATCGACGGATTGGAGACGTAAAATGCGAATAATAATCAAACGCTAAACCGTAATGTCCGATATTTTCTGTGGAATATACCGCCTTACTCATACTTCTGATGGCAAGTGTGTCGACTAAATTCTGTTCTTTTTTACCATTAACATCTTCCAACAACGTATTCAACGATTTGGAAATACTGTCGCGTGATTTAAAGTTTAAGCTGTAACCGAATTTTGAAATCACGGTTTGCAGGTTAATCAATTTGTCTTCGTTCGGTTCGTCGTGAATACGGTACACGAAAGTTTTTTTCTGTTTTCCGATGAATTCTGCTACTTTTCGGTTCGCCAACAACATGAATTCTTCAATCAAATGATTCGCATCTTTCGCCACTTTGAAGTAAACACCGGTTGGTTCATCGTTGTCGTCCAGTTTGAATTTCACTTCCACTTTATCAAAGGAAATCGCGCCGTTTGCCATACGTTTTCTTCGCATGATTTTGGCCAATTCGTCTAATTTCAACGTAGCATTTACAATTTCAGCAGGTACTTGATATGCGGCACCGGTTAAGGAGATTTCATCCGGTATTGTATCGGATTTGGTTTCGATGATGTGCTGTGCTTCTTCATACGCAAAACGCTGATCGGAATACGTTACTGTTCTTCCGAACCATTGGTTTAAGATTTCCGCTTTATCGTTCAGTTCAAAAACTGCTGAAAACGTATATTTTTCTTCATGCGGACGCAGTGAACAGGCGAAATTACTCAGTACTTCCGGTAACATCGGCACTACTCTATCGACTAAATAAACCGAAGTAGCACGCTTATAAGCTTCTTCTTCTAAGATAGTTCCTTCCTGCACATAATGCGACACATCGGCAATGTGAATCCCGATTTCGTAGTTGCCATTTTCCAACACTTTGAACGAAAGCGCATCGTCAAAATCCTTCGCATCTTTCGGGTCAATGGTGAACGTTAAGGTATCACGCATATCGCGACGTTTGGCAATTTCTTCCGCAGTAATCGAAGTGTCTAATTTTTTGGCATAAGCCTCCACTTCAATCGGGAAATCGTATGGCAAACCGTATTCGGCTAAAATCGCATGAATTTCAGTATCGTGTTCGCCCGGTCTTCCCAGTACTTTAACTACTTCACCAAACGGACTGTCGGCTTTTTTCGGCCAATCATCCATACGAACCAAAACGACATCACCGTCTTTTGCTTCTCCGATTTTGTCTTTCGGAATGAAAATATCAGTGTACATTTTAGCATTGGCAGTGGTTAAAAAAGCGAAGTTTTTCTGCACGTCTAAAACGCCTACAAATTCAGTTCGGGCGCGTTCCAGAATTTCCAAGACTTCGGCTTCCGGTCGACGGGAACTTCTGCGGTTGTACACATAAGCACGTACTTTATCGCCATCCAACGCATGGTTAAGGTTTTGAAACGGAATGAAAACGTCGTGCTCCAAATCTGGTGAAATCAGATAACCGGTTTTACGGCTGGTCATGTCGATGGTTCCTTCGTAATATTCGGTTTTCGCGATGATTTTGAATTTGCCGCGCTCGACTTCCTGAATTTTTTCTTTGGAAGTTAAATAACCTAATTCTTTGATAATTTCGTTGCGGCTTTTGGTGTCGTTCAGTTCTAACGCTGCCGCTATTTGTTTGTAATTGAAGGTTTTATTAGGGTCTTGGGATAAAATCTTAAAAATCTTTGCGGAAAAATCTTTTTGTTTTTTTCCGGCTTTGTGGAATTTCTTACTCATTTCGTCATTTCTATAATTGCTGAAAATTACGAATAACAAATCACAAATCAGAATTTAGCTCTAAGATTTATACAAAAAATAACTTTCGTATCTTTAACAAAAGCATTTTAATGAACGACTTTATAACGGTAGCTATTTTTGATTATCCGCATGAAATTACCGTGCTGAAACATTTATTGGAACAGCAAGAAATTCCGTATTTCTTTGAAAATGAAACCATGATGAACATCGCACCGATGTATTCGCAAGCTTTAGGCGGGATTAAACTGAAAGTGCATCAGAATGACATTGAAATCGTTAAAGAAATTATGAAAAAGTTAGACGACGATTCGAATTTAAAAATCGTTTGAACTACCTTTGCTGCAAACAAAACAAACACAACATCATGATTATCTCCATCGGAAACGACCACGCCGGCCCAGACTACAAAGCCGCGATTGTGAAGCATTTAGAAGCACAAGGACATACTGTTATCAACCATGGCACAGACACATTTGACAGTGTGGATTATCCAGATTTTGGACACGCAGTAGCCAACGATGTGGAAACCGGAAAAGCCAACTTCGGCATCATCATCTGCGGCAGCGGTAACGGAATTGCTATCACCGCTAACAAGCACCAAGGCGTTCGTGCGGCACTTTGTTGGATAAACGAGATTGCGGCTTTGGCTCGTCAACATAACGATGCGAATATTATCAGTATTCCGGCGCGTTATACCAACATCAAACAAGCGGTAGAAATGGTGGAAACCTTTTTATCTACAGATTTTGAAGGCGGAAGACACGCCACTCGCGTAAACAAAATTGCCTGTCAATAAGTATAGTAAATCCGGTTTCGAAAGAATCGGATTTTTTTAACCTTTTTTCATGGAACATTCACACGACCACAACCATCGGATTCACAAACACAACGTAGAAGGAAAGAATTTGGTCATTTCTATTTTACTGAACGTACTGATAACTTTAGCGCAGGTTGTCGGTGGAATTATTTCCGGTAGTTTAGCTTTGATTTCCGATGCTTTGCACAATTTCAGTGATGTATTGTCTTTAGTGTTCAGTTATGTGGCGCATAAATTGTCCCGAAGAAAAGCCTCCATCAGTCAGACTTTCGGGTACAAACGAGCGGAATTGATTGCGGCTTTTGTCAACGCTTTCACTCTAGTTTTAGTCGCGATTTACTTGATTTACGAAGCTGTCCTGCGTTTTTTTGAACCTACCGAGATTGCTTCCGGAATCGTTATTTGGCTGGCATTGTTAGGCATTGTAGCCAACGGAATTTCAGTTTTGCTATTAAAAAAAGATGCCGATCACAACCTGAATATGAAATCCGCTTATTTACATTTATTAACTGACATGATGGCTTCCGTAGCCGTTTTGGTGGGCGGTTTATTGATGAAATTTTTTCAGATTTACTGGATTGACAGCGTGATGACGTTAATCATTGCGGTATATCTGATTGTTGTCGGAATCGATTTACTGATTAAATCTACTAAAATGCTGATGCTCTTCACTCCGGAACATATTGATATTAAGGAAATTGTTCGAGAAGTGCATAAAATTCCGGGCGTTAATAAGTTGCATCACATTCACGTTTGGCATTTGAACGAGGAAGAGTTGCATTTGGAAGCCCATTTAGATTGTTCTGACGATATTCGTATGAGCGAGTTTAATAATTTACTACATTTGTTAGAAGAAGTTTTATATGAAAAATTCGGGATAAACCACGTCAATATCCAACCCGAGTTTCATAAAGAAGATCCCAAAGACTTTATTGTTCAAGACTAATTGAATCCATTATCATTGTGATTTTACAGATTGTGTACCTGTACAACAATCCGTAGAAGTTGTTTTTTATTTTAATTTAATATGCATGCATAGTAAATTATTTAATACCTTTAGCTTTTCCACTAACCAACAACAACACAACATTTTATGGAGAATACAACTATTACCAAGCTTTTGGTGGCCAACCGAGGCGAAATTGCCATTCGCGTTTTTCGTGCCGCAACGGAATTGAAAATTCAAACCGTCGCAATTTTCACGTTTGAAGATCGCTATTCCCTGCACCGTTTTAAAGCCGATCAGAGTTTTCAGATAGGCGACGAAACCGAAGCCTTAAAACCTTATTTGGATATCGAAGCCATTATTAAAGTAGCGAAAGCCAATCAGGTAGATGCGATTCATCCCGGCTATGGATTTCTGTCGGAGAATGTAGATTTTGTGCGTCGCTGCCAAGAAGAAGGTATTATTTTCGTCGGTCCGAAACCGGAAGCCATGGAGCGTTTGGGTGATAAAGTAGCCGCCAAAAAAGTAGCTACAGCTTTAAACATTCCAGTAATTACCGATTCCAAAATCGATTTAACAACAGTGGAAATTGCCTTATCCGAAGCCGAACGCATCGGTTATCCGGTTATGGTAAAAGCCGCTGCCGGTGGTGGTGGTCGCGGGATGCGAGTGGTGCGAACGTCCGAAGACATGAAAACCGCTTTTCAAAACGCAAAAGGAGAAGCCTTGAAAGCCTTTGGTGATGATACCATTTTCATTGAAAAATTTATCGATAACCCGAAACACGTTGAGGTTCAGATTTTAGGAGACAATCACGGAAATATTGTGCATTTGTACGAGCGCGATTGTTCGGTGCAGCGCCGTTTTCAGAAAGTGATTGAAATTGCGCCGTCCATACTTCAGCCAAAAACGAAACAGCAGTTGTATGGCTATGCAGTGCGCATTGCCAAAGAAGTGAACTACAGCAATGCCGGAACCGTAGAATTTCTAGTCGATAAAGACGAAAACATTTATTTCATCGAAGTCAATCCGCGTATTCAGGTGGAACACACCATTACTGAAGAAATTACCGGAATCGACATCGTGCGTTCGCAATTGATTATTGCTGCCGGACATCCGCTTACTCACAATCAGATTTTTATCCACAAACAGGAAGACATCAAATGCAACGGTTGGGCGATTCAATGTCGCATCACCACGGAAGATACCGAACACGATTTTAAACCGGACTACGGCACCATCATCGCTTATCGAAATGCCGGTGGTTACGGAATCCGATTGGACGAAGGAAATTGTTATACCGGTGTAACGGTTTCTCCCTTTTTTGATTCGATGCTGGTAAAAGTTTCCTCTAGCGGACGAACCTTAAAAGGCGCTTCCGACCGTTTGCGCAGAACCTTGGAAGAATTCCGAATCCGAGGTGTGAAAACCAACATGCCGTTTTTGTTAAATGTTTTGTCCAACGATATATTTCGCAACGGAAAATGTACCGTGAATTTCATACAAGAGAATCCACAATTGACGATTCCTGATCCGGAATATTTCAACGATCGCGGTACTAAAATGCTGAAATATTTAGCCGAATTGAAAGTAAACGGTCATCCGGATGTTACCAAATTCGATGTCGATAAAGTATTCCGAACCCCAATCATTCCTGAAATAACCAAAAAGGAATATCCAAAAGGAACGAAAGACTTATTAACGGAATTGGGTCGGGATAAATTCATCGACTACATCAAAAACGAAAAGAAAATATTTTATACCGATACGACCTTACGGGATGCACATCAATCGCTATTTGCTACGCGTTTGCGCAACTACGACATTTTAAAAGTTACTGAAGGCATTGCCAAAAATTTTCCAGAATTGTTTTCTTTGGAAGTTTGGGGTGGCGCGACCTTTGATGTGACGATGCGTTTTCTGCACGAAGATCCGTGGGAGCGTTTGCGTTTGATCCGAAAAACCGCGCCGAACGTATTGTTACAGATGTTATTCAGAGGCAGTAATGCGGTGGGTTATGCTGCTTATCCCGATAATGTTTTGGAACAGTTCATCATCAAAAGTGCCGAAAACGGAATCGATGTCTTCCGAATTTTCGATTCCCTGAACTGGATTGAAGGCATGCGTTTCAGTATCAAAACCGTTCGGGAGAAAACCAATGCGATTGCCGAAGCCTGTATTTGTTATACGGGTGACATTCTCAACCCGGAAAGACAGAAATTCAACCTGCAATATTATGTCGATTTAGCTAAAGAACTGGAAGCGGCCGGAGCGCATATGTTAGCCATCAAAGACATGGCAGGTTTATTGAAACCTTTAGCAGCCGAAGTTTTGATTACCGAATTGAAGAAACATATTTCCATTCCGATTCATTTGCATACACACGACACATCTTCCATCCAATCCACAACCTATTGGAAAGCCATTGAAGCTGGTGTAGATGTGGTTGATGTTGCCTTAGCATCTATGAGCGGTTTAACCTCACAACCGAATTTTAATTCTTTGGTGGCTGCCATGCAAGGTTCGGAAAGGGAAAACCCGATGAATCTCAAAAAACTGAACGAATATTCCAATTATTTTGAAGCCGTGCGTGAATATTATTATCCGTTTGAAAGTGAACTCAAAGCCGGAACGGCTGAGGTTTACGACCACGAAATTCCCGGCGGACAGTATTCGAATTTGTTGCCGCAAGCCCGTTCGTTAGGTTTGGAAGACAAATTTGAAACCATTAAACACAATTATGTGGTGGTGAACGAATTGTTTGGTGATATCGTGAAAGTGACACCATCTTCCAAAGTAGTGGGCGATATGGCTTTGTTCATGACCTCGAACAATTTAACGGCGGCCGAAGTGTTGGAAAAAGGCGATACGCTGGCGTTTCCGGAATCGGTGAAGCAGTTGTTCCGAGGAGATTTAGGACAGCCGTTTGGTGGTTTTCCGATAGCACTTCAAAAACTGATTTTAAAGAATGAAATCGCCTATACCGAAAAACCAAACGCACATTTGAAACCGATTGATTTCGAGTTGGAATTGCAATTGTTCCATCAGAAATTTGACGACAAACTTACAGTAGAAGATTTGTTATCCTACATCATGTTTCCAAAAGTTTTTGAAGAGTTTTACAAATTCCGACAGTATTTCGGTAAGGTGGAAAAATTACCAACGCCAAGTTTCTTCTATCCGATGAAAACCAACGAGGAACTCATCATCAATCTGGAAGAAGGCAAAAACATGATGGTTAAATTCCACCACATGGGCGAACCGAATGAAGACGGTTTCCGCGAAGTTCATTTTCAGATTAACGGGCAGATGCGAAACATTGTCATTAAAGATCTTTCCGTAAAATCAACGAAAGAAGCCAACCTGAAAGCTTCCGGAGCTAATGATATTGGCGCGCCGTTACAAGGCAGATTGTTAAAACTAATGGTTACCGAAAACGAAGAAGTGGAAAAAGATACGCCGCTTTTTGTCATCGAAGCCATGAAAATGGAAACCACGATTTGCGCCAACAAAAAAGGCATCATTTCTAAAATTCTGCTCAAAGAAAATTCGATGATTGAACAAGACGATTGTGTCTTACAGATTACGTAACTTTAAGGCTTTTAAGGATTAAAAATGGATGCAGACAAACCATTGCTGAAAAAGAAATACTATCCGATAAACGAGGTGTTGTCGGACTATCTTCATAAGTACAAAAGGGTAACGAAAACCACTATTTTTTATGAAGATTTACTTCGTTTTCAAGGTTCGGTGGTGGTAACAGACAAAAACGATGAAGACACACTTTGGGTACGGGTTTTTCATAATGAATTCGAGCGCAAGGAAATCGATTTGAGTCTGAAGAAGATATACACGTTGCTGCATTCTGACGGAGACGAAAGCAATCTGAAGTTTTTAACGGTGGATTATATCGATTTTTGCACCTTTGGCAATTCGAAGCCATTTCGGATTAAAATTCGGAATACTTTGAATGATAATTACACACATTTTTATGTAAAGAAAGCCGATGCTTCGCGGATATTCGGATTGGAATTAGAGCATATTTTATCTCCCAACAGCATCAACTTTTTGGTTTTCAAAGAAACGTTGATTGAAGAACATATTGTTGGCATTCCAGGGGATGTTTTTCTGAAGCATCATCTCCACAATTGTACCGAACACGAAAAGGCGCAAATCGCCAAAGAGTTTGTGAAATTCAACGAGCGCTGCATGATTGGACTTTTGGGCGACATGCGTTCGTATAATTTTGTGGTTATCCCGATTTACGATTACGATCACATCGTCTTTAAAATTCGTGCGATTGATTTTGACCAGCAATGTTACGAAGGCAGTTTCAAATTGTACAAACCGCATTTATACAAGGAAAATTTTCTGTTTACCCAATTGGTGCACGACAAACTGAAGGAGAATTCCATTGAGCAGTATCAAAAGGAAGAGCGTTCCATTATGGTGCGTCGTCTGGCCGGTTCCGAAGAACGCTTGAAAGATTTACTATTCGCTATGAAATCCAATGAATTGTCGCCAACCTTAAATTTAGAATTACTAAAGAAAGAAACGTTTGAAGTCACTAAAGATAAATACTTCAAAAATGCCAAATCGATGGGCGAACTGGTCGAAGCTGCTTTGAATTACATCAAAAGAAATTACCATCATCTCGAAGATGATGAATAAAAGAGAACTCTAATTTTCTATCAATTATTCCTCAAAATCCAAGTTCATCGGTTCGTCTTTTACTTTAACACGATCGGTTTTTTTACCGGTAGTTGGTGTATTGGTATCCACAACATCAAAATTGAGTTTATCAAACCATATTTGACCCGTTCCACGCAATAGCGCACCATACGAAATTTGGGAAGCGCCTTCGGGAACATCCAATACAATGTCATATTTTTTCCAATCGGTAGTTCCGGTAACGGCGCGATCCATCATGTTGTCGAAAGCCAAAAAACTTTGGGAATTAGGCTGACCGACGCGCAGCCAAAAACCAGCTTTTTCCGAAACATTGGCACTTTTGATATAACCGCTCAAACGGATTCGTTTCCCAATGAACTTTTCGGCGTTTGCACTTTGCATTAAAGTTCCGTAACCTTCAATGGTTTTGTCCATCGATTTGATGCTGGCCGCGTTTTTACCGTCCATCCCGGATCCTTTATCGATGCCCATGTCGTAACTGTCCGATTTGCTTCCGGCTTTAAACCAGCCCGCAGGAATTTCAAAGGAAATCAGAAAGGCGGCAAGGAAAAGCAATAATAAAATTTTAAGAGTAGTGGTTTTCATACGCTAACGAATTAATTCATATTCACTTGAACACTAATAGGTTAATTCGTTTATAATGAAGCAATTATAAATTTACAAAAAATTGAAGGAATGGAATTTATAAGTCTTAAATTCTCTTTCAGCTGCACGATTAATCAGATGAAAAGTAAAATTGATGACAAAACCGTATTTTAGCCTTTTAAATGATACGAATGACCACAACCGAATACATCCTGAAGTTTGTTCCGACCGCTTCTAAAAATATTGAGGCAACCTTACAATTATTAGCCGAAGATTGCACCATTCCCTTCATCGCTCGTTACCGAAAAGATAAAACCGGGAATCTCGATGAAGTTCAGATTGAAAATATTGCCAAATACCACAAACAGTTTGAGGAAATCATCAAACGAAAAGAAAGTGTTTTAAAATCGATAGAAGAGCAAAACGCCTTGTCTCCGGAATTGAAAGCGAAAATTGAAAACAGTTTCGAGTTGCAGGAAATTGAAGATTTGTATCTGCCGTACAAAAAGAAGAAAAAAACCAAAGCCGATACTGCTCGTGAAAATGGTTTAGAACCTTTAGCGAAAATCATCATGGCGCAAAATTCAGACGATGTGGAGTATATCGCTTCCAAATATTTAAGCGATAAAGTAGTCAACGAAGATGAAGCGCTTCAAGGTGCCCGCGACATCATCGCCGAATGGATTAACGAAAACCTATTCATCCGTAAAAACCTGCGCCGAATGTTTCAGCGTCAAGCAGCTGTTACAACTAAAGTAGTGAAAGGCAAAAAAGACGATGAAGCCGCCAAAAAATTCGAACAGTATTTCGAATGGAGCGAACCGGTTTCCAAAGCGCCGGCGCATCGATTATTAGCGATGTTGCGTGCTGAAAATGAAGGATTTGTGAAACTTTCCGTTGAGGTGGAGAAGGAGGAAGCTATTGGTTTTATCGAAGACAATATTATTAAAAACAATAACGAAACCGCCGATCAATTGCGATTGGCGATTAAAGACAGTTACAAAAGATTACTGGAACCCGCAATTTCCAACGAAACCTTGCAAGAAGCCAAAACCAAAGCCGATATCAATTCCATTCAGGTTTTTGCGGCAAATTTGAGTCAGTTGTTGTTGGCGTCACCGTTGGGCGAAAAACGAATTTTGGCGATTGACCCTGGTTTCCGAACGGGTTGTAAAGTAGTGTGTTTGGACGAAAAAGGCGATTTATTGTACATCGAAACTATCTTTCCGCACGCGCCACAAAACGAAACGACTATGGCGATGAAGAAAATCAAGTCGATGGTTAACGCTTACAACATTGAAGCGATTTCCATTGGAAACGGAACGGCAAGTCGTGAAACCGAATTCTTCATCAAGAAAATTGCGTTTGACAAGCCGGTTCAGGTTTTTGTGGTTTCCGAAGCAGGCGCATCAGTGTATTCTGCATCTAAAATTGCAAGAGAAGAATTTCCGAATTATGACGTGACGGTTCGTGGCGCGGTTTCTATCGGCAGAAGATTGTCTGATCCGTTGGCGGAATTGGTAAAAATCGATCCAAAATCCATCGGAGTAGGCCAGTACCAACACGATGTCGACCAAACCAAATTGAAAGAAGAATTGGACACAACAGTAGTTCGTTGCGTGAATTCCGTCGGTATCAATATCAATACAGCAAGCAAAGCCTTGTTGAGTTACGTATCCGGAATCGGGGAGAAGATGGCGGAAAACATCGTGACCTATCGTTCCGAAAATGGTCCGTTCGAAGACCGTAAACAATTGAAAAAAGTGCCGCGTTTGGGTGAGAAAGCGTTTCAGCAAGCCGCAGCGTTTATCAGAATTAAAGATGGAAAAAACCCATTGGACAATTCCGCAGTACATCCGGAAGCATATAGTATTGTGGAAAAAATGGCGAAAGATTTAGGCATCAAAACCAATGAGTTAATCGCTAATAAAGAAAAAATAGCTTCGGTTAAAGCCGAAAATTATATTACCAACGATATCGGAATTTTATCTTTGAAAGACATTTTGAAGGAATTGGAAAAACCAGGTTTAGATCCGAGAAAAGCGGCCAAAGTTTTCGAATTCGATCCGAATGTAAAAACCATCAACGATTTGCGTTCGGGAATGATTTTACCTGGAATTGTGAACAACATTACGGCTTTCGGTTGTTTTGTCGATGTCGGAATCAAAGAAAGCGGTTTGGTACACATTTCCCAACTCAAAGCCGGTTTTGTAAGCGATGTAAACGAAGTGGTGAAACTACACCAACACGTTCAGGTAAAAGTAGTTGAAGTAGACGAAGCTCGAAAACGTATTCAGCTCACGATGATTCTATAAAAACAAAAAGCCCAAACAAAGTTTGGGCTTTTTCATATCGTAAAGCGAAAAGATTATTTGTTTTCTTCCTCTTCTTTTTTGCTCGTTGCTGCTTGGTCTTCCCCTTTAGCTGCATTTTTGAATTCCTTGATTCCGGTTCCAAAACCTTTCATCAATTCCGGAATTTTTTTACCGCCAAAAAGTAAAACGATTACCACTATAATTAAGATTATTTCGGTAGTTCCTAATTTTCCCATGATATTTTGAAATTATGTTTTTGTTGTTTTTATTCTAAACGTATCCGACAAAGGTAGCCATAAAATCGATTTTGCAAACAACTACTCCTTTGTTTTTAAAGAAAGTAGCTCAAATTTAGCTTTTCTTTAACCAAAAGCCCAAAAGGTTTACCGAAACTTGTTATGTTCCAAGGCGATATTACTTATATTTGTAAATCAAACCCGATGCATGTCTGAAAAGCGACTGAAACGCCAGAAAATCAAGAAACAACTCTTCAGTAAAAACCGTTTGGTCATATTGAACGAAGACACCTTTGCTGAAGTTTTTTCCCTTCGTCTGACCTTAATGAACGTTTTTATCGTAGCCACATTGGGTGCGGTTTTGATTATTTTCGTAACAACTTACATTATCGCTTTTACCCCGCTTCGCGAATATATTCCAGGTTATGCGTCCACTGATTTGAAGCGAAAAGCAGTTGAACTTACCTTAAAATCCGATTCGCTGGAACAGGCGATGAAACGCAACAACTTATATGTAGAATCTATTAAAAAGGTTCTGAATGGTGATTTGGAATATGCCAAACTCAACGTAGACTCCATCATCGCTGCGGAACAAATTGATCCGGAATTAATCGAAGTGGATGCTTCCGAAAGCGAACTCGAGTTGCGAAAACAAGTAGAATCTTCAAAAACAAAATAATATGGAATGGTTGCATCAGTTAGTGGAATTACCGATTTTAGGCGGAGTACTTTTCGCTGTGGCCGGAGCAATCCAATATTTTTTTCCGCCAAAGAACATTAATTCGTTGTACGGTTACCGAACCGGAACTTCCATGCAATCGCAGAAACATTGGGATGAGGCACAGAAAATTTCGGCTAAAAAATTAATTGTCAGCGGATTGATTATTATTGTTTTAGGATTAGCACTGAATAGTTTCGCTTTTTCGGATAAAATAAGATTGTTTTCAAGCATCGGATTGGTGCTGTTAACTGTTTTTTACGTCTTGTTCACAACCGAGCAAGATCTTAAGAAAATAAAGTAATTTTAGAAATGTCTTTAAAAGCCTTTTTCGCCAAGCAATTCGCCGCCATCATTCATCAGAAAACCCAAAAATGGGCCAATAATCCTATTGCAACACAGCAAAAAGTGTTTCAGGAATTGCTGAAGGAAGCGAAAAACACACAATTTGGAAAAGACCATCAGTTCGACCAAATTTCTTCTTTTGAAGATTTTGCAACCAAAGTTCCCGTTCGCGATTACGAAGCTTTAAAACCTTACGTTGACCGCGTGGTAAAAGGCGAAGAAAATATTCTGTGGAAAGGCAAACCGATTTATTTCGCTAAAACTTCCGGAACGACTTCGGGAGCCAAATACATTCCGCTTACCAAAGAATCGATGCCGTATCATATCGAAGCTGCGCGCAATGCGATTCTAAGTTACATCCACGAAACCGGAAACGCTGATTTTGTCGATGGGAAAATGATTTTTCTACAAGGAAGCCCAATTTTAGAAGAGAAACACGGCGTCAAATTAGGACGATTGTCCGGTATCGTAGCGCATTACGTTCCGAAATATTTACAAAAAAACCGAATGCCAAGTTGGGAAACGAATTGCATTGATGATTGGGAAACCAAAGTCGATGCGATTGTGGAAGAAACCATCAACGAAAACATGGCTGTTATTTCTGGTATTCCGAGTTGGGTGCAGATGTATTTCGAAAAATTAAAAGAGAAAGGAAACAAACCGGTTGGTGAAATTTTCAAAAACTTCAATTTGTTCATTTACGGCGGTGTGAATTACGAACCCTATCGCGCCAAGTTCGAAAACCTAATCGGACGAAAAGTTGATTCCATTGAATTGTTTCCGGCTTCGGAAGGGTTTTTCGCCTATCAGGATTCCCAAAAGGAAAAAGGCATGTTGTTGCTGTTGAATTCCGGGATTTTCTACGAATTCATCAAAGCGGACGAATTTTTTACCGAAAACCCAAAACGCTACACTATCGGCGAAGTCGAATTGGGCATCAATTACGTTTTGATTCTTTCCACCAACGCCGGACTTTGGGCGTACAATATTGGCGATACAGTGCAATTTACGAGTTTGAAACCGTATCGGGTAATCGTTTCCGGTCGGATCAAACATTATATTTCCGCGTTTGGTGAACACGTGATTGGAAAAGAAGTGGAAGCCGCGTTACAACAAGCGATGGAAGGCACTGATGTACGCGTGAACGAATTCACCGTAGCGCCACAAATCAATCCCGCCGAAGGCTTACCCTATCATGAATGGTTTATCGAATTTGAAAACGAACCAAACAATTTGGATGAATTTGCCTTGAAAATTGACGCCGCCATGCGCCAACAAAATGTGTACTACGACGATTTAATCGTTGGCAATGTGTTGCGAACCGTAGTGATTTCTTTAGTGGTTCCAAACGGTTTTCAGGAGTATATGAAATCCATCGGAAAATTGGGCGGACAGAACAAATTACCGCGATTATCGAACGATCGAAAAATAGCCGATGTCCTGCAAACAAAGTAGCATGAAACCATTCCACCGAATATTGTTTTTTTTAATCTTATTTCCCATTGCTTGTTCGGCACAAATCAGAGGCGTGGTTAAAGACAGCCTTACCGGAAAACCGATTCCGTATGTAAGTATTTGGGTGGAAAATGAAAGTATTGGAACTACTTCAGAGGAAGACGGTTCGTTCCGAATAAACACCAATGGCAATAAGACCTTGATTTTTTCAGCTTTGGGCTATGAGAAAATCAAAAAAGCAATACTATCAGAGAATGTTATACTGATGGTTCAGAAAGCAACAGAGCTTGAAGAAATGCTTATTATTCCAAGAAAAGGAACCAAAATCAAAGAAATTGGCGAGACCGAAAACAGTTTAAGCGAAGCTTTTGACAATGCGCCCAGCATCGATTTGAAATATTTCCCGTATCACGAAAGTTACAAGAAAACCAAATTTCTGAAAAAAGTAATTATTTATACCGATACCCGAATTCCGGAAGCGTTACTCAAACTCCATTTTTACAAGGTGAACCCAGACGGAAGCCCGGGAATAGAGCTTTTGCAGGACGAATACCGCGTAACCGTAAAACAAGGTGTGGGTAAAAGCAGTTTCAACATTTCCGATTTAGGATTGACGATGCCCCAAAACGGAATTTACATCGGCTTTGAAAAACTGATGATTGATGACAACAGAAACCAAGGCGGAAGATTCTATCCGTTAGTATTATACAACCGCGTTCCCCGAACTTTTATTTTTGAATATACGGGTGGAAAATGGCAAAAGAAAATCGTTCAGTCTGCGGCTGAATCGACTGAAAATAAAGTCTACGAACCTGCAATAAATCTACTATTGACCAATTAAAAAATAAACGCCTATATTTGCAGGTTAGAAAAAAGAAAATTTAATGAAAGAATTAAAGAACATTTCGCGCTCACGAGCGCAAGAGTCCTCGGCTGCTATCGAGCGACTGTACATTACGATGCGACACTTGTTTAACCGAGGTTTTTACAAACCAATGGGTGTGTCGGGAGAAACGTTACGCGAAGCCTTATTATCACTTCGCCCTGAAATTTACGGTTCCATAGCCGAAGAAAAAGTCGAACTGAACGGTTTATTGTACGTAATCGAGCGTTTACCGGTAGGGATTGAAGAGTGTCGTTACATCAATTTAACGTCAGACGAAGGCTATTCGAAATCCCATTTCAAACCGATTGTGCCGCCGAAACGAAGAAGAAACTGTTACCGCATTGACGACGAACAGATGAATGTGGAAATCACGCGCGGACGTTCGGACATCTACGACATTTTAACTCACTTGACTTTCATTTTCATCGAATCGCACAAAATCAAAGACCGCGTTTTGATTGATGAAGACGGTCGTTTAACCCGCGATTGGGAAAAACTAGAGCAAGTAGTATTACAGAATAAGAAACTTTCTTTGGTTGACAGAGAGCAAGCAATTTCGCACGCTTCCAACATTTTAGGAAGAACGTTTGCCGAAGTAATCGACATTTATGACGGTTTCGGTACCAAAGAAAAACCAGATCGTTTTTTACACGTTATCTACTGGTTAGGAAAACTAGCTATTGAAGAAGTAGTGGACAATAACAAACGCACCATCACTTTCAGTCCGATTTTGAGAGAACGCTTAGGACATCATATTTACGGTGAAATTTGGGCGAACAATATCAAAGAAGTTTTAGAGAAAAACGATTTATTGGCACGTCCGATTCACATTATCAGTGCGAACATGCACAGTGTGATGAACTCGATTTTTGCGGAGCCGGTTCTTGGAAAAAAATACAAAGACGGAGACGAATTTCAGATTTTTGAAGATTTGAGTAAATCCGGAAATGATCCGTTGCGCAAGAAAGTAGAAGATTTCGCGTTACAACACGGTATGATTTCTTTACCCGACACCTCCGGTACCAACATCGACGTACAAATTTTTGATACGGCTAAAATCGATGTGAAAAAATCGGCCTTTCCGAAAGCAAATTTAGGGAAAGACAAACCGGTATTGATAGTAATGGATTATGCCTTCGGAGAGCAGGCTTACGAAACGATTGATGAATTGTTAAAACCCTATAAATCCGGAAAAGGAAAAGTTTTCTTAAATGTAGAATCCGTTTCCATCATGGGGAAAGCCGGAATTCTGGAAGGCGGGAAAGGCGACATCATGATTCCGAACGCCCACATTAACGAAGGAACCGCAGACAATTATCCGTTTGACAACGAATTGACTAAGGGAATGTTCGACGGAAACGATATTCCGGTATTTGCAGGGCCAATGGTTACCGTATTAGGAACCTCGCTTCAAAACAAGGACTTGTTGAAATTCTTCCACGAATCGACTTGGGGTGCGATTGGCTTGGAAATGGAAGGATCGTACTATCAGAAAGCGGTACAATCGGCTTCTAAAATCCGTAAGAGCATCAACCCTAATGTGAAGGTTCGTTATGCATATTATGCTTCGGATAATCCTTTGGAAACGGGAAGTACACTTGCTTCAGGGGGATTAGGAACGACTGGTGTAAAACCAACCTATTTGATAACTATTAAAATTGTAGAACAAATTTTTAACGTAAAATAACCACACAACTTTATGAGCACAAGTCCTCAAACGAATCCTAATGATCAGGAAATTGATTTAGGATTACTTTCCAAGAAAATAGGTGACGCAATTCAGTCTTTTATCGATTGGATTTTTGACGGAATATTATTTATCCGCAGAAATATAATTGTTTTACTGATATTACTCATAGGAGGTGCTGTTTTAGGATATTTTATAGATAAAAACAATCGAGTGTATGATCATCAGATTATTGTTTCCCCTAATTTTGGAAGCATTAATTATCTATATTCAAAAGTTGATTTAATATCATCTAAGATTAAAGAAAGAGATACTGTTTTCTTAAAATCAATAGGAATAAAGAATCCTAAAAAAGTACTAACAATTAAGATTGAACCAATTGTTGATGTTTTTAAGTTTGTAGAAGGAAATGAGAAAAATTTTGAACTTTTAAAATTAATGGCTGAAGATAGTGATTTGGGAAAAATTGCAGAAAATGATTTGATAAGTAGAAATTACACCTATCATTTGATATCTTACACAACGTCAGAGTTAACAAGTTTAGACAAAACATTCGAGCCATTAATGTCCTTTTTTAACGATAGCGAGTATTATAAAACAATTCAAAAAGGGTATTTGAATAATCTTAATCTCAAAATGAGTGAGAATTTACATACAATTTCACAGATTAATGGTATTTTAGATCAGTTTTCTAACTCAACTTCAAACACAACCCATAGAAACGACAAACTCGTTTATTATAATGAGAACACACAGTTAAATGAAGTAATTAAAACAAAAGAAGAGCTAATTAAAGAGCAAGGGTTAATTCGTTTAGATTTATTTAATTCGAGTAAAATAATAAATGATAACAGTAAGACATTAAATATAAAGAATACAAAAGCGGTAAATGGGAAGATGAAGTTGATATTACCGATACTATTTGTAGGGTTGTTTATCTCATTTGGATTACTTATTAGATTCTACAGACGCCAATTAGCCAAAAGAAACCTAGCGTAATGGAAACCATATTAGTGACCGGTGGAGCCGGTTTTATCGGAGCAAATTTTGTTCCTTATTTTATTGAGAATAATCCGGAGTATCATTTGGTCAATCTGGATTTGCTTACGTATGCCGGAAATTTAGAAAATGTAAAGGAAGTTGTTGAACATCCAAGGTATACTTTTGTACAAGGCGATATTTGTGATAGAACTTTTATTGAAGAATTGTTCCATAAATATCAATTCCACGATGTGATTCACTTTGCTGCGGAAAGCCATGTGGATAACTCCATTTCAGGACCGGAAGCGTTTATCAAAACCAATGTTTTAGGTACATTCAATCTTTTGGATACTGCCCGAAAATTATGGATGAATGGTCCGAACGATTACAAAGAAGCCTTCAAAAACGCTCGTTTCCATCATGTTTCCACTGATGAGGTTTACGGAACTTTAGGCGAAACCGGTTTGTTTGAAGAAACGACGCCGTATGCACCCAACAGTCCGTATTCGGCATCGAAAGCGGGTTCCGATATGATTGTTCGCAGCTATTTTCATACCTACGGGATGAATGTGGTAACTACCAACTGTTCCAACAATTACGGTCCGAAACAACACAATGAAAAATTAATCCCGACGATTATACGTAAAGCCTTATCAGGTGAAAATATTCCGATTTATGGCGATGGGAAAAACGTTCGCGATTGGTTGTATGTCTTAGACCACTGCAAAGGAATCGAATTGGCGTTTCAGAAAGGGAAATCGGGTGAAACTTACAATATCGGAGGGCGAAACGAACGCAACAATTTGTACATCGTAGACAAGGTTTGTTCTCTTTTAGACGAAAAGCAGCCAAAACAAACCGGAAGTTATAAAGACCAAATTTCTTTTGTGAAAGACCGTCCGGGACACGATATGCGTTATGCCATCGATGCTACCAAAATAGAAACCGAATTAGGCTGGAAAGCCGATGAAAATTTCGAAACCGGTATTGAGAAAACCATTGACTGGTATTTAAACAAGTTTCAAGCCTAGGGTTTTAAGCTGTTTTCAACCTCTAACTTCTAACTTTGACTTATGAAAGGAATTATACTTGCCGGAGGATCCGGAACCCGTTTGCACCCGCTAACCTTAGCGGTGAGTAAACAGTTGATGCCGATTTACGACAAACCCATGATTTACTACCCATTATCAACTTTGATGTGGGCTGGAATTCGTGAAATATTGATTATTTCGACGCCACACGATTTACCGTTATTTCGTCAATTGTTGGGCGACGGAAGTAAATTAGGCTGTCGTTTTGAATATGCAGTCCAAGAGCATCCAAACGGATTAGCCGAAGCGTTCATCATCGGAAAAGAATTTGTAGGCAACGATAAAGTAGCTTTGATTTTAGGCGATAATATTTTCTACGGAACTGGTTTAGCCGAATTGCTTCAAGCGAACAACAATCCGGATGGCGGAATCATTTACGCCTATCATGTTCACGATCCGGAGCGTTACGGTGTGGTAGATTTCGACAAAGACGGCAAAGTACTTTCGATTGAAGAAAAACCGGCACAACCAAAATCGAATTACGCAGTTCCGGGAATTTATTTTTACGACAATGATGTAGTGGACATTGCGGCCAACATCAAACCAAGTCATCGTGGTGAATTAGAAATCACCGATGTAAACAAAGAATATCTAAACCGAGGCAAATTACAGGTTAGTATTTTAGACCGAGGAACCGCTTGGCTAGATACCGGAACGTTTCAGTCGTTAATGCAGGCCGGACAATTTGTTGAGGTAATTGAAGAACGCCAAGGTTTAAAAATCGGTGCTATTGAAGAAGCGGCCTATAAAATGGGTTTCATCGATGCCAATCAGTTAAAGACTTTAGCCGAACCGTTGTTAAAAAGCGGCTACGGAAAACACTTAATGAGTTTATTATAATCGAATGAAATTTACCGAAACCAAACTGAAAGGCTGTTTTATTTTGGAACCGACCGTTTTTGGAGATTCCCGAGGCTATTTCATGGAAAGCTTCAACGAGCAGACTTTCGAAAAAGGAACAGGAGAAAAAGTACATTTTGTACAGGACAACCAATCGTTTTCCACTCGCGGCGTTTTACGCGGATTGCATTATCAAACAGGAGACCACGCTCAGGCGAAATTAGTCCGTGTTCTAAAAGGTGAAGTATTGGATGTTGCGGTAGACATTCGTCCGGAATCCGATACTTACGGACACTACGTGGCAGAGGTTTTAAGTGGAGACAATCAGAAACAATTGTACATTCCAAGAGGATTTGCACATGGGTTTTTGGTGTTGAGTGAAACCGCTGTTTTTTTCTATAAATGCGATAATTTCTACAACAAAGAATCGGAAGGCGGAATCATTTACAATGATCCAACCATCGGAATCGACTGGAATTTTCCGTCAGAAGCATTACTAATTTCTGAAAAAGATACTGTTTTACCTACTTTGGGAAACGCTAAAAAAGCATGGTAGTTTTAGTTACAGGCGCTAACGGACAATTAGGACAATCGCTGCAGTTTATAGCAGAAACTTATCCGGAAATGAAGTTTGTGTTTTGCACATCTTCAGACTTGGACATTACCGATTTCGATAATTGTCAAACAATATTCAAACAGTACAAACCAGATTTCTGCATCAATACCGCAGCGTACACCGCTGTAGATAAAGCCGAAAGTGAACCCGAGAAAGCCTTTGCCATTAATGTAACCGGCGCTGAAAATTTAGCAAAATGTTGTTTGGATCATCAAACTGTATTGTTACATGTTTCTACGGATTTTGTGTTCGATGCCAAGTTTTCGGAAGGAACGGCCTATTACGACAAAGAATTGCGACTGCCGCTTCAAAATGAAAAAGGTTTATTGGAAACCGATGTTCCTTTTCCGGGCGGCACGTACGGTTTAACCAAGTTACAAGGCGAACAGGCCATTCAGGCAATAATCGATAATTATTTTATTGTTCGGACTTCTTGGGTGTATTCCCAATTCGGGCATAATTTTATGAAAACGATGTTGCGTCTGGCTTCGGAACGCGATACGTTATCAGTAGTGGACGACCAAATCGGAACGCCAACGCACGCTGTTGATTTGGCAAATGCTTTGCTGACGATTATCCAAAGCCGTAAAACCGATTTTGGTATTTACAACTTCAGCAACGAAGGACACTGCAGCTGGTATGATTTTGCCAAAGAAATCTTCCGCATTAACAAGGTGGTTATTGATTTAAAGCCGATTCCTTCATCGGCTTATCCAACACCGGCGAAGCGTCCAAGCTATAGCGTTTTGGATAAAACCAAAATCAAATCAATATTCGGAATTTCTATTGCTTCTTGGGAAACTTCCCTGTTGGAACATCAAGGATAATTACCGTTTTACAAATTTTTGAGTTTCCCGAATGCCGTCTTCCGTTTGAAAGGTGATTAAATAGATGCCCGAAGCGAGCGTGTTTACCTCAACTTTATCATCAGCCATTCCACTCAAAATCTCTTTTCCGTCTAAAGAACGAATTACATATTGAACTGTAGCAAAGTCATGCAGCAGTTGCAAGGCATTTCCAACAGGATTAGGATAAATGAGAAATCTGTTTTTGGTCACCTCAACATTTCCTAAAGTAATAGGCATTCCCTTGACACTGATATTGTTAAACGTCACCCGTTCTCCGGTATCGGCCATCATATTGGGTCCGGTAAAACGAATCCGAATTTTAAAATCAGCATTGTTATCCGTAGCCGGAATGGATGAAAAATCGGCTTCAATCAGCTGATAGGTTCCGTTAATCGGAAATGCTGAAACCGGCATGCCTGCAGTGGTCCAAGTAGGTGCTCCGACATTTATCGAATAGTCCAGCAATAATCCCGTTGCCGC
This sequence comes from Flavobacterium sp., assembly GCF_032153895.1. Taxonomy (GTDB): domain Bacteria; phylum Bacteroidota; class Bacteroidia; order Flavobacteriales; family Flavobacteriaceae; genus Flavobacterium. The sequence continues at coordinate 70,407 of NZ_JALDYN010000007.1, forward strand.
GCCTTCGTCTTTAACAGCAAATCCGAATTTCATTTTCTCGTGCCCAGAAGAAGCTACGTTGAAAACCATCGTATTTTCAAGATTTCCGCTTTGAAACGGTTGGGTAACTTGAAGCCCTCTCATATTTGAATTAGCAAAATTAAGATTATTGTTGGCAGACGGAATATAATTCAATTCCGTTGGACTGTTGCGGCGTTCCATGGATGCTTTGCGCCAATTTGGATTGCTGTTGTTAAATGGATAACCCACTAAACACGACTGATAATTCAAAACGGCATTGGTGGAAATCTCATAACTCGAATTTAAAGCGGTAAGCGGGGTATCATTCGGAATTGCCGTGTCCATCATCCAAAAGTAAACGACTTCCTGTGACCCAGTTGGTTCGTCCGGACTGAAATGAGCGGTTAAAGACAGATTTCCTGTAGGTGTCAAAGTAATTTCAGCTTCCGTACTAGTGGAATCACCAGACCAATGATCGAAAACATAACCTTCTAACGGAACAGCTTTTACCGTGATCGGAATATTGTGAAAGTAAATTCCCGTCCAAGGATAGGGATTGCCTATAATTCCTGGCGTTCCGTCTTTAATATTTATAGTATTGATTTTTACAAAACCATGATTCGCATCGGATACATTTAAAGTGATATCCAAATTGGAAGCGATACTGAATTTCTCCCGAATATGTGTTCGCTGATGAACAGCCCGTTGGTTGGCAAACAGTTTTTCTTCGTTGATATGGTATTGCCAATCGCCATCGTCTTCCGGACCTTTCCAACGGAAGTACTGATCGTTCATTTCAGGTGCGATTTCGGCTGCCATCACATCGATTTGGCTGTTGATACGATTGGCTAGAAAGTTGGTGTTCATCAAATCGGCGAAACGGTTGATGAATTCGTTTTTAAAAGAGGTATTCGCTAATAATTTTCTTAACAGCAAAGTCGACCAAGGACTGTCGTTGATGGCAATATTGTCCGTGCTGGCATATTCCAACGAATTGAATTCCGGATTGCCAAAAGTACTGGTTACATCGTGATATGCCCAACGCCAGCGACCATCATGCCCATAAGGAGCAGTAGGAATATAACCAGCCGTTTTTTTGCGCCAATACACGATGTTGTTGCTCGGCCAATCGTCGTTTTCGAGATAAATATTACTGATGAAATAATCGATAAAACTATCGGGATCAATGCGGGTTTTAATGTAGTCGTAATTCGCAGGAATGGCTAAATCATTAGTTTCAAAGTAGTTGATGAGTGAAAGATAATCGACATCATCACCTTCTTTAACTTCCCCATCATTTTCTAACAAATCAACATTATTGATATCATACACCAGTTTGAAATAATTATTGTCGTAGCGTTCGCGTAAGGCTAAAATGCCCCAATATTCTCCGTTGATGAAAGTAATAACCTGTTGGCTGGCTTCGGTTTCCATACGCAAATCCTTAACCAGTTCGTTGCACAAAGCGTCCCGAAACATAGTGTTGTAGAAATCACTTCCCGAATTCTTTATAATGACACGTTCATAAGCCGGATACGGTTGGTCTGAGAATAAAGGATAGTCCAATTCTCCTTTTCCGTAGGAAGAACGGGCATATACCCGCATCGATTTACTCGGATATTGTCTCGAATAATCCCCATGAATCCGAATACCTACTTTTTGGTTGATGACTTCCTGTCCGTTGACGAAATAGTTGAGGTTGGCTAAACGTTCATAGGCATCTCCGGAACGGTTGAAATTTCCGAGGTTTTCGTTGACTTCTTCCGTTGGGTTGGCCGCTCGCCAAGTGTCAAAATCAATGCCGGCCACAGAAATACCATCGGTATAATCGTAAAAAGAATTTTCATCCAGACTTACCGAAATCACGGGTAATGTAAACCGATTGACACCTTGAGGCGATATAAAATAATTTTTGGTAACTGTTGGACTGGTCAATGCTCCGGGTTTTATCACTTTTGCTTTCACAACAGTCCCTTTGAAAATCGGTCCGTTCGGGATGTAGGGCGGAACAAAATCCCAAGTCGTAGAAATCGTCGAAATTTTATTGGGTTCCGAAGAGCGGTCAATAATTGGAATAGGAGCACTGTATTGCAAGGAAGTAAAGCTAAACTGTAACAAAGAACCGAAAGCTTGTCCGGGCAATTCCGGATATTGAACTTTATAGCTGTAAGTGGTTCCGGAAAGATTATTTTCATTGGGTTCCGAACCGTCTAAGGTGTAAATAATCGTGGTTCCGACTTCTGCAGAACTTAGCGAAAGATTGAATCCACTGGTGTAAAATCCGGAGTTTTGAGAAAAAACGGGTTCGCTCAGTACTTCGGCATAGGTTGTTGAATTGTTAACAGCATTTGGTGTTGCCGGCAGGAAAAAAGTAAAAGCACCGGTTGCATTGGGAAACCGGCCGTAAGAAACATCACTTTGTAAACTAACAGGATTTACAGTTTGCAAGGTTGTTCCCGAAGGATTGGTCAGCACAACGGTTTCTCCCGAACTGCTGATTTTAAAATTCGTATGCAATGGACTGCCAGGCACGCGGCGGTTTTTATCGGAACACCAAATCAAAAGATATTCGCCCGGATTCAGCGTAACCTGCGGGAAAGTCCATTTAAATGGTGAAGCAGGATCGTCCGTTAAGCCGTGACCTAGCAAACCAATAGGTGACGCACCGTTGTTGTAGAGTTCAACCCAGTCTTCGTGATCGTTGTTTTCATCGGTTAACGAGTTGACATTAGTGGATAAAATTTCATTGATAACCAGATTCTGACTTTGAACAGTAAGAGTATTCAAAAGTATCAAACCCAGTGTTGTGTAAAAAGTAATTTTCTTCATGACTTCCTGTTTAGTAGTGAACGGTTTAATCACTTTCAACAGGAGCAATACTCCATTAAAAAGGATTAAATGAATTGTAAAAAGCGAAAGATTGGGTTACGCACTTATTTCTTAATGAATTTCTTAGTTTCAGTTTTACCGTCGGCTTGTAAGCGTAACAGATAAACACCGCTTGCCAATTGGTTTAGGTTAATTTCTTTATTTTCAAGAGTTCCTTCAAGTATTTTTCTACCTTCCAAGGTGAAAATTTGATAGGCGACCGATGAAAATTCGTGAGCAATATTTAATTTGTCTATCACCGGATTCGGGTAAATCAGGAATTTTTGAGCAGCAATCGGTTCTTCCGTATTTAACGTAATCGCAACACCTTCCACACTCACATTGTTGAATGTGATTCGCGCTCCGGCATCCGCAGTCATGTTAGGACCGGTAAATCGTAAACGCACTTTAAAGTTGGCATTGTCATTAGCTGCCACAATCGGAGTGAAATTCGCTTCAATTTCCTGATAGGTATTTGAAATAGGAAAGGAGGAACTGCTCATGCCTGCGCTTGTCCAAGTCGGACTTCCAGCATTAGTAGCATAATCAATGGTTACGCCAGTTGCGGCACCTTCATCAACCAAGGCTAAGTTGAATTTTATATCTCTGTGATTGGTCGTCGGAATAGTAAAAATCAAAGTATTGACATTATTTCCGCTCTGAAACGGTTGTTTGACTTGCAAGCCTCGCATATTGGAATTTTCATAAGCAATATTGCCGTTTACCAATGGAAAATAATTGATTGGTGTTGGATTGTTTCTGCGTTCCAAGGATGCTTTTCGCCAATTTGGACTCGCGCTTGTGAAGGGATAACCTGCCAAACAAGATTGGTATTGTAACACACCGTCTGTCGCAAATTCATAGGTTGAATTCATCGAAGTTAACGGAGTATCATTCACAATGGCGTCATTCATCATCCAGAAGTATAAAATTTCAGGAGTATTGCCTTGTCCGGAAGGTGAAAAATGTGCCGTTAACGAAAGATTAGCTGTTGGGGTTAAAGTGATTTCCGCATTAGTACTGCTGGATGCGCCACTCCAATGACTGAACTGATAACCGTTATAAGGAATCGCCTTAATTTTCACCGGAACATTGTTGAAATACTGTCCGCTCCAAGGATACGGATTCGCATTCAAACCTGGGGTGCTGCCGAGTATGTCGATGGTGTTCATTTTTACAAAACCCTGAGCTACATCAGAAACATCAAGCGTGATGGTTCGATCACTTCCGGTGATGCCGAATTTACTACGAATATGATTTTTCTGAAAAGCCGGACGCTCGTTCCCGAAAGCATTCATCAAACCGATGCTGTCTTCCCACCAGGCATAATCGGTTGCATTCCAGCGGTCGATATGGTCTTGTATTTCCGGTTGAATTCTAGCTTTCATCGTATTGGAAATGGATTGGAAACGACTTGGCAGAAAGTACGAGTTCATCAAATCCGCAAAACGATTGATGAAATTATTTTCAAACTCCGTATTGGCCAATAAACTTCTTAAAATCAACGTAGAAAATGGAGGATTCGGATATATTGGCCCGTTTGGAGCTGTTGCCACCGCTAAGTTGTTATGGTTGTTGGTTCCGACCGCAATTCCGAAGCAATCGTCGTTGTCTTTCATACCGGCGCGCCATCTTCCGTCATGACCGAGTAAGGCATTCGGTACAAAAGCAGCAGTTCGTTTTCTCCAGAACATTGTGTTCCAGCCCGGCCAGTCGGTATTATCGAAATAAATATTGAAGATGTAATAATCCCGCATGTTTTCCACATCCATCTGGGTTTTGATATAATCGTAATTTGCCTGAACAGCCAAACTGTTGTTTTCCAGATAATTTGCCATGGCTTGATAATGCACAGCGTCACCTTCTTCAGGCTGCAAATCGTCTTCTAGCAAATCGACTTCGTTTTCGGCAAAACCATAAACATTTTTGAAATAGTATTTGTCGTAACGTTCCCGTAAGTTGAGAATTCCCCAATATTCACCATTCACAAAAGTTACGGTAGGTTGATAGGCCTGCGTTTCGATGCCGCTGGATTTTACCAATTCATGGGCAAAAGCATCGCGATACATGGTTTCGATAAAATCACCACCGGAGTTTCTAAGAATTAACCGATTGAAAGTTGTTAATGGCAACTCACTGAAAAACTGATAATTCATCGTTTCATTTCCATAATCGGAACGAGCGACCAAACGGAGCGATTTGCTTTGCCAGGCTCGGGTCATGCCGCCGTTGATTCGGATGCCGATATCCTGATTCATCACTTCGGTACCATTGACCAGATAACTGATGTTTCCGCTACGTTCGGAGGCATCTCCGGAACTTTCAAAATTGGCGTCGAAATTCCCTTCAAAAATATCGGCGTTTACCGTTGGATTGGCCGCACGCCACAAATCAAACTTGTTTCCGGCTACGAAAATTCCGTTGGTATAATCGAAAAACTTATTTTCACTTAAACTGATGGAAACTACCGGAAGTGAAAATTCAGCCACACCAGCCGGCGTCACAAAAAAACTTTTGGTTACGGTAGCACTAGGAATCGAACCACTTTTTATCACTTTGGCCCGAACTACAGTTCCTTTGAAGATATTGCCCGATGGAAAATACCCAGGATTAAAATCAATAGTGGATGACATGGCTGCCAGTTTGTTGGGCTGTGCTGTTCGGTTGGCGATAGCTATTGGTGCCGTATAGGAAAAGGAACGGAAACTGTTTTGTAAAAATGGGCCAGCACTTTGTCCGGCTAATTCCGGATAGCTGTTTTTATAGGAATAGGTTGTTCCGCTCAAATTATTTGGATCTGGTTCGGAACCGTCCACAGTATAAATAATGGTTGCACCTGAAGCCGAAGTCGATAAAGACAAATTGAAATTAGTCGTATAAAAACCACTTTGATGCGAAAATGTCGGGTTGGCTAAAACCGAGGAATAAGTAGTCGTTGAATTCGGAAGCCCCGGGGTTGGCGTTGCAAAATAAAAATAGGAGCCGGTTCCGTTGGGAGATTTTCCGTAGGAGATATTATCCGGTAAGGCGATTGCGGTAACAGTGCTCAAGGTTCCGTTTATTGGGCTGTTCAAGTAAACCGCTTCACCGCTCGCACTGATTTTGAAATTGGTATGCAACGGATTTCCGGGAGCAGTTCGGTTTTTATCGGAACACCAGACTAATAAATATTGACCGGCATTCAAAGTCATGTTCGGAAAAGCCCATTTGAAAGGAACCGCCGGATTGTCGGTAAGCCCTAAGCCATTTAGACTCACGGATGTAGCGCCATAGTTGTAGATTTCTATCCAGTCTTCGTAGTTGCCGTCTTCGTCAGCATTTACAGAGGTATTGGAAGCCAGTACTTCGTTAATAGTAAGACTTTGCGCGTGTAGGTTGAAAAAAAATGAGATTGCAAGGGACAACAGGAACGAGTACAAAACTTTCATAACACAACCTATTGAATATTAAACACATAAATTTATTTAATATTTAAAGGAAGTGTGTTTTTTTTCGGTTAAGGGGGGATTTTTACGATGAAGAGAATGAAATTTACAAGCGAGCAGTCTTTTTATGTTCTACATTCGCTATAGGGGCTCCTAACGAGAAAAAAATAATGATTTTCCAAATCCAGCCAAAAAGAAATTTTCACCTGCAATGAAAACAATGTGGAAATAGAATAAATAGAGCTATATTTGACTTTTCCAGAAAGGAAGTAAAAGGCAAAAGGATAAAGATCTGAGTAACAGCATTTGTTTTCTGAAGATAAAATCTCAAACTGCTTCAGCTCCGATTATAATTTCACATTAAAAGAAAAATGAACTACGAAGACAAACAGGCAGATTATTATTCCAATATAAGGCATGATTTAATAGGGTTAATCGGTAAGCAGGAAAGAAATTTAAAAGTTCTTGAAATTGGTGCAGCATACGGTGCTACTTTGGAGTTCTTAAAAAATAGCGGGGTGGCTCAAGAGACTGTTGGAGTAGATCTTTTTGAAGACAAAGAGCATCAGGAACGGTACAAAAAAGTAGATAGGTTTATATTCGGAAACATAGAGCAAATTGATTTAGCCGAATATGAAGGGTATTTTGATATCATTCTTCTTCCGGATGTTTTAGAACATCTCATTGAACCAAAGAAGGCACTTGAAAAAATAAAAAAATACTTGAAAGATAACGGAAGCATTTATATCAGCATTCCCAACATCAGACATTATAGCGCGATGATGCAAATATTTTTCAGAGGGGATTTTCGCTACGAAGAGAGCGGAATACTAGACTATACTCACCTTCGTTTTTTTTGCAGAAAGAATATTTTTGCATTAGTGCTTAACTCAGGCTTGCAGGTAAAAACGATGGTTAGTGCTATACAAATTTATAAAGGGCGATCTGTGGCAAAAATATTTAATACCGTTACATTTGGTTTGTTTGAAGAGTTTCTTACCGTACAGTATCTTGTAAAGGCTTCTAAATAGCATGCAACACACCAAGAAAAATTTGAGGGTTGCTTTTTTGACAGCAACAGATCCGAACGACAAGCGTTCCTGGTCTGGAATTCATTATTGCATGTTACAGGAACTGCGCCAGCATTTTTTAGTTGTAGAATCTATTGGTCCGATTGATAATTTACTGTTAAAATCCTTAGGGGTTGTAAATAAAATTACCCGTTTGGTTTTTAAAAAAGGATACAACCACAACAACTCTATATTACGGAGTTATCTGCTGTCTTTGGTTATCAACAAGAAGTTGAAACGTGGAAATTATGAAGTTATTTTTGCTCCAGCCGCTTCAACAGAGGTTGCATTTTTAAAGACAGATTTACCAATCCTTTATTTCTCAGATTCGTCTTTCGGTCAACTTAACGGGTATTATCCAGTGTTTTCGGATTTGTTTGACTTTTCTAGAAAAGAATCGAATTATATTGAACAGAAAGCGATAGACAAGGCAGCTTTTTTTGTTTATCCTTCGAGATGGGCAGCAAATTATGTAGCGAAGGAGTATGGGGTTTCGGAGGAAAAACTGGCTATTATTCCTTTTGGAGCCAATGTCGAAGACCAGTCTATATTATATATGGAAAAGCAAACGGGCAACAATCGTGCTTTTAATCTTCTTTTTTTAGGTGTAAATTGGGAAAGAAAAGGAGGAGATATTGTGTACAAAACTTTTCTTTTATTGAAAGAAAAAGGATATAATGTTACGCTGACAGTTTGCGGATGTGTTCCTCCATTTGTTGATGATCAGATTAATATCATCCCCTTTCTTAATAAAAACCTCCCGGAGCATTTAGAACATTTCAAAACTCTAATGCAAGAAACACATTTACTTTTTGTTCCAACCAAAGCAGATTGTTCGCCGATAGTTTTTTGTGAGGCCAATGCTTTTGGGATACCGGTACTAACGAATAATACTGGAGGTGTTTCAGAACTTGTTATCGATGACTTCAACGGATATGCTTTAAATATGAATTCACGACCAGAAGATTATGCTCTAAAAATAGAAACACTTCTCCAGGATGCAGACTTGTATTCCAGACTTAGTCAAAATTCAAGATCTTTTTATCTGAAGGATTTAAATTGGGGTAGTTGGGGTAAAAAAATCAGTGATATTTTATATGAAATAAAAAAATTGTAGAATGTTAAATGATAAAAAAAAATATATAAATTTGCTCAAAAATTTTAATAAAGGTATGAAAACTAAAAAAATTTTAGCGTCACTATTTGCCTTGATGGTGGTTGTGGCTTGTAAAGATAATAAAGAAACTGAAGCGGCAGAAACTAAAGTGGCAGAACAACCAAAAGAAACATTTAAAGTTGCCTTTGATTTAATTATCAAAAAAGATGACAGTCTGCAATTGTATTTCAAAGATGAAACAATGAAAGATTGGGTTTTTGATAAATGTGTTACAACAGTAGTTAAAGGTAGTGATAATGTTCAAAAAGTAGAATTCGCTTTGCCCGAAGACATGATGCCTACAGAGTTACGTTTTGATTTTGGAAGCAATAAAGAGCAAGAGGAAATTCAAATTAAGAATTTTAAAATGCAATATTTCCAGAAATCTTTTGAAGCTAAAGACACCCTTTTCTATCAGTATTTTATTCCAAACGAATATATTGATTATAATAGAAATCAAGCAATTGCCAAGCCTAAAGTTGTGAATGGAAATTATGACCCATTTGCTTTTTCTAGAGAAGTTCTAACTACTCAAATACAAAATATTATCAAGTAGATTTTGAAAATAGATCAGAATTTTTTGAAGCCTAGTATATTTAAATACCTCCTTTCCCAAGGAGGTGTTTCTTTTTTATTTCGAATCATCGGAATGCTCTTGGGCTTCACTAATATCTGGTTAATATCTCATTACTATAGTGCTGAGACATACGGAATATTCTCTTTAGTGCAAACTGTTATATTGATTTTACTGATGGTTTTTACCTTAGGTGTGCAAAATATTCTAATAATTGAAATCAGTAAAGAGAGTTTTAAAGAAAACAATGTACCTGAGTACTTCTTAGGTAAGATAATGAAACTAATATTACTGATTTCAGTGTTACCTGTTTCCGTTTTGTTTTTTGGAAGTGAAATTCTAAGTAGTTTGTTTAATAATTTTGCCCTAACAAAACATTTCGAAATTTTGGCTTTGGCATTACCTTTCTTATTACTTCATGAGGTAGTTTTATATTACTTTATCGCCTTAAAAAAGTTTATTCGTTTTGGTTTTTTTATGTTTTTTTTACCAAGCATTCTTTTCACAATTTTTCTTTTCTCCTTTAAACATTTACTAAAAGATAGTTATTACATCACTGTTTTATTCTGTTTATCTTTTGTGATTACTTTCATAGCAGAATTTTCAATTGTTTTTTTTCGTCGTCCCCATTTGCTTCTAAGTAGTTTGCAGCTTAAGTCTTATGTTAAGATTTTGAAAACCTCTGTTCCGATGATGTTTAGTGGACTTATGGTGCTTCTTTTGAATTGGACTGATATTTTGATGCTGGGAATAATGACTAATGAGAGAGAAGTGGGCATTTACAATGCTGCTTTTAAAATAGGTTTTTTGGTTTTAATAGTTACTGCCACAATGAATGTCATTATAGTTCCAAAAATTTCAGAATTTTATCAGAAAGAGGATTTAAAAGAGCTAAAAAAAATCATTAACAGGACCACACAACTTGTAGTGATCTTAACATTTCCAATCGTTCTTTTTTTGTTTGTGTTTGGCAAATATTTATTAGCACAATTTGGCGCTGATTTTACGGAGGGGTATACAGTATTGCTATTGATTACAGTTTCTGCTTTTTTTAGTTCTCTTTGCGGTAATGTCGATCAAATACTTAATTTAACCAATAATCAGAATATTTTATTGAGGATTAATATTGTTTGTGTGCTTTTGAATATTGTTTTGAACTATGTCTTTATTGGATTGTATGGGATTGAAGGGGCTGCAATTGCCAGTTTAATTGCTACTGTTTTTCTTAATGCAACTTGTGTTGTTTTTATAAAGAGAGAATTAGGATTTTACACTTTTTTTTAAATGAAACCAGAACTTTCTATAGTTATTGTTAATTATAATGGTCAAAGATATCTTCAGGATTGTTTTGACTCTATTTATCTTCAGTTGAAAGGTGTTTCATTTGAAATTATCGTTGTTGATAATGATTCCAAAGATGATAGTTGTAATTTTATTAAATCAAATTACCCAGATGTGCGTCTTTTTGAAACAGGCATTAATTTGGGGTTTGGTAGGGGAAATAATTTGGGTGTAAGTTATGCTCAGGGTGATTTCATTTTGCTTCTCAATAATGATACAATTCTTTTAAATGAGTTATCAGTTGTTTTAGATATTTTAAAAGAGGATGAAAGCATTGGTGCTTTGGGGATTAAAATGTTAGATTCGAACAGCAACTATCTTCCGGCTTTCGGTAAATTTCCAAATTTTTGGAATATGATGGTTTTAAAAAAACTTCTAAAATTTGATTACAAATCAGCAAGCGGGGTTTTTTCAAAAGAAAGGTACGATGTAGATTGGCTTGGTGGATCATTCCTTTTAATGCGAAGAAGTGTTTACAATGAAGTAGAAGGTTTTGACGAGGATTATTTTATGTATGTTGAGGATGTAGATTTTTGCAAGAGAATAGTAAATAAAGGATATAAAATCGTGTTTTCAACAAAGTGTTCATACATCCATTTTGTTGGCTTTGATGTATCCAAGAATAAAATGTTAATCGCAGGATATAAAATTTATATTAACAAGCATTTTCATGGATTTAAAAAGTGCCTGCTGCTGTATGCATTAAAAATTAACGAAACCGTTAAGCATTTGAAACAAAAAGTAGGAATGCGTAATTTTACTTTTTAACAAAACAGAAAGAATGAAGATAAATAAAGTAAAATTTTACACAGCTGTTTTTATATTGTTGCTTTTTGCCCAAATGTATCTACCCTCTTTTAAGGTAAATACTTTCTTGCAGTTGGGGGGTATTAGTTTATTTTTTTTATTGGAAAGAGCAAGAATCACCTATAAAGCTTTATACGTTATTTTGCCCTTGTTGTTGATTTTTCTATTAGGTTTTTTAGGCTCATTTATTCATCATAACCCCTTAACCGAAACCTTAAAGGATATATTTCATTTTATTAAACCAATTTTAGGGGTGTTAATAGGTTATTTTTTTTATCAAGTAATAAATGATAAAAAAATATTTATTAAAACCATTATAATTTGTGGGTTATTATCTGCTTTTGTTCATTTTATTATTCTTTTGTTTTTCAGTAATCTTTCGGAGGGTTCGGTGAATAGTTTCAGAGAGTATGCAAGAGATAATTATTTAGAACTTATAGCTTTGTTTTTTTTACTATTTTATGATCGGTTTTTTAAATTTCCGATTTTTTCTTCTGTAACAAAAAGACAATTTTTCATAGGAATTCTAATCTTTTCTTGTTTTTTGTATTTTTCAAGAACAATGATGGTTGTAGCAATTATTATGACTATTTCAATATATGGTTACACGAAGATTAACCAGAAATCGATAAAAATCATTGCTTTTTTTGTACTTATAATAGGGTTTTTATACGCATACTTATATTCGACAAATATAGAAAGGGATAAGCCTGGATTAGAAGCTTTTTTGTATAAAATTAAAATTGCGCCAGAGGAACTATTTAAAACTAGAATCAATCGCGAAAATCATGAGCACTTGTGGGATCATTGGCGAGGTTATGAAGCGAAGAGAGCTTTGACTTTGATGGCTGATAATAAAAGTAGCTATTTAATAGGGACGGGTTATGGGTCGTTAGTAAATCTTAAATTCAAAGCCCCTCTCACAGATGATGGCAAGGGTATGAGATACATATCTGAGTTACACAATGGGTATATGTACGTTTTTTATAAGATTGGCGTCTTTGGTATAGTGATTTATGTCTTTTTCTTACTTGTTTTGTACCGACAGGTTTATGCACCTTTTTCGTTTGAAAGTGTTTTTATATCGGCTATCAGTTTAATTTATTTCTTTACTACTTTAACAATTACCGGCATCTATAATACGAAAGATATTTTTGTTTTTATTTTGGGAGGGTTATTGTTTTTTAGTTCTAATTCAAAGAAAGAATTGACAGAATCTTAACGCTAGCATTTCCATCTCCATAAGGATTTACTGAGTTAGAAACAGATTGATAATAATCATCATCCTCAATAAGCCTGCTCACTTCTGCTACAATTTTTGTTTTGTTGCTGCCTACTAAAATTGCTGTTCCGGCATCAACACCCTCCATGCGCTCTGTGAGATTTCTCAATACAAGAACAGGTTTTCCCAAGCTTGGGGCCTCTTCCTGTATACCGCCAGAGTCTGTTAATATTAGGTGGCTTTTATTCATTAGCCATATCAATTCAGGATAGTCAAGAGGAGCAATTAGTTTAATGTTATCAGCAATTAATTTATCCTCTGCAATTTCCTTAATGTTGGGGTTTAAGTGCACAGGATAAACAAATTCAAAGTCCTTTTGATATTGGTCTGCTAAAGTTAAAATGGATTCACATATTTCTTGGAAAGGTTTCCCAAAATTTTCCCTGCGGTGGCAAGTAATAAGAATAATTTTTTTATCAAAATTAATGTTTGAATATTTCTTTTTAAAAAGAGCTTCTGTTGAAGCATCAATCTTTCGAAGCCCTTCAAATAAAGCATCTATTACAGTATTGCCAACAACAAAAACATTTTCCTTGATGTTTTCTTTGTAAAGGAATTCTTTTGAGTTTTCAGTTGGACAAAAGTGATAATCTGCTAAATTACTGGTCAAAACACGATTCATTTCCTCAGGAAAAGGTGAGTGTAAATCATGACTTCGCAAACCCGCTTCAATATGAACGATTTTAATTTTTTGATAAAAGGCTGCAAGAGCTCCAGCTAATACAGTTGTCGTGTCTCCCTGTACAAAAACAAAATCAAATTTTTCCTTTACTAAAATCTCATCGGTTATTCTACTTATCAGTGTTGATGTTAGTTTGTGAAGGCTTTGATTGTGAGTCATCACATCTAAATCATAGTCTACCTTGATGTCAAAAAAAGAAATCACCTGATCCAACATTTGTCTGTGTTGAGCAGTAACAGCTACTTTAATGTTAAAATGTCTATCTTCAGAGAATTTAGCAATTAAAGGAGCCATTTTTATTGCCTCTGGTCGTGTTCCAAAAAGGAATAATATTTTTTTCATTAGTACAAGGAATCCAATAAATTAGAAATGTAAAACTAGTAATAAAAACTATATTTGCAATTATTAAAATATACTAATGAGAGTACTGTTTCAAACAAGAACTAATTTATTTGATGCGCCGGGAGGAGACATGATTCAGATGTTGAAAACTAAAGAATTTCTCGAAAAGCTTGGGGTACAGGTAGATATATCTCTTGACTTTGAACCCAATCTTAAAGGATACGATGTAGTACACTTGTTCAACCTTATGGAACCTCAGGATATTTATCGTCAGATGAAAAATGCCAAAAAGCAGAATAAGCCGATAGCGCTTTCAACTATATATGGTCTGTATACGGAATTTGAGCGAAAGGCAAGAGGAGGGTTGTTTCAAAAGCTTGCAAATTGGCTTTCTCCATATCAGATAGGTTATATAAAGGTTCTTGTTAAACATTATAAGGAGAGAAGAATGCACAAAGGTGTTTTATTCATGATGTTTAAAGGCTACCATGGATTGATGAAGGAGATTGTAGACAACACGGCAGTTTTTATGCCTAATTCTCATTCTGAAATGAAAAGAGTTGAGGCAGAATTCAAGTTGAAAAATTACAGATATGTTAGCGTTCCTAATGCCATAGATAAGTCTATTTTTTCAGAGAAAGTGTCTGGTAGAGTAAACAAATATGAAAAATTCCAGGATTGTATTTTATGCGCAGCTCGTATCGAAGGGAGAAAATCAACACTTAATTTGGTTAAAGCGGTAAAAGGAACCGATTATAAATTGGTTTTAGCCGGAAATGAGTCTAAAAACCAAAAAAAATATGTTGAAGAAGTGCACAAAGAAGCCGGAGAAAATGTCTTTTTCTTAGGTGCAGTACCTCACGAAGATCTTAAAGACCTTTATAAAGTTGCAAAAGTACATGCTTTGATAAGTTGGATGGAGACCCCTGGTCTTTCCTCGATAGAAGCTGCAGCTATGGATTGTAACATAGTGGTAACCGCTAAAGGCGATACGTATGATTATTTTGGAGATCAGGCTTTTTATTGTGAACCGGATAATATCCACTCAATAAAAGAGGCATTAGATAAAGCCTTTAATAGTGAGCCTAGCCAAGTATTAAAAACCAAAATCATAAACGAATTTACTTGGGAAAAAACAGCTGAGATAACATTACAAGGTTATCAGTTACTTCAAAAGACTTATGTAACCAAATTTTAGATGATGTTTTAAAAGTTATAAAAATTATTAAACCCACTATTTTTTGACATTTATTAAAAAATCTTTATGAAAATTGCCATCATAGGAACCAGAGGCGTACCCAACTACTACGGAGGATTTGAACAATTTGCCGAATTTTTTACTGTTTATTTAGCCGAAAAAGGCCATGAGGTGTATTGTTATAATTCGCACAATCACCCGTTTCAGGAAAATAATTTTAAAGGAGTAAATATCATACACAAGCACGATCCAGAGTATAAATACGGGACTTTTGGTCAGTTTATCTACGACTACAACTGTATTATGGATTCCAGAAAAAGGGATTTTGATATCATTCTCCAGTTAGGTTACACTAGTAATTCCATCTGGTTTTTTCTCCTACCTAAAAAACCGATTATCATTACTAATATGGATGGTTTGGAATGGAAACGTTCTAAGTATTCCTGGCCGGTACGCCAATTTCTTAAAGTGGCCGAATGGCTCGCAGCTGTTTCCAGCGATTATTTGGTGGCGGATTCTCTTGGAATTCAATCTTTCTTGAAGAAGACATATAAAAAAGAATCAACTTATATTGCTTACGGAGCACATCCGTTTAATACTCCTAATCTAGGTGTTCTGGAGGAATATAAAATTGAACCCGGAAAATTCAACATGGTTATGGCGCGTTTCGAGCCAGAGAACAATCTTGATATGGTTTTGGAAGGTGTCTCGCTCTGCGAAGATAAAACGCCCATTTTGGTTATTGGAAAACATAATACAAAATATGGTGAATATTTAAAGAATAAGTTCAAATATTTTCCGAATATTCGCTTTATGGGTGGAATTTACAACCTAGATCATCTCAATAGCCTCAGGTACTATTCAAAAGTATATTTTCATGGGCATTCCGTTGGTGGAACCAATCCTTCATTATTAGAAGCAATGGCTTCACAGGCTTTGATAGCTGCACATCACAACGATTTTAACAGAGGAGTTTTAAAGGATAACGCTTTTTATTTTTCTGATGCAACAGAAGTAAAAAATCTACTTCAAACTGTCAATAAAAAGGATAACTTGCAAAAGATTCAGAACAATTACAAAGCAATAGAAAACGATTTTAATTGGGGAAAAATAAATGGCGATTATTTACAATTTTTTGAAGAATGTATCGGTCAACATCCGACAAGAAATCAATAAAAACCCTGTTTGTCTTTGGGTTGTATTGTTACTTACAACTATTCCTTTAAAGTTAGGCATCAATAATGTCTGTTTGATTGGGTTAATCATTACTGTTGTATGGAAGCAAAAAATGGAGCGAAAAGTTTCTTTTCCGATGCTCTTGCCTATTTTACTTTATTTGTTAATGCTCTTTAGTTGGTTTTGGAGCATAGACCGGGAAGCAACCCTCAACGCATTGTCAAAAGAGTTATTTCTTATTTTGATACCACTCATTTTTATATTTTTCCCTGTAATTAATGAGCAACAAAAAGCTAAAGCTATTTTATACTATGGCTACGGGATGGCCGGCTATGCTTTTTTCTACCTCTTGAGAGCTTTAATCAGATACGTTGAAGTACAAGACTTGGCTGTTTTCTTTTACCATGAAGAAGAAGGAAGAATGGGTTTTGGTCTTATTCCTCAATTGTTAAACGCCATACATGTTTCGGTATTTGCATCTTTGGCATTTTTTGTGCTTCTAATCAGAAGAGGAAAAAGTGTTTTCGATAAGATTTGCCTGGCGCTTCTGCTCTCATTCATTGTGTTATTATCTTCTAAGAATATCATTGTTGTATTTGTGTTTCTTTTAGCAGTTTACTATTATATGACTTTCAAAGGGAAATTGAACTTAAAAAAGGTGCTTTATTTCTCTCTTTTCAGTCTGATTGTTACCATTGCTTTATTTGGAAAAATGAAAGAAAGAATTTATAAGGAAATAAAGGCGGAAACGGTAAATACCTATGATGAAAACGGGGTTCACTTTGTAAGTTTGTCTGAAGCTTGGAATAGTGAGCGGTTTCATCCTAACGATTTTTTTTCGGGTACCGCATTTAGGGTTTATCAAAGCCGTATTTTTTTTGAGTTACTTGATGAAAATCCTGTTTTTTGGAATGGATTTGGGTTGAATGCAACCACAAATAAACTTATTGAAAAAGAGAAAGTTTATAATTTACATCAAGGATATGGAGGCATGAATTTTCACAATCAGTATTTTCAGTTTTTTGCAGAAATCGGATTTTTGGGTTTTGTAATGCTGGTATTAATGCTTGTTTTAAATCTGAAGTATGCCATAAATAATAAAGATTTTATACATTTTGTTTTCGGAATTCTAATGATAAGCTTATTTTTGACAGAATCGTTTTTAAGCAGACAAAGAGGCGTTGTTTTTTTTATTCTTTTTTACTGCTTGTTTAACTCATATGGAGGGATTCAAACCAAAAAACAAAATTAAATGAAACGAATATTAATAACAGGCGCCGCAGGGTTTTTAGGATCTCATTTGTGCGACCGATTTATTAAAGAAGGTTATCACGTAATCGGTATGGATAACCTCATTACCGGAGATTTGAAAAACATTGCTCATCTGTTCAAGTTGGAAAACTTCGAGTTTTACCATCACGATGTTACCAAATTTGTCCATGTACCGGGTAATTTAGATTATATACTACATTTTGCATCACCGGCCAGCCCTATCGATTATTTAAAAATTCCTATTCAAACCCTTAAAGTGGGTGCCATGGGAACGCATAATCTTTTAGGTTTGGCACGTGTTAAAAAGGCGCGAATTCTTATTGCTTCCACGTCAGAAGTTTATGGTGATCCGTTGGTGCATCCGCAAACGGAAGATTATTATGGAAATGTGAACACGATCGGTCCACGTGGCGTATATGATGAAGCCAAACGCTATCAGGAAGCTATTACCATGGCGTATCATACGTTTCACGGTTTAGAAACCCGTATCGTTCGAATTTTCAACACCTATGGACCAAGAATGCGACTGAACGACGGTCGTGTAATTCCAGCTTTTATCGGTCAGGCTTTGCGAGGAGAGGATTTAACTATTTTTGGTGATGGTTCTCAAACCCGATCGTTTTGTTATGTAGATGATCAGGTGGAAGGAATTTTCAGACTGTTACATTCAGACTACCACTTACCGGTTAACATTGGTAATCCTGATGAAATCACTATAAAGGATTTTGCAGAAGAAATCATCAAATTAACGGGAACCAATCAGAAGGTAGTTTACCATCCATTACCCGTTAACGACCCGATGCAACGTCAACCGGATACAACAAAGGCGAAAACAATCTTGGGATGGGAAGCCAAAGTTAACCGTTCAGAAGGAATGAAAATCACTTATGAGTATTTCAAATCCTTAACTCCTGAAGAATTGGCTAAAGAAGAGCATAAAGACTTTTCAGAGTATATTAAATAATGGTAGCAGCTCAGCGAGGAAGATATTCAAAGTACCTAAAACCGATCAGTATTATCATAGATTTGATTTTATTGATTGGTTTTCCGTTTTTCTTCTTTAGAGAGTTGGGGCTTAATTATTTTTATTTCAATATTTATCAAATAACAGGTTGGTTTATAATAGCGTATTTTTCGGGGTTCTATGAAATTTATAGATACACTACGCCAGTCCAAATTTTTACCAAAATTGCTAAGCAAGCTGTAATTTTCTTATTGATTGTTATTGCTTTTTTTCCTTTCTCCAAAACAACTGTTTTTAGTGGAAAGGCAATTGCTTTATCTCTTACCACTACATTTTCACTCATAATTTTATTTAAGGCGCTAACCTTTTATTACATTAAAAAGTATCGAATTGCTACCGGTAGCAATTATAGGAACGCTATTATTATTGGATATAATAAAGAAGCAATCCGATTAAGTGAGATTTTTCAAAATCGTATTGACTTAGGGTATCGTTTTTTAGGTTTTTTTTCAGACAAAGTCCAAAATCATGAAATTAAAGGAAATCTCAGTGTTTTAGAAGATTTTATTATCAATCAGAAAATAGATGAAGTTTATTGTTCGTTAAATGAATTGTCCGATAATAAAATCAAGGATTTGGTTGAATTTACAGATGCTAACGAGATTGCCTTGAAATTTATACCGGATTCTAAAGAGATCTTTTCTAAAAATCTGAAAATAGATTATTATGAAATGTTTCCGGTACTTTCTTTACAAAAATCGCCATTAGACGAACCTTTTGTCAAATTTGTAAAGCGTTTTTTTGATATTTTTTTCTCAATGCTAGTTATTGTTTTAGTGTTGTCATGGTTGGTACCAATTTTAGGATTGCTTATCTTGATTGAGTCTAGGGGACCGGTTTTTTTTAAGCAGAGTCGTCCTGGCTTAAATGAGGCAGAATTTTTTTGTTATAAATTCCGCTCCATGCTGCCTAATAAAACCACAGAAAAGGAAGCTTCTCGTAACGATCCACGCGTGACTAAAGTAGGACGTTTTATCCGAAAAACCAGTTTGGATGAAATGCCACAGTTTTTCAACGTTTTATTGGGAGATATGTCTGTTGTTGGGCCAAGACCCCACCTTTGGTCACAAAATATAACGTATGGAAATCGAATTAAAAAATACATGGTTCGTCATCATGTAAAACCTGGAATTACCGGACTCGCTCAAGTTAGAGGTTTTAGAGGTGAAATCGAAACCGATGAAGACATGATCAACCGTATCAAGTACGATGTTTTTTACATCGAGAACTGGTCAATGTTTCTAGATTTTAAAATTATTGTCCAAACCGTGGTGAATATTTTTAAAGGCGAAGAAAAAGCATACTAATGAACGATTTGGTTTCCATCATAACCCCAACGCACAATTCTGCTAAATTTATTAAAGAAACGATTCGTTCGGTTCGGGCACAAACGCATTCCCATTGGGAGATGTTAATTGTGGATGATGGTTCTTCAGACGATACCGTTGAAGTTGTTCAAAAGATTTGCCAGACGGAATCACGCATTAAATTTTTCCCACTGCAACAAAATGTCGGTCCTGCAAAAGCCAGAAATGTCGGAATTGAAAACGCTTCAGGTAATTATATGACTTTTCTGGATGCCGATGACATTTGGTTTCCCGATTTTATTGCAAACAGTATTCAAACCATCCAGCAAACCGGAATTCCTTTCGTTTTTTCCTCTTACCGAAGAGCCAATGAGAAGTTGGAATTTGTGTATTCGGATTTTATAGTTCCGCAGAAAGTGACCTATACAGATATCCTAAAAAGTAATTCCATTAGTTGTCTGACGGCTTTTGTACATATCGAAGTTTTGGGGAAAAAATTCATGCCGGAAATCCGCAAACGTCAGGATATGGGGTTGTGGTTGCAATATTTAAAAGAAATTCCGTTTGCCTACGGAATTCAGGAACCTAAAGCGATTTATCGCATCCGTGAAAATTCGCTTTCCCGAAATAAAAAGAACTTGATTAAATACCAATGGCAGTTTTACCGCGAAGTGGAAAAGCTAACTATCGTCCAATCCGCTTATTATATGTTGCATTGGATGTATCGCGGTTTTATGAAATACCGTAATTAAAGTTCGGTCTGAAATTGTTTTAATTTACCGCGTAAGGTGCGTTCCAAAATTTCTTTTCGGTGGTAGGAAAACTGCAATCCGGGTTCTAAGTACGTGTCAATGGCTTTCTGAATCTCCTTTTTCTGTTCTGAAGTCAGTTCCGAATTGGCTACATAATCAATTTCAAAAGTGTCAATTTTAGTTTGTCGGATGATGAATTCCTTCACATTTCCGTCGTCCTCAATAATCGATTTGGTCACATAATAAAAGGTAAGACCAGGTGCTTTTTTTCCGCTCGGAAGTAATGCTACATCATTGGTTCGCCCTATCAGTTTTTTCAGTATCGGTTTTTTTGCTGTGCTTTTTTCATCCAAAACACCCACATCGCCAATATCGTACCGAATAAAAGGATGCGCTTTGTTGTACAACGAAGTAATCACCACACGTCCTTCCTGACCATGAGAAACCGGTTGGTTGTTTTCGTCAAGAATTTCCATAAACAAGGTCTCCGCATTAACCTGCCATTCGCCTTCAGGATTCTGAAACGCTATCAAATCAAGTTCCGAAGCACCATATTCGTTGACAATCGGAATGCCAAATTGTGTTTCCATCAGCGCTTTGTCTTCGTCAAATAACATTTCGGAAGTCACCATGCAAACTTTTAATGTTGGGCAAATGTCTTTTAAAACAATATTTTTTGCTTGTAGAAATTTCGCAAACAAAACGATAGAACTTGTGTAACCGTTGATGTAATCGAATTTTTTGGTTTTGAAATGCACCAGCACTTTTTCCAGAAAAGCATCCGACAAATCAAAAATAGGGAAACGATAACGCTGGCCTAAAAAATCCTTCAAACGTTCTTTTCGGTAGCCGATAAAATCCAACGGAATTCCGTAAAAACGAGCCTGATACGATTGGTTGAAATCGATGCCGTACCAGCCAAAACGGTAAATAATAGAAGCCCAAGTAATGGCGTGTGCTTCTTTGTCTTTGGCAAACACAAACGGATCGCCGCTGGAGCCGGAAGTTTTATTTACAAAAACGGACTTTACCGAATAACCTTCAGAAAGGCGTTCCACTAAAGGTTTTTGTAGATCTTTTTTAGTGAGTACGGGTAAATCGTTCCAACTTGTAAATTCCTTTTTTCCGGTTAGTTGTTGGTAGAACGAATTGTGTTTCAGATGAAATGCTACAATTTTTTCGCATTGATTCTCAACATACTGCGGATATTCGGCTTCTTCAATCTCTAAAACAGTATCAAAAAGCGTTTGGGCCTTCTTCATCGGAAAACCGCTAAACCACAAGGAAAAATCAAACAATCGAAACACGTATCGGGGAATTTTTTCAAAAATACTAAAACCGAAGTTATAAACAGAGCACGGAAACTTTTTTTTCCGTAGAAAAGCGACTATTTTTGCACCCAAATCAACAACACAACAACATGACTATTTTATTGTTAGGTTCAGGCGGAAGAGAACACGCACTGGCTTGGAAAATGCTTCAGAGTTCTCGCTGTTCTAAATTGTTTGTTGCACCCGGAAATGCCGGTACAGCAGCGATTGCTACCAATGTAAACATCAACCCGAATGATTTTGCAGCCGTAAAAAATTTGGTGCTGGCCGAAAACATCGAAATGGTCGTGGTGGGTCCGGAAGATCCTTTGGTAAATGGCGTATACGATTTCTTTAAAAATGATGCTGATTTAAACACTATTCCTGTAATTGGTCCGTCTAAAAATGGCGCGCAATTAGAAGGAAGTAAGGAATTTGCGAAAGAATTTTTGGTTCGTCATAATATTCCAACGGCTCGTTATCAGAGTTTTACGAAAGATACCGTTGAAGTCGGATGTGATTTTTTAACCACTTTAAATGCGCCGTATGTTTTAAAAGCAGACGGATTAGCAGCCGGAAAAGGTGTTTTGATTTTGAATGATTTAGCCGAAGCGCAACAGGAATTGCGTAATATGTTAGTGGATGCCAAATTCGGAGACGCTTCTTCCAAAGTAGTGATTGAAGAATTTTTAGACGGAATCGAATTAAGCTGTTTCGTATTAACGGATGGGAAATCGTATAAAATTTTACCAACCGCGAAAGATTACAAACGCATTGGCGAAGGTGATACCGGACTAAATACTGGTGGAATGGGAGCTGTTTCACCCGTACCTTTTGCAACGTCGGAGTTTTTACAGAAAATAGAAGAACGCATCGTAAAACCAACTATTGATGGTTTTCAGAAAGACGCTATCGAGTATAAAGGTTTTGTCTTCATCGGTTTGATAAAAGTGGGAGATGATCCGTTCGTAATCGAATACAACGTGCGCATGGGCGATCCGGAAACGGAAGTAGTCATGCCGCGTTTGCAATCTGATTTGGTGGAAATTTTCCAGGCGATGGCCAATCAAACTTTAGACCAAGTGGAATTTGAAATCGATCCGCGAAGCGCGACAACCATTATGGTAGTATCTGGCGGTTATCCGGAAGATTATGAAAAAGGAAAAATAATTTCAGGTTTGGAAAACGTAGCAGGTTCGATTGCTTTTCATGCCGGAACAGCTTTAAAAGATGGCGAGATTGTAACTAACGGAGGTCGTGTAATCGCGGTTACGTCGTATGGTGATAATTTTGAAGAAGCGATTACAAAATCTTATGAAAACATTGCGAAACTACAATTTGAGCACATGTATTACCGAAAAGATATCGGTTTTGATTTGTAGCATAAAGTATAAAAAAGAAAAATCCCGATTGTGAAATCGGGATTTTTTTATGTCTTATTTTAAGAAAGAGTGAGCGGTTGTATCTTGCTCATCGTCTCCTTTGTCCTTGAAGATTTTTAATTCTTTGGTCCAGTACCAAGTCCAGTAACAACAAATGATAATGAAAATCCAGTTTAGGGTGTTGGCTGTCCACCAGTTAGACAATTCCATTTCTCTCATCCAATGCATCGGAGCGAAAAGAATTTCTTCGAATAAGTACTGAATTCCTTCAAAAAAAGCTTTCATAGGTTTCGTTTTTTAATTTTATTAGGGAACCAAATGCAGAAAACTTAATGTTGCATAGTGGTCTCTTTTGTACAAATGTTATCTTTACAGACACAAAAATATAAAATATCTGCATGATAGCAAGTCTTTTTAATAAATCGCGTCCAATTAATTATCTTTTAATCGGTTTGATGCTGGTAATTTTCTATTTTTTATACCTGACCAACGACTTGTCTTGGACGGGACACTATCATTTGGTGGCCCAAAAAATCTTTCTTTTATTGGTTTTGGTAGGCTCCATGTTTTTGGTGCGTTTTGTCACCAAACGCAACAGCTTAAGCAAAGACAACAGTTACGCCGCTTTTCTATTCGGCATCTTTTTGATCTTATTTCCAACGGTTTTAGTTAACACCAATGTGATTTTAGCTAATTTTTTCCTGCTTTTGGCAATGCGAAGATTGGTTTCCATGCAGTCGATGATTACACCAAAGGAGAAAATTTTTGATGCTTCCCTTTGGATTTTTGTTGCCTCGTTGTTTCACTTTTGGTGCATTTTGTTTTTGATTTTGGTTTTCATCTCCATCATTTTTCACGTTTCCGGAGATTACCGCAATTGGATTATTCCGATTATTGCTCTTTTTACCGTGGCGGTTTTCTTTTTGTTGGCAGTACTTTTAATTGATCCGACGTTGTTCGATTTTGTTCGGAATCAAATTCAGGTGAGTTTTGACTTTACTTATTTTGAAAACGGCTTTCAAAATGTGGCGTTGGCTTTCTTTTCTTCGGTAGCGGTATTGTTCTTTGCTTCGCAATTACTTTCCTTGCCGAATCGCCCGCTGAATATGCAGTCGTCGTACAAAAAAATTATTTTTACCTTTTTGTTGGGGGTTGGTATTTATGTGTTATCCGCTTCAAAAAACAATAGTTTTCTGATGTTTACCTTTTTTCCGTTATCGGTCATGGGAACCAATTTTTTGGAAAGTCAGGAAAACAATTGGGTAAAAGAAGGCGTTTTAGGCGGAATTGTTCTAACAGCTTTAATTATTTTCTTCGGACAATTATAATTTACTGCCGTAAGCCAAATCGCCAGCATCACCTAATCCCGGAACGATGTAGTTTTTCTCGTTGAGTTTTTCGTCCAAAGCGGCAACCCATAAATGACAGTTTTTCGGAAGATGCTCTTCTAAATAAGCGATACCTTCGGGCGCAGCAATCACAACAGCTATATGAATTTCTTTCGGTTGTTGTTCCAAATGCAACTTGTTCAAAACTGCGACTAACGATTGTCCGGTAGCCAACATCGGATCAATTAAAATCAGGTTTTTGCCTTCAAAGGACGGAGCGGCTTGGTATTCCACCAAAATTTCAAACGCATCATCGTTGTTGTAATGATGGCGATAGGCCGAAACGAAACCGTTTTCCGCATCGTCAAAAAAGTTCATAAACCCTTGGTGTAAGGCTAAACCGGCTCTTAAAATGGAACACAAAACAACAGGTTCGGCAATAGTCGTGGTATGTTTGGTTCCCAAAGGCGTTTGTACGGCAATGGCTTTGTAGTCAAGCGTTTTACTCAATTCGTACGCCATAATTTCCCCGATGCGCTCGATATTTTTACGAAAACGCATGCTGTCTTTCTGAATTGTAACATCGCGCAATTGCGTTAAAAAATGATTCAGGATGCTGTTTTTTTCGGAGATATAATGAATGTGCATAGAATTTGTGTAAAGTTTAAAGACCAAAGTTAAAGGTTCAGAATTTAAAAAACTATATTTGTAAATAAATTTAAAAAATATGTTCGCTGAATTTGCTTTCCCGATTTTTGAACAGAGTATCAAAGAATACCATATTGTAGACGATGTGTACCAACCGGTGAAAAACCCGTTTGAAAAAGGTTCTATCGAATATTTGTTGTTTGCCAAAAACTGGGTGGATACCGTGCAGTGGCATTATGAAGATATTGTTCGCGATCCGAATATCGATCCGGTAGCCGCTTTGGATTTGAAACGTAAAATTGACGCTTCGAATCAGGTGCGTACCGACATGGTGGAATTCATCGATAGTTATTTTCTGCAGAAATACCAAGACGTTCAGGTAAAACCGAATGCAAAAATTAATACTGAAAGTCCGGCTTGGGCGATTGACCGTTTGTCAATTTTGGCTTTAAAAATTTACCACATGCATGAAGAAGCCAATCGTGCAGAAGCCACTCCGGAGCACCGCGCTAAATGTCAGGAGAAATTGAATGTATTGTTGGATCAGAAGAGCGATATGTTCACGTCCATCAGCGAATTGTTGACCGATATTGCCAATGGTGACAAATACATGAAAGTGTACAAACAGATGAAAATGTACAACGACGAGGAATTGAACCCCGTGTTGTATCAGAATAAAAAATAGCATCTTTATTGATGACTAAACCAAAGCATATTGCTGTAATAAGGCTCTCAGCTATGGGCGACGTCGCTATGACGGTTCCTGTACTGAGAGCCTTAGTTTTGCAGTATCCTGAAGTTAAACTTACCGTAGTTTCCCGTCCTTTTTTCAAGCCTTTTTTTGATGGAATTTCTAATGTTGATTTTTTCGCCGTTGATGTAAAAGGCAAACATAAAGGTTTTTTGGGATTGCTTCGATTGTATTCCGATTTAAAAAAATTAAAGATTGATTTTTTTGCCGATTTGCACAATGTACTACGTTCGCAAGTGGTTCGAAATTTATTTGCTTTAAGCGGAATGCAAGTTGCCGCCACCGATAAAGGCAGAGCCGATAAAAAAGCCTTAACAAGAGCCCAAAATAAAATTTTCAAACCATTAAAATCAATGTTTGAAAGACATGCGGATACTTTTAAGAAGTTAGGATATGCAATTGATTTATCGAATCCTGAGTTTCCAAAAAAAGCAGTTTTGTCGGAAGAAATTTTAAAAGTCACCAACGAGAAGTCGGGAAATTGGATTGGAATAGCACCCTTTGCGCAATATCAAAGCAAAGTCTATCCTCTTGATTTGTTGCAACAGGTTATTGATGGATTGGCAGCAGAAAATAACAATACAATTTTTCTTTTCGGCGGCGGACAGCAAGAAATCGAACAGTTAATTCATCTGAAAAAAGAATATGATAACGTAATTGTTATCGCTGGAAAACTCAAATTACAACAGGAATTGGATTTGATCTCCAACCTTGATATGATGCTCAGCATGGATTCCGGCAATGCGCATATCGCTGCAATGTTAGGAATTAAAGTCATCACGCTTTGGGGCGCCACACATCCTTACGCTGGTTTCAAACCGTTCAATCAACCGGATGCTTTTTGTATTATTTCGGAAAGAGAACGTTATCCGTTATTACCAACATCGGTTTACGGTAATAAAAAAGTTGAAGGCTACGAAGATGCCATGCGATCGATTCCACCCGAAACCGTTATCAATACAATTAAAAAGGAGCTTTAAAAGCTCCTTTTTATTTATTATTGTCCTAAGTAGGTTACTTCTATTCGACAAAGATTACCCATGGCGGTGGTTTTACCAATAACATGAGGTGAAGCTGTTGTTAAATTATCGTCAGCAATTCCCCAATAAGAAGCATTTAAAGTACACGTTTGACCAACGGTTAACTGAACGTTATAAATAATTGTTGTTTGGTTGAACAATTCATAAATATCGGTATCTGTGCCCCAAATCCCTCCGTCTTTAAAGAAACTTGTGGCATACGTGTAATTAACTGTATGGATTCCGTTTACAGTTAAACGAAAATTACCTTCAACAAAACCTAATTTAGCATCTGTATCATCAACAGTAGTACCTCCTAAATAACCATGAAGTATTATTTGATAGGTTCCATTGTATGGCGCTACAAAGCTTTTTGCTGTAAGGTTGGGGATGTTGGTGTATGTTGAGGCACTTGTGGCACATGTTAAATTGTTATTTTGAACAAAAGACACATTGTATTTTCGTTGGAACTGTGAAATCCAAGAAGTTCCGTCCCAAAAATAAACTCCTGGAACGACAGAGTACGTTCCTGCTGTTGTAGCGGTATTCCAAACAGAAGTTCCAGCAATTAATGCGCCTCCTTGAGGATTAACCACTGGGGCGGCTACATTGGTGGCGGTAAGCGCAACCCTTGGCAATAAGAAACCGGTTGTTGATGAATTAATCTCAAGAGCACCTCTTGGAGTTGCTGTTCCAATCCCAACCTGAGCGGTCACCGTTAAGTTAAAAAAAAGCAATAGAAGACTGATGAATAACGTATAAATTGTTTTCATTTTCTAGTTAATTTTTTGTTTTTTGGATGTGTTTTTACAAACGCAACGCGAATCTAAATAATTTGCTAACTCATTAATATGTAAAGAGTTAATAATCGATAAAATGAAATAAAAAACCGACAAAATACATTTTGTCGGTTGATTTTATAGGTGAAAAGTATTTTTTAAAGATGAACTACATTACACATCATCGTAATCCACATAAATTTCTGGTGTGGTTGGATGTGCCTGACACGTTAAGACTAAACCGTCAGCAATTTCTTTATCGGTTAAAATAGAATTTTTCGTCATCGTTGCTGAGCCTTTGATAACACGGGCAATACAGCTACTGCAAATACCGCCTTGGCAGGAATACGGAGCATCAATACCTTGTTTTAAAGCAGCTTCCAAAACGGTTTGTTTTTGTGCCATTTCAAAATCGAATTCTTCATCGTCAACCATAACCGTAATTTTGGTATGTCCGCCTAAAGTGTTTTCGGCTGAGCTTTCATTCGGTGTTGTAGAGAACAACTCGAATTTAATGTCTTTTTCCGGAACATTATGCTCTTTCAAAACATTGCTGACCGCAGAAATCATTTCTTCCGGACCGCACAAATAAAATTTGTCAAATTCTTTTTCCGAAT
>NZ_JALDYN010000027.1:0-28480 GCF_032153895.1 Flavobacterium sp.
GTGTTGATTAATGATGTCTTAAAAGTACTAAAAATACGAAGAACAAAAGCGATAATAGAAAGGTTCCTAATGCTACTTTTTTCAGTTCCGGATCGAAATCTTTATAGGTTTGCGCCTTATTTACCACTTTAATGTGTTTAATCATTACAAAACTGGTAATTAAAACTGGGATGACCGATGTTTTAGTTAAGACCGAAAAAAGCAACATTAAAAGCAACGGTGTAAATACTAAAAAATGATGGTATTGTTTTGCAGAAATCAGGCCCATTTTTACAACCAAGGTGTTTTTACCGGAATTTTTATCGTTTTCGATATCGCGCATGTTGTTCAGGTTCAGTACAGCTACGCTTAACATTCCGATGGAAATAGCTGGTAATACTAATAGCCAATCGAATTGTTTTGCGAATAGAAAGTTACTTCCCAAAACGCTTACTAATCCGAAGAAGATGAATACAAAAACATCACCAAAACCGCTGTAACCGTAAGCTCCTTTTCCAACTGTATATTTAATAGCGGCAACTATCGAAGCAATTCCTAAAAAGAAAAACAACAGCGAATAGCCAAAATCTTTCTTACCGAAAGCCACATAAATTAAAGCAACTGCTGAAAGTAATGACAATAATGAGGTTATGAAAATCGCTCTTTTCATTTGCGACACAGAAATCGCTCCGCTTTGAATCGCGCGTTTTGGTCCTACTCTGTTTTCATTGTCGGTTCCTTTTACGCCGTCACCATAATCATTGGCAAAATTGGACAAAATCTGAAAGAAAAGTGTCGTCAATAAAGCCAATACCACTATTTTCCAGTTGTCATGTCCTTTGTAATAAGCATAACTGCTTCCGACAATAATTCCCGAAACCGAAAGCGGTAACGTTCGTAGCCTTGCGGCCTCAATCCATTTTTTCATATAATTTACTACCAACCAAACTGCAGGTACAAATACCCAACAGTAAGGCAATTTATTAACAGGGCATAAAGCCACAATTTCTTTAAACTAAATTTATTTTTAATCAGCATCAGCAAATTGACAAGTGGCAGGACAAAAAATAAAATAAACAATGGAGCCCAAAATAATTCAAAAATTGCTCCAACAACTGCGTATTGGTAAACATCTATCGAATTTCCTAAAACCCAATACACCAAAACCAATAAGCTGAGGACGAAGCTTACTTTGCTTAATTTTTCGAGATATTCCAATATTTTTTCCATGTTACATCCAATTTTTATCAGTCGTTTCCACCTGATACAACCAAAGATTAGCCAATGCTTTCACAGTGTCAAAATTCGCCAAACGGAAAGAAAAACTTCCGCCGGCAGTTGTAATGGTGAGACTTCCGATATTCACTGATTTGTGCCAAAACAACTGACTGACTTTTATTGACTGAATTTTATGTGGCTCAATGATTTCCCTGTCAATATCCCAAGCGCCACTTTGTTTGATAATGTATTGCTCGTTCACAAACAAACGATAATGTCTGAAACTGAAATACAACATCACTAAAACAAACGCTAAATAAAACGGTAGAAATGTCAAATATTCAACCGAAATCCAATCGGTCTTCAATACGAAAAACAAAAGTATAGCAACCGGAATTATTATGTAAAAAATAGTCGGAAATAGCAAATAGCGCCAATTGGGAAGCAATTTTTCACCGTTTTGAGGAATCTGACTGAACAATAACTTTAAGATTTCGTCTTTCTCAACAGCATTACAACCCGGAATTTCGATGGCTGATTTTTTGTTCTCAGGATTGTTTTCATTGCCGGAAGCCTGTTTGATTTTGATGTTCAACACATTCATTTTCTTTTGCAGCCAATTCTGACTTAAAGCTACAATCTGAACTTTTTCAGGTCGGATAATTGTATTTTTAGTGTTCAATAGTCCGTAAGACAGCACTAACGAACGGTTTTGCTTTGCAATTTTAAAATCGAAATAACGGATAATCGTCCGAACGAGATTCACTATGATTATCAGGGCAAAAATCACCAACAGGAAAATTAATCCGGAATAGATTGCCATGTTCGCATTGATGAATCCGTCAATTTTTTCATCAACGGCATCGGCAGCGCCATCAACTTCGGCACTTCTTAAAAACTGATTTACGTTTTCATAAATCGTGAAGAAAAAGGCTAAAATCAGGAAAAAACTTCGAACATAATTGGATGTGATTCCGATTTTAAGCAAGCTCGGGAAACCAATTTTGATGAAAGGTTCTTCATTTGAACTAACGGTTTCGTTTGCCGAATCATCAACTGTAACTTTATGAGATTCAGACAACAATCTTGTTTTCAAAGCAATCGCCAAATCATGGGAAATCGCGCGGATGGAAACTTCTTTTTTGTTGCTTCCGGCCGTATCGACATCTAACGCATGAACGCCGATTATCTTCTGAATTAACGTCTGATTGATATTAACCTGCTGAATTTTATGTAATTGAATGGCAATTTTCGATTTATTCAAAACGCCTTTATTAATGATGAATTCATCGTTTTCCTCATCAATAAAAAAAGTAAAATTCAAATACTGTAAATAGGCAATAATTCCAACTAAAACAACTACAGCAAGAACGCCCAAACCAATATACAATTTGTTCATTTGGTTGAACTTGAAAATCCAAACTACTAAAATTGGCCACATGCCGCGAATGATCTTCTGCAGCGTATCCGTAAACATTACCAAAACGCCAATTAAGGATTGTCGCTGTGGCTGGTTAAAGTTCGCTTTCTCCGTCATTCTCGCTTGATTGTTGGGTTTCGTCGGTGAGTTTGGTCATCAGCAATTGCTTAATTTGCAAGGCTTTTTCTTTTTCAATTCCCGGAATATCAATATCGCTGTCACCACCTCCGGCTGTATAAATTCCGATGGAAGCCAAACCAAATATTCTGGCAAAAACGCCTTCGTGTAATGCTACGTGCTGAATTCTATTGAACGGAATAATAGTTGTCGTTTCTGAAATAATGCCGTTTTTATACAACACATCGTGCTGACGGAATGCAAATCCTCTTTTTCTGAAACTTACTCTCCCTAAAAAAACTGAAAACAGAAAAATTACCGCTACAACCAGAGCAAAAATGTACCAATAATCTCTTGCTTCCTCATTGAAAAACAAGACAATTCCAGCAATAATGCTTAGTATTCCTAAAAAAATAAAATTCCCGATTAGGATAACTTTCCAATAATCAGAATGCAACGGCTGTAATGCAACTTCTTCGTATTTAGGAAGTTCCGATATATTTATGGTTTCATTTGTGAAATTCTGCATTGTTTACGGAATGTATTTTTTCTCAAAATTAGGCTTACGTTTTTCAAGGAAAGCATTTCTTCCTTCGATAGCTTCGTCTGACATATAAGCCAATCGTGTTGCTTCTCCGGCAAATACCTGTTGTCCCACCATGCCGTCATCGGTTAAATTCATAGCGAACTTCAACATTTTGATGGAAATTGGCGATTTTTCAAGAATCTCCTGCGCCCATTGATAAGCTGTATCTTCCAATTCAGCATGTGGAATAACAGCGTTTACCATTCCCATATCATAAGCTTCCTGTGCCGAATAATTTCTACCCAAAAAGAAGATTTCACGCGCTTTTTTCTGTCCGACCATTTTCGCTAAATAAGCAGAACCATAACCACCATCGAAACTGGTTACATCGGCATCAGTTTGTTTGAAAATAGCATGTTCTTTACTGGCTAATGTTAAATCACAAACTACGTGTAAACTGTGTCCGCCACCAACAGCCCAACCCGGAACTACCGCGATTACTGCTTTCGGCATAAAACGGATTAAGCGCTGAACTTCTAAAATGTTCAATCGGTGGTAACCGTCTTCACCCACATAACCTTGATGACCGCGTGCTCTTTGGTCGCCTCCGCTGCAAAATGACCAGATTCCGTCTTTAGAAGATGGTCCTTCGGCAGATAATAAAACGACTCCAATGGACGTATCTTCGTGCGCATCGTGAAACGCTTCTAACAATTCTTTTGTTGTTTTCGGACGGAACGCATTACGCACATCCGGTCGGTTGAATGCAATTCGGGCTACGCCATCGCATTTTTTATAGGTGATATCTTCAAACTCTTTTACGGTTTGCCAGTTGATTGTACTCATATTTTAAAAATTTTACGTAAAAATAAGACAATTTGAGCGGTTTAAAAACTTCTTCCGTCACTAAAAATTTTAACACAAAAGTTTTCAACTGTTCTTTACTGGCAATGTATTTTTTTGTAATTTTAACTACTTCTTTTTCAAGAAGTTAATTCACGGATTCATTAACTTAAAAATTATTCTTTGAAAAAATCTGTAATTTTTGTCGCTTTTGTAGCGATGGTCGCTTTTGCTAGTTGTAAAAATACATCTGAAGTTAAACCAGAAGAAACAACCACAGAAACCGTCCTAGAAGAGCAAGTGGACTCAGTTGCCACTGATAGCATTATGGCTGATGAAGTAGCACCTATGGAAGTAGAAAAGGATACTTTGACAACAAAATAGTCAGTTCTTTTTAAGTTATTTAAAACACCACGGGTAACGAAGTGAATGTCGAGCATGATGTAATGCAGTAGAAAGCTATCCATAAAAAGACAAAACAATTTTAAGGCATTTCTAATCAGTTCTATTTTTCAAATTGTAGGAAATGTCAAGAATTAAAAAATAGGCTAACTTTCGGGTTAGCCTTTTTCTTTTACGCTGTTTTACAAAAGCTTATAAATTTTAACAGAAATTAATCAAATCATCTTTTTTAAAAACTCTTCGGGTTAATTATATTTGCTTTTTACCTAAAATTACTGATGAAGATTTCTAAATATATTTCCCTTTTACTGATTCCATTATTTTTAAGTTGCAATAAAAACAAAACCGATAACGAGAACAGTTCAAACGATACGCTGCTAATTGCCGATAAGTACGAAGTTAGTCTACCGAAGCTTTCAGATAAATTTCTGAAGGAAAACAAATCGTACGTTGAAAGTTTTTACAACAAATATTACAATTCAAAAGATTTTAGCGGTGGTTTTCTCGTGGCCAAAAATGGTCAGGTTGTTTATGAAAACTACAGCGGCTACGCTTATAAAGAAAAAGGCTGGAAAATTGAAGCAGAAACACCAATTCACATTGCTTCCGTAAGTAAAGTTTTTACCGCCGTTTGTGTTTTAAAACTGGTTGATGAGGGCGAAATCGAATTAGACAAAACCGTTCAAACCTATTTACCAACGTTTCCGCATGAAACCACTACAGTTCGCATGCTTTTGAACCATCGTAGCGGATTGCGCAACTATGCTTATTTTACTGATGATAAAGGCGTTTGGAACAAAAAACAAACCCTTACCAATCAGGATGTATTAGATTTATTGGCAACCAAACCGATTGGACTAGAATCTAAACCAGGAACCCGATTTGGTTATTGTAACACCAACTACGCCTTATTGGCTTTGATTATCGAAAAAGTTACCGGAAAATCGTATTCCGAAACGCTTAAAGAAATGATTTTCGAACCCTTAGACATGAAAAACACATTCGTTTTCGACAATTTAGAAAAGAAAGACGAAGTAAGTCAGTCGTATAAAAACAACTATCTGCGTTTGGCTTTTGAGTTTTTAGATCAGGTTTATGGCGACAAAAACATTTATTCAACACCGAGAGATTTGCTGAAGTTTGACATTGCAACTTATTCCGATGAATTTTTAAGTCCGGAGATGAAAAAGGAAATGTTCCAAGGCTACAGCTACGAAACTAAAGGACAGCGTAATTATGGCTTAGGAATGCGTATGCTGGAATTTGAAACGGGTGAAAAATATTTCTTCCATAACGGCTGGTGGCACGGGAATACTTCGTCATTTGTTACTTTACGAAAAGAAAACGTAACCTTGATTGCACTTTCCAACAAATACACGCATAAAACCTACAAAACCAAGAAATTAGCTCCTCATTTTGGCGATTATCCGTTCAAATTTAAGGATGAAGAAATTGGTGCTGAATAATACTTTAGTTATGAAAACATTTCGCTCAAGCATCAACTACTTTCTGGTTCCGTTTCTAGTTATGATTGTTTTCGGGACAGTCGCATCTTTCTTTGTAAACACAAATGATGAGAAAATGCCGCTTGCTGTAACCATCTTTCTTGTACTGATTTCGGGGTTTATTCTTTGGATGCTTTTGGACACGAAATATCAAATTAAAGATACTTTTCTGCATTACAGTTGCGGACCAATTCGCGGAAAAATTGATATTCTCCAAATTCACAAAATTGAAAATGTGAAAACCTGGTATGTTTCTTCCATCTTAAAACCGGCTTTGGGTTCTTATGGTTTGACGCTTACCTACAACAAGTTTGACGACATTTACATTTCACCGAAACACAAATCGGAGTTTATTGGCGAACTGTTAAAAATCAATCCGAATATTCAGATTATCGCTTAACCGATTTTAACCGAAGTCATGGTTAGCGAACCACCAACGGCTTTGTCATTAAAGAAATTGATAGCATCTTTTGAATCTTGTAGCGCCAAATTATACAACATCGGATAATAATGATCCGGTGTCGGAATCGCTAATTTTGCCGCTTTATCCAAGGTTTCATAGTTGATTAAAGCCTTATGATTTCCATCTGAAATTTTTGCCTTGAAGATTTCATTCATTTCAGTGGCCCAATCGTAACCATATTCCGGTTCGTTGAGTTTATCCCAAGCGACCATACGTAAATTGTGCACCATATTACCACTACCGATAATCAAAACACCTTTTTTACGCAAAGAAGCCAATTGTTTTGCCAAATCGTAATGGTATTGTGGCGGTTTGCTGTAATCGATACTCAACTGTAAAACCGGGATTTCCGCATTGGGATACATGTGCCGAACCACTGTCCAAGTGCCGTGGTCTAAGCCCCAATCGTGATCTAAACCGACATCTGTAGAAGTAATTAAACTTTTAGTCGCTAAAGCTAATTCAGGGTTTCCGGGCGCAGGATATTGCACATCAAATAGCTCTTGAGGAAAACCTCCAAAATCGTGAATGGTTTTCGGATTATTCATCGCTGTAATATGCGTTCCTCTAGTCAACCAATGTGCAGAAATAACCAAAACTGCTTTAGGTTTAGGGATTTCACTTCCCATTTTCGTCCAACTTCTTGAAAATTCATTGTCCTCGATGCCGTTCATGGGCGAACCGTGTCCAATAAATAATACCGGAAGTTTAACATCTTCTTCCTTCAAATCCTGCGTCCAATTGTAAAACGGGTTCAAACTTGCCATAACTGTTCCTCCTACTATTACTTTAATGAAATCACTTCTATTCATTTCTATACAATTATTGTATATACAAATGTATAATTAAAATTAATGTCATCAATAAAATTAGCAATCTTTAACATTTAAAAAGATTTACAACAGATAAATTCCGTCGTCTTTGATTTCGATAAGTTTTTGCTTGTAAAGGGTTCCGATGGCTTTCTTAAAGGTCTTTTTACTCATTTGAAGCACCGTTTTAATATCTTCTGGATGTGAATCGTCGTTCAAACGCAGAAACCCTCTACTCGCTTTCAGTTCATCTAAAATAGCTTGAGCCGAAGCATCCACTCGTTCCATACCGAAAGCTTGTCTGGAAACGTCAATTTTTCCGTCGGGACGAATGTTTTTGATGAAGCCGACGATTCGGTCACCGGTACGCAAATCTTCAAAAACTTCATTCTTATACAGTAAACCTTTATGTTTTTCGTTGATGATGACGTTGATTCCGACTTCCGTAATGTGAGAAACGATTAAAT
Source organism: Flavobacterium sp. (assembly GCF_032153895.1). Lineage (GTDB taxonomy): Bacteria > Bacteroidota > Bacteroidia > Flavobacteriales > Flavobacteriaceae > Flavobacterium. The sequence continues at coordinate 7,753 of NZ_JALDYN010000027.1, forward strand.
CAACTTCCTCGCCTACTTCAACAGAAACTTCATCATTATTTAAAAACTGATTGGTTTTACTGGATGCTACCAATCGTTTGGTTTTATCATCGATATACATGTACACTAGGTAGCGCTTTCCTTGCTCCATCGGACGGGCTTGTTCTTTGAAGGGTACGAACAAATCTTTTTCCATGCCCCAATTCATGAAAGCGCCGAATTTATTGGTATAATTCACTCGCAACAACGCAAATTCGTTAAGGAAAATATACGGCTCCAAAGTTGTGGCAACCGGACGCTCTTCATGATCCAGATATACAAAAACGGCTAGTTCATCACCAATTTGAAAATTTTCGGGAACATATTTATTCGGCAGCAAAATATCGGTTTCACCATCAGATAAATATAATCCAACCTTCGTATCACGGGCAATTTTCAGCGTATTGTATTTTCCTATTTCAATCATAAAATGCGTATCAGAGCGGCAAAGGTACAAAGTTTCTTATGTTTTGTTTTAAAACTGCTTAAACTCTTATGATAAAAAATTCAAAATAGTAATTGTGAGTTTAAATTATTATCGTAATATTGCAATATATAAATAATAAAATGGGGGTTTCAAAAACAGATCTTTTTACAGAAGAGCAAAATAATATTTCTCTACTTGCGAAAGCTTTAGGGCATCCAGCAAGAGTAGCCATCATCGAATATTTACTCAAAATTGACAGTTGCATCTGCGGTGATATTGTTGACGAAATTGGATTGGCTCAACCAACGGTATCACAGCATCTAAAAGAACTTAAGAACGCCAAAATAATAAAAGGGAACATCGAAGGAAAAGCAATTTGCTACTGCATCGATGAGGAAACCATAACCAAATTTCATCACTATTTTGGAAATATGATTACAAATCTTAATAATAAGAAAACTGATTGTTGTTAAACTAAAATCACATAGCTATGAAACTATCCGAAGTAAAAGAACTTTTACCCAATTTAGATACTATTGAATTCAAATTAGAGGACAACACTTATGTTCCAGAACATTTTCATGTAACCGAAATAGGCATGATTACTAAAAAATTTATCGATTGTGGCGGAACCATCCGTACTGAGAAAAAAATAAGTTTTCAGCTTTGGGATGCTAATGATTTTGAGCATCGGCTAAAACCTTCAAAACTATTGAATATCATCCAACTTTCTGAAAAACAATTAGGTATTGAAGATGAAGAAATCGAAGTAGAATACCAAAACACGACCATCGGCAAATATGATTTGACATTTGACGGAACTCATTTTATTCTTCAAAACAAAACTACGGCATGTTTAGCTCAAGACAATTGTGGTATTCCAGATAAAAAAAGAAAATTTAAAACTATCTGAATTACAAAGCGCTACACAAACCTGTTGTTCACCAAACAATAAATGTAACTAAGCATGAAAGAAAAAATCATTAAATACAAAAAACCAATTATCATTACCACCGCAGTAATTGCGCTTCAGGCAATTTTTGGTTTTGATCCGAAATTTTGCATTATCAACATCATTTGGCTATTGGTTTAACTACATGGAAAAGAAAAAAATACTGGTTCTTTGCACCGGAAATAGTTGCCGAAGTCAAATTGCTGAAGGTTATTTACGTCATTTCGCTAAAGATAAAGCAGAAATTTACAGTGCTGGTGTTGAAACCCATGGCGTGAACCCGAAAGCAATTGCTACCATGTTAGAAGACGGAATTGACATTTCAAACCATACTTCCAACAACATTGACGAATACAATAACATCGTTTTTGATTATGTACTGACGGTTTGTGATAATGCAAAAGAGCGTTGTCCCTTCTTCCCTACCAAAGCCAAAAAGTTCCATCACAATTTTCCTGATCCGGCAAAAGCAACTGGTACTGAGGAAGAAGTAAATGAACAATTTCGGAATGTTCGAAAACTCATCAAAGAGTATTGCGAGCAATTTGTTAGCGAACAATTATAAAAAAAGCGCCCAATTCGGACGCTTTCATTATTTAATTGCTATTTATTTATAAACACTTTCCTTTTTAAAGTGAACCGTCAGTAAAAAATAAACAACAGCTCTGTATTTGTTTTTATTGGAACGACCGTATTTTTCAATTACAGCATCGATTCCTTTCATTAAATCTGGTCCGTCTTTTAAACCTAGCTTTTTGATTAAAAAATTATTCTTCACAGTTGCTAATTCTGTTTCCGAAGAACCTGAAACTGTGGATGAATCCTGATTATAAATTGACGGTCCGCAACCAATCGTTACTTTGGTCAATAAATCCATGTTTGGCGTAACGCCGCATTTGTCTTTTAAATCGGCAGCGTATTTGGTAATCAATTCGTCTCTTTTACTCATAGTGTTGATTTTTAAGTTTATAGTTGATTCGTTACTCTCAAAGATAAACATTCAAAACGACAGAAAGAGGCAATTTCGTACAGCCTTAAATTATAATTATGTTAAATTTTTAAAGTAGTTCTTCAAAACCGTGTCATTTACATTGGTTGGTGTGAAGATTTCTAAAATTGAACGCTTATCGGAATTTAGAAAAGCGGCTGTTTTTGAAGTCAATTCCGATGCTTCTGAAACCGATACATACTCAAAACCAAACATTTTCGCCAAATGTTCCCCTGTTAACTGATGGGAAGTTTCAAAATACGTATTGAAAACCGGCGTTTCCTGATGACCTGGCAAAATTCTGAAAATACCGCCACCGCGATTGTTTATCAGAATGATTTTGAAGTTTTTAGGAATATAATCGTTCCAAAGCGCATTACTGTCGTAAAAGAAGCTCACATCACCGGTTATCATAATTGTTGGCTTACCGGAAGTTAAAGCGGCTCCAATAGCAGTTGTGGTACTTCCGTCGATGCCGCTGGTGCCTCGGTTGCAGAATACTTCGATGCTTGAATCAATATCGAAAAGTTGCGCATAACGAATTGGAGAACTGTTACTGATTTGAAGTTGGCTATCCTTCGGCAAAATCGGCAAAATCGTTCCGAAAACTTTAAAATCAGAATACGGAGTCGCTTCAAAATACTGATTATGCTTCACTTTTCTGTGATTCATTAAATCAGTTGCTCGTTTTTGGAAATCACTTGAAACAACTTCTGTCGCTTCAAAAATTGTATCAAAAAACATATTCGGTGTTGTCACAAAATGTTGCGTCAGACAGCCAAACGTATTGTATGCGCGTAATTCGTCAACATGCCAATGCTCCTTAGGCTTGTAGTTTCTGAAAAAGGCTTTGATTCTTTTGGAAACCACCATTCCGCCCAAGGTCACTAAAATATCCGGTTGAAACGCTTTAAAATCTTCATCGGTAAATGGTGTGATAAAGGTGTCGATATTTTGGATGAAATTGGAATGATGTACATTCGAGGTCACTTCCGTCATTACCACAACTGATTCGTCTTCAGCTAATTGTTTCATAACGCTTTCGGATAGCTCTTTCGGATAATTGACACCAATTAAAACCAGTTTTCTTTTAGCGGAATTCCATTTGGAATTCGCTTCTGCATCAATTTGAAAAGGTTCATTTTCAGTAAACAATTCGAGAACCGTCGGTTGAACAGAAAGCTCGGAAACGGTTTCATAAAGCGGCTCTTCAAAAGGAATATTGATATGCACCGGACCTTTTTTGGTTATCGCCAAATGAATCGCTTCGTTGATTTTTATATCGTTTTCTTCCGATGCATTTTCGTCTAAATTAGCAGAATACAGTATATGATTCGCAAACACGTTTTCCTGCCGAATAGTTTGCCCGTCACCGATATCGATTTTGTTCTTTGGACGATCTGCCGAAATCACAACCAAAGGAATCTGGCTGTAAAAAGCTTCAGCAATCGCCGGGTAATAATTCAATAAAGCAGAACCTGAAGTACATACAATGGTAACAGGCTTTTGCTTTTGTTGTGCCATTCCCAATGCAAAAAAAGCAGCACAACGTTCATCGGCTATGCTAAAACAATTAAACGCTGAATTGCTGGCAAAACCAATCGTTAAAGGCGCATTTCGTGAACCGGGAGAAATTACAATATCATGTAGTTCTTTAGCTTTACAGATTTCGATAAGACTTTGGGCTAAAGGTATTTTCGGGTAAATCATTTTTATTTTTTCAGTAGCACAAATTTACAAAGATTTGCCTGCTAAACGACACTCGATTTTTGTTCTTTTAGCAAAAGAAATTTACAGAATGCAAATTGTGAAATCCCATACGATAAAATCACAAGTTGGTAAATTGATTCATTTTTGATGTAAAACCTGTTGAAGAAAAAAGCGCCAATCTGGATTAAAAACAAAATCGAACTCAACAACAACCAGAAAAAATGTTCTTCACTGTTATTCAGATAATTAATAATGGAAACGCCACCAATATAAGAAGTCACGAATGCATTCATTATCCAAATAAAATAGCTGTCACCAAGTGGTTCCAATACAAAATTAATCATGTAAAGATAAATCACAAAAAAAGGTAAAAAAGCAAAACCGATAGCCATTTTGTTGCTTTTACATATCAAATCCTTTATCAAAAAGAGTAAGCAAAACTTAAACAAAAGTGATGAAATGGAGGCATAAATAAAACTTTTATCACCTTCTATTCGAAATAAAACAGAGGCAGCCTGATAGAAAACTAATGCTAAAAAAAAGATCAATTGTTTTTTCTGAGAAGCTACAAAATATAGCACTACAAGAATAGGAATCCGAAGAAGCCAAAACACACTCTCACCTGTCTTCCATTCCAAAAAAGAAAACAAGCAGTAACAAAAAAGATTTACGAAATAGAGAACGGTTAATCCTTTCGATAAATTCACTAACTTCATCGGCATAAATTACGACGGCTTTTCTATATAAATTTAATCATTTTTTTGATATGTCAACTATTATTCGACAGGCAATTTCAGAAGATATTCCGGCAGTTTTGGAAATTGTGAATTATGAAATTCTAAATACAACAGCAATTTGGGATTACGATTTGAGAACTTTAGACGAACAGTTGGCTATTTTCAATGAAAAGCTAGCCAAAGACTTACCGTTTTTAGTAGCTGAAAAGGAAAATAAAATAGTCGGTTTTGGTACTTATGGCGCTTTCCGATTCAAAATTGGGTATCGTTTTACGGTGGAACATTCGGTTTATATCCACAAAGATTTTACCGGACAAGGCATTGGTTCCTATTTACTAGACGAACTTATTGCCATTGCCAGAAAACAAAATTTGCACACTATGATTGGAGTTATTGACTCTGAAAATATTGGAAGTATCGCTTTTCACGAACGCAAAGGCTTTAAAAAAGTGGGTCACATTAAAGAAACCGGTTATAAATTTGACCGTTGGCTGGATTCGGTTTTTGTGCAGTTTATGTTATAAAAAAAAACTCCCAATCGGGAGTTTTTCATTAGGATTTAATCCAATCGGTTATTTCTTTATCGTCTGGAAGAATTCGAGGATTGATGACAAACTCCAATTCTCCTTTTTCATTGATTAGGTATTTCTGAAAATTCCATTCTACCTGATTGTCTTCCAAACCGTTTTTCGCTTTTTCGGTTAAGAAATGATACAATGGATGCATATCGTCGCCTTTCACGGAAATTTTCTCCATCATCGGAAAGGTAACTCCATAATTTCTGGTGCAGAATGTTTTGATTTCTGCATTGCTACCCGGTTCTTGTTCTCCGAAATTATTCGCCGGAAAACCTACAATAACAAAGTTTTTATCTTTAAACTCCGAATATACTTTCTGCAATTGCTCGTATTGCGGTGTTAAACCACATTCTGAAGCGGTATTGACAATCATTACTTTTTTTCCTTTTAAAGCGGCAAAATCGAACTCTTTACCTTCAATATCTTTTACTTTAAACTGATAAATGGTTTCTGCTTTCACTACTTTATCTTTTTGAATTGTTTCCATTGTCTTTTTATTTTGCTTTTGCCCCTGACATCCCATTGCGGCTAATAATCCAAAGGCTAAAATTAGATTTTTCATTATTTTACTTTTTATAAAATTACTGAAAATGTAAGTTTTTCAATTCTTTTTCCGTTTAAAGTTTTGTTAAACAAAAAACCCACAACCTTTCGATTATGGGTTTTCAATTATTGTTTTTTGAAATGTTTTCGGTATTGGAAATAGGACGCAATTCCTAAAAGTATCACCAAAGCAACTGAAATATACACGAAATTCGGTGTTACTACTTTATCTCCTTTAGCATACGAATGCAATCCGGATAAGTAGAAGTTTACTCCGAAATAGGTCATCATAATCGAATAGAACGCAAAAATACTCATCAGGTTAAAAATCCATTTGCCTCGTAAAGCTGGAACAAAGCGCATATGAATTACAAACGCATATACCATGATACTGATTAACGCCCAAGTTTCTTTCGGATCCCAGCCCCAATAACGGCCCCAGCTTTCGTTGGCCCATTGTCCGCCTAAAAAGTTTCCGATGGTTAACATGGCTAATCCAACCGTAAGCGCCATTTCATTAATGATTGTTATTTCGCGGATGTTGAGTTCCATTTTCTTTTTGTTCTTCTCAGTAGTCAGTAACATCAGTAACAACGAAACAATTCCTAAAATCATTCCTAACGTAAACGGACCGTAACTTGCCACAATTACCGCTACGTGAATCATCAACCAATAGGAATTTAAAACCGGTTGTAAGTTGGCAATCGCCGGATCCATCCAGTTCCAGTGTGCAATCATTAAAATCATTGCTGCTACAAAGGCTGTTGATGCTACAGTAAGTTCCGATTTTCTTCCGAAGATTAATCCGAATAACATCGTTGCCCAACCCACATAAATCATCGATTCGTAGGCATCACTCCAAGGTGCGTGACCGGAAATGTACCAACGGGCAATTAAACCAAGTGTATGAAGTACAAACAGTAAACCAATAATTACGTGACTGATTTTCACCAGCATATTGATTACTTTTCCGGAATTGAAAATTTTGATAATTACAAAAAGGAACATCAAAAGACCAGCAAACATATACCAGGAGTACAATTTCTTGAAGATATCATATTTGTTGTACAAAATCTCCGAATTGATTTTTTCTTCGCTCGGATAAACTTCTTTCCCGTATTTTTTCTGAAATTTGGTCAAACCGTCAATAAACATATCAGCGGCTTTGTAATCTTTCTTCACCGGAACTTCATCCAAAGCAGACAAATACAACGGAAGTGCATTTTTGGTAAACAACGAATCCATACCTGTCAATCCTGCTTCATTAAGTTCTAAATGCGAAACCCATTTGTTGTTTTTATCAAACGGAATCGGGAACACTTTTAAAATTTGTCCGCTCAAGGCAGAATATAGTAAGTTTACTTTTTTATCCGTTTCAATAAAGTCTTTCTGAAATTGATTCGGAACAGCAGCTTTGTAGGCTTCATCCAAATAAGGGGACAATTTGTAATTTCCTCTGGCATCGAAAAACTGCATTAACGAAACATACTTTGCTCCTTTTTCAGCACCAATCAAATTGTGAAGACTGTCGTTTCCTTTTTTAACATAGATGATCGGTACATTATACCAAAGTTGCGGAAACTGCGTCATCGAAAGAAACGCCTGATCCGAATTCATGCCTTTGTAACTATCACTTTTACTGACTTTACGAAGTAATTCTGATGAAAAGGTGTTGACCGGCTTCATACGTCCGCCTTGATCCTGAACGATTAAACGTCCGAATTTAGCTGCGTGTTTTTCCGATACTTTGTATTTAGACAGTAAGGAATCTATTTGTTGTTCTGATGGCATTTTTGGCATAACCGCCTGTTCTCCCGCATGTTGTTCATGTCCTTCGTGTGGCTGATGTTGTGCAAAAATTCCAAGGTTGAAAAACAGCAATAAAATTGCAGTTAAAGCCGCTTTTTTGTCTTTTACTTTTTTCAGTTTTCTACCTAAATCTCCAAAACGGGAACCTCTTGTAAACAAAACACCAAGTAATCCGATGTACAACAACGTGTAACCGACATACGTTATCCAAGTTCCCCAAAAATCGTGGTTTACAGAAAGAATCGTACCTTTTTCATCCGGATCGAAAGAAGCCTGAAAGAATCGGTAACCTCTGTAATCCAGAATGTTATTCATAAAAATTCTGGCGTCGAATTTGTTGTTTTCTTCCGTATCGTTAATCGTCACTTTACTTTCAAAAGCCGAATAACTTTTCTCCGTTCCCGGATATTTTGATGCGATAAAATCATTCAATTTTACAGAAAATGGCGTTTGATAAACTTTACTTCCGTACATCACGGTATATTCCAGACTTCCCAATTTAAACGATTGTGGAACGCCCATTTTTCCTTTGGAACCTACAAGCGTTACCTCTTTTTCTTTTCCTTCATTGCTGATTGTCAACACTAAAGCATCGTCAGTTTCTTTGTCTTTATAATCGCCATTGGATTCCTTAACCATTTTCCCTTTAATGGCCGGCTCCGGAATTACAAATTGGGTTCCACCCATGTTGTACAAGGAACGCAACATCAACGGTTGGATTTTCTCTTTTTCAACGCTTCCTCTAAACTGGTCAGCCATGCGCATAAAATCTCCTTCAAATGGCGATTGAATCGTATAAGCTTCACTGATTTTGGTAATATTGATAGCACCTTCGGTAAATTTATTGAAAGCGAAAAGGACGTTATGAATATTTTGCACTTCGCCTTCTTTCAGGTAATGTTCGTGACGCGTTCCGTCTCCAGATTCCACCAATTTTAAAAATAAAACTCCATTGGCGTCTTCTTTCACCACTTCTTTTACACCCATGATGAAGTCTTTGTAACGTACTTCAAACGGAATTTCATCAAACTTCTCAGCAATTGAAAAATCGTTGTTGGTAGCTGGTGACAATAAAAGTTGTTTCTCAAACGTACGACGTTTCATTTCGCCTTTGTAACTGCCGTCCACAAAAACATTCAAATACGTTTTCTCTGAAAATATCTGGTCGGAAGATTCTCCTTCACGAATCGGCATCATGCCTTCAAAACTGATGTATCGGGTCACAAAAGCTCCTGCAATAATCAGAATGAACGACAAGTGCAATAACAATGAAGCCCATTTCTCTTTACTCAAAAGGTTGTATCGTTTAATGTTTCCAATGAAATTAATCACGAACAAAATCATGATAACTTCAAACCACCAGGCGTTATATACCAAAATTCTGGCGGTATCTGTATTGTAATCGTTTTCAATAAAGGTTCCGGCTGCCATAGCAACTGCAAAAACAATAAATAAAACGGCCATTAAACGAGTGGAAAACAGGAAAGAGAATATTTTTTTATCCATGACGGAATCAGGTTTTTCAAATTGTCGCGAAGATACTCAAAAACAAACTTTTGTTCGGCTACTTTAACTAATTTTAAGAAATAAAAAAGCCTGATTGGATTTCCAGTCAGGCTTGTGTTTTAAATTCCGATTTCCACTTGAAAACGAATGTACCAATTGTCTTTGGAACTTCCGTCTCCGAAACTTAGCTGGTCATAGGTAAACTCCGTTTGCAGCTTAAAAGCGTGTTCCCAAATATACTTGGTAAGTCCAAGCGTATATTCACGGGTATTCGGTGCTAAATCTTTAATATCGTTATTTACATTTTGGAAGGAATAACGTCCGATAATTTCATACATCGTCGGGAAAGTATAACTCAACTGATAATCCATTCCTTCACCAACATAAACAAAATTGCTTTCAGTCATATCTAAAGGATTTACAGTTACCGGATTTTTCGCCATACGTTTCATATACGTTGCCATTCCTGACCAACCGTTGTATTTCAGCATAAAATCTCCAAAAACAGATGACATGGTGCGTTGTTCAAACAAATCGTTTCCGGTTTCCCCTTGTGTTCTTCTTGCCCAATTGTTTTGATGTGCCGAAGCCGATAATAAAACTTTTGGTTTGTCTTCTCTGGCTAAATCACCTTCGAAATTGGAACCGTCTTTTTTGAAACTTCCCAAAGGAAATAATTCAATTTTTCCGGTAACCGCAACGCCGTTATCAGGGCTTTTCGTCCAGTTTCTTCCTTCTCCGGTTGTAACAGCTCCTTTGATATTATACGAGAATTGATCTTTCTTTTCATTTAAAAAATAAGCCTGAATTCCGAAATCACGGTCTACATTAAATCTTGAGTTATTAATCGAACGATCCGTTAACTGCAACGCTCCGGAAGAGTTTACTCGTTGACGGTTTCCTGGAATTTTGGTCTGTCCGAAAATCAAACTCCAATGCTTATTTGGACGATAAATTACGGCTGCATCACGAATAATGTTGATGTTTTCTCCGTCCTGGATTTCCCCTACATCGCCTGGAGCAAAGGATAATTGCAATACATATAAAAATTTTGGATCTCCGACATAACCGTCGAATCGCAAACGTAAACGACGAATTTGTCCGTCGTAAGCTGCATCTTCGTCTTCGTTTTGAATGTAGCCGATACGGTTTTGCATTCTGAAACGGATGTTCAACTGGAATAAACTATCGGCTGAAGTAATTCCCAAGCCTTTACCGTAGCTGTAATACGGAAGTGCCGCCAATTTTAAATCGTTATCTTTAGTAGATACTTTGATGTCCTGCGCTTGAAGAATAGCTGCAAAACACAAAAGAAAGAAGGTAATAATTCTTTTCATGTTAAGAAATAGTAAGTTGTGTGTTATTCGGGTGCAAAACTAATGTTATTAATTTCAGTCAGTATTAAGTTATTGTTACCTTTGCGGAAATTTTGCGTTATGGAAAACAGTTATATCGGTTATCATTTCACGATTGAACCTAAAGAATTAGGTTCTGAAATTTTAATTGCCGAATTGGGCGAAAAAGCCTTCGAAAGCTTCATTGAAACCGAAAACGGAATTTCGGCTTATGTTCAGAAAGCTTTGTGGAACGAAGATATTCTAAATGATATTTATATCCTAGAAAATGAGGAGTTTAAAATCTCTTACATCGTCGAAGAAATCGCTCAGGTAAACTGGAATGAAGAATGGGAAAAGAATTTTGAACCGATTGATGTAGACGGAATCTGTCATGTTCGAGCGCCTTTTCATGCTAAAAACGATGCTAAATACGATATCGTTATTGAACCTAAGATGAGTTTCGGAACGGGGCATCATGAAACGACTTATATGATGATTCAGCATCTTTTGGAAATGGATGTAACCGATATGAAAACCTTAGATATGGGTTGCGGAACCGCCATTTTAGCCATTTTAGCCGAAATGAAAGGTGCCAAACCGATTGATGCTATTGACATTGACAATTGGTGTTATCTGAATTCTATTGAAAATGCCGAAAGAAATAATTGCAGTGAAATTTCAGTGTTCGAAGGTGATGTAAGCTTACTGAATCAAGGTCAGAAATACGATTTGATTATTGCTAACATCAACCGAAACATCCTGCTAAACGATATGCAAACCTATGTAAATTGTTTAAACAAAAATGGTGTTTTACTGTTAAGCGGTTTCTACAATGAAGACATTTCACATATAGATGCTTCTTGTACCGAGAAAGGTTTAACTTATGTTAAAAAGTTCCAAAAGAACAATTGGGTAGCTTTAAAATACGTAAATTAGCCTGATTTTTAAAATTCAAATGCTTGATTATGAGCGTAAAAGAAAAAGTAAAAGAACAGGTATCCGTTGAAGAATTATTGTCGAATAACTACGAAATCATTTTGTTCAATGACGATGTAAACACATTCGATCACGTAATCGATACTCTAATTGACGTTTGCAACCACGAACCTTTACAAGCTGAACAATGTGCTTTATTGGTTCATTACACCGGAAAATGTGGCGTCAAAACCGGTTCTTTTAAAGAATTAGAACCACAGTGCACTGCTTTACTTGATGCAGGTTTAAGTGCCGAAATACAATAAAAAAGTCCCGAATTATCGGGACTTTTTTATTTATTAATGTGGCAATTTATCTTTAAAAACTCCATACAAATACGTTCCTAACAACGCTCCGATTAAAACGATTACGATTCCGTAAAAACTAGCTCCTAAAAGAATAAAAATTGGTCCCGGACAAGCGCCAACCAATCCCCAACCTAAACCAAATAAGGCTCCGCCAATAATGTAACGAACAAATCCTTTTTCTTTATCAGCAATTTCAATTGGTAATCCTTTGATGTCTTTTACATTATTTCTTTTGATGAATTGTACACCCAAAACTCCCGTTACGACTGCAACACCAATAATTCCGTACATGTGAAACGACTGAAAATGAAACATTTCATAAATTCTGTACCAGGAAACAGCTTCAGCTTTGGTTAAGACAATTCCAAAAACGAAACCTACAACTACGAATTTTATTAAATCTAAAAACTTCATACTTCAAACATTAAAAAATTAAGGGTAAAAGGAAATGTGCCATAAGCAATCCACCAATAAAGAAGCCAATAACTGCAATTAAAGACGGTTTCTGTAAATTACTCAAGCCTGAAATAGCATGACCGGAAGTACATCCACCAGCGTAACGTGTTCCGAAACCGATTAATAAACCGCCAAGCAGTAAAATAGCAAATGCTTTTGGCGTTTTAACCGCTTCTAATCCGAATAAGGAATCCGGTCCAAGCTTTCCGTTTGGAGCCTCGATGTTCATAGCGGCTAATTGTTCAACCGTTTGTGGATTAAGGTTTACACCGCTTCCGTCGCTTAAAAAATGTACGGCAACAAATCCGCCTAAAATAGCACCAAAAACTACGGCTAAATTCCATTTTTGTTCCCGCCAGTCAAATTTGAAAAAACTCACATTTTTACCGGCTCCAGCCATTGTACAAAGTGTTCGCAGGTTTGACGACATTCCGAATTGCTTCCCAAAATACACCAAAGTGAGCATAATTGCTCCTATTAAAAACCCTGAAATGTACCAAGGCCAGGTTCCGTAAAATGAATACATAGTTTATCTTTTTTGACAAAAATAGCGATAGCCAAAAGATTTTATGTAACAATCATTACATATTTTTCGTTTCATGAGAATAATCTGTTACTTTTGAGTATTGATTTATGCTTACTATGAAAAACTATTCGATTGAAATTAAATGGGCTTTGATTTTTTCAGCCGCTGCTCTGGTTTGGATGTTTATTGAAAAAAGCGTCGGACTTCACGATGTGATGATTGACAAACATCCGATTTACACCAATCTTTTCGGAATTGTCGCCATTGTTTTATACGTTTTAGCTTTACGCGACAAGAAAAATAATTTCTTCGATGGAAAAATGGATTGGAGACAAGGTTTTATTTCGGGAATTATTCTGACGGCAATGATTACGTTACTGAGTCCGGTTTGTCAATACATCACTAATACTTTCATCAGCCCGGATTATTTCACTAACGCTATTAATTATGCTGATGAACACAAACTGATGAAACGTGAAGACGCTGTAATGTACTTCAACTTAAAAAGTTACATCATGCAGGGAATCTTCGGAAGCTTATCAATGGGCGTTGTAACAGCCGCTATTGTAGCCTATTTTATGAAATCTAAATAATTGACTATGTTGAAGAAGTTCTCCTTATTGGTAATTTTCATCGGATTGACGTCGTGCATCAGTACCAAATCGACTATTAAAAATATTGATGAAACCGCGATTAAACCAGTCATTAAAAGTAATGCTTATCAGATAACTGAATACGCTCAGGATGCTAAATACGGTTATGATTCGGATTATCCTATCAACATCGGTTTTATTATGGAAATGAGCGAACAAAAGTTTATCGCTTATTACTTCAACGGATTGCAAGCGCCTAACGGAGAAATGCTTACTTATAAAAAAACTGGTGACTGCTGCCCTTTTCCAACCAAAAACAATAAAATGGGTGGTGGAACATTATCAATTTACGAAGTAACCTGGGAAGGTAACAAAAAGCCTATTCAGTTGCATTTCAATATTTACGAAAGAGGAAAAATTGTATGCCCAAAAGGACTTTCTATTAAAAAAACTGTGGCAACTAAGTCATAATTTTAAGAATATTATAAGATTTGAAACCTTCTAACTTGTTCATTAGAAGGTTTTTTTATTGTATCTTTGCGCAACTTTTAGACACAATTATGAATTTACAGAATATACCTCAAATTAAACATACAGATAGCGGAAACTTCTTTCTATTGGCAGGACCTTGTGCCATTGAAGGTGAAGAAATGGCCATGCGAATTGCTGAAAAAACCGTAGCTGTAACCGATAAACTGAAAATCCCTTACGTTTTCAAAGGATCTTTCAAAAAAGCGAACCGTTCGAGAATTGACAGCTTCACAGGAATCGGTGATGAAAAAGCCTTGAAAATACTTGAAAAAGTATCCAAAGAATTTGGTGTTCCGACTGTAACCGATATCCACACTAACGAAGATGCAGTAATGGCTGCGGAATATGTTGATATTCTTCAGATTCCTGCATTTTTAGTACGTCAGACGGATTTAGTTGTAGCCGCAGCTAACACCGGGAAAACCGTAAACCTGAAAAAAGGACAATTCATGAGTCCGGAAAGCATGAAACACGCAGTTCAGAAAGTTATAGACTGTAACAACCAAAATGTTATGGTTACCGATCGCGGAACGATGTTCGGTTATCAGGATATGATTGTAGATTACAGAGGAATTCCAACGATGCAACAATTTGCTTCAACGGTTTTGGATGTTACACATTCGTTACAACAGCCTAATCAAATGGTTGGCGTTACTGGCGGTCGTCCAGAAATGATTGAAACGATTGCTAAAGCTGGAATAGCAGTTGGTGTGGATGGAATTTTCATCGAAACTCATTTTGATCCGGCAAATGCAAAAAGCGACGGTGCCAACATGCTTGATTTAGCTCTTTTCGAAGGTTTAATGACCAGATTAGTTGCCATCAGACAAACCATAAACAAATTTTAATTAAATAGATTTAACCTACTAATGAAACATCCATTTTTAATGGTTGTGCTTCTTTTTGGTGTTTTTTCTCAGCACAGCATGGCACAGGAAGCCGATGTTACTCCAGAAAAATACACTGCTCACAACAAAGGAAAATTTTATATCTACTGGGGAGGAAACCGTGAAAGTTATTCCAAATCGGATATTACTTTTAAAGGTAACGATTACAATTTCACATTACAAGATGTCGGCGCTCACGACAAACCCAAAGGCTGGCATATCGATTATATCAATCCGGCCAATATGACGATTCCGCAAACCAACTTGCGAATTGGGTATTTCATTACAGATAAATACAATATTTCAGTTGGTGTAGATCATATGAAATATGTGATGTATCAAGACAGAGCTGTTAATTACACAGGTTATTATCCTAACGAAGGAACGTATGGCGAAACTTTGCCTGGTGATCAGGTTTTATTAACCGAAGATTTCCTGACTTTCGAACATACAGACGGTCTTAACTACGTGAATACTGAATTTTCAAGAGTGGATGATATTTCAAAACTATTCACTATTGGCAATACTGACAAATTTCAGGTGAATATCACTGAAGGAATTGGTGCTGGTGTCCTTTATCCAAAAACCAACGCTAAAGTACTAGGAAAAGAGCGTCACGACGATTTTCATATTTCTGGTTATGGGTTGTCAGCTAAACTTGGTTTAAATCTTACTTTTTTCAAACATTTCTTTATTCAAGCTGAGTTAAAAGGAGGTTACATCAATATGAATGATATCCGAACTACACATTCATCAGCAGACACTGCATCACAAGAGTTTTTCTTTTTACAACGCGTGTTAGCTGTAGGCGGAATTTTCAGAATTTAATTCTTCTAAATAATCATAAAAAGGCTTTCTATTTGAGAGTCTTTTTTATTTGAAAAAATCTTTCAAAAAAATTGCACAATCAAAATTTAATACATTACTTTGTTTTTCAAAGTACTTTATATGGAAACACAAAATTATTTGCAGGATCTGAAAGAAATTAAAGAGTTGATGAACAAATCGTCTCAATTCATTTCTTTAAGTGGTTTATCCGGAATTTTGGCAGGCATTTATGCACTTATTGGTGCTGTAATTGCCTATTTTCTTATAGAGAATCATACGAGTTATTATATAACTTTAGAGAGTAAAACGTTCAAACTAATTCTGTTAACTGCAGCCTGCGTTCTAGTGGCATCATTGGTTACTTCGTATATCTTAACGGTAAATAAAGCTAAAAAGGTTGGTGAAAGTGTTTGGAATGCATCTTCAAAACGCTTACTAATCAATTTTTTCATTCCATTAGTAACTGGCGGAATTTTCGCTGTATTATTGCTAAAAAACGGATATTATGGGTTGGTTGCTCCTATTACCCTAATTTTCTACGGATTGGCTTGTGTAAACGCCAGTAAATACACCTTACGCGATGTTCGGTATTTAGGTATTACTGAAATTATTTTAGGCTTATTTGCAGTTGAATTTTCCGGTTACGGTTTGTACTTTTGGGTGCTCGGATTTGGAATTTGCCATATTGTGTACGGCGCTGTAATGCATTATAAATACGATCGCTAATAAATGAAAAAGTTTCTAGCAATTTTGATTTTGGTTTTCATAACCATTTCTTTAATAGGTTACATTAATTCAAAATCGGTTAATGATGCTTTTAAAGAAATGGAAACAAAGTCTTTATCCTTAGCTAAGGAAGGCGATATTATTTTTCAAACATCACAATCTGAACAAAGTGAAGCTATTAAGATTGCAACAAATTCAAAATTTTCTCATTGCGGAATTATTTATATTTCAGATGGTGAAAAATTTGTTTATGAAGCTGTCCAACCAGTAAAATTAACACTGTTAGAAGATTGGATAGATCAAGGAGAAGATAAAAAGTATCTTATAAAAAGATTAAAACAAGCAGATGTTATTTTGTCTCCCAGCACTCTTTCGAAGATGAAGGAAAATGGAAAAAAGTATTTAAATAAAAATTATGATTTATATTTCGAATGGTCAGATGAAAAAATATATTGTTCTGAACTAGTTTGGAAAATTTATAAAGAAGGAGCTAATATTGAACTTTGTTCATTTCAGACATTAAAAAACTTTAATTTAAAGGATTCAAAAGTCAAAAAGATTATGAAACAAAGATATGGAAACAACATTCCTTACAACGAAAAGGTTATTGCTCCATCTCAACTTGTTAATTCAGATGCATTGGAAACCGTAATTGACACTTATTAATAACTTGAAAAACATCATTCAAAATATCAACAAAGCCTTTGACAATCGTATCCGTTTGGGTATTATGTCGATATTGATGGTGAATGATTCGGCGGATTTTTCTACATTGAAAGAACTTCTGGGCATCACCGATGGAAATTTAGCAAGTCATGCGAAAGCCTTAGAAGCTGAGAATTACATTGTAGTGGAAAAGCAATTCATCGGTAAAAAGCCAAATACCAGTTACAGAGCAACCAATGAAGGAAAGAAAGCTTTTCAAGATCATATTGAAGCACTTGAAAAATTAATCAGCAAAAGTTAAACTATTTTTTTATTTATCAACTTTGAAATTCAAAGAACTTTTAATCGACAAAATTAAATACAAAAATCATGGAAATCGAAAATCAAAAAACACCAGAACCAATGCAACCCGTTCAAAATCAAACAACAAAAACTTCATTTCTGCAATCGGCAACAGCCAAAATGATTATGGTCGGAATACTGACTTTAGTCTTATTAATTCCGCTTTCTTATGTGGAAGAACTTATTTTTGAACGCTCGGAACGCAAAAAAGAAGTTGTGAATGAAGTAACAGAACTTTGGGGCGAAGACGTTTTCTTTTACGGGCCGATGCTAAAAATTCCATACAAATCCTATACGGAAACTTCAGTCATTGATGCAAAAACGAAACTGACAGTTATCGAACGAAAAGCATCCATAGATTATGCCTACTTCTTTCCTGAAAAATTGAACAACTCATCCGAAATCAAGAAAAATACTTCGCTAAAAAGAGGCATCTACAACAATGTCGTTTATACCGCCGATATGAAATTTAACGGGAATTTTGGCAAACTCAATTTTGAAAAACTCGGCCTCAAGGAAGAAGATTTTTTATGGGATAAAGCGACTTTAGTGGTAAAAACAACGAATCTGAAGAGCATCAAAAGTGATTTGAACATCAAACTGAACAATCAACCCTTCAACTTTGAATCAAAAGATGAAGAAGACAACTTCTACGGCACTTTGGAAACCAATGTTTTTGATTATAAAACACTAACTTCCAGCGCACAACTGGATTTCGCTTTCAACATGAAATACAACGGAAGCAACAGCGTGAAGTTCATTCCGGTTGGAAAAACTACTCAAATTAGCCTGAATTCTGATTGGGAATCACCAAGTTTTGAAGGTATGTTTGCCGCAAACGACACGACAAAATCTGTAAGTGAAAAAGGCTTTCACGCCGATTGGAAAATTCTGGACATCAACCGCTCGTTTTCACAGCAATACACGACCAAACTTCCTAATTTAAACAGTTACTCATTCGGTGTAAAACTGATTGAAACGGTGGACGAATACCAACAAAATGAGCGCGCAGTAAAATATGGCTTCTTAGTGATTGGCTTGACGTTTTTAGTTTTCTTTCTGATTCAGTCGGTCAATAAAATCAATATTCACATTTTCCAATATACGATGTTAGGTTTAGCCTTAATTATGTTTTACACGCTATTGATTTCAATTACAGAACATTCCAGCTTTTCTTTAGCCTATTTGATTGCTTCGGTTGCCGTAATTGCAATGATTGTCCTCTACTCGATTTCATTCTTAAAGACGAAGAAATTCCCGATGTTCATTGGGTTGGCGCTCGGCGGATTGTATGCCTTCATCTACGTAATCATTCAACTTGAAAATTATGCTTTATTGGTTGGAAGTATTGGTCTTTTCCTTATTCTTGGAGCTGTGATGTACTTCTCCCGAAAAATCGATTGGAACAACACCAACGCTTAAAAAAACAAAAAGCCCCGATTAAACTCGGGGCTTTTTTTATTACTTTTCGTTAATCACTTCTTACTTTCCATCCACAAAATTCTGCAGATAGCTGAATCTTTCGGTTAATTTTCCTTTCTCGGTGATTTTGGCTCTTTTGAGAATTCCGTCTTTGTCTTTATTGTAAAATGCTGGAATTACATGTGTCAAAAACATTTCTCCAAAGCCTTCACTAGCATCTTTTGGCAATTCACAAGGCAAATTGTCAACAGCCATTACTACAATTGCTCCCGGATGATTTACGTCAACTTCAGTTCCTTCGCTAGGATAATAACCATATAAAGGTTCTGCGATAGTAGAAGCGCGTAAAGTTGATTCAATCGGACCGCCAACATCGCAGGAAATATCGGCGATTACTTTAATTTTGTTATCAGCAGCCTTTAACATTTCACGAGTTAAAATTACCGGTGCACCATTTCCGTAAAAATGACCTGCCATGAAAATATCAGAAACTTTGGTAAAACGTTCAAAATCGGAAGTATAATCCTCCGGATGGGTATAAAAATCAATGTTGTCTAACCTTTGACCATCTTTTCGTTTGTTATAATCCAAAACATCGATTTGGGTGTAAACCGGTTGTGTATAGGTTTTCGTAAGATAATCTTCTACCGAAACCTGTTTGATTTTCATCGCATCCAGAATCTCCTTTGCTCCCATTCCAACTTTGCCGTGACCGGTTAAAACAATTTTGATAGGTGGCAACATTGGTCGACGCAAACGCTCAATTAACTCAGCTTTATCACGCAATGTTTCTGCTTTCGGTAAATTGTATAATTCATATTTTAAACCAAAAGCTCTAAAGCCGTTGTATGCACCAACGATTCCGGCATAACGTCCAAAACCAATCAAACGGTGATTGGTATGATCTACTATGGTTTCGTGATCGTATAATTCAATGTTTTTTTCTAAGCAAGCAACAAGTAATTTTCTGTTATAGGCTTGTTTTTTTATAGTATGGGAAAAGAAAAAATATTTTTTATTCGGCACTAAGGCATCAACCGGCACTTCTTTTACACCGATTAAAACATCGCAATCCGAAATATCTTCAGTAACTTCAAAACCTAAATTGGTGTATTCTTCGTCTTTAAAAACACGAATATCAGAAGCTTCAACTTTAATTTCAGCTTTCGGAAACAATTCTTTAAGTTTCACCAATTCCGAAGGAGTAAAAACCACGCGTCTGTCCGGTGGATTTTTTCTCTCTTTAATTAATCCAAATTTCATTTTTTAAGCAATCTTCATGAATTTTAAAACTTTAATAGTTTTTTTATAACAAAAGTTTAGAATTCATCGTTTAATTTAGTTTGTTTTCAATAATTTCCGCCCAAATGTAACACTAAAAGAATAGCATTGCAATTATTTTCAATTCAAAATTAAATACTTTAACTTTGCGGCCTGATTTTTGAATTACTATATTTAAAATACACGGGGTCGACTGGTTTTGACAGCGGGTGGAATTGATTAGTAAGCACGTCGAGCCAAGTATGGTAGGCTCGTAAATATCTGCTATACGAACTTTAAACGGCGAAAATAATTACGCTTTAGCTGCATAATCTGAATTAGAGTAAGATACGCCTAGTCTCGTCAAGGACGAGAAGCTAGATTCTCCTCAAAAGCCTTGGTTTATGGCGCTTGATAATGGGGAACCGTAAAAGTAAACCTAGGAACGGTAATGCTTTAAATCCGTTCTGACACTAATAAAGCTAAGCAGAAAGTGGCGGTTTCCGGCCTTGCCTTCTGTCGAAAATCCAAGCGGAAACTAAACGTGTAGAAAGCTCTTTGATTGCCTGTTTGGACGAGAGTTCGATTCTCTCCGACTCCACA
>NZ_JALDYN010000028.1:0-26939 GCF_032153895.1 Flavobacterium sp.
GTGTCATTTTTCCGTCGATGGCTTTTTGGGCAATTTTATCTATTCTATTTAAAACATCAGGATTCATGCCAACCTGACGTGGTGTGGAAAAACCTAAAACGTTTGTTTTCGTAGTCTTAATTCCACTGTCAACTTTAAATACATTATTGATTGACACGGGAATTTTTGCTCTTGCTCCTGCAGCGCCAAAAATGATTTCGGCAGCAACGGTTTGCGCAATATGATTGTTCTGATAAGCCAAAACCACATTCTCAATATTGGTAAAATCCTTTACGGATAATAACGTGTAAGGCTTTGCAAATACTGCTAATGTTACGTTTTTATGTTTGGCTACAGAATCTAAAATTGCTAATTCAGAAGCTTTAAAATCGTGTTTTTTCCAAGCACCATCAGCTTTGTGAAAACCGATAATGACTTTGGAGTAATCCTGAAGATTTTCCAACATTAAATGAATGCTGTCCGTTTCAATCTCTGTAATTTTTGCGTAGGTTTTGATACCATTTAAAAAAGATTCATTGGTGTCATCACCCAGTTTGATGTAAGCGATATTTTCATCAACAACTTTAGTTATTGGAAAATTTTCTTCTTCCTTTTTAAGTACTGTAACTGCACTTTCATACAGCTGATAGTTTAAATCTTCATACTCGGAAGCGTTTAAATCTTCGTACAGATTCTTCAATTCAATTGGCTTGTAATTGTTTAAACCGACGCGGTATTTGTACTTTAAAATTTTCTTCACCGAATGTTCCAAACGTGCATCATCAAACAAGGAATCATTATAAGCCTGACAGAATTTTTCCAAAGCCACCGGAACATTTTCAGCAAATAACAAAATGTCATTTCCAGCCAAAAAGGCTTCTAAATCAATATCTCCAGGCTGTTTGAAATTGCTGGCCCCTTTCATATTCAAGGCATCCGTAAAAATCAATCCTTTGAAATTCAGTTCTTTTTTAAGAATATTCGTTACAACATTGTAGGAAATCGAACTCGGAAATCCTTCTCGTGCTTCAAGACTCGGAACGCTCAAATGCGCCACCATAACACTGGCTAAACCTGCGCTGAACAATTTTTTATACGGATGAAACTCAACGTCATCAAAACGTTCTTTGGAAAAATTTACAAACGGCAAAGTATGATGGGAATCGGTTGACGTATCGCCGTGACCCGGAAAGTGTTTTCCGGTAGCTAAAACGCCTTCGCTCTGAATTCCTTTCATCAAAGCCAAAGCTCTTTGCGTTACATTCTCTTTATTTTCTCCAAAAGATCGGTTACCGATAATTGGATTCGCCGGATTGGTATTGATGTCTAAAACAGGTGCAAAATTGAAATGAAGCCCTAAACGTTTGGCTTGTTTACCCATTTGTTTCCCCATTTTTTCAATCAGACGCATATCCTGAACGGCACCTAATGTCATGTTCCAAGGATAACGATACGTGGAATCCAATCGCATACTTAATCCCCATTCTGCATCAATTCCAACAAATAAAGGCACTTTCGATTTGGATTGGTAACGATTCGTCAATTTAGCCTGACGAACTGGTCCGCCCTGAAAGAAAATCAATCCTCCGATTTTGTATTCTTCAATTAATTTATCAATTGAATTTACATGTTCAGCATCTTTATTGGAATACGCGGCAACCATGAACAATTGTCCCACTTTTTCTTCAAAAGTAAACTGATTGTAAATACTGTCTACCCATACTCTTTCACGGACATCATCATACTTGAACGTAGGATTGACATCGGCTTGTGACCAAATCGCTTGAGAAACAAAAAGAAAAAGTAAGAATAGATTACGCATTATAAATAGTCGAATTAAAATTGAAATGGATTAAAAAAAGCGGCTGTGCCAACTCTCCTTAGCTGGAACCTCCCAAAAATCCTGCCATTCTCCAACGGTATTCACCAAATTGTTGAAAACAATAGTATTTTCTGAAACAGCTTTTTCTTTGGCCATTTTCTTGAAATCGATTAGTGGTTTGTACGTGATATATTCACCTAAACGGAACGTTACATTCATTCGGTCTAACAAATCGACATTGTATTTCTGACTTAAACTCTGAATAAAATTTACGGAAGCATCAATCGAACAACCTGTCGCAGATTGTACTCCTTGATTTACTGCAATAATGATAAAACGATTGTATTTCGTTAAAAATGAAGCTTCTAAACCAGTTCCGTGAGCGGACCATTCTGAAATAAATGAAGCCATTGACGTTTCTATTTCCTGAATTTCTTCGTCTGAAAACTTACGGTCCGATTGATAAACCCAAATTTTGGATTCTTCGGGCAATGTATTAAAATCTACTAACATAGTATCGGGTTAAAGCACAAAAATAAGCTATTAAATGGACTTGGTAAAACCTGAAAAGCATAAAAAAACCTTAAGTTAATTTCTTAAGGCTTTTTATAGTACTTTATTTGATTTCAAGATAATCGAGAACTTTGTAATATTTGTAATCTTTGGTCTTCGGATCGTAAAATTCCTGTTCGAAATATTTAACTTCTATCGATTGGTTTTTCTTTAATTTATTTTCAATCAAATAGTTTGCTCCTTCGAATTGGGTTAAAACCAATAACGAATGTTTTCTTTGTGAACTGTCCGTTATTACCAAAGTCAGAAATTCTCCGGATTTGATTTCTACAACTTTTCCTTGGATTGAAGGTGTGAACACTTCTGATGAACCTTCTTCAACTACAGCTTCTTCTTCATCGGCAAAAGTTTCCATCAATGATTTGAATACATCCGGACAAACCGTAACCATTCTAAAAGCAATATCTTCACCTAGCTTTTCTGCTTTTTTAGTATCACCTAAGATGTCGCCAAAAACAGCTTTAGCTTCAGTTGCGTGGTTGGTATAACTAGCAATAATACAAAAACCGGTTTCGATTTTAATTTTATCTTCAGAAACTAATTTTTCTTTCTTAGAATTAACACATTCACAGGTTTCTTTAGCCATTAAATCCAGAAGCGCATCTTTAGAAGCATCTTGTGAAAAACCAAAAAAAGGAGCAATTAGAGTTATTAGTAGGTATAATTTCTTCATTATAAATCTTTTGCGTTTGCTAATAATTCAGCAACATCCAATACTTTTATAGAGCCTTCTTTTTCTTTGAATTTTACTCCGTCTGTTAACATCGTATTACAGAAAGGACATCCAGCAGCAATAATTTCTGGCTGAGTTTCTAAGGCATCTTCTGTTCTTTCCATGTTGATGTCTTTGTTCCCTTTTTCAGGTTCTTTAAACATCTGTGCTCCACCGGCTCCACAGCATAAACCGTTCTTTTTAGAACGTTTCATTTCAACCAATTCCGCATCTAACTTTTGGATTAAGTCGCGAGGCGCTTCATATACATTGTTCGCACGTCCTAAATAGCAAGGATCATGGAAGGTAATTCTCTTTCCTTTGAACTGACCGCCTTCTACAGTTAATCTTCCTTCGTCTAATAACGATTTTAAGAATTCTGTATGGTGAACAACGTCATATTTTCCACCCAATTCTGGATACTCGTTTTTAATGGTATTGAAACAATGCGGACAAGCCGTAACAATCTTTTTTACTTCGTAAGCATTCATTACTTCGATGTTGGTCATAGCCTGCATCTGAAATAAAAATTCGTTTCCGGCACGTTTTGCAGGATCTCCGGTACAACTTTCTTCTGTACCTAAAACCGCAAACGGAACATTCGCCTGATTTAATAATTTTACGAATGCTTTAGTGATTTTTTTAGCTCTATCATCAAAACTACCGGAACAACCTACCCAAAATAATACTTCCGGTTGGATGCCCTGAGCCATCATTTCGGCCATTGTCGGTACTGTTAAATTTGCTGACATATCTTTATAATTTAGTCGCTAAGTTTCAGAGTAACTGAGTAGCTTAGTTTTGATTCTTAATTTGATTTTATTATGCTTCGTCTTTCCAGTTTAGACGGTCCATCTGGTTGTACTGCCAAGGCGCTCCGTTGTTTTCGATATTGGTCATCATGTTGTTCAATTCGATTGGAGCAGCACTTTGTTCCATAACCAAATAGCGACGCATATCCATAATGATTGATAACGGACTGATATTTACCGGACATTCTTCCACACAAGCGTTACATGATGTACACGCCCAAAGTTCTTCCGGAGTAATGTAATCGTTTAACAAAGATTTGTTGTCCGGAACAAAAACACCTTTGTTGGCGTCAATATTGTTTCCTACTTCTTCCAAACGATCACGAGTATCCATCATGATTTTACGTGGCGAAAGTTTCTTACCGGTTTGATTTGCAGGACATGAAGATGTACAACGACCACATTCTGTACAAGTGTAGGCATTTAATAATTGAACCCAGTTTAAATCCTGAACATCACTAGCTCCGAATTTTGCAGGTGTTGCATCAGCATCTGGAGCCGGAGCTGCAAATGGGTCTGCATTAGGATCCATCATCAGTTTTACTTCATTCGTAACTGACTGAAGATTATCGAATTGTCCCTGTGGATTTAAATTAGCAAAATAAGTATTAGGGAATGCTAAAATGATGTGTAAGTGTTTTGAATAATATAAATAATTCAGGAAAACCATCACCATCATAAAGTGTCCCCACCATCCTACTCGTTCTAAAATATGCAATGTTCCTTCGCTTAAATTGCCAAACAAAGCTGGACCAACATATTGTGAAACACTGAAATTAAAAGAACCTTGTCCTTCAAAATGTGATTTTCCCATATTGAATAATACTTCATCAGTACCATTCATAGTGAAAATACAACACACTAAGATGATTTCCATGATTAGGATGAAATTAGCATCTTTTGCTGGCCATCCCATCAATTCTTTCATATTTAAACGAGGTAGTTTCAACAAATTTCTTCGCGATAAAAACAATACCGTAGCGGTTAAAGCCAATACCGATAAAATCTCAATAAAACTGATTAGAAACGTATAAAATCCGCCTAAAAATGGTTTAAAAAAACGGTGTGTTCCAAATAAACCATCCACTAAAATTTCCAGTAATTCAATTTGTGTGATTACAAACGCAAAGTATAAGGCAAAGTGCAAAATAGCCGGAATTGGTCTGGCAAACATTTTCTTTTGACCAAATGCCACCAATAACATATTTTTCCAACGTGCGGAAGAATTGTCTGAACGGTTAACATCCTGACCTAACTTAATGTTTCGGATGATTTTCTTAACATTCTTAGCGAAAAATCCACCGCCGACAATCAGAACAATGGCAAAAAGTATATTAGACAATACGCTCATAAGGTTGGTTATAAAGTTGGTCTATTTCTTTGGTTCTTCCGTAGTAGTTGGTGCTACATAGGGCTTTTCTTTTTTCCCGAAAAGTGAAACATTTACGTAACGTGTTGGGTGTAAACGCAAATCCTGCAATAGTAATTCGATTTCTTTGGAAGCTTTGGTAAGATTGTTATACATCGCTTCGTCTTTCATCAGTTTACCCATGGTTCCTTTTCCGGCTTCCATATCGGCCATCATTTTGTTTACACTAACCAATGTTTTTTCAAGATTCTGAACGGTTGCTCCTAAATTCGCCTTTTCTAAATCTTCTGAAATTTTAGCAAAGTTTCCTGTTGTTTTATCCAGATTGGTTACCACAGAACCTAATTTGTCTTTATTTTCAGCCGAAATTTTCTTTAAATCTGATGAAATAGAACTGAAATTCGTCATCGTTGTATTCAACTCTGCAATGGTTTTCTTAAGATTTGCTTGAGTATTCGCATCCAATACATTGTTGATGTTGGTAATCATAGCATCGGCATTCAGTAATAACTTATCTAATTTTTCCTGAATTGGTGCTAAGTTTTTCTCCAATGAAGCGGTCAAACCTAATTTTACTGCGGGTTGTAAATAATCACCTGATTTTGCAAAATTTTTATCGTTGAAATTAGGCTCAATCGCAATCTGTTTTCCGCCAATAAAACCTGGCTCATAAATATTTGCAGTACTGGATTTTGCAATTGGAACATCATTGTTCATCTGGATCTCCACCAATAATTTACCGGTATTTTCCTGAATGGTTATGGTGCTAACTTTTCCAACTGTTAAACCGTTGATGGTTACGGGTGCTGACGGTGCTAAACCTTCCACATTATCGTAAACCACATAAAATTTTCTGGAATTGTCAAATAAGTTCTTCCCTTTTAAAAATGAATAGCCCCAAAAACATAATAGTATGGAGCTTATAACAAGAACTGCGGTCTTTACTTCTCTGGTAATTTTCAAAATCAATATTTTTAAGAAAACAAAATTAAAACAAAATAATTAAGAATGGTTTTATATTATCGTAAAGCTTCCTGTAGCGAAATCTTCTTTCCATTCTTGTAGGCAACAATAAACGCTGATGTAAATCCTTTTGATTTAGCTTCTTCCAAATCTTTTTTAGATTCATTGTAGCTATTAGTGTTACCGTAGAAATATTTATG
Organism: Flavobacterium sp.; assembly: GCF_032153895.1. GTDB lineage: Bacteria > Bacteroidota > Bacteroidia > Flavobacteriales > Flavobacteriaceae > Flavobacterium. Next base: position 6,431 of record NZ_JALDYN010000028.1, read on the forward strand.
AATACTTCCACCTTCTTCAACAGAAACACTGTCTAAACCGTTGAAGTTATTCGGACGCAATTCTAACTTTTTAGAACTAGCCGAAATCTGTACTTTAAAAACAATTCCTTTTGAATTCACAGAAGTTTTTGGAGCTGGAGTTTCTGCTTTCACTTCTTTTTTCGGCTCCGGTGCTACATATTCTTCAGTTCCCGGAACAAAATATTCTTTTTTATAATCTAAAATCGCATTAGCAATAGCTTCGGCTAATTTATCCTGACCACTATCGGAACTTAAGAAAGAGCCTTCTTCTTTATTAGAAACGAAGCCCATCTCAATAAGTACACGAGGCATATAAATTTGTCTCAAAACAAGGAAACCAGCTTGTTTAACACCTCTGTTTTTACGACCAACTTTATTATCGAAACCGTCCTGAACTCTTGCGGCCAATTCAATACTTTGATCAAGATATTCTTCCTGCATTAAAGTCATTCCGATTACAGATTCCGGTGATTTTGGGTCGTAACCGTCGTACTTAATTTTATAATCTTTCTCTAAAGTAACTACCTCATTCTCTTTTTTCGCTACTTCTAAGTTCGCCGCATTACGCGTTACCCCCATTACATAAGTCTCCGAACCGCTGGCAGCTGTATTTTTATTGGCGTTACAGTGAATCGACACAAAAATATCTGCCTTTGACTTGTTGGCGATATCTGCACGTTCATCTAAAGGAATGAAAACGTCCGTTTTACGAGTGTAGATTACTTGTGTTCCGGCATCTTTTTCTAAAATTTTGCCGACTTTCAATACAACATTTAGTGCGTTGTTCTTTTCAACGTGACCGTGATAGGTTGCTCCAAAGTCGTTTCCACCGTGTCCGGCGTCTAAAACCACGCGAAATTTAGCGTTGCCCTGCGCCGAAGCAAAATATCCTGAAAGAATAAAAAATCCTGTAACTAATAGCTTTTTTCCGATAATCCCTGTCATAATCTTCTAATTTAATCTGTATAGGTTATAATTTTACTAAATGCTTAATTTTGATGAAAAATATTATGTAAGTTTGAACCGTCAAAAATTAAGCCAGATTTTTACAAAAATAGTATTAAAAGCGTTGCATACAAACTTATTTCATATCGTTTTATTATCAATTTTCCTAACATTGGGAAATTTAAAATCCTATTCTCAGGAAACTCCTTCTAAATCTATTGCCATACCTGCTGAAAAACAGAAAGATAGCGTTAGTCTTGGGATTTCTGATGTAGTGAAGGTAACCGATACTGTTAAAAACGATTCCATCAAAAAAAAGAAACCGCTTTTAGAAGGAATTGTAAAAAGAAAGGCTGTTGATTATGAAAAAATCGACCAAAAAAAGAAACAATTAACCTTATACAATCAGGCGGAACTCTACTATAAAGACTTCGAATTGAAATCCGGAGTTATTGTTTTTGACTATGAAAAGAACGAAGTTTACGCCGGAAGAATCAAAGACAGCGTTGGAAATTTAAGTCAGCGACCTGTTTTCAAACAAGGTAATAATGTAATTGAACCCGATTCAATCCGATTCAATACCAAAACTAAAAAAGCATTGGTATGGAACTCAAGAACTACACAGGGTGAATTCCGTGTAAAAGCTGAAATCAGTAAACGAGAAAACGACTCAGTGTATTTTATGAAAAATGCCCGATTCACTACTTCCGAAAATATTGACGATCCTGAATATTACTTTTTAGCGCGAAAAATTAAGTTTGTTCCAGGGAAAAAAGTAGTTACGGGTTTAACAAATATGGTTATTGCGGATGTACCTACTCCACTTGGTTTGCCATTTGCTTATTTCCCCATGAGTGAAAAAGCGGTTTCCGGATTTATCATTCCAACTTTTGGAGATACGCGTCAGCAAGGTTATTTCCTTCAGAATGGCGGTTATTATTTTGCCTTGAGTGATTATTACGATTTAGCTGTTTTAGGGGATTATTACACTAACGGAAGTTATGCCCTTCGTTTTGAAAGCAGTTATGCACAACGTTATAGGTTTGGTGGTCGTGTAAATATACGTTTTGAAAATCAGATTTTTAGTGAAAAAGGATTTCCGGATTATACCAAATCGAGACAGTATAACATTCAATGGTCACATTCACAAGATCAGAAGGCAAATCCAACTTCCAGACTTTCGGCTTCTGTTAATATGGGAAGCAGCCAATACTTTCGTCAATCCATGAATCAGGTTAACATTGGTTCTTCAATGAATAACAACTTAAGTTCGTCAATATCATATTCCAAAACGTTTCAGACGGTTCCTCAAGTGAATATGTCTTTAACTGCAACACATTCACAGAATACGAATTCAGAGCAGATTGATATGACTTTACCAACTTTTCAGGCAAGTGTAGATCGAATCTTTCCATTTGCTCCGAAAGACGGTGTAAAAAAAGGATTGTTTAAAAACATCAATTTGCAATACAACATCAGAGGAGAAAACCGAATCCGAACCACAGATTCTTTATTTTTTAAATCTGAAATGTTCAGAGATGCCAAAAACGGATTTCAACACAGTATTCCCATCAGTACCAATTTTAAATTATTTAAATATTTTAGTGTTACAACCGGTATGAATTATAACGAAGTTTGGTACTTTAAAACCATTCAAAAAGGATATGATTCGTTTACCAATGCTGTAGAAACTAAAGAAGTGAGTGGTTTTGATGCCTTTAGAACTTATAATTTCAATGCCAGTATCGGAACAACTATTTACGGAACTTTCAATTTTGGAGAAGATAAAAAAATACAGGCGATTCGCCACGTTATGCGTCCGTCGGCATCGTATGGATATACTCCAAGTTTCGGCCGTTATTTTGAAACTTACGCTTTAGATGCTACCGGAACTACTTATGCTGAATACACCCGTTTTGAAGGAGGAATATTTGGATCTCCGGGAAAAAATTATTCGAACAATATCGGAATGTCACTAAGCAATACATTTGAAGCAAAAGTTCGTGACAAAGACGAAACCAAAACCGAACCTAAAAAGGTAATGCTGCTTAACAATTTAAATTTTTCAACCAGTTATAATGTCGCTGCAGATTCATTACCTTGGTCGCCAATGCGTGTAACCGGTGGAACTGCTTTTTTTGATAACAAGCTGAATCTTAACTTTGGTACAACCCTAGACCCCTACGCGATTGATAATTCCGGTAGAAGGATTGAAAAATTTAATATTGACAACGGTGGGAGTTTATTTAGAATGACTTCTGCAAATGTTACCATAAACTATTCCTTAACCAGTGAACAATTAGCCGGAAAAGAAGATACCGATTCACAAACCGCTTTAAATGGTGGCCGTACAGATGATTTATTCGGGCGTGGTGTTGACTTGAGTGACCAGCGTCAGAGTATGTTTGATAAAGATGAAAAAGGAACCGAACAGAAAGACAGTGAACTTTATTCCCTTACCATTCCTTGGGATTTACGTTTGGCTTACTCCCTAACCTATGCAAACAATAATCGCGAAAGTAAAATTGTGAGTAATTCTGTAATGATGTCCGGAAATATTGATATTACCCCTCGTTGGAAGATGGGATTCTCCTCTGGATATGATTTTGTAAACAAAGGAGTAACGTTTACGCAATTACGTTTTGAACGTGACTTATTGAGCTGGCGAATGGATTTCAACTGGGTACCGATTGGAACCTATACATCATGGGGTTTCTTTATCGGAATCAAATCTTCTGTACTTAGTGATATTAAGTGGGATAAACGCAGTTTACCAGACAGACGTTTGAGATAATTCTTCGCAATAAATACAATTTCAATTATGAAAAAAATCATTTTTACAGAGAAAGCTCCGGCTCCAATTGGTCCATATAATCAGGCTGTTTTAGTTGGAAACACATTATATACTTCAGGACAGATTGCAATAAATCCAGCCAATGGAGAATTGGTTTTAGAGAGCATCGAAGCCGAAACTAAAATGGTAATGGAAAACATGAAAGTTGTTTTAGAAGCTGCTGATATGACTTTTGAAGATGTGGTAAAAGCATCAATTTTCATCAGCGACATGAATAATTTCGCCAGAATCAATTCGGTTTATGGCGCTTATTTTGACGAAAAAACCGCTCCAGCACGTGAAACGGTTCAAGTGGCTTGTTTGCCTAAAAATGTAAATGTTGAAATTTCCATGGTAGCAATCAAATAGCGATTGCTTTCAATAATAATTCTGCGGTTGCCTGATTGGTCGCGAGCGGAACATTATGCACGTCACACACCCTTATGAGCATGTTGATATCAGGTTCATGAGGGTGTTTTGCTAACGGATCTTTGAAAAACAAAACCATTTGACACTTCCCCTCTGCCACTCGTGCTGCAATCTGAGCATCACCGCCAAGTGGTCCGGAAAGCATTTTAGTTACTTTAAAACCTGCGTTTTCGGCTTTGCTTCCTGTGGTTCCGGTAGCGATTAATGTAATATTTTCGGAAAGTAAAAAATCTTTATGCTGATTTAAAAACTGAACCAAATCAGCTTTCATTCCGTCGTGAGCGATGATTGCAATTTCCATTTATACTGAGTGATAGTGAATTAATCCGTCAATTGGCTTTCTGAAAACATTTCCGAGTTTCATGCCATTTTTCGACAGAACCATATCTAATTCCTCTTTCAGATAATAAGCGATTGAGCCGATGAAATGATTTGGAACTTCTGCACAGTTATCAAATTGTCTGATGTACAAATCGACAAAATTCTGCATATCATTCAAAATAATTTTCTGAATGAATTCGTGGTCTTTATTTTGAATTAGAAACTTCGCAAATGTTGCCAAATAAGCGTTCGGGTTCGGAACTTTGTAAAGATTATGTTTGATAGCGTCGGCATCTAAATCATATTCTTTTTCAAAAGATGCTACTAGTTCTTTTGGCATTGTATTGAAATAATACGCACGAATTAAATGACGACCGAATTGATTTCCACTACAATCATCCATTGCTAAATATCCTAACGATTGTACTTTCTGATGCAACACTTCTCCATCGAAATAACTACAATTGGAACCGGTTCCTAAAATGGAAACAATAGCCTTTTCTCCTCTTGGAGTTGTGGCGAAAACCGCAGCATAAGTATCTTCTTTAACTTCAATGTGAGCGTTTAAAAACAATTCATGAAGAATATCGGTTAAATGATTTTTCATACGGTCTGTACCACAACCAGCGCCGTAAAAATAAAGTTCTTTTACGATGTCTTTGTTTTGGGCGATATCAAAACGATCATTGATTCGGGTGATTACTTCATCTTTAGTTAAAACTTCCGGATTCAAACCTAAAGTACTGGCAGTGAATTGAATATTACCCTGTTCGTCCATGGCAATCCAATCTGCCTTTGTGGAACCACTGTCTACAATTAATTTCATGTGTGTTATTTATAAAAAAATCCCGCTGAAACGGGATTTAGTAAAAATACTCTTTTTTTATAAACTGGCAACGTGCACCGCTAAATCAATTAATTTCGATGAATACCCGTATTCATTATCATACCAGGCTACAATCTTGTAAAAAGTTGAATTTAAACCGATTCCGGCCTTAGCATCAATAATACAAGTTCTGGAATCTGAAATAAAATCCTGAGAAACGACGTCATCTTCCGTAAAGCCCATAATGCCTTTCATTGAAGTTTCAGAAGCATTTTGGAGAACGTTCATGATATCATCGTATGAAGTGGCTTTCTTCAATTTCACGGTTAAATCTACTGCAGAAACGTCGGCTACTGGAACTCGCATTGACATTCCGGTTAATTTTCCTTCTAAGGACGGAATTACTTTGGTTACCGCTTTCGCCGCTCCTGTTGATGCCGGAATGATATTCAGCAAAGCTGCTCTTCCGCCTCTAAAATCTCTTTTTGAAGGTCCGTCAACTGTTAATTGTGTTGCGGTTGTAGCGTGAATGGTAGTCATTAAACCTTCCACAATTTCAAAATTGTCGTGCAACACTTTAGCTAAAGGTGCCAAACAGTTTGTGGTACACGAAGCATTCGATACAATCACATCTGATGGTTTAACTTTATCGTGATTCACACCCATTACAAAGGTTGGAGCATCGTTTGAAGGCGCTGAAATTACGACTTTCTTCGCTCCTCCTTTAATATGGTTGTAAGCAGTTTCTACCGTGGTGAAAATTCCGGTACATTCTGCAACAACTTCTACGCCAACTTCGTCCCATTTTAGAACCGATGGATCTTTTTCAGCTGTAACACGAATTTTTTTGTCGTTTACGAATAACTGACCGTCTTTAACTTCTACTTTTCCGTCGAAACGCCCGTGAACCGAGTCATATTTTAATAAATACGCTAAATGATCAACCGTTAATAAATCGTTGATTGCTACAACTTCTACGTTATCTCTTTTGATGGTTTCTCTGAAAACAATTCTTCCGATTCTCCCGAATCCGTTAATTCCTAATTTTACTTTCGTCATAATCTTTTCTGGTTAATACATATTTAAGTCGACATAATGTCTGATACTCTTACTAATTCTTCGTCTATTTTTGATTGTCCTTTTACAGCCTGTTCTAAAGGTGTTAGCACAACTTTATCGCTTACAAGCCCGACCATATAATTCGTTTTTCCTTCCAATAAGGATTCTACAGCTTTTACACCTAAGCGAGAAGCTAAAACTCGGTCAAAACAGCTTGGTGAACCACCGCGTTGCATATGCCCTAAAACGGAAACTCTAACGTCGTATTCCGGCATGTTTTCTTCGACATAATCTTTTAATTCGAATACGTTTTTACCGATTTTATCTCCTTCAGAAACCACAACAATACTTGATGATTTTCCGGAAACTTTACTTCGGCGTAAAGATTCTAAAAGGCGTTCTAATCCTAAATCTTCTTCAGGAATTAAAATTTCTTCAGCTCCTGCTCCAATTCCGGCGTTTAAAGCAATATGACCGGCGTCTCGTCCCATTACTTCCACAAAAAATAATCTATTGTGTGAATTGGCCGTATCTCGGATTTTATCAATGGCATCAACGACTGTGTTTAAAGCAGTGTCGTAACCTAGCGTAAAACTGGTTCCGTAAATATCATTGTCAATCGTTCCCGGAATTCCGATTACTGGAAAATTATATTCTTTATTGAAAACCATTCCGCCGGTAAAACTACCGTCACCACCGATAATCACTAAGGCATCGATATCGTTTTTCTTTAATTCTTCGTAAGCTTTTGCACGACCTTCTGCAGTCATGAATTCTTTGGAACGTGCCGATTTTAAAATGGTTCCGCCTTTATTAACGATGTTTTTTACAAAACGTGGCCCCATTTCGAGAATATCACCTTCAATCATTCCTTCGAAACCGCGGTAAATACCCATACATACAATATTATGATAGGCGCAGGTTCGCACGACAGCTCTAATGGCAGCATTCATTCCAGGCGAATCTCCACCAGATGTAAGCACACCGATTTTCTTAATCTGTACAGACATATTCAGTTAATTGAACTCTAAATTTAAAAATTAAACTACGAAAAATCGTATATTCTGCATGAGTTTTAGCACAATAATAACTTTTTCGTAAATGTAGAAGTGTTGTTGTTGAAGTAGTTAATCGATTTCAGGAACGCGCTGAACATCTTTCTTACCGTCAGACTCAATTCGTTTTCCTTTTTTCTCGTTGATAAATTTAATAAATTCTGGTGACAAATCCGAATCTGGTAATTGATCTGTCGGATTATTTAATTTATCTTCTTCTTTTTTGTTTAAAATTTTACGAATCAATTCTTTAAAGGTATCAAAATCAACCTGATACGTTATACCAACGCCTTGTGTATATCCAATACCTTCTCCTATATAATTGATATCATTCTCTCTGTTAAACACACGGGCTTTTAAAGTTCCGTCTTCGTTTAAGCGTAATTGAAGCTCCACATCGCCCACAATAACGGATTCTTCAGTTCCGCCAACCGGTACACCTAATTTTCCGTTGATAGTGATTTTTTCATTGATTTGAGTGGATAATGTAACTCCTACTCGCCCTTCGGTTTCCAAAAGCGGATTTCTATCGGCCTGAACGTAATTCAAACCAACCTGGAATTTATCATCTTCGCCTGAGAAAATGTCGTTGAACAAACTTCCTGCTCTTTCAAACAACGTACCATAAACCGTATTAGAAGCATTCTCAGGTGTTAAGAATCCTCCACCGGAAAGCAACGCAATTGCCTGAGTTTGACGAACGTCTTTATCACTCAGTTTATAATCAATTTCAGATTTTAGTACTGAACTTACCGTTGGAAATTCAATTCTGAAATCGGGCTCCGGATTACTTAAATTACCGTTGATAGCAATAACTACTTCAGTCGGTACTTTTTTATTGAACGACGGATTGTCCAAAATAACAGCCGGATTCGATTCTGTTTTATATACTGCTTCTAAATCTAACGCCGCATTTAAAGGTTCTCCATCCCAACGAATGGTTCCGAATTTTTTAACCTGGAATTTCTTATCAATTAAACCGTAGTTTTTAAAGTTGTATTCCCCTTCCCAAACCTGGAAGTCACCCCACATATTGAATTTTCCAAGCGTGTTAATTTCCATGGCGATGGTTCCAACTCCTTTACCTTTCATGGCATGACCAGTGTTTCGGTCAAGAATGATCTCGATTTCGGCATCTGGTGTAATTTCAAAATCAAAGTCTAATTCAATTCCGTTATAGCGTTTAAGTTCTTTGACGATTCCCTGTTCTTTTCGGAGTTTCTCTTCTTTAGTTATGAAATTGATGTAGCTGTTGTTCCCGATTCCTTCCGCATCACTCAAAGGAATTTTAATTTTAGTTCCTTTATTCGAACTGGCTTTCATCTTTACCAATAAAGCATTAATTGGTCCAGAAATAGAAGCCTGGCCGTTGATAAACGCTGTTCCGTAGTACATAGCATCGTCAGAATCTTGCGTATCTAAAGCCAACATATTATCCGAACGCACATTTAAATCCAGTTGCCAATCGGTTAGTTTATCATGACGAACACTTCCGTTTAAATGTCCTTTGGTTTTATACTTTGTATCGGTAATTTCTATGTTTCGGAATAAAAACTGATGCTCGGTTACATCGACAATTGCATTCGGTTCCATTTCAAAATCAACACCTAAATACGGAACTAACATACCTGCATTATTGAGGTACAATCTTCCGTCAATTTCAGGATCGCTAACTGTTCCTAAAATAGAAGCCTGACCGGTTGCAAATCCTCGTACATCTTTGAAAACACTTCCTAATAAAGGACCGAAAGCACCAATGTTGAATTTAGAAAAACCTGTTTCCAAAGACAATAAACTCTGTTTGTTAACGACTTCGATGTTTCCTTTTAAATAGAAACTTTCAGCATTTTCGTTTTCAATCGTAGAATACACATTGAATTTACGTAACGCGTTATCTCCGGTTACTTGTAAATCCAGATTACCTAATTTGTAATCATTAATTTCAAGCGAATCGATGGTAACTTGTGACGTTGGCTGATAAATATCACCGTTTTGTTTCAGGTTTACATTTCCGTTCAGGTTTCCTCCAAAAGCCATATTGTTGAGTGATGGCGTAACTTTGGCCAAATCAACATTATCAAACGTGAGCTGTAAATCTTTATAATCCTTCCCTTTTAAAATTCCGCCGAGTTCCATTTTTTGCCCGTTGTGGGACAAAGCAATTTTCTCAATGGAAAAATCTGTCAGTTTTTTATTGAATACAACTTTATTGTCTTGCGTATTATCGTTTTCGTTTAAAAACCATAAGTAATTTTTGAAATTTACTTCGGATTTTTTCAAACCAACCACAGAACGATTTTCCTCATCAATAGTATGATACAAGTTCAGATTGTAAAAATCCTGATTCTTATCGCCTCCTTTAAACTCCGAACGTACAAACAAAGTATCGTTCATCGTCACGTTGATTAAACTGAAATCGGAAACTTTATAATTCTTGTTCTTGATGCTGTCAAGCTCAATAAATGCGTTATACAGCGGATTTTTATTATCAATCTGAATATTGATTTTGTCAAAAGTATTGTCGTAAGCAACAACTTTCGGAGAAGTGAAATTCATTTTGAAATCGCCGTCGTCAGCATTGATTTTTCCTCGTAAAACTGTATTCTCTGCAACTGTAACATTTGGATTGAAAATCTCGATAATTTTATTGTAAATCGTAAAATCGAAATCTAAAAACTGTCCTGGTTTCAGTTTGTTGGGCGAATAATTGGCATACAAACTTCCCAAAGCATTTTCTACAATGTCACTTACTTGTTTGATTTGATATTTCCCGACAACTTTTCCTTGAATGATGTCAGGAGAATTGATAGTGATAGTTCTTACTCGATTTGCATCAAATGTTGATTCTACGGTAAAATCATCGAAGAAATAATCATCGCGGTTGTTTTGGAAAGCTGCATTGCTAACATCTAATCTTCCGTCAATATCGTCTAAAGTATTTCCTTTGGCTTTTAATTTCAAGTTTCCTTTAAAAATTGCCACAGAATCCTTTTTCATGAAATTCAGCAAATGCAAATCGGCATAATCGATATTGGCTTCAAAATCATAGTTTTTAACCTTCGAACTCAAGTCCACCAAACCATCGAAATCCATTCGAAGATTTGGATCGTTACTATTGAAATAGCCTTTAAAATAAGGCATTTTCAATTTACCGTCGATGGTAATATTCTGATAAGTGTAACCGTTATAGCGGAAATCGTGGACTTCTCCTTTTACGGCAGTATCCAGGAATTTTTTATTGAAACCTTTACCATCAACTTCTAAATCTAAAGTCGTGTTGCCAATATCTTTCTGATCGGTTAAAACGCCAAGGTTGAAATCGTGCAGTGAAATTGTTCCTTTATACGAAGCATTATTGATATTGTTGATGTTGGTCATGGAAAGTTTCGACTCCAACTCACCCAATTGCGACATCATATAAATATCTGCATTGATGATGGTTTTCGTTAGTTCTACATCACCAACCAAATCTACTCGACCTAATTTCTTTAAGGTTTGAGGCAATTTCTTTCCTAAAACTCTCGGCAAAATAGCATTCAGATTGTCGTAATTTGACGTTACTCGGTCGAATTTTCCATTCATGTAAAACTCCCCTTTTTTATTGAAAAGGTTTTTGAAGTTTACTTCTCCGATAATTTCCGACTGATTTTTATCAACCAGTTTTAAATTGTGCAACACGAAATTATTCAGTGTTCCAGTCGCATGCGTTTTTAGAAAGAAGCGTTGGTTTTTACCGAACTCGTTGTAAAAATAATTCAGCTCATTGGATGAAACCGAAGCTTTCTCCATATTTACATCAAACACCACTTTATTATTGAAATCTGTAAAATCTTTTGGAGTATAATTTAAAGTAACATCCCCAAAAAGAGTTGATTCTGCTGTATTCAACTCCATTTTTTTAAGAATGATATTTTTCTTGGTATACGTAAAATCAGCCGCCAAATTTTCCACATCTAAACCTCTGTGGTCGTGCAATGCTAACTTTTTAATTTGTGTGGTAACGTTTGGCCCTTTGATATAAAAATCTTCCAATTCGCCATTCAATTTTGTAAAATCAAGTGCTTTTGGGTTTTTCAGATTTTCATCAATTAAACGAAAACGGCTGTTGGTAACATATAAATCGTCGGCTTTTAAACGAAATTTTCCGGTGCCGGGTGTTCCGTCGTCAAATGCTTCAACGAATAAATCTAAATTGGTTTTGGTTTCGCCTTTGTATTTGATTAGTTTGAAGTTCAATCCGTCCATTCTGGCTTCACCAAAAAACAAACGTGACGCTTTGATTTCTCTGAAACTCAGAAGGTTTGTCTGCAATCGGTTTACATAAAACAAAGTATCTTTATGATGATCTTCTACATAAATTCCTTTTAGTTTTACGCTGCCAAATACTGAAATCGCAACTTTATCAACCTGAATATTGGTTCCGTACTTTTCGTTGATTTTTTCAGTTGCAAATTTTCCTAATTCCGTTTGAACTACAGGCAAAGTAAGCGCAATCCCCAGCAGTAAAAGCAAAAGGAGAATAACCAGAAGTATTCGGAGCAGTATTTTTCTAAATTTTTTGATACCCGTAGTATTTATATTAATTTTGTCGGAACAAGAACGAAATTATCAGTGTTAACAAGCAAAAGTAAAAATTTTTGTGTGTTAATTTTAACAATTCAAAGATAATACAGTCGTTTGTAATATTTAAGCAAATTCCGTGCCTTTTTTATGAGAAAATCGCCAATTTTTATTCTTGCCATAGAAAGTTCGTGTGACGATACTGCCGCAGCTGTTTTAAAAGACGATAAAGTTTTGTCAAATGTTGTGGCCAGACAGTCGATTCATGAGGAATATGGTGGTGTTGTTCCTGAACTGGCTTCACGCGCTCACCAACAGAATATCGTACCCGTAATTGACGTTGCACTAAAGAAAGCAGGAATTGATAAAACTGAACTTTCAGGTATTGCTTTTACTCAAGGTCCTGGCTTAATGGGTTCGCTTTTGGTTGGAGGTTCTTTCGCTAAATCGATGGCGCTTTCTTTGGATATTCCACTGGTTTCGGTTCATCATATGCATGCGCACGTTTTGGCTCATTTTATTGATGAAGAAGGATTTGACAAACCTGAATTTCCGTTTTTAGCGATGACCATTTCGGGCGGACATACCCAAATTATTAAAGTAAATAGTTTTTTCGATATGCAGATTATCGGTGAAACCACGGATGATGCTGTTGGCGAAGCTTTCGATAAAAGTGCTAAAATACTAGGACTTCCCTATCCCGGTGGTCCGCTGATTGATAAATATGCGCAATTGGGAAATCCGAAAGCGTTTCCGTTTACTAAACCTAAAGTGAGCGGATTAGATTTTAGTTTTAGTGGATTGAAAACCCAGATTTTGTATTTCGTTCAGAAGAAAACTGCCGAAAACCCTAATTTCATTCAGGAGAATATGAATGATATTTGTGCTTCGATTCAGCATATTATCATCGAAATTTTAATGGATAAACTGAAAATCGCTGTTCAGGAAACCGGAATCACTCAAATTGCTATTGGTGGTGGTGTTTCTGCAAACTCAGGAATCCGAAATACATTAAAAGAAACCGAAACCAAATACGGATGGAAAACTTTTATTCCTAAATTTGAATACACTACTGATAATGCCGCGATGATTGGTATTGTGGGTTACTATAAATTTTTAGAAAATAAATTCGAAGATTCATCAGTAGTTTCTAAAGCTCGAATCGATTTTTAATATGCAGTTATTCTATAATCCGGACATAAATTCTGATGCTACAGCGTTTTCTTTTGACAAAGAAGAAAGCAAACACATTGTTAAAGTATTACGTAAAAAAGAAGGCGATATTTTGCATGTAACCAACGGATTAGGTTTTTTATTTTCGACTGAAATCATTTTGGCTTCCGATAAAAAATGTACCGTTAAAATTGTAGAAACCAAGCATCAGAATCCTACTGAGTTTTATTTACATTTAGCGGTTGCTCCTACCAAAATGAACGACCGTTTTGAATGGTTTTTAGAAAAAGCTACGGAAATCGGCATCCACGAAATCACACCTATTATATGTGAGCATTCGGAACGAAAAGTAATAAAGACGGAACGTTTTAATAAAATCATTCAGTCTGCAATGAAACAATCGTTGCAATATCATCTGCCTAAATTGAACGAACCGATTTCCTTTAAAGATTTCATCAAACAAAATCACGATGGAAATTTATTCATTGCACATTGCGAGGAAACCGATAAAAAATTGCTTAAAGAAGCGATTCAGCCTAAACAGAAATACACCTTATTAATTGGTCCCGAAGGTGATTTTTCTGAAAAAGAAATTAAAACCGCGTTAGAAAACAACTATATTCCGGTATCTTTGGGCAATACAAGACTTCGCACGGAAACTGCCGCTGTTGTGGCTTGTCACAGTTTTATTTTTAGCAATGAATAATTATGAAGAAACTATTTTTACTAGCGATTTTCTTTTTCTGGAATTTGGGATTTTCCCAGGAAATAGCGCTTTTAAAATATTCCGGTGGAGGCGATTGGTATTCAAATCCGACTGCTTTGCCTAATCTTGCTAAATTCTGTAATCAGAATATCAATACTAAAATCAATACTAAAGTACCAACGGTTGAAGTAGGAAGTCCGGATTTGTTCTCCTACCCTTTTGTACACATGACCGGACACGGAAATGTTGTCTTTAATGATAATGATATTGTAAATCTTCGCAATTATTTAAATTCCGGCGGATTTTTGCATATTGATGACAATTACGGCATGGATCAATATATACGTAAAGAAATTAAACGTGTTTTTCCGGATAAAGAATTGACTGAAATTCCTGTAACTCATAGTGTTTTTCAAAAACCTTATACTTTTCCGGGCGGAATTCCTAAGATTCACGAGCATGATAATAAACCACCAAAAGCTTTTGGCATCTTCTCTGAAGGACGATTAGTACTGCTTTATACTTATGAAACAGATTTGGGTGATGGCTGGGAAAATCAGGAAGTGCATAATGATCCAATAGAAGTGCGTACTAAAGCTTTAAAAATGGGTGCAAATATTATTTTTTACGCCTTCAGTAATTAATCTTTTGCTTACTACAAATCAAAAGCATTTTCATAGATATTTTCTTCATTTTTTTTACTCAAACTAACTTTTAGACGTTTTTTTGTAAAAATCACAACTTTTTAAAGATAATTCCTATAATTTAATTTTGAAAACTTATTAATTAGAATCGTTTTAAAGAATTAATTTTAAACAATCCTTACATATATTCATTTATTAGTGAATAAAATTTAATAATTTATCAATATTATTTTTTTTATGTTAACTATTTTGTAATTAATTTTTTTGTTATATAATTGCTGTGTTTTCAAAACAACAACAAACTATTTAACAAAAAACTAAAAAATTATGAAAAAATTAATTTTATCAGCAGCAGTATGCGCAATGTTGTTTTCTTGTAATACAGAAGACTCAAATTCAGACGCAAGTCCTGTAAACTCATCAGATGTTGCTCACAGAGGATGTGCATCTCATGAAATTCATGAAAGACAATTGTTAGAAAATCCTAAACTAGCAATGCAAATG
This sequence comes from Flavobacterium sp., assembly GCF_032153895.1. Classification (GTDB taxonomy): domain Bacteria; phylum Bacteroidota; class Bacteroidia; order Flavobacteriales; family Flavobacteriaceae; genus Flavobacterium. The sequence continues at coordinate 21,507 of NZ_JALDYN010000028.1, forward strand.
AATGAAATCGAATCATTTACAGAAAAAGCAATGGCTGAAGGACGCTTAGTAAATGGTAAGATTGTTATCCCTGTAGTAGTAAATGTATTGTATAAAACATCTGCAGAAAATATTTCTTTATCACAGATTCAATCTCAGATTGATGTATTGAACAAAGATTTCAATGCATTGAATTCAGATTACAACACGCCTAACAACCCTTACTCTTCGGTAAGAGCTAATGTGGGTATCTCATTCGAATTGGATGCGGTTTACAGAAAATCAACAAACAAATCATCTTGGGGAACTAATGACGCTATGAAAAAAACGTCTCAAGGAGGTTTAAATCCTACTTCACCCACAACAAAACTTAACTTATGGGTTTGTACAATTGGTGGTGGAATTTTAGGATATGCGCAATTCCCTGGAGGTTCATCTTCAACTGACGGAGTTGTTATCGATTCTAAATACTTAGGAACTAACGGAAGAGCAACTTATCCATTCAACTTAGGAAGAACTGCTACTCACGAAGTTGGTCACTGGATGAACTTACGTCACATTTGGGGAGACGCAACTTGCGGAAACGATTTAGTATCTGACACTCCTTCTCACAATACAGCAAATTATGGTGTTCCAGCTGTAGGTCACAAAAGTACTTGTTCAGGACAGCCTCTTGAAATGTTCATGAACTACATGGATTACACAGATGATAGAGGAATGTACATGTTCTCTAACGGACAGAAATCAAGAATGTTAGCTCTTTTCGCTTCTGGTGGTGCTAGAAATTCATTTGCTCAACCATAATAGATTTAGAATTAATTACAGAAAACCCGTTCATAGTAACGGGTTTTTTGTTACATTTAAGTCAGTTAAACAAAAAGCCGATGACTTCAAAAGAAATTTCAAGAGGAATTGTAAAAGCCGTACTTACACTTGCAGGTATTACTCTGATGCTGTTTGTCTTATACAAAATTAGTATTGTGATTATCTATTTTTTGATTGCGGTTATCATGGCACTTATTGGTGAACCTATTGTTGCTTTCTTAAAACGAAAATTAAAATTCAATAACACATTGGCGGTTATTGCAACTTTATCCATCTTCTTTGCGATTATTTTTGGGTTTATAATGATGTTTATTCCATTGATAATATCCCAAAGCGAGAATCTATCATTGCTTGACACTAATAGCATAGAGAAAAACCTAAACGATTTACTCATTCAAATCAACACGTATTTGGCTGAACACAATATAGATACTTTAGCCCTACTTGAAAAATCAAATTTAGATTCTAAACTGAATTTCAATTTTTTGCCGGATATTTTAAATTCTGTCTTCGGAATTGTGAGTAATTTAGGGATGGGAATTGCCTCGGTGGCCTTTATCCTTTTCTTTTTGCTAAAAGATAAAGCTGTTTTTAAACGCTTATTTCAGAAAGTTTTACCAGATGATCACGAAGACAAGATTCTGGCATCAATCGATAAAATCAAATATTTCCTTTCGCGTTATTTTTCAGGAATTTTGCTTCAGCTTTTTATCGTTTTCATATTATACTACATTGTCTTGCTTATTTTTGGAGTGGAAAGTGCTTTCACTATCGCATTCATTTGTGCCATTCTGAACATCATTCCATATATCGGGCCATTAATCGGAACAGTATTGGCAGTTATATTAACCATGATGGGCAGCATCGGCTTAGATTTCAAAACGGAAATTTTGCCAACCGCTTTATATGTATTGATTGGATTTACAATTGTTCAGTTTATTGACAATAATTTCAGTCAACCGATTATTTTTTCAAACAGCCTGAAATCACATCCGTTAGAAATATTTCTGATCACTTTAATAAGCGGCTTTTTACTGGGAATTACCGGGATGATTATTGCAATTCCAACATATACGGTTCTTAAAGTAATAGGAAAAGAATTTTTCCCTAAAAACAAAATTGTAAAAATACTAACCAAAGACATTTAATTTGGATTCACTCTTATTACGAAAAGACGTTCAGGATTTTATAAATACTTCATTACAAGGAAATTTTTCTAAAATTGCCCTGACGAAGAATCCGTTTCCCGACATCAAATGGAACGATATTTTAAACCAAATTGCTTCCAAAAGCAAGGCTAAAGACAAATTGCCAACATGGTTTAGTCATCAGTGTATCATTTATCCGTCAAAAATTTCGATTGAACAGACTTCTTCTGAAATTGCTGCAAAATATAAAGCATCAATTATCAGTGGTGTCACATTGATTGATTTAACGGGAGGTTTCGGTATTGATGATTATTACTTCGCTCAGCAGTTTAATAAAGTGGCTCATTGTGAACTGAATGCTGAACTTTCTGAGATTGTCAATCATAATTATCATATTCTGAATCAGCGTAATATTGAATGTTATCAGGGGGACAGCCTTGAAATCTTAAAAGAATTGAACCAACAATGGAGCTGGATTTATGTTGACCCTTCCCGTCGTAGTGATGTAAAAGGGAAGGTTTTCATGTTGAAAGACTGCTTGCCAAACGTTCCGAATTTGCTAGAAACCTATTTTAATTATTCAAACAATATTCTGATAAAAACTGCGCCAATTCTGGATATTACATCAGGATTATCAGAACTTTCGTTTGTAAAAAAAATACACATTGTAGCCATTGAAAATGAAGTGAAAGAATTGCTTTGGGAAATTGAAAACAATTATGATGGTGATGTTGAAATTAACGCTGTTTCAATCACAAAAGAGAAAATAGCTGTTTATTCTGTTAATTTATCCGAAATTCAGACTGAAACAAATGCCGAATATTCTGAACCAATGCAATATTTGTATGAACCCAATGCAGCAATGATGAAAACGGGTGCTTTTGATGATATTGCAACCCATTTTAATCTGAAAAAACTCCAACAGCATTCTCATTTGTATACTTCAGAAACCGAAATTGAATTTCCTGGCAGAAAATTTGCTGTTAAAAAGATATTCCATTTTGATAAAACGGAGATGAAAAAAAATCTGGAAGGTAAAAAATGTAATATAACGGTTAGAAATTTCCCTATTTCGGTGGAAGAAATCCGTAAAAAATGGAAAATTAAAGATGGTGGCAACTTGTATTGTTTTTTCACCACAAATTTAAATAACGAGAAAATAGTAGTACTTTGCGAAAAAATTTAAGTATGAAAAATATTGGAATTTTAGTATTATTCTTCACAACCCTATTTTCTTTCGGACAGACCGGAAAATGTGACTATGATTTTGAAGAAAAAACAGATTCTACTTATATTAAAAAGACCAACGATTACCTGATTTACGAAAAAGATTTAGGAAGCCTTAAAGATATGATTCAGTTTTCGTTAATCAATTCAGACGGAACACTTATCTTAATTTTCAAATGTTGCAGAAAAGTAAAGATTTCATTAAATCCAACTGTTTTGATAAATCTTCTAAAATATCCTTGCAATTGGCTAACGGAAAAATTGTAACCTTACTAAGTTCAGAAGAAGTTTGCAGTCAGCTTACTTATGACGATAAAGACAAAAACAATATAAGGATTTTGAATCACTACTTTTTATTTACAAAAGACGGATTTGAAGACCTAAAGAAATATCCGGTAACCTTGATGAAAGTTAAATACTTAACTGAATCCAAAGATTATGTGTTCCAAAAAGAGTTGAATTCAAATATTATGAATAAAAAATTTACTCCGGAAACGTATTTTATAGACAACTTAAAATGTGTAGAATAAACAAAAAAGCCTAGCAAATGCTAGGCTTTTTTGTGATCCCGTCAGGATTCGAACCTGAGACCTACTGCTTAGAAGGCAGAACCTAATACTTTCATTTCTTTTCATTATTTTTCAAAAACCCAGTAAATAAGGTATTTATAAATAATACACTTTTATTTATTTCTATATATTTTCATTTTTTACATATAATTGTTGTACCTATGTTGTACCTAAATTTTAAAAGCTATGGCGACAATAAAAATTATTCAAAGAGCTAAAGTTTTATCAAACGGAGAATTTCCAATTTTTTTAAGAATAACTAAGGATAGAAAATCTAAATACATTTCATTAAAACTTTCGTGTAACATTTCTGAATGGAATGAAACCAAGTCCGAATTTAGAAAAAATTATTCCAATCATAAACAAATGAATGCTGCATTAAGCGAAGTCAGAAATAGAGCTGAAAAAATAATTTCGTTTTATTTGTCAAAGGGAGAAGATATAACACTTGAAGAATTTGAAACTCAATTTTTAAATTATAAACTGGACAAAAAAATATCCGTAAACAAATTCTGGGAGGAACATATAAATGACTTAAATAAAGCCGGAAAAACAGGAAATGCTCGAGTTTTCTCACACACAAAAACTTCTTTTCTTAAATTCATTTCGAATAAAACCATCTATTTCAAGGACATTACGTATGAATTATTGGAAAAGTATGAAACATTTCTTAGGTCAAATAACGGCACTGATAGTGGAATTTCCATAAAGATGCGAACGATACGTTCGTTATATAATGGAGCTATAAAAAAAGGGTATGCCAATAAAGAAATATATCCATTCGATAAATACAAAATTTCAAAATTAAAAGGTCAAAATAACAAAAGAGCTTTGAGTATTGAAAGTGTAGAAAAAATAAAAAATTTTGACACAGAAAAATACCCCAATCTAATTGATTCAAAAAATTATTTTCTATTTAGTTACTATACTGGTGGAATGAATTTCTATGACATGATGAAATTAAAATGGGACAATATTGTAAATGGACGGATATCCTACATAAGAAGCAAAACGAAGGGTCAATTTTCAATAAAAATATTACCTCCTGTAAAAGAAATTTTACGGTATTATAAAAACCAAAAAAGATCTACCAAATACATCTTCCCTATTATTTTAAAAGAAGACTCCACTCCTATTCAGTTGGAATATAGGAAAGAAAAAATGTTGAAGAAATTCAACAAAGACCTAAAATATATTGCTGAATTATGCAAAATCGATGATAAGATAACCAGTTATGTTGCTCGACATAGCTTTGCAACGAACTTAAAGCAAAAAGGTGTTTCTACAGATATTATTTCCGAAGCATTAGGACATCAAAATTTAACGATCACGCAAGCTTATTTAAAAGAGCTCGAAAATGATGTTATTGATGATGCCCTTGAAAAATTAATCTAATCAGTGACAAAGTGACATTTTTTTAAAAAAATCATTCGATTTTGAAAATTATTGCCACATAATCTTTTTCTCAATTTTACAGCAGCACCTTACTATAACAAGCAAGGTGCTTTTTTATTTAGTACCAATCATAAAAACTTAAAAAAAATGCAACTAAGACATTCTGAAAGAAAAAAAGCCAAAATTAAAATGGCTTTACAGGCTCCTGCTGGGGCAGGTAAAACCTATTCTAGTTTATTACTGGCACAAGGTTTAACTAATGGGGATTTTTCTAAAATTGCCATTATAGA
>NZ_JALDYN010000029.1:0-26536 GCF_032153895.1 Flavobacterium sp.
ATTTAAGCTCCGGCTTGGATTTAGGCATGAGCTTCACGGATGTTCCGGGCGGCGTGGCTAACTGGACTTTCAGTGGCGGTACGAATTACAACGACGATAGCGGTTCTGTCAACATCGATATCAGCAAAGCCAATGCAACCATTGTAGTCAACGGTTATAGCGGTGTTTACGACGGAACAGCTCACGGAGCGACAGGTTCTGCCAGTGGCGTGATGAGTGAAGATTTAAGCTCCGGCTTGGATTTAGGCATGAGCTTCACGGATGTTCCGGGCGGCGTAGCCAATTGGACTTTCAGTGGCGGTACGAATTACAACGACGATAGTGGTTCTGTCAACATCGATATCAGTAAAGCCAATGCAATGATTGTAGTTAATGGTTATACCGGCGTTTATGACGGAGCAGCCCACGGTGCGACAGGTTCAGCCAGTGGTGTGATGAGCGAAGATTTAAGCTCCGGCTTGGATTTAGGCATGAGCTTCACGGATGTTCCGGGTGGCGTGGCTAACTGGACTTTCAGTGGCGGTACGAATTACAATAATGTATCAGGTACAGCAAGCATCGTGATTAATAAAAAATCAGTTACAGTTACAGCTGATGCACAGTCGAAAATATTTGGAGATTTAGACCCTGAGTTTACTTATCAATTAAGCGAAGCTTTGTTGGCAGGTAACTCAATTAGTGGTGTTTTATCGAGAACTTCTGGTGAAAGTGCGGGTAATTATCCAATCAATATCGGAACTCTTCAAGTATCAAATAATTACTTGATTTCATTTGTAGGAGCAGATTTAACTATTATTATGCCACCACCAATGAGTGCAACCGTTGCAAAAACAGACATTACCTGTAATGGTGTCAATGATGGTACAATTACAATTACAAATCCAACAGGTGGTTTAGGAATTTATGAATACAGACTAAATACAGGTGCTTGGCAGTCAGGTATGTTATTTACAAATTTAACACCTGGTATTTATAGTGTGGAAATGAGAGATCCAGTGCGAACCATTTTTTCAGCTGTTTTAGGAAATCAAACCATTACCGAGCCAGGAATTTTAAATGCACAGATAAGTAAAATCAACGTAACGTGTAACGGAGGAGCAAACGGTACAATCACTGTGTTAAATCCAACAGGTGGGTCTGGTTCATATGAGTTTAGGTTGAATTCAGATGCGTGGCAATCCAGCCCTAGTTTTGGTGGCTTATCTGCAAATACATATGTAGTTTCTATGCGAGATGCAGTTCATCAATCTTGCGAAATGAATCTTGGCACTCAAGTAATCGGGGAACCACAAGCTTTATCGGCTTTATGTACAAATTCAAATAGTGTTTTGTATTTTGGTTACCCTGGAGATCAAACGTCAACGATTACGGTTAAACCATCTGGAGGAGTTGGTCCTTATAAAGTTTCCATAACAATGAACAGACCATTAAAATGTAATGTTGTCAATGCTTCCGGAGATGAAGTTTGGACGCCAGGAGGAAATACTGCTTCAAGTGTTAATGTAAGCTGTCCGGCAAGTGGTACTCCGTCAATGTTACCAGTATCAACGTCTGCATTTAATATAAATTCTGTTGCTGGATATGCTTTAAATGTTACTTTAATGGATGACGCGACGTTTACAGCTACGATAACGGATTCTAATGGATGTGTTACAACTTGTTCAACAACTGTTTTGGCTGAAGATGCAAGATGTTTTTCTGGAAATAGTGGTAAGGCAAAAGTTAGTATTTGTCATAAAACGGGTAATTCTAAAAACCCATGTCACGTAATTTGTGTGGATGATAATGCAGTTGCAGCGCATTTAGCACATGGTGATTTCCTAGGAAAATGTACTTCAAATTGCTTAGATCCTAATGGTGTTAGAGTTCTCCAAGGTGATTTTACTGTAAAAGTGTATCCGAATCCTAGTAATTCACTATTCAATCTAGAAATTGAAAATGGTTCAGAAGATAATGTTCTGATTGAAGTGTTTGACCTTTCCGGAAGACGTGTGAAACAAATTAAACCAATCGATTTACATTCAATTACTTTTGGTGAAGATTTACCTCGCGGTGTTTATCTGGCGAATGTATCACAAGGAGATAATTCTAAAACAATACGATTAGCGAAAGAATAAATAAATTTTTATAAAGTAAAAAGCTCCGTAGTATTATTACGGAGCTTTTTTATTTATGGGATATTATTATTTTTTTACTTCAACTGAAGCACCGTCTTTATTAGCGTCAACTTCTACTTTTTTATCACCGTCTTTACTTTCTATGCTAACACCGTCTGCGCCAACACTAACAGATGTTCCGTCTTGAGCAACAGTGTCTGCTGTAGCTTCAGGCGCTACTTCTTCTGCTGCTTCTACAGTGATTTGGGTTTCTTCGGTTGTTTTTTCTTCTTTTTTACATGAGGCTAAAAGCGTTAAAGCTAAAAGTCCAGAGAATAAAATCGTCTTTTTCATAACTTAAAATTTTAATAGGTTGATTATAAATATATTAAAAATTTTACAAATTGATACGAAAAATTACTCGTCGAAAATTATGGTTTCGGGTTCAGCGCCTAAATCGATTAGATGTTTGGTAACCGTTTTGACAAAATCTTCCGGTCCGCACACATAAAAATTCTGACTGAAATCGACGATGTTTTCAATCAGAAAGTTTCGGTCGATTCTTTTTCCCTGAAAGCCGATTACATTTTCACGCGTGTACACATTGACGAAATCATTTTTCAGCATGTGAAAGAGTTCTTGACCCATAATCACATCTTCCGAAGTTTTATTTACATAAATCAATCGGTTTCCTTTGATTCTATTGCGTTTGTACAATTCTCTGAAAATAGATAAAAAGGGTGTAATTCCCGATCCGGCCGCAATAAAAACACCAGGTCCTTTATAACTAATCGCGCCAAAAACGTCATGAAGAATTAGTTCGTCACCGGCATTTATTTTCCCTAATTCGTTGGTAACGCCTTCTCGATTTCGATAGATTTTCACCATGAATTCAAGGTAATTAGAATCGACTAAACTCGTGAAAGTAAACGGACGTTTTTTGGTTTTCCAATTACGCTTGTTGATGGACAATTCCGTAGCTTGCCCGGGAATGAATTCATAATTTTCCGGACGTTCGACTTTTATGGATTTTACGTCGTGCGTAACAAATTGCGATTGTAAAACTTTAACGATATGCGCGTTTTTCATTTCAAAAGTATTAGTAAAACATAAATTTAGTGAATGTTTTCAACAACCAAAACAAAAAAGCCGAGCATTGCCCGGCTTAGAATTATAATTAACTTAAAATTAGTATAAGTTAGGGTATTTCGCAGGATTTACTTCATGCATCATCGCATATACTTTCTCGAAAATATCTTCAACTGAAGGTTTTGAGAAGTAATCACCATCCGTTCCGTAAGCTGGTCTGTGTGCTTTGGCAGCTAAAGTTTCCGGATTGCTGTCTAAATATTTGTATCCTTTTTGTTCGTCGATAATCTGTTGTAAAATGAACGCCGATGCTCCACCCGGAACGTCTTCATCAATGACCAACAGACGATTGGTTTTTGCCAATGATTTTACAATATCATGGTTAATATCGAACGGTAATAATGACTGAATATCAATGATTTCGGCATCAATTCCAACTTCCAATAATTCTTTTGCAGCTTGTTCCACCAAACGTAATGTTGAACCGTAAGAAACTAAAGTAATATCGGCACCTTGTTTGATGGTTTCCACCACACCGATTGGCGTTTTGAACTCACCCAAGTTAGTCGGCATTTTTTCTTTTAAACGATATCCGTTCAAACATTCCACTAATAATGCTGGTTCGTCAGTTTCTAACAATGTATTGTAGAATCCTGCCGCTTTAGTCATATTTCTAGGAACCAAAACGTGAATACCGCGAATCGCATTGATAATCATTCCCATTGGTGAACCCGAATGCCAGATTCCTTCCAAACGGTGACCGCGTGTTCTGATGATTAACGGTGCTTTTTGACGACCGGCAGTTCTGTATTGTAAGGTTGCCAAATCATCACTCATAATTTGAATCGCATACAACAAATAGTCTAAGTACTGAATTTCAGCAATCGGACGTAAACCACGCATTGCCATACCAATTCCTTGTCCTAAAATCGTTGCTTCACGGATACCAGCATCGGCCACACGGAATTCTCCGTATTTTTCCTGCATACCTTCTAAACCTTGGTTCACGTCACCGATGTTACCGGAATCTTCTCCAAAAATTAAGGTTTCAGGATATTTTTCGAAAATCGCATCGAAGTTATTTCTCAAAATCAGACGCGCATCGGTTTCTTCTGATGTTTCATCATACATTGGAAGAACTTCTTTTACCGAAGACACATTTTTATCCGATTGTGAAAATAAATGGGAACTGAATTTCGGCTGAATCTTTTCAGTATAGGCTGTAATCCAAGTAGCTAATTGAGTTCTGCTGTTTTCTTTTACGATTAAACGCAAAACTTTACGAGCAGTTGTGATAATATCTTTGCGGATTGGTTCTTTCAAAGATGCCAAATCGTTAGCGTATTTTTCAATGAAAACTTTGTTCTCGCTAGAAGCAGCAATCGAATTTAAAACTGCAACTAATTCTTGTTGTTCCGCTTTAATGGGTTCAACGAAAGCATTCCAAGCGGCTTTTTTGCCTTCTAAAACATCTTTTTTAGTTTGCGTATCAATCGCTTCGATTTCTTCAGCAGTTAAAATATTGTTTTCAATTAACCATTTGCGCATTTGTGCCAAACAGTCGAATTCTGCTTCCCAAGCCAAACGGTCTGCATTTTTGTAACGCTCATGAGAACCTGATGTAGAGTGTCCTTGCGGTTGCGTCAATTCATAAACGTGAATCAATACCGGAACGTGTTCTTCACGGGCAATTTTAGAAGCTTTTTGATAGGTTTCCACTAATGCTGGATAATCCCAACCTTTCACATCTAAGATTTCGTAACCTTTATTGTCTTCATCGCGCTGAAAACCTTTTAGAATTTCGGAAATATCCTCTTTAGTGGTTTGATAACGGGCGTGTACCGAAATTCCGTATTCGTCATCCCAAACACTCATCACCATCGGAACTTGCAAAACCCCGGCAGCATTGATAGTTTCAAAGAATAAACCTTCTGAAGTGGAAGCATTTCCGATAGTTCCCCAAGCCACTTCATTTCCTTTTTCAGAGAAGTTAGTTTGGTTGATACCGCTTACGTTTCTATAAATTTTGGAAGCCTGAGCCAATCCTAACAAACGTGGCATTTGCCCGGCAGTAGGAGAGATGTCTGCACTTGAGTTTTTCTGTTGCGTTAAGTTTTTCCAGTTGCCGTTTTCGTCTAGAGAGTGGGTTGCAAAGTGACCACCCATCTGACGTCCGGCACTCATCGGATCATGATTCAAATCAGTATGACCATATAAACCGGCAAAAAACTGTTGAATTGTCATCTGTCCAATTGCCATCATAAAGGTTTGGTCGCGGTAATACCCTGAGCGGAAATCTCCGTTTCTAAAAGCTTTCGCCATTGCTAATTGCGGTACTTCTTTTCCGTCACCGAAAATTCCGAACTTGGCTTTTCCGGTAAGTACTTCGCGACGGCCCAAAAGACTACATTCACGGCTTACGATTGCAATTTTATAATCGTTGATGACTTCAGTTTTGAAATCTTCGAATGATAAAGCTTCCTTAGTGGCAGTTTGGTTCATAGTCTGAATAATGTGTTATGTGACAAATTTAACAATTTAGACAATACAAAGCAACGTCTTGAATTATCAATAATTTCATTTTTGACAAATTTTCAATAGAATTCCTAAATCTAATTAATTATTTTTCACGAATTTACCTTTTTTGATGTGAATAAATCATGATTTGAAGTTGAAAAATAATTTTAATTCGGCTTAAAACCATTTTCTGGTAAATAAAGAAATAAGAGTTTTCGGACTAATTGTGATTACAAATCTGATTTTTTCATCATAATTGTCCTGTGCAATTTCCCAACCGTTTTTGGAGTAAACAGGGAAGTACAATTCGAAATAATCGGGAACTAAATTGAGGCGGATTCCGCTGTCGTAAACGAATTCGGTGGCAATTGCTTCACTTTTCATCAAGCCCGCATCACCATAAATTTCAACCCAATTCCAGATGTTGAAACTGGCGTTTACAGTTGTCATCCATTGGTTGGCAAAGCGATTTTCAAATTTCGATTTAAAACCACCTTCCGCCATTATGTATTGTTGGCTGAACAAACCGGTACTTTCGGAACGGCCTAATAAACCGTAGTCAAATAAGTAATCGGTTGGACGGTCTAATCCGAAGCTGAAAAATTCCGAATTGGTGCTTCGGTACATAAAAGCTCCGGCAAAAAATCGGAAGTTGATTTGTCGGTTGTTGTCAAAAAGTCTTCTGAATTGAATTTCTCCGGATAGTTTTCCAAAATTACTGGCAACTTGAACGTCAGTGGAAACATTGTAAAAATGGGTGATTTCAGAATCCACAATAGAATGACGTAAATTGAAAACAGAATAATTTTCATCATTTTTTGTAGCAAAAGACGATTCCTCCCGATTGACAAAAACGTGTCTTACCGTAACAAATTCTTTCTTGTTGGCGCGGTAATCTAAATCTCGGAAACGAAAGCTAATGGCCGGAACAATCTTGCTGTAAGCTGCATTTGGTGCATAATGATACGTGTTTGCAGCTAACATATAGCGAATGTTATACAAACGATCTTCACGAACGTTTTGATTTACAGTGAAAAATGCTCCTCCAATGAGTTCTTTGGTTTTGGAAGAATAAATTGGTGTAACATCAAAAATAAACGGTTTATCGAGTAAGGATTTATTGTGGAAACTTAATCCGGGCGAAACACCATCATATAAATTGTACGAGAACTCCGGAACGAAGAAAATCTGGTTCACTTTTGAATCTTCCAAATCTTTCACAAAAGTGAATTTATATGGACGGTTGTTACCCAAGAAACTTTTCAACGCTTTCCAGTTATTCCGCGAGTTGTATTCAGGAATTTCGTTGTTGTAATTCAATACGAAATGGTCGACATCAACTTTAGGAACTGTTACAGTCGAATCTTTTGCAATGTTGGAAACCCATTCTTTAAAAACAACTTTATCATCTTTAATTCCGTAAAGTGAAACCGGAACATTGGTTTGGGTTTTGTTTTTGATGGTAATCTGATAATTTTCAGGTGTTTCTTCTACGTCTTTAATTTTAAAATCGATTAAATCACGTGTTTCTACAACTGTTCGGAAAAACCAGTCAACCTCTTTTGAAGTTTTGTTTTTAATGATTTTCTCGAAATCGGATTCATCAGTTTGTTGTTTCTGATTCAAAGCGATAAATTCATTGATAGAAGCTGTTACAATCCCGCTGCCTAAGTAATCGTCTAAGTAGTTTAAACTCATTCCGGCACGGTATTTTCCAGCGATTTGCTCATTGAATTTGATGAACGTATTTTTATCATCACCAATAGCCTGATCTAAATTTTTTCGCGCCATCAACAGATAAACATAACTGAATTGATGATTGAAATCGGCTTTGAAAAGATTGTAACCTTTTAAAAGTTTCCAGTCCGATAAATTGCCCATCATTTTCATATCAGGATAATTGTCACGAATGTATTTCATAGTCAAATAGGACTGCAAACCATCGTAAACCCAGGTGTCTTTTCTCGGGTTTAACTGAAGACTGGTTTTGAGATATTTATCCAAATAAACTTTTAGAAACTTGATTTCATACAGAAAACTATCCGGAAACGGGCTGATAAAAGCCGGTAACTGATTCAGTCCGTAAAAAGGATTTCGGTCATAATCGGTTTGTGAAATCAGAATTTTTTCCTGTGAAGGCGCTCCGAATTCTTCAGCAACATATTGCGTTACTTTGTCAATAATCAAAGCTCTTTGAATTTCGTCTAAACGCTTGTCTTTTAAATTAGTAACAACTTCAATTTTGTTGTTTTTGTAGCTGTAGAAAGTAGGTTGTGGTTCGATGGAAATGTCGAAATCGGTTCGGTTCTTTCCATTTAAGGAATAAGTTTTTGTTATATCTGATTCAACTTTATCAAGTACATTTAAATCTGTGAAAAGCTGATATTTTGAATCTAAAGTGAAATTTATTTGATAATCAAATTCTGAATTAGCAATATCATCTAGATTTTCATTACTATTTTTAATAAAACCAGACGCTTCTAATCGCGAAGGTGTTAAAAACCAATTTTTCAGTATAAAGGAATCGTCGTTTCTAAAGCCATAACGAGTAAATCGGTCATTTGGAATTTTGACTTCATAGTTTAATTGTATGCTAACAGACTCGTTTGGTAAAAGTTCTTTTTGCAATTGAATTGTAAGTAAATCCGATTGATTTTCTGTTCGGACAAAAGGCAAACTATCGCCAACTTGATTATTAATAGAAAGAATTTTGGTATAACCGCGATCATCCTCTTTTGCCAAGTGAAAAATGCGGACGAATTCGTCAGAAAAACGTTTTCCCAAAGCTGAATTTTTATCAGAATAGGCATTGTTCCAATCGTTTAACACAATTTCTTTTAAAACAACAGAAGAATTGTTTACAAAATTAATCTCTTGTCGAACTTGTATTTTTTTGGTATTTGCATCAAATGTAGCCTGAATAGCCGAACGGTTTTGTGCAATCAATGTCTCAACCAAAAAAGTGAGAAAAAGAACAAAGGTAATTTTTATAAAAAGCGCTGATTTTTTTCGCATGAACGGCAAACTATTTCCAATTCGTAAATATATATAAAAATGGGTTGCTACTGTTTTTTTATGTAAAAGTTTCAATACTGTAAATCTTTTCTTAACAAAGCGTTGAGTTTATTAAATAATAGCTCAGGTATAGTGAAAATGAATAACTTATATGTAACTTAGTTCCCCCAATTTCAAAAAACAATGATAAAAAAACTACTATTTCTATTTGTTGCATTTTATTGTAATGTAACTTTTGGCCAACTTGTAATCAATGAGGTAGATTCTGATAATACATCTACAGATACTTTCGAATTCGTTGAAATAAAGTCGGCAACTGCTAATTTTTCCCTAAATGGATATGCCTTGGTATTTTATAACGGAGCAAATAATTTGAGTTATTATGCTTTAGATTTAGATGGTTATTCAACTGATATTAATGGTAATATTCTAATTGGAAATACTGGTGTGACTCCATCTCCTGCTATCAATTTTGCTAATTCATTATTGCAGAATGGTCCTGATGCCGTTGCAATTTATTCTGGGAATGCTTCAGACTTCCCCAACAATACCACCGCTACACCAACAGGGTTGATTCATGCTATTGCATATGGTACAACTGCTACTCAACCAACAGCTTTAATGACGGCTCTGGGAATAACAGAGTTTGTGAATGAAAATATTAATTCATTAAAGGATACTCAGTCAATTCAACGGAAAAATGATGGTACTTATGAAGTTAAACTGCCAACACCGGGAGCAAACAACGACGGTTCCGGTATTCCGATAAATTATGTAACAGTTGGTTTTACACAAGCTTCTTATAATGAAGGCGATAGTTTCAATATTACGTTCACGACAAGTCAGCCGGTTCAGAATGAAACCCTGATTATGAATTTCACATTGAATAATGGTAATTTCACCATGTCAGATTTTTCTGGAGGGCTAACAGTTTCTATTCCTGTCGGGCAAACCACTACTCAAACTGGAATAATTTTAACCAATGATGTTGTAGATGAAGGCGATGAAGAAATGTTGTTTCAGTTTCAGCCACTGCCAACCGGATATGTTGCCAATAATGACAATATAGTTATACGTGTTTATGATAATGATTATCAGGTGCAACCATGGGGAACTCCTTTGAACCCTACTTATGGAATTGTTAGCAGTACAGCACCTTTAGGTTATTATAGTTCTTTGGAAGGGCTTAGCGGTGCAACGTTAAAACAAGCGGTTCAGGATATTATCGCTAATCCATCTGTTGTTCGCTTGCACAGTTATGCTGACATTTGGGAAATCTTACGGACTGCGGATCAAAATCCGGAAAATTCCAATCAGGTTTGGTGTATGTATATTGAGCAACCAATGGCAAAATTGGATCAGCAAAATGGTAGCAGTATTGTTGGAAAATGGAACAGAGAACATATATTTCCGCAATCAAGAGGTGGATTTGAAGTGGCAATGGGAGATTCTGCTGATGGTATCGGTGTTTGGAATTCTACAAGTGCTTCCAGTACAGTTGATGGTGTATCCGATGCACATCATATCCGCGCAGAAAACGGTCAGGAAAATTCATCAAGAAACAATAAAAATTACGGACCGGTAAATTCAGGAACTGTTTATGCAGGTCAGACCGGAACTCAAGGTTCATGGCGAGGTGATGTTGCCAGAGCATTGTTTTATATGGCAGTTCGTTTTAATGGTTTGAATGTGGTAAATGGCGACCCATCAGAATATTTGGTTGATGGTACCACTCCATCAGGAAATATTGGGGATTTAGCAACGCTATTAACTTGGAACACAACTGATCCGAAAGATGATTTTGAAATGAACCGCAACAATTATATTTATACTTGGCAGATGAACCGTAATCCGTTTATAGATTACCCGAATTTAGCCGATTATATTTGGGGCGCGAATGCAGGTCAACCTTGGTCAGCAACCTTAAGTTCAGGAGAATTTGCAGAATTGAAACTGGCTTTGTATCCGAATCCTTCTTCTGGAAATATAACCATTGCGGGTGCTCAGAATGATGCAGTTGCAGAGTTTTACAACATGACTGGGCAAAAAGTAAAAGCTGTTGAGTTTGTTGGAAACACAACAATCAACCTTGATTTGCAATCTGGTTTGTATATGGTGAAGATCACATCAGGAAATCAGTCGACAACGCGAAAACTGATTGTAAAATAAAAAAGAAAAGCTCCCAATTCGGGAGCTTTTTTATTCTTAGAAGTTAGGACTAAGATTATATTTTTTGTAGAAATTGTCGAGTGCTTCTAACACTTCGTCTTCAGTATCTACTACGCGAATAAGATTCATGTCGTCCGGATTGGCGTTTTTCTCCTGATCGATAATTACAGTTTTTATCCAATCTAATAATCCACTCCAGAATTCTCTTCCCACTAAAATAATTGGGAATTTGCCAATTTTTTTGGTTTGGATTAACGTAATCGCTTCGAATAATTCATCCAAAGTTCCGAAACCACCTGGCATTACTACAAATCCTTGAGAATATTTTACGAACATTACTTTGCGTACAAAGAAATAGTCGAAATTTAAGTTTTTGTCCTTATCAATATATGGATTGAAATGTTGTTCAAATGGTAATTCAATGTTTAATCCAACCGAAGTTCCGCCGCCTAAATGGGCACCTTTGTTACCGGCTTCCATAATTCCGGGACCACCTCCGGTGATTACTCCGTAACCGGCCTGAGAAATTTTATAGGCAATTTTTTCGGCTAATAAATAGTATTTGTTATCAGGTTTTGTTCGTGCAGAACCGAAAATTGAAACACAAGGTCCAATTCGTCCCATAGTTTCATAACCGTTCACAAACTCAGACATGATTTTAAAAATCGCCCATGAGTCGTTGGTTCTTATTTCGTTCCAGGTTTTTTGGTTGAATTTGTCCTGAATTCTGTCGTCGTCACTTAAATATTCTTCTTTCATCATTTTTTCGCTTCGTTAAAAATTAAATAGCCTGCTAATGTAGTTCTTTTTTCAAAAACTGCGCGGTGTAGCTATTTTTATTTTTGATGACTTCTTCTGGCGTTCCTTTGGCAATTAGCTGTCCGCCACCTTTTCCGCCTTCGTAACCGATATCGATGATATAATCGGCTAGTTTCACAACGTCCAAATTGTGTTCGATGATTAAAACGGTATTGCCTTTATCGACTAATTTATTGATGACTTCCATCAGCACGCGTATGTCTTCAAAATGCAAACCGGTTGTAGGTTCGTCTAAAATATAAAACGTATTTCCGGTATCTTTTTTGGATAATTCCGTAGCCAATTTGATGCGTTGCGCTTCACCACCGGAAAGTGTTGTACTTTGTTGACCAAGAGTGATATAGCCTAATCCTACATCTTGAATTGTTTTCACTTTTCGATAAATTTTCGGAATGTTTTCAAAGAAATCAACCGCTTCGTCAACAGTCATTTCCAATACATCTGAAATTGATTTTCCTTTGTAACGGATTTCCAAAGTTTCACGGTTGAAACGTTTGCCCTGACAGGTTTCACATTCCACATAAACATCGGGTAAAAAGCTCATTTCAATCGTACGAACTCCGGAACCTTCGCAAGTTTCACAACGTCCGCCGGAAACATTGAAACTGAAACGACCAGGTTTATAGCCGCGAATTTGCGCTTCAGGTGTTTGGGTAAACAAAGTTCGGATTTCTGAAAACACATCGGTATAAGTTGCCGGATTCGAGCGAGGTGTACGTCCAATCGGGCTTTGATCGATATCGATTACTTTGTCGATATGTTCTAAACCTTCAATTTTCTTGTATGGCTGCGGTTTTTTTACCGCGTTGAAAAAGTGCGTGTTTAAAATAGGGTAGAGCGTCTCGTTTATCAAGGTTGATTTTCCACTACCTGAAACTCCGGTAACGCAAATCAGTTTGCCTAAAGGAAATTCTACGGAAACATTTTTTAGATTATTTCCGGTTGCTCCGGATAATTTTAACAGATTTCCATTGCCTTCACGACGTTTTTTTGGAATGGCAATTTCCATTTTTCCGTTCAGGTATTGTGCGGTAATCGTATTTTCTTTCAGCAATTCTTTCGGAGTTCCTTTGCTGATGATTTGACCGCCAAAACGTCCTGCTTTCGGACCGATATCAATCACATAATCCGCGCGTTCAATCATATCTTTGTCGTGTTCAACAACAATTACTGAATTTCCGATGTCACGCAATTGCTCCAAAGAATGAATCAGTTTTTCGTTGTCGCGTTGGTGTAATCCGATGCTTGGTTCGTCCAAAATATAAAGTACACCAACCAATTGCGATCCGATTTGGGTTGCCAAACGAATGCGTTGTGCCTCTCCACCGGAAAGTGATTTTGAACTTCGGTTTAAAGCCAAATAATTCAGTCCGACATCCACTAAAAAACTCAGTCTTGCTTTGATTTCTTTAACGACTTCAATGGCAATAGCTTGTTGTTTTTCAGATAAATGGTTGTCTAAATCGCTGAACCAGTCGCACAATTCATCAATGTCCATCGACGATAATTCGCCTATGTTTTTTTCGTTGATTTTGAAATATAACGATTCTTTTTTCAGACGTGTGCCATGACATTCCTGACATTCGATTTCATCCATGAATTCCTTCGCCCAGCGTTTGATGGATGCCGATCCGCTTTCTTCGTATTGGTTTTTAATGAAATTCGAAATCCCTTCAAAATCGATTTTATAATCTTTCGTGATGCCCATGACTTTGGAAACCACCGAGAATTTCTCGTTTCCGCCGTTTAGAATCATATCCATCGCATCGGCAGGAATACTATCAATGGAGTCAGTTAGTTTGAATCCGAATTTTTCACCGATAATTTCCAACTGTTTGAAAATCCACGAACTTTTTTGTTCACCAAGCGGCGCAAAACCACCTTGTTTGATAGATAATTTCGGGTTCGGGATAATTTTGTTCAGGTTGATTTCATTCACCGTTCCTAAGCCGTTACAATGTTCGCAAGCGCCTTTTGGTGAGTTGAACGAAAAGTTATTCGGCTCCGGATTTGGATAGGAAATTCCGGAAGTTGGACACATTAAATTTCTACTGAAATAGCGCACTTCCTGACTTTCCTGTTCGATAATCATCATGATGCCGTCGCCGTTATACATTGCAGTTTTGATACTTTCAGACAGACGTTTGTCTAAATCTTCGGTTTTTTCAATAGCCATGCGGTCGATTACAGTTTCAATGTCGTGTGTTTTGTAGCGATCGACTTTCATCCCGTATTCCAAATCCCGGATTTCGCCATCTACACGAACTTTTACGAAACCTTGTTTGGAAATCTGCTCGAACAATTCGCGGTAATGTCCTTTACGGGAACGGATAATTGGAGCTAAAATATTGATGCGTTTTCCGTTGAAATGCTCAAAGATCAATTCCTTAATCTGTTCATCAGAATAAGAAACCATTTTTTCTCCAGTGTTGTAACTGTAGGCTTCACCGGCTCTGGCGAACAATAAACGAAGGAAATCGTAAATTTCAGTTATGGTTCCAACAGTCGAACGTGGACTTTTACTTGTAGTTTTCTGTTCAATGGCAATTACTGGAGAAAGTCCGTCGATTTTATCCACATCCGGACGCTCCAATCCGCCTAAAAACTGACGGGCATAAGCTGAAAAGGTTTCGATGTATCGGCGTTGTCCTTCGGCATAAATGGTATCGAAAGCCAAAGACGATTTTCCCGAACCGGAAAGCCCTGTAATTACAACAAGTTTTTCCCTCGGAATGACTACGTCAATATTTTTGAGATTATGAGCGCGGGCGCCTAAAACTTCAATAGTTTCTTCTGAATTCAACATAAATTAGTCGTGTAGTTGTGCAAAAACGCAAAGGTACAGTTTTATGACTAATTTTCAGTACTTAAGATGTAAAGAAAAATGAATTTATTACTCGATTCGAAGCGATTTCAGTTTTTCTCGGTACGAGGTTAAAATGTCAACTTTTTCAATATAACCTAAACATTTTTGGTCTTTCAAAACGAATAGAATTTCAGAATCGGTACTTTCAAATTTCTCCATGACGGTTTCCATGATTTCATCATAGCAAATGGTGATTTCCGTTTGTTCGATTACATCTTTTAGTGGTGTATGCTTGATTTGAAAAGCGTTGAAGATGATTGGTCTTATTTTATTGAAATCAATAATTCCGGTAAATTCTTCTTTTTCATTGAGAACCGGAAAAATATTCTGTTGGGTTTGCGAAAGTAATTCGGCTACATTTTCAAGTTTTGCAGTTTCTGAAACAGTTGCAAAATCCGTTTTGATATGTTTGGAAAGTTGAATGGATGACAATAAATTTTTGTCTTTGTCGCTGGTGAAAACAGTACCTGTATCGGCTAAATTTTTGATATCCATCGAATGAACTTCCATTTTTTTGGAAATCGCGAAACTAATCGACGATACAATCATCAACGGAATAAATAAACCATAACCACCAGTAATTTCGGCAATTAAGAAGATTGCCGTTAGTGGCGCGTGAAACAATCCGCTTAATAATCCTGCCATTCCAACCACTGAAAAATTACTAATTGGTAAATCTTTATCGATTCCGGTTAGTTGGAAAAATTTTGCTACAAAAAAGCCAAGATAAGAACCCACAAATAGTGAAGGAGCAAAGTTACCGCCGTTTCCGCCGCTTCCTAACGTTAAACCTGTTGCGACCGATTTTATCATCATCGTGGCTCCGATAAAAATCAGTAAAACCCATTCGTTGGATTTTTGACTTTCTAAAACCGTATTTTCAAGTAAAACACCCGGATTTGTTGAGGATAATGCTTTGATACTTTCGTAACCTTCACCAAATAATGTTGGAAAGAAGAAAATTAAAATGGCTAAAATTCCCGCTCCAAACAAGGCTTTTCGGTAGTAGGAAGATTTCATTTTAGCGAAATAATGTTCCACTTTCCTGAAATTTCTCGCGTGATAAACTGACACAAATCCGGCAAGAATTCCTAAAATAATATAGTAGGGAATATTGTGATAATCAAAGGTAAGCTGAGTTTTGAAAGTCAGCAAGATTTCTTCTTTCAACAAAACGATAGCAACCAAAGAACCCGTTGCTGCCGAAATCATAATCGGGATGAATGCGGTAACACTCATATCGGCTAAAATAACTTCAATCGCAAACAAAACTCCCGCAATAGGAGCGTTAAAAGCTGCGGCAATTCCGGCGGCAACCCCACAAGCCAACAACAAAGTTCTGTCTTTATAATTTAAGCGATATTTTTGCGCGAAGTTAGATCCGAAAGCTGCTCCGGTAATCGTAATTGGCGACTCTAATCCGGCTGAACCACCCATACCAACGGTTAAGGAACTCGTGATAATTTGTGCATACATTTGCTTTCGGGGCATGATTCCGGATTTTTTGGCCACGGCAATCATGATTTGTGAAGTTCCTTTTTCGATGCTTCCGTCTAAGAATTTTTTAATAACCCAAACGGTCAGTAAAATACCGATAATTGGTAATAAACTATTGGAATAGGGAAGATGTAGAATTCCGTCAATATAATTTGCAAATCGGAAAACCCAGTGCGCAAATGTTTTTAAAACAATTACTGCTAAAGCCGAAGAAACACTGACTAAAATACAAGACAAGTATAAAAATTGTCTGTTGTTCAGTACTGATTTCAGCATGAATAAAAACGCTTCTAAATTCTTTAGTTTCCTGTGGAAGAATAAAGTGGGTTTGGAAGGTTTTCGGTTAGGCATGTTGTTTTTAACGAAGAAATGGTTTGAAAACGCTAAAATACATCAAAAATTAAAAAACGGAAAGGGAAAACGTTAGATATTTCGAAGTGCTTCCCTTTTGCTGAGTGGTTTTAAATCGGTTTTGGTAACGAAATCGGTTATGCCTTTTGGGTTGAATCTGCTATAATCCCGAAGTGCCCAACCAATGGCTTTTTGAATAAAAAACTCCTTAGAATCTTTATGCTTTTTACAGATTGCGGATAATAATTTAAAGTCAGTTTCAGCTTTATAATCTAATTGGAAAATAATTGCTGAACGGTTCAACCACATATTGTCCGAATTTGAAAAACGATTGGCAATAGTTGAGATTTCTTCCGGAAACTGAACCAAATAATTACCTAGAAGATATTTTGCAATTGTATCAACGGAATCCCACCAAGAATGAGTGATGATGAGTGTTTCGATAAGTTGAATATCGTCTTTTTGGTATTTTTTCTTCAGTTCTTTGATTAAAATTTCGATCGCGCAATAATGAAATTCCCGTTCTTTCTTTTTGTATAGTTTTAAAGCGATTTCTCGAGAATTCAGGCTAACTTCTTCATGGTGTAACTTCCAGATTTCTTTGAAAATAGCTCGTCTTGGCGTGGTTTTAATTCCCAGAAAAGGAAAATTGTTTTTCATGTAAGCTTCCATTGGAATAGCTCTTTCAGTTGAAGCGTTTTCATGAAAAACCTGTTCAAGTTCGGTAATGAAATCCATTATAAAATAGCTAGTTTTTGTTGAGCGTGAAGTCGTAATTCTTCGAAGAAAGCGGTAAATTCTTCTTCAAATTCGGTATAAAATTCTTTTAATTCCTGAACCGCGTTTTGCATGCCTGAACGGTTTTTGGTGCGATGATCCATCTGAAATAAGATAGTTCCGATGCCTTCAACCGTAGCGTAGGTCACTAGCCAGTTTCGACCAATCATATAGGGCATCATGCCTTTGGTTTTTGGAGTCAGCCAATCATAATTATCTTGTAACGATTTGTAGAAACGAGCAGCATAATCTTCCAGTTTTTCATTAGAATAGGATTTCCAGTTTTTCGCCAGAAAATGGTCGTAAATGATATCCATAATCACACCAGAATAATGTCCGTATTTTTCATGAAGCCGATGTTTGCTCTGTCTGAAAACCGGATGCGCATCGGTAAAAGTGTCAATAGCTCGATGCAATAAAATTCCTTTTTGCACATCAATAGGAAAGTGTTCGTAGTCATGCCCGCGAATGCCGTCCGCCATAAAATTCCCGATTTTAATCAAATCGTTTTCACCGGAAAGATAGATGTGCGCTAGGAAGTTCATTTTTTTTTTAGAGTTGCTTAGTTTCAAAGATACAAAGTTTCAGAGTTGATTAAAAAAAACTTTATCACTTACGACTTTGTTACTTTGCCACTTTCATATATTTGTAACTCATAACTAACAATTCATAACTCAAAATATGACATTAATAAAATCCATTTCAGGAATTCGCGGAACCATTGGCGGAAAAGTAGGCGATAACCTTACTCCGGTTGATGCGGTAAAATTTGCTTCAGCTTACGGAACATTCTTGAAACAAAATATTCAGAAAGATAAATTAACCGTTGTAATTGGTCGTGATGCGCGTATTTCGGGGCCGATGATTCATAATTTGGTGGTAAATACTTTAATCGGTTTAGGAATTGACGTAATCGATTTAGGATTATCGACAACTCCAACGGTAGAAGTAGCCGTACCTTTAGAAAAAGCCGATGGTGGAATCATTTTGACTGCTTCGCACAATCCGAAACAATGGAATGCCTTAAAATTATTAAATGCTAAAGGAGAATTTTTAAGTGGTGCCGATGGTGCTAAAATCCTTGAAATTGCTGAAGCGGAAGCTTTCGATTTTTCCGATGTAGACAGTTTAGGAACGATTACCGAAAACGATGCTTACATGGATATTCACATTGATGAAGTATTGAATTTACCTTTGGTTGATGCTGATGCGGTTGCCAAAAGGAAATTCAAAGTTGTAGTTGATGGCGTGAACTCATCCGGAGGAATCATCATTCCGAAATTATTGGAACAAATGGGTGTTGAAGTTGTAGAATTGTACTGCGAACCCAACGGTCATTTCCCTCACAATCCAGAACCTTTGAAAGAACATTTAGGCGATATCTGTAAATTAGTTGTGGAAGAAAAAGCTGATTTTGGTATTGTGGTTGATCCCGATGTAGACCGATTAGCCTTCATTTCCAACGACGGCGAAATGTTTGGTGAAGAATATACTTTAGTTGCTGTTGCTGATTATGTGTTAAGCAAAACACCTGGAAATACGGTTTCCAATATGTCTTCTTCCAGAGCTTTACGCGATATTACTGAAAAACACAACGGAAGTTATCAAGCAAGTGCCGTAGGTGAAGTAAATGTAGTGGAATTGATGAAAGCGACAAATGCGATTATTGGTGGTGAAGGCAATGGTGGAATTATCTACCCGGAAATTCACTACGGACGTGATGCTTTAGTAGGTGTAGCTTTGTTTTTGACACATTTGGCCAATCAAACGCAAACTGTTGCTGAAATGAGAGCGTCTTATCCGCAGTATTTCATGAGCAAAAATAAAATTGAACTAACTCCTCAAATTGATGTGGATGCTGTGATGAAGCAAATAGCTGAAAAATATGCTTCTGAAAACCTTTCAACGATTGATGGAGTGAAAATCGATTTTCCAACAGAATGGGTTCATTTAAGAAAATCCAACACCGAGCCAATCATCCGAATTTACACGGAAGCACCCACACAAAAAGAAGCCGATGTTTTAGCGGAACGTTTTGTGAGTGAGCTGAACCAGATTGCAGGAATATAATTAAAAACCAATAAAAAAAGCCCCGTACAAAACGGGGCTTTTTATTATCTGTAAAAGGCATTATTGTTTTATAAACTGAATTGATTTCACCTCTTCACCTCGGAATACTTTTAGCATATAAACGCCTGAAGTAAGACTAGAAACATCAATGATAGCATTGTTTGAAGTAAAACCTTTAGTAATTAGTTTTTGACCAGTCAGGTTATACACTTCTATGTTGTCAATCGTATAATCATTAGCTACCGTTAATGTACTGTGAGTAGGGTTAGGGAAGATTCTTAATTTGTCCAATTCTACTTCATTTGTACTTAAGTTTGAATGTACGGTAACAGGTAGTCTGTAAGTACTTTCAATGTTGTTAATGGTTTGAGAAGCATAATAAGTTGTACCATTCACAAGCGGCGTTGAATCTGGTAAAACCATGGTAACTTCGGTACTATTTTTAGAAGTACTTGCTGTTGTACATGAATTTTGAGTGCTGTACCATTGGATGTTTTGTCCGTTCACAACAAGGTTAGAAAGTGTCTGCCCATTGGTGAAGCTTTGGTATGTCTGTCCTGTTGGCGTATTAACAGTTGTAATGTTTGACAAGTTATATCGAACAATGTTATTTTTCTTTACCCCTTCAAAAGTTGAAAAAGATCCGTCTATAAGCAAATCATCACAATTTTGTTGAGAAAGGTTTTTTTGGCCGTTAGAAAAATCAGTTAGAGTAATAAATGAATTTTCGACTACACCATTACTACTAAGGATATAGAACTTATTAGTAATAGGTAAATCGTTGAAATATGTACCAATAGTTTTTACAATTATTTTCCCCTGTGATGTTATAAAAAGATTATCGAAGGCAAGTGATGAATCACTGGTGTACGGTCCATAATTTAAAGTAAACGAAGTATCATTCGTTCCATCAGCATTCAATCTGCCTAAATAAGTTTTATTGATTGTATTGTTGAAATATGAAATTAATATTTTACCATCCGGCTGAATTTTGGTGTAGTTGATTCTGCCTTGTGTGGTATTAAAAGATGAGTCTAAAGTACCATCCGTGTTAAGCCTTTGTAATCCAGGTACCATAACATAAGTTGGTGCTGGATAATAAACAGGATGTGTAACCAAGATTTTCATATCCGATTGTAGTTCGATATGAGTAAGATTATAATCGAAAAGCATTGATGTAAAGGACGAATCTAAAGAACCATCGGTATTTAATCGAATAACTTTGTATTTGGAACTCTGCATGAAAAGAGGGCCGGTTCCAATAGCAATTATTTTCCCATCGTTTTGAATTTCATAATCAATAATGTCATTACCTGCTACCGGAGTAAAAGAAGTGTCGAGTGAACCGTTTGCATTAATTCGTACTAATTCTTTTTCCGCACCGCTTATCGATGCTGTTATAGTTGGTGTACTTGTAAACAATATTTTTCCGTCATTTTGTTCTCTGATGATACTTGAATTTTGATCATAGCTTGATGATGATGTAAATGTAATTTGCGAATCTATCGTAAAACTTGAATCAAATGCTCCGTTAGGACTTATTTTACACATATGGTTAAAACCATTGTCGTTGTATGAGGTAAAAGTTCCCATAATTAAAAAGCTACCGTCGGATAAAACCTTTAAATTGTGATTAGGCGACGAATTACCATTTAATGAAGATGAATAAAGATTCGTACCGCTGCATGGATTAAAGGTTGTGTCTAAACTGCCATTTGCATTTAACCTGTAGATACCTTTTCGGCTTAAACCACTCGGTTCGTTGTAATCTCCGTTGATGATAACTTTGCCACTCTGCATATAAAGACTGCAAGGGAAGGGAACATAACTTGGGTTGGTATAATTAAAACTGGCATCAATGCTGCCATTGGTGTTAACCCTTTTAATTTTATCTTGCGCTGAATATAAGATTTTTCCGTCTGGTTGTATGCAAAATTCACTAACAATTACACCACCATTAATATTTGGGTGAGTAAAGCCAGTATCTCTGGTTCCGTTACTGTTTAATCGGATCAAACCATAAGTAGTCATAATACCATTCGTACGAAATCCTCCACTGTTAGCTATTAAAATTTTTCCGTCCGTTTGAACAGCAACTTTTTCTATAAAGCCATCAATACCGTTAATGGGATAATCCATAGAGCCAGTAGTATTAACATTAAAGGAAGTGTCTAAAGTTCCGTTAGCATTAAGACGAGCAATTCGTGCATTTGAATTAGTAGCAACGACAGGAAATTCTCCGGCTACAATATACTTTCCGTCGGGTTGCATTGCGATGGTGTTAATCCAATATCCGTAAGAACTGTTGAAAACTCCTTGCGTGAAGGTTGTGTCAACACTACCATCGCTATTTAATCTTATAATATTATTACAAGCAATATTGTTGACTTTGTTGAAATCTCCCACAATAATTATTTTCCCGTCATTTTGATAGATGGCATCTATAATCCTAATATTGTCGGGGCTTCCTGAACTCATATTTTCAAATACAGGAAATGAAAAACCGGTATTTAAGGAACCATCTGCATTATAACACTTAACAGTCATGTTTCCGCTAATGTCGTTGTAAGAATCAATTGGCACCATAAATTTGCCATCCGATTTCACAAAAATTTCAGTCATTGAACCTTGATCTGTGAAATTAAAAGTAGGATCAATGCTTCCATTTGGGTTTAGCCTAATAATTTTTCGATATGGCATTATTCCTGTTGGATGTTCATACACAGCTAATAATTTACCATCTGCGAGTAATACACTATTTATTCCGATATTTTGCTCGTAAGTACCATCATCATTTGTGTTGAATGAATTATCAATACTTCCAATTTGAGCACTTGAAGTATAACCGAAAGTAAAAATAAGAAGTAACAGTAAGTAAGATTGTTTCATTTTTGAAATATTTGCCACAAATGTAGGATTATTTCTTTATTGCGAATAAATATTGATACTATTTTGCAGAAAACATAGTTTTGTTAAAATTTAACGAAAGACTTTAAAATCAAGTTAATCACTAATTCAAATTTCCAAAAAGCTGTATCTTTGACCGCAAATGCAACATAACATGATTACAACTGAAAAAACCACACAACTGGAACAGTATTTTCAGCAATTCAGAAAGAATATTATAGGAATCGATCAGGAGTTTGAATCGCCGTTCGGAACGCAGAAAATCATTTATACTGATTGGACAGCTTCGGGGCGATTATACCGTCCTATTGAAGAAAAACTGATGAATGAATTCGGTCCGTTTGTGGCCAATACCCATACAGAAACTACAGTTTCAGGAACCGCAATGACAATGGCGTACCATGAAGCGCGTCATATCATTAAAAAACACGTTAACAGTAATGAAGACGATGTTTTGATTGTTGATGGTTCGGGAATGACGGGTGTCGTGAATAAGTTTCAGCGAATTTTAGGATTGAAAGTACCGGAAAATCTTCAGAAATACACACAAGTTCCGGACGAAAAGAAACCGGTTGTTTTCATTTCCCATATGGAGCATCATTCGAATCAGACATCTTGGTTAGAAACCATTGCCAAAGTGGAAGTAATTCCGGCTTGCGAGCAAGGTTTGATTTGTTTGGACAGTTTCAAGGAGTTGCTGGAACAA
The DNA here is from genome assembly GCF_032153895.1 of Flavobacterium sp. GTDB lineage: Bacteria > Bacteroidota > Bacteroidia > Flavobacteriales > Flavobacteriaceae > Flavobacterium. The sequence goes on from NZ_JALDYN010000029.1 coordinate 22,880, forward strand.
TACAAAGACAGAACTTTGAAAATAGCTTCAATTACAGGTTGTTCCAATGTTACAGGAATCAGAACGCAGTATCATGAAGTGGCAAAGTTAGTACATCAGTACAACGGTGTATGTTTTGTGGATTTTGCCTGTTCAGCGCCTTACATCAAAATTGATATGCATCCTGCTGATAATCCTGAAGGTTATTTGGACGCGATTTTCTTTTCTCCGCACAAATTTTTAGGTGGTCCTGGTACTTCGGGCGTGCTTATTTTCAATAAAAAATTATACAAAAATATGGTGCCCGATCATCCGGGAGGTGGAACGGTAAGTTGGACGAACCCTTGGGGCAAGCACAAATATTTAGATAATATTGAGGAAAGAGAAGATGGTGGAACGCCTGGTTTTCTTCAGGTAATCAAGACGGCTTTGGCAATTCAGTTGAAGGAGCAAATGGGTGTGGATAACATCTTAAAGCGTGAACATGAAATTTTGGATTATGTTTTCGGTCAGTTGAAAGCTATTCCGAATCTGAATATTTTAGCGGGTCAGCACGAAAATCGTTTGGGTGTAATTTCGTTTTATATCAATGATTTGCATTTTAATTTAGGTGTGAAATTACTGAATGACCGTTTCGGAATTCAAACGCGGGGCGGTTGCAGTTGTGCTGGAACCTACGGGCATTATCTGTTACACGTAGATCAGGAGCAATCGCATTATTTAACGGATAAAATTACCGCCGGAGATTTAATCGAAAAACCAGGATGGATTCGCATGTCGATTCACCCAACAACAACTTCTGAAGAAATAGAATACGTTTGCAACAGTATCAAATCGTTAGCCGAAAATCATAAAGAATGGGCTATGGAATACGAATACAACAAATGTTCTAACGAATTTCTTCATAAGAATGCTCTGCATAAAGAAAAAGAAATGGTGGCCAATTGGTTTAAATTATAAAAGAAAAGCTCAGTTTTAAACTGAGCTTTTTTATTTAAGTTGTTTTTGTTTCTCTACTGTGTTTCCAACGTTTGTGTGTCCATAGGTAATATTCAGGAGCTTCATAGATTTGTTTTTCAACTCTTCTGATAAAATCTTCTGAAATTTCATAATTAGGAACTGAGTTTACATCTTCGGTCATTAACTCAAACGTTCCTTCATAATAACCCCTTTTTATTTTTCGTGTCTTAAGAAAGATAACGTTCATGTCATATCGTTTGGCCAGCATTTCGGCTCCTACATGAATTGGAGTTTCAATTCCCATAAAAGTATGCCAGTGAACGTTGTTATGAAGTCTTGGACTTTGGTCACTAATTAAACCGTAGACACCTAAAATTTTATCGATATTATTACGCTCAATAATCGTTTTTGTCTTTTTAGTGGTAATTAAATAAGCTCTAAATTTTGAACGAATTTTATGGACCAGTTTATCAAAGTACGGATTTGCAATTTTTTTATAAACCCCATATCCTTTGAAATTTAAATAATAATTCATAGAAACAGCCCATTCGTAACTTGCGTAATGAGCGCACATCAAGGCAATGCTTTTCCCTTTTTTCTCTAAATCATGATAGATTTCGATATTGGTGAATTTGTAGCGTTTTTTTATTTCATTTTCAGAAATACTCATGGTTTTTATCATCTCCAGAAATATGTCACACATATGACGGTAGAACTTCTTTTCGATACGAAGTCTTTCGTTATCAGACAAATGTGGAAGCGCTAGTTTAATATTACTACGAACCGTTTTTTTTCGATATCCAATGATATAATATAGTAGCAGATAAATACAATCCGAAAGAAAATAAAAGATTGGGAAAGGAAGTATTGAAATCAGCCATAAAATAGGGTAGATCAATAAATAAATCAGAAACTGCATTGACTTTTTTTTTACAAATATACTTTTTAAAGCGATTATTCAATCATTAAATTAACATTCAATACAGAAACAATTGGTAAATTTACAGTCAGAAAATTCTAACTATGGATTCAGTTTTATTAATTCTCATTGCAATAATAGTTTTATTCAGCTACAGAGGATTTCGAGATGAGGCCTTTTTCAGGAAATATGAATTCCATATCGGAAGCATTCGTTCGGGCGAACATATTCGTATGATAACTTCAGGTTTTTTGCATGCCGATTTCACACATCTTATCTTCAATATGCTAACCTTGTATTTTTTTGCACCGGTTGTAATAGTTCATTTGGGCGTTGTACATTTTCTGATTATTTATTTCGGAAGTCTCTTATGTGGAAGCATGCTGTCGTTGTACATTCATAAAGATGAGTATTATTATCGGGCAATTGGTGCTTCCGGTGCAGTTACGGGCGTTTTGTATTCAGCTATTTTATTACAGCCTGACATGACTTTAGGTTTGTATTTTATCATTCCGGTTCCGGCATATTTATTTGGAATAGGCTATTTGTTGTATTCGATTTACGGCATGCGAACCCGAATGGATAACATTGGTCACACGGCGCATTTTGGAGGTGCGATTGGTGGTTATGTAATAACATTAGCTCAGGTTCCGTCGATGTTTTACGAAAACACTTTGATGGTTGTTTTATTGGCCATTCCGATAGTTTTGCTTTTTATTTTAGAAAAATCCGGAAAGCTGTAACTTTTGGCATCGCTTTTGATTTGTAGTTGATAACTTAATATTTATAGATATGAAAAAAGTATTTTTAATAGCCGTAACCTTATTCATGACAACATTTTCAAATGCTCAAGAAATGAAAACTGTACCACAAATTGTAGTTTCCGGAGAAGGAAAAATTAAAGTAACGCCAGATCAGGCCGTTATCAGTGTAGGAGTTGAAAACACAGGTAATGATGCTGCTGAGGTTAAAAAGAAAAACGATGTAGCCATGGATGCTATCATCAAATATTTAAAAGGAGCAAAACTTCCCGCATCGGATTATCAGACCAAACAAGTGAGTTTGTATAAAAACTACGATTATGAGAAGAAGAAACATTATTTTCAGGCTTCACAGACTATTTCTATCACTTTGAAAGATTTGTCTAAATATGACGCAATCATGATGGGATTGATTGATGCCGGAGCCAATATGATTCACGGTGTGGAATTCAAATCATCTAAAGTAGCGCAATACGAATCGGAAGCGCGTATAAAAGCTGTTCAGAATGCAAAAACCAAAGCGTCCGATTATGCTGCAGCTTTAGGACAAAAAATGGGTAAAGCGATTTTGGTAACCGACAATTCAGCGACTTATTATCCAAGACCGATGTACGCTTCTATGAAGGTTGAAAGCGATGCTGGTATGCCAAGAGAAACGCTTGCGGTTGGTGAAATTGAGGTTACTGCGAATGTGACTATTAATTATGCTTTGGAATAGATATTCAACTATTTTATATAGAAAAGCTCTTGACGATGTTAAGAGCTTTTTTTATATTGATTACTCTGCTTCGCTTCGTGATCCTGAGTAAGGTGAACCTTACTCAAACTAAACGAAACAAAAAAAGCACTCAAGTAAAACTTGGTGCTTGATTTAATAGAATTAGGATTACTACGCTTTGCTTCGTGATCCTGAACAAGGAAACCTTGCTCAAACAAAAAATCCCAAAACATTTATAAAAGTAAACTTTTAACATGTTCCAGGATTTTTTGTTTGTGGGGAGAGCAGGATTCGAACCTGCGAAGACTTAGTCAGCAGAT
>NZ_JALDYN010000008.1:0-82481 GCF_032153895.1 Flavobacterium sp.
CTGTTATCGCTCACAATAGGAATATTATCCATCATAATTTTGAAGTAAGTACCATCCAAACCAAACATGGAAACGGTAGATCGACCGGTTCCGGAGCTTGGCGTTATCGTAATATTCAAGTATTGATTTAAGACGTCAGACAAATTGGTCGCTGCTTGTCTTTTCATGTCTTCTTTTGTAATTACGCGTACATTATGAACCGATTTCCTTAAGGATTGAGGTTCGAATTGAGCTGTCACAACAATTTCTTCAATTTGTTTTTGCTTAACAGTATCTTTTTCTTTCTGCTGCGAAAAAATTGCTGTCGATGCTAATGTTGTAAGTAATAATAGGTTAGGGTAGAATTTCATTATTTTTAACTAGACTTATTAAAAAATATTGGTGCAAATATACTTGTTATTTTTATTTATTCTAAATTAATTTAATATTTTAGCACAGAATTTAAAATCATGTATCAAATGAAAAACCTCAAAAACTGCCTGATTCTGGGACTTTCAGCTATCAGTTTATCAATTTCGGCACAAACAAAACAGAAGAAAGATGCCGATGCTATCAGATCAATGTGTGGATGTTATGAAGTAGAATTCAACTTCGCGGAAACTTTCAAAGTATCGAAAGATGAGAATTACAAAGCATCACCAACCAAAAAAGATTACGGTTTGGAGTGGGTGGAATTAGTAGAAGACAAATCCAATAAAATTGTAATGCAGCATTTGTTGATTGTAGGTGATACTTCAATTGTGAAACACTGGCGTCAGGATTGGGAATTTGAAAACACAGAGTTGTTTGAATTTTACAAAGACAAAACCTGGAAATACAAAACCTTACCGAAGAATGACGTAAAAGGGCAGTGGACGCAACGTGTTTATCAGGTAGACGACAGCCCAAGATATGAAGGAACTGCGGCTTGGGTTCACACGGCTAACAGTTCATATTGGATGAATACGGCTGATGCCCCATTACCAAGAAGAGAGCATACAATCCGTAACGATTATAATGTTTTGAAAAGAAGAAACATTCACGAAATCACAAAGTACGGATGGTTACACGAGCAAGATAACGAGAAAATCATGCGTAACGAAGCAGGTAAAGATGCAACATTAGCCTACGAAAAAGGAATGGATTATTACCGAAAAGTTGATGATTCTAAATGCGTTGCTGCTCACAAATATTGGGCTAAAAACAAAGCAATGTGGAAAAATGTTCGCGATAAATGGCAATCAGTTTTTGATTTGAATAAAGATGTTAATATGGAAACAACAGTTGATAAGCAACCTTTATTCATGCATTTGTTCAATTTGAAGCCAACGGCAACCAAGGCGGAAACGGATAAAATTATCGACAGTTTTGTGAAATCATAAATCAGAATTTCTCAAAAATTACATTTTGTTTGATTAATAGAGATAATCTTACTATTTTAGTGATTCACATTGAAAAAAAAGTAGTAATCAATAAAATTAAATCATGGGATCATTCTTAATTACAAAAAGATCGAACGGAGAATTTCAATTCGTATTAAAAGCCGGAAACGGTCAGGTTATATTGGCTAGCGAAGGATATACAACTAAAGCAGCTTGTGAAAACGGAATCGAATCAGTAAAGAAAAATTCTCAGGACGATGCTCGTTTTGACCGATTAGAATCAAAAAACGGAAAACCGTATTTTAATCTGAAAGCAACAAACGGACAAATCATCGGAAACAGTGAAATGTACGAATCAGTTTCGGCTCGCGAAAACGGAATCGAATCGGTTAAGAAAAATGCTCCGGATGCAGATGTAAAAGAAGATTTATAGTATCTGAAAAACAATAAAAAAAGCTCTCAATTTTGAGAGCTTTTTTATGAAATTATTTTCCGTCTTTATCAACTACGATGCGTTGATCGCGATTGGCCAATTCCCAAGCTAAGGCGAAAGCTAATTTGGCGCGTTTGGTTAAAGCATCAAATTCGATTTTATCAACTTCGTCTGTTGGTTTGTGGTAATCATCATGAATTCCGTTGAAGAAGAAAATCGCAGGTATGCCTTTTTTTGCAAAGTTATAATGATCAGAACGATAATAGATTTGTTCCGGATCGTTTCTGTCGTTGTATTTGTAGTCTAAACGCAGGTTGACATATTTTTTATTTGCTTCTTCATTTAAAGTGTGCAGTTCAGAACTCAATCTGTCAGAACCGATTACATAAATATAATTGTTATCATTCGGATTTAAATTGTCGCGACGTCCAATCATATCAATATTAATATTGGCAATCGTATTTTTTATCGGAAATAAAGGATTATCGGAATAGTATCTTGAACCATGCAAACCGTGTTCTTCACCCGTTACATGTAAAAATAAAATGGAACGTTTTGGTCCGTGTCCGTCTTTTTTTGCTTTCATGAAGGCTTTGGCTATTTCCATAACGCCAACAGTTCCGGAACCGTCATCGTCTGCACCATTATAGATTTCGCCGTTTTTCATCCCAACGTGGTCGTAATGCGCTGAAATTACTAGAACTTCTTCGGGTTTTTCTGAACCTTCAATGTAAGCCCAAATGTTTTCGGAATCATTTAGTTTTGGAGCGAATCCACGTTTCATGTATTCAGATGGAACTTTTTGATAGAAACCATCCGCACCTTTCGGATAGGAAATTCCCAGTTTTTTGTATTCGTTAATGATGTATTCACCGGCTTTTTTCTGACCAGATTCACCAGTGTTTCTTCCTTGCATTTCATCGGAAGCAATAACAGTAAGATTGCGCTTCAAGTTGCTTTCTTCAATATTAGAGATATAATCGGCTACATCAGCCTTTTTTGAAGAAACACTTTGTTGTGCCGTACATCCTAAAAGCAGGAATGACAGTCCAAAAGCAAAAATGATTTTATTTTTCATAACATAATCGTTTAATAATAAGTAGCAAAAACCGTGTAAATGTTTCAATAAACTTTAATGAATTGAAATCGTTGTATAAATAATCAGTAAAGCCGTGAATATAGTAATGAAAATTGAATTAATAATAAACAAAATAGAACTTTTAAGAAAGGAAACACTTTTAGATTCCATATACATTCTTTTATGGGCTTTGTAAAAGTAAACTATCGGATAAAAGATGTACAGTAAAATCATTATCAGTTGCAGTATATTGAAAACGACAAAATCGCTCATACTTAAAAAGTAGTCTAAGAAAACCATTAATCCTGTACTTAATAATAGGAAGGAAAAATAATGTAAAGTAAAAATTCCGTGCTCAAAATAATACCAACGTTTTTTACCGTGAAACAGCCATAGCCAAAATGCGAAAATCGGCATATATAAAAATAGTGCTTTTGAGATATTTTTTTTGATTAGAACCGTAAACTTTTCTTTTAGCTCCTTTGAGGTATTGTGCTCAGATACGGCAACTATTTTTCTTTCAATCCATTGAATAAGTTTTGGTTTTCTTTCTTGTTCTGGTAAGGCATTTTGAATGGAATCATACTGAGCAACAGATTTGTAGTCCTGATACCATCCATACTTATTTAAATCGGCTTTTTGAATAGAATCTTCTTTTTCGGTTAGTTCCGGAATTCTATTAAAACTGATGTTGGAACGATTATTACTCTGATTGAACTTTATCCCGTCGTTTTGATTTTGCTCATCCGGAAGACTTGAAATAATTCCAATAGTAAAAAAAGTAAGGAAACTTATAAAAATATAAAGTTTTACAGGTGCCACATAACTGGCGCGTTTTCCTGCGAGATATTCTTTGGTAAGTCGGGCTGGGCGGAAGAGTAGAAACTTAATGGTTTTCCAAAAGCTACTGTCATAATGCACCAGATCTTCCACAAAATGAGTGAATAAATAATGGAAGGATTTCCGGCTTTCCGTGTTTTCCTGACCGCACTCAGGACAAAATCGACTTTCCACTTTATTGCCACAATTTAGGCAGGTTTTGTCGTCTCTTAATTTACTTTCACTCATCTTATAAAGATTAATGTTTAAAAATAAGAAAAATAGTATTTTAAATTGTAGTAGTCTGATAAATAATGTTTTAAAAACGATAAAATGCAGTATAAGGAAATCTTATAATCAGATAAAAAATTATAATCAAATATAATGTTTGGTTAACTTTTCAATCAGTACTTTTGCCCTGTAAAAATTTAATAAACTTTAAACTTTATAACATTATGTCATTAGTTGGAAAAAAATTCCCGAACATTACCGTTGATGCAATTTCTGAAATGGGTGATAACTTAAGAATCAACATCTTAGATGAAGCAGTAAAAAACAACAAAAAAGTATTATTGTTCTGGTATCCAAAAGATTTTACATTCGTTTGTCCAACAGAATTACACGCGTTTCAGTCGGCTTTACCGGATTTCAATGCAAAAAACACTATCGTAATTGGTGCTTCTTGTGATACTAACGAGGTTCACTTTGCTTGGTTAAACACACCAAAAGCTAACGGTGGAATCGAAGGTGTAACTTATCCGTTAATCGCTGACACTACTAGAAACTTAGCATCAGCTTTAGGGATTTTAGATGCTGAAGAAGTATTCAACGAAGAAATGGGTGATTACCTAATTGAAGGTTCAAATGTTCCTTACCGTGCAACTTATTTAATTGACGAAACTGGTAAAATTTTCCACGAAAGTGTAAACGATATGCCATTAGGAAGAAACGTAAACGAGTACTTGCGTTTAATTGATGCGTACACTCACGTTCAGACTAAAGGTGAAGTTTGTCCTGCAAACTGGGAAAACGGTAAAGAAGCAATGTCTGCAGACCGTTTAAGTACAGCAGCTTACTTGAGCAAAAACTAAGAAGTTTTCACATATAAATTCCAAATGACGGTTGCTTTTTTAAGGAATCGAAGTTTGGAATTTCTTTTTAATCTCTAAATGAAATCCTTATGTTAATCGAATTAAACGAAGATACACTTCAGAATATAGTTGACACTAACGAAAAAGTGGTTGTGCAATTTTCAGCATTTTGGTGCGGGAACTGCCGAATTATGAAACCGAAATTCAAAAAATTGGCTACTGAAAATGAATCAATTTCTTTCGTAATTGTTGATGCGGAAAATTCTCCTGAATCAAGAAAATTGGCTAATGTTTCTAACTTGCCAACTTTCGCAACATTCGTAAACGGAAAATTGGTAAACGAAACGCAAACCAACAAAGCAGAAGTTTTAACGGATTTGGTAAACGAAATCGTATAAGTATGAAATTACCTGTAATCAAACACTTAACGCAATTTATTGAGGAAAACGATCAGGATTACATCGTTGAAACTATTGAAGTTTTAGAAGCTTTAACCGAAGTTCCATCTCTAAAAGACGAAGAATTAGATGTGATTGGAGAATTGATTTCCAATATGTACGGCGCTTTAGAAGTTAATAAAATGGTACAACAAGGAACCGATAAAAAAGAAGCTTTAAACACTTTCATGCAACGTGTTTTGGGTTCAATTGATAAATAATATTTTGTTAAAAAAATACAGGAAAGCCTTTCATTGTTATGTGGAAGGCTTTTTTATTGGCTATTGTGAAAAAAAGTTTTCAAAAATAGTATGATTGCATAATAATTTAACAATTAATTTATATATTAGCGATGTTTTGATAAAAAATATTGCTTATGCGTAAAATTACTTTTAGTGTTATTTTATCGGCTATTTTGTTTGGAAACTCGGTATTTTCTCAGGAAAATTCATTGTTTGAGTGGAAGCAAAGGCCAGCAGAATTTGAAAACTTCGGTTATAAAAACGATTCCTTAATTGTACTGAAGAGCGTTGTAAATAATCAATCAATTCAAACGTTTGAAAGTAAACTTCCGTATCCTATTATATTCATTCACGGATTAAACTCCAGTTCTCAAACTTGGGAAGCTACTTCGAATTACTTTGATTCTCAGTACAGTTATACTTATGGTGGGCGTTTCGATTTTTGCTTAAATGCTGATGGTAACAATTCCACAACCAATAAAAACTTTTATCCAACTCCGGGAGCAGACATTGCTGCATTCGAAGCATCGGTTATTAACGGAGATTACTATTTTGTCAATTTTAATGTAAAAGTAAATGGCTCTTGGGAAACCGACGTTTTAAGTAACCAAGCGGCTATTGCTAAACAAGGTGTTGCTTTAAAGAAAGCCATCGAAAGAGTTTTACAGTTAACCGGAAAAGACAAAGTTGTTTTGGTCGGACACAGTATGGGCGGTTTGTGCTCACGTGAATATCTTCAGAATGTTGTAAACTGGCAACCCGACAATAAACATCACGTAGCCAAACTTTTAACGGTTGGAACTCCTCACGGCGGAAGCAATGCCAGTGATACAGGTTTAGGTGTTTTTGCCGGTGTAGACACGCGTTCCGAAGCGATTCGTGATTTGAAAACTACATATTATTACAGTGGAGATCAAGGACGTTTTTTGTTTGGAGGAGTAGAAGTGAATAACGGCAGTAACATGAACGAGCATTTGTTCGGTGCAGATTTTTACAATTATGACGTAAATTGTAACGGAGTTATCGGTGAAAATGTACTTGGGTTAAACCAGAAACCCATTGACAATTTAATCGATTTTTCAACTGTTATCGGAAGATTAACAGGCGGAACCAGCGATGGAGTAGTGGATGAGCCCTCTTCAAACATCAATCATTTTTATCCGGCCTTGACCTATCCTTCAAAAGTGTTTTTCTTCAATTCTTCTTTCGATTTCATTGAAAATCACACCGAATTACCTGGATACTATTATCAAATTATGCAAGGATTAGACGAGCCAAACATTAAAGAATTAGCATACGACATTGCAACCAATAAAGAGTATAAAGGTTACACCACCGTTCAGGAAAACTCATCCAACGCAGACAATGACTTTTACAAATTTGTAGTCGCAGATAATGTGAATGCTACGGTCATGATTAGCAGTATAATTACATCATCGGTTACGGCTTCAGTTTTAGACAGTTCTGGAAACGCAATTGGTGGAACACAAAATAATTCAGGAGCAAATTTGTCTTTCACAAGAACTTTAGCGCCAGGAACTTATTATCTTAAAGTGACAAGCAACAGTCCGACAAACACTAATTATCAAACGGCTTATTTATTTAGTGTTTCAACAACTCTAAGTACATCAGAAGTTCTTGCAGATACAGTTAAAGTGTATCCAAATCCGGTGAAAGATGTGCTGCATTTAGATAATTTGAATCTTTCCAAAGCCTCGGTGTATTCCGTAGTCGGACAACTTCTAAATCTTGTTGAGTTTGATGGTATATCAAATCAAAACACGATTGATATGTCCGGTTATTCGAATGGTGTTTATCTGATAACACTTGAAAGTCAAGGACAGCAACAAACCATTAAAATTAGTAAAGAATAGCAATATTCGATAAAATTAAAAGTCCTCAACATTGAGGACTTTTTTTGTTTGGTTTCATAACGAAAATTATTGCAGAGCGATTTAAAATCCTTATTTTTGGAACAAATATTAATTTTAAGACAAATGGCAAAGATTACATTAAAGGGAAATCCCGTTACAACTATAGGCGAATTGCCGCAAATCGGTTCAAAAGCAAAAGATTTTACATTGGTAAAAACAGATTTATCTGCAGTTTCATTAGCTGATTTCGCAGGAAGTAAATTGGTTTTGAATATTTTTCCAAGTATTGACACCAGTACTTGTGCTACTTCGGTTCGTAAATTCAATGAAAAAGCAAGTTCATTGGCGAATACTAAAGTATTGTGCATTTCTAGAGATTTGCCATTTGCACAAAATCGTTTTTGTGGAGCAGAAGGTTTGGAAAATGTAATCAACTTATCAGATTTCAGAGATGGTTCTTTCGGAAAAGATTACGGTTTAACCATTACTGACGGACCATTGCAAGGATTACATTCCAGAGTTGTAATCGTTTTAGATGAAAACGGAACGGTAACACATGCGGAACAAGTAGGTGATATCGTCGATGAGCCGAATTACGAAACCGCTTTAGCTGCTCTTTAATGGAAGTTCAAAAGGACAATTCATTTTTTACCGGCCGATTAAAAAGTATCGGATTTGCTGTGCGTGGAGCAATTAAACTCGCTACCACTGAACATAGTGTAATGGTGCAATCATCCATTGCGGTTCTTATGATTATTGCCGGATTCTACTTCGAAATTTCCAAAACAGAATGGATGTTTCAGATTTTAGCTTTCGGTTTAGTCTTAAGCATCGAAGGATTGAATACCGCTGTTGAAAAAATAGCCGATTTCATTCACCCAGATTACCACGAACGTATAGGATTTATCAAAGACATTGCAGCCGGTGCCGTATTTTTTGCAGCGATGGCAGCGATGGCAATCGGAGCACTAATTTACCTGCCAAGACTATTATAAATTCAACCAGATTGTTATTTTTGTAAAAACGAAGAAACCAATTAATGGCCAAAACAACAAAAAAAGAAGCTTCAACAGATAAGCAAAACAAGAATACTGGCGAAAAGCAACCCTTATTTACGCGTCGTCATAAAGTCCTTTTCGGGGCTTTACTTGTTTTATTTTCGGTAGCGTTACTGCTGTCGTTTGTTTCCTATTATTTTTACGGTGATTACGACCAAAGTGCCTTAACTTCTTTTTCAGACCGAAGTGAGAAAACCTATAACTGGTTAGGAAAAGTTGGCGCCAATTTATCCGATTTCTTTTTGTATAAAGGTTTTGGAGCTGCTTCGTTTCTGTTTGTGCGTTTGTTCTTTTTAGCTGGAGCTTATTTGTTAGTAGACGTTTCTTTGAGCAAACTGAAAAGCACCATTTTTTGGGACTTGTTCGCGATGGTTTTAATCTCGGTTTTACTTGGATTCTTCTGGGATTATCTTCCGCAGTTAAGCGGTGTTATCGGCTACGAAATGAATCTGTTTGTACAGGATTATATAGGTAAAGTAGGAACGTTTTTAGTCTTGCTTTTCGGGTTGCTGGTATACTTGATTTTGAAGATAAAAGTATCTACTGAAGGTATTAAAAACTTTTTTGAGAGCCGAAGCAGAGCTTTCAACGATGAGTTTAACGAAAAACAAACTCAGGTTCAGAATGATGTGAATACACCAATTCTTCCGGTCGATGATTTGGAAGTAGCCGATGAGGAAATCATCAATTCCAATCCGTCGTTAGATTTTAACGATGCGGAAGACGAAGAAATTCTTTCCAACATTGAACTGAAAACCAATCCGTCTACTTTTGAAGTTAATAAAGATGCTTTAAAACCGACTATTAGTAATCCTTCCGAAATTTCACTGAAAACGGTTCCGCCAGTGGTTACACCGCCGGTTACAGTTCCGGTTGAAAATGTAGTTTCGGTTACGCCGGAAGCTCCAAAATCAGAAGTTATTCAAACAAATGATGATAGTTTTACGATTGAAAAAATAGAGGAAGAAGATGTAGTTGAGGAAAATCTTGCAGCGAAATTAGTTCAGGATTTTGGTGAATTTGATCCAACCTTAGAATTGTCAAATTATCAGTTTCCATCGATTGAATTATTAAAAGAGTATTCGTCTGGCGGAATTACCATCAATCAGGCAGAATTAGAAGAAAATAAAAACCGAATTGTAGACACGTTGAAGAACTACAACATCGGAATTGCACAAATTAAAGCGACGGTTGGACCAACTGTTACGTTGTATGAAATTGTGCCCGAAGCCGGAATTCGTATTTCTAAAATTAAAAACTTAGAAGACGATATTGCCTTGTCGTTAGCAGCTTTAGGAATCCGTATCATCGCGCCAATTCCGGGTAAAGGAACCATTGGTATCGAAGTTCCGAACAATTCACCGACTACAGTTTCCATGAAAAGCGTGATTGCTTCTCCTAAATTTCAATCTGCTGAAATGGAGTTGCCGATTGCTTTAGGAAAAACGATTTCCAACGAAACTTTTGTCGTGGATTTAGCGAAAATGCCGCACTTATTGATGGCTGGAGCAACCGGACAAGGAAAGTCGGTTGGTTTGAATGCGGTTTTAACCTCGTTGTTGTACAAAAAACATCCGGCGGAAGTGAAATTCGTTTTGGTCGATCCGAAGAAAGTGGAATTGACCCTTTTCAACAAAATTGAACGTCATTATTTAGCAAAACTGCCAGATGGTGGTGATGCAATTATTACAGATAACACTAAGGTAATCAATACATTGAATTCACTTTGTATTGAAATGGACAATCGTTATTCGTTGTTAAAAGATGCGATGGTTCGTAACATTAAAGAATACAACGAGAAGTTCAAACAGCGCAAATTAAATCCGGAAAACGGACATAAGTTTTTGCCTTACATCGTTTTAGTTGTCGATGAGTTTGCCGACTTAATCATGACTGCCGGAAAAGAAGTGGAAACGCCAATTGCCCGTTTAGCACAGTTAGCCCGAGCCATCGGAATTCATTTGATTATTGCGACGCAGCGTCCGTCGGTGAACGTAATTACAGGTATTATTAAGGCGAATTTCCCTGCCCGAATTGCTTTCCGTGTAACTTCAAAAATCGATTCGAGAACTATTTTGGACAGTCAGGGAGCCGATCAGTTAATCGGTCGAGGAGATATGTTGTACACGCAAGGCAACGATTTAGTCCGTGTACAGTGTGCTTTTGTAGATACTCCGGAAGTTGAAAAAATTACAGAATACATCGGTTCTCAGAAAGCGTATCCAAATGCGTATCTGTTACCGGAATACGTTGGTGAAGAAAGTGGCATAAGTCTTGATATAGATATTTCAGAAAGAGATTCTATGTTCAGAGAAGCCGCTGAAATTATTGTGACTGCACAACAAGGTTCTGCTTCATTATTGCAACGAAAACTAAAATTGGGTTACAACCGTGCCGGACGATTAATCGATCAGTTAGAGGCTGCCGGAATTGTTGGCCCTTTTGAAGGAAGTAAGGCAAGAAGTGTGAACATTCCTGATTTAGCATCTCTGGATCAATTTTTTGCTAACGAACAAAATAATTAAAATGAGATTGTTTTCAACTATATCAAATGTATTTCTAATCGGATGTTTATTGCTTACGGTTTCCCTTTCGGCTCAGAATGCTCAAAAAGCGAAGAGTTTGCTAGATGAAGTTTCGGCTAAGGTGAAAAGTTACGAGAATATTCAAATCGGTTTTACCTATAACATTCAAAATTTAAAACAGAATGTAAATCAGGAAAGTAAAGGAAATGTTACCCTGAAAGGCAATCAGTATGTGTTGAATTTTATGGGTGTAACCAAAATTTTCGACGGGAAAAAGAATTACACAATTGTTCCTGAAGATGAAGAAATTACGATTTCCAATCACGATGACAACAGTTCAGACGCTTTAACTCCGGCAAAAATGCTGACGTTTTTCAATACTGGTTTCAAATACGCTTGGGATATTTCGCAAAGTGTGAAAGGCAGAAAAATTCAGTACATCAAGCTCACTCCGGTTAGTGCAAAAGATAATCGTAAAGAGATTTTATTGGGAATTGATGCGCAGACGAAACATATTTACAACATGATTGAAGTGAATAAAAATGGTTCGAAATCGACGATCACTGTTAATTCTTTTAAAACGAATCAGCCTATTTCAAAAAATCATTTTACCTTTACCCAAAGTAAATATCCTAATTACTACATCAACAATTTAGACTAAATTTTCGGGTGAAAATACTTGACCGTTATATTTTAAAATCCTTTCTGATTACGTTTACCTCGGTATTCGTAATCCTTTTTTTTATATTCATATTGCAAACCGTATGGTTGTTCATCTCGGAATTGGCAGGTAAAAACCTTGATTTTATTACCATTGTTCAGTTTTTGATGTTCTCGATGCCGCGATTAATTCCGTTAGTGTTACCGTTGTCGATTTTGTTGGCTTCGATTATGACTTTCGGAAGTTTTTCGGAAAATTATGAGTTTGCAGCAATGAAATCTTCCGGAATTTCACTCCAACGCGCGATGAAAAGTTTGATTTTCTTCATTGTAGGATTGAGTATTGTATCGTTTTTCTTTGCCAACAACGTGATTCCAAAAGCGGAATATAAGTTCATCAACCTTAGAAAAGAAATTCTTCAGACCAAACCAGCTATGGCAATTGCGGAAGGACAGTTTAATACGATTGGTAATTCGAATATCAAAGTAGGGAAGAAGTCTGGTGATAATGGCGAGCTTTTGGAAGATGTAACCATGCACATAAAATCGAATACAGGTTCAGGAAATAAAACCGTTATCAAATCGAAACGTGGTGTTTTAAAGAGTGATGAGAACTCAAGTATTTTGAAATTGGATTTAATAGACGGATATTATTACGAAGATATTCAACCAAAAAACTACGAAGAGCAATCGAGATTACCTTTTGCAAAAGCTTTTTTTGAGAAGTATACTATTAATATAGACTTAGGTAATCTGAATAAATCTGATGATGAAGGCGAAATTGTAAACACAAATTCGATGTTGAATGTTAACGAGTTGGGTTACACCATTGACTCACTTGAATTAGCATACAAGAAAGATGTTCAGTTATTTGCGGATAATATCAGTCAAAATGTAGAATTTGTATTAAATAAAAAATCTGCAATTACAGCTAAGGAGTTTAAAACGACTCAAGATGTATTTGACGTCTTTAAGCAAAACGAGAAGATACGAATTATAGAGACCGCTATGGCAAACATAAATAGTACAGACTTCTCAATTCAAACCAGTAAAGACGATTTAGCTAATAAGAAGAAAAATATTAATAAGCACTGGATTGCTCTGCATGAGAAATTCGTGGTAGCGTTTTCTTGTTTGTTGATGTTCTTTATTGGGGCACCACTAGGAGCAATCATCCGAAAAGGAGGTTTAGGATTGCCAATTGTATTTGCAGTTCTTATTTTTATCACATTCCACTTTGCGAATACTTTCGGTAAAAAAGTAGCTCAGGAAGACGGAATGCCATCATTTTTAGGGACTTGGCTTTCTTCTATGATTTTGACTCCATTGGCTTTAGTATTGACCTACAGAGCTACAAACGATATTGGTGTGATGGTTAACTTTGATTGGATAACCGCGCCATTCCAAAAACTATACAAACGTTTTTTTGACAACAACAGCAACGAAGAAGAAGACAACGATAATACCCATTAAAATGCTAACTACAGACAACAAAATACAACTGAATACGATTGAAGAAGCTATAGAAGACATCCGCCAGGGAAAAGTTATTATAGTCGTTGATGATGAAGACAGAGAAAACGAAGGCGATTTTTTAGCCGCTGCCGAAAAGACAACTCCGGAAATGATAAACTTCATGGCCACACACGGTCGTGGTTTAATTTGTACTCCATTAACTGAGAGCCGTTGTAAAGAGTTGGATTTGAAAGCAATGGTTGTTAATAATACCGATCATATGGAAACCGCTTTTACCGTTTCTGTTGATTTGAAAGGACATGGCGTTACCACAGGAATTTCCGCTTCGGACAGAGCTAAAACAGTTCAAGCATTAATTGATTCGGATACAAAACCATATGACTTGGCTCGACCAGGGCACATTTTCCCATTAATTGCTAAGCAAGGTGGAGTTTTAAGAAGAACGGGACATACGGAAGCAGCTATTGATTTCGCACGTTTAGCAGGATTTAAGCCGGCTGGAGTTATCTGCGAAATTATGAATGAAGATGGTTCTATGGCACGTCTTCCGCAATTAGTTGAAATCGCCAAAAAATTTGACCTAAAATTGGTTTCCATTGAAGATTTAGTGGCTTACCGCATGCTGCACGACAGTTTGATTGTGAAGAAAGAAGATTTTGACATTCAAACCCGCTTCGGAACTTTCCGTTTAAGAGCTTACGAGCAGACAACTAACAAACAAGTTCACATTGCATTAACCAAAGGAACCTGGAATTTAGGAGATTCGGTTTTGACCAGAATCAATTCTTCTCAGGTAAATAACGATTTGTTAGGAACTTTAACCAACAACGCTGATAAACAATTGGATGATATGTTCAAAGTAATCAACGAGCAAGGGAAAGGAGCTGTTATTTTTATCAATCAGGATATGCAATCGGTTAGTTTGTTGAATCGTATTTCAGAATTGAAATCATTGCAATCGGAAGGAGTTATGAAAGCTCCAAAAATTGTTATTGACAGTAAAGATTTTGGTATTGGAGCACAAATTCTACACGATTTAGATATTTCAAAAATCAGATTGGTAAGCAATTCAGATCAAGGAAAGCGCGTCGGAATGATTGGTTACGGCTTAGAAATTGTAGAATACGTAAATTTCTAGTAAAAAAATCATTTTGTAAAACAAACGAAATGAATTAGTTAATTAATAGATTGAATTTATTTCTGTTTTTTGTAAAAAAAAGGTTTGCAGATATAAAAAAGCTTTCTATATTTGCACTCGCAATACGGAAGTAGTGCAATATTTACTGGAGAAATGGCAGAGTGGTCGATTGCGGCAGTCTTGAAAACTGTTGACTGTAACAGGTCCGGGGGTTCGAATCCCTCTTTCTCCGCTGAAAAAATCCTAAAAGGTAGCAAAACCCTGTAAATCTTATGATTTACGGGGTTTTTTCTTTTCAGAATATCTAGTATTCAATTGTTCAAGCCTTGTGTTTTAAAATTGATTAACTGTAAATCTTGTCAGTAATTGATAAAAGGAAATAAATCTTCAAAACATTATTGAATAGACATTTTACTAACTGAGATCTCATTATTTGAAGTTATTTCTTACATTTGTATTATTGGAATTTCGAAAGCTTCAAGGTCAAAATTGTATGAAACTCTATGATTTGCTTTTAAGTATTTGTAATTATGCTGATTGCAGATGAATACAAATCATTAGACTTTTTAATCAAAAAGCTGTTGAATTCTTACAAAGGTTAGCGATAATAAATTCGAAACGTTATTTAAAAGTTTATTTAAGATTTATGCAAAAAGAACTAAACATCTTAATAGTTGATGATCATCCATTTATAATTGAAGCATATATTAATTTGATTACTCTCACATTAGAAGGCTATAGATTAAACTTTCTTAAAAGTTCTAGAACTAAAGAGGCTTATAACATCATAAAATTGAATTATATAGATAATAAGAAAATTGACGTAGCAATTTTTGATATAAGTATACCGGAATACAAAGAGAAAAGAATATATGATGGTTGTGATTTAGCAGTAGAATTCAAAAATAATTTTACAGAATCCAAGGTAATAATGATTTCGATGCATTTTGAAGGCTGTATAATTAATAAGGCTTTCAGAGATGTGGAAGCAGACGGAATTATAAATAAATCAGACATTAACTTCGATACATTTTCAGAAGCGTTTACTAAAATTTTAGCAAATGAAATATTTATATCAGATACTATGATAAAATCATTAACTGATTTTAATAACTCTAGATATAAATTCGACCAAATTGATGGTGAATTAATAAGATTAATTGATAAAGGAATTAAAACCAAAGATCTTCCTCAATTAATAGGCATCTCATTAAGTTCAATTGAGAAAAGAAAAAAAGAAATTAAATACCATTTATTAAACGGAAAGAAAGGTAATGATGATGATTTAATTGAAAAGGCAAAACAATTAAAATTAGTATAATAAAAACCACGTCATTTATAGCCGAAAACCGTAAACGATATATTACCTTATCTATTACGTTTGCAGAAGCATTAATAATTAAGCGCGCAAAAAAATTATTCAATGTTTAAAATCTTATTAATAACTAATTTTTTATTATGAAACTAGAAAGTTTAGAACTAGAAAAATTTAATGGTGATACATTAAAAAAAGAACAAATGTTTAAATTAAATGGAGGAGGTACTGTAACTCCTGCAGGAACTGGCTGCGGAACTGGCACTTCGGCATCTAATCCCAACACAGTTTATTATTATGATTATGGATATGATGCAATTAGGACAAATTCTGATGGATCAACATACACTACTTATCATAACAGAACAAATGTTAGGATAATTTCAGCTGCAGAATGTAATGGAATGCAAAACGGATAGTATTATTTGATAAGTTTTCTATTCAATTAATAAACCTAAATTAATTTGACTTTAATTTAGGTTTATCTGATTTATTAAAATATTTCTACATATCAACGTTTATTTTTTAATGTTTTATGTAAAGAAATTTATAATTAACATTCATATTAAGGAATATTATTTCATGAGAAAAATAATTTTTTTATTATCATTTTTTATTCTAAATAATTTAATTATACATACTGTTAGCGGTCAAAATAATAAAATCAAAAATAATTTTAATTTAAAAGATTTTGAGAAAAATAAAATTTATGACCAGACCTATAACTTGTGGAAATATAAGAATATGGTCATTCCTAATAAAAATGACACAATAATACATTCGTACTTTGTTGACGATAGAAATTACAAAGGATTAATTAATTATGGTTTACAATTTCGAAGTAAAGATTTTCGGACTTTTAATTTTATTGAAGGTCATCATATGTTTTTTTTGAAAGTTGATTTTGAAAAAGTAAAATTTAATCCAAAAGATAGCATTATAGAAATAGAAGGACATATATCTGGAGGGTGGGGTGATTTTGCCCAAAAAGAATTGATAGAGAAAGGTATAGGAAACAGAATTGATGTGTTTCTTGGAGAAAAAACAGATACTATTAAAAACTTATGTTATAATAGAGTTGTCAATCAAGAATTTATTGAAGCTAAATTGAATGGAGTGGAAGTTAGTGAGAACACAATTTTAGATACATTTCCAGCTTTCTATTTTAAAAACTATACCCATTTTAGAACATTACCTAAAGGGAAACGCTACTTCAAAATTAAAGGAAAAGTTAAGAATAATACTTTTCTGGTTTTTGGAGGTCATAATTGTTATTCAGAAGTATTTGATTTGGGAACGATGGTTTATTATCCAAACAAAAATAAACGAAAAAAAATTAAAAAAAAGGAAGCCGCTGCCTATAAAACACTTATAGTTAATAATGAATTGTTATCTGAAAAAGGGAAAGATAAAGTCAAAGAAATAAATTACTACACCTATACAGAGGAAGCTGAAAATTATATTTTAAAAAGACAATACGCTAAAGCTAAAGAACAATATATCGCATTGGAGAAAAAATATCCGGTTATATTCGCAAGAGATATTCATAATGCTATCCGTTGTGCTCTGTTTTCGCGCGATTATGAAAATACTTTTTATTGGAGTGAAAAGATGGCAAAAAAAGGGGTAAGTATAAATTACTTTAATGCAAAAATATTCCAAACTTTAAAAAGAAATGGGAAGTGGAAAATTTTTAGTTCACGGTATGACTCAATTTATAAAGAATCTCATAACTCTATAAATTACAAATTCAAAGAAGAATTAGAAAAACTATTACACGAAGATCAGGCTGATTATGGATTGTCAAATAGAAAAGAGCCTAAAGTATTGTATGACACTACAGAAAGAGTTACCGATAAATTAATTGCCTTACTAAATGAAGAAGGATTTCCTTCTGAAGAAAAAATAGGCGTTTATACGAAGAAAGATACCGTTCTAGATCCATATCCAGAATATCATGTATTGATAAGGCATGCTATTCAGCAAAATCCAAAAAATATAGAATTCCTGAATGATTTACTAACTAAAAGTATACAAAAACTTGAATACGATAGCAAAAGAAGTTCAATCAATCTTTTTTATAATAATTCCTGTTTTCATATCTACAAAGGCAATTTATACAATTCTAAATCTTGTGGCTCAAATGACTTAATGGTTAGGAAAATGAAATTTATTTTTAACAACCCTAATGGTTTTTTTATACATACTGATAATTATGTTATTTCGGAATACAATAAGGAAAACCCTGAGGACTATGATAAATTTTATAACGATAATTTCAATCTTGTAATGAAACTTACTGACAATTGGGAATTTTATGAAAAGTAATTTTATAATATGATTTTGATATACAGTAAAGATGTTGATGATTTTGTAAATCAGGTAATTGATTGTGTTGATGATGAGTTTATTAGATTTAGTGAGTTTGATAAAATTGAAATATCCAAAATGGAATTTTGTAACGAAAGCAGTTCCTATTTTGTAAATAATGAATACATAAAGAATGTTGATTTAGAAAAGATTAAAAGTATCTGGTTTAATGGTGGAGTTGTTAATTCTTTTGGTGATGAATACGAAGATAAATGCTATGAAATTCTGAATGATGCCTTTTTATTACAAAAACCAGTCTACAAATTGGGTGATAGAATTTCTGATTTTAAATTTAATCGCTTGGATGTAATGTTAGAGGCTAAAAATCAAGGATTGAAAATACCTCACACATTAATTACAGGTAATAAACAAAAACTTAAAAAATTTCATTCTTTATATGAGCCAAAATATGGAATAATATCTAAGCGAATATTAGATGGTTATTTTTACAATGATGATGAATATTCCTATAATTTTAATTTAACATTTTCAATAACACCTGAAATTTTAGAACAAACTCCTGACGATTTTGCGATTTCACTTTTTCAAGAAAGAATTATTGCAGATTTTGAAATTAGAGTAATCTATATCGATGGTAGAATGTACTCTGCATGTATTTATAATTTTGATAATAATGTAGATTACAGAACTAAGTTATGGAAAATGAATGATTTAAGAATTATTCCTTTTCAATTGCCTACTGATGTTGAATCTAAGCTGATAAACGTCTTTAAAAAGTTTAACATGAATTACGGATCAGCAGACTTAATGTTTAGTAATGAAGAGTATTATTTTCTAGAAATAAATCCGACAGGTCAAATCAGTTTTATAAATAATGCCTGCAATTTTTATATTGAAAAAATCATTTCGTCAAAATTAACCTATAATGATTAAAAAGCCCATTAATATTCATAACGGACTTAAGTTTAAGCTTGAAAAGAATAACGAAACCAAGGAGAAATTCAAAAGTAGTCTTATAGCAATAAGTTCCTTTCAAAATTCTAAAAATATATCTAAACCCTTTGTAAAACCCATTTCAAAAATACTCTAACTTGAAAAAATCTAATTTTGTTCTTTTTGCAGACTGTATTCCAGTTAAAGGGACTAATAGAAGTATAATTTCAGACACAAAAAATAACACCTATTTTTTTATCCCTAACGCGTTGTATGATATTTTAGAAAAATGTAATGGAAAGACGATAGAAGATATTAAGAAAGAATTTAATTATGAATATGATGAAATAATTGACGACTATTTTGATTTTTTGATAAGCAATAGGTTAGGCTTTTTTAGTTTAAATCCAAATTTATTTCCAAAAATCTCTACCGAATGGAGTTCACCCTGTTCTATAACAAATAGTATTATTGATTTTGATGAAGTGAATCATGATTTTGAAAACTTAATTCACCAATTAGAAAACTTAAAATGTTCCTATATTCAGTTGCGTTTTTATAAAAAAATTGAGCTTAATTATATTAAAAGAATTGTTCGGTTTTTAGAGAGAATAAAGTCAAGAATTGTTTATATCGATTTCATAGTACCATTTTATGAAAACTTTATTTTGGATGAACTTAATGCTTTTATTTCAGAAAATAATAGAGTTCATTCGATTATTATTTATGATGCTCCATTTGATAAATCTTATTCTCCTATAAATAGTGATATGGGATATGTGGTTTTAGTAGAAAGAAATGTCCTAAATGAGAAAAGTTGCGGAGTAATAAATTCGGAATATTTTTATTCTAATATTAAGTTATTCAGTGAATCCCAATATCATAACACTTGCTTAAATAAAAAAATATCTATTGATAAAGAAGGCTACATTCGTAATTGTCCCAGTATGCCTCAACACTTTGGAAATATTAAAGATACTACTTTGAAACAGGCTTTAAGTCAACCTGATTTTAAAAAATACTGGAATGTAACGAAAGACATGATTGAAGTTTGCAAAGATTGTGAGTTTCGTCACATTTGCACAGATTGTCGTGCTTATACGGAACAAACTTATTTTGATGGTGAAATCGATTTGTCCAAACCTTTAAAATGTGGCTACAATCCTTATACTAATGAATGGTCAGAATGGAGTGCAAATCCATTGAAGAAAAATGCAATAGAATATTATAGTATGCAAGAATTGGTGAAATAATATGCTTAAAAAATTTCCATTCTATAAACAGGCAGATTTAAAGGACTGTGGACCTTCTTGTCTTAAAATAATTGCAAAACACTTAGGAAAAAATCTTAATATCCAAACATTGCGTCAGCTTTCAGAAACAACACGAGAAGGAAGTAATCTTTTGTCTTTAAGTGAAGCGGCTGAAATATTGGGATTTAGAACATTAGGAATTAAAATATCATCAGAGAAATTGTCCGAAGCACCTCTTCCTTGTATACTTCATTGGAATAAAAATCATTATGTTGTTTTGTATAAAATTAAAAAAGGTAAATATTTTATATCTGACCCTGCTTATGGTTTAATTGAATATTCTCAAGATGATTTTTTAAAATTTTGGATAGGTAATAATGCAACTTCAGAAACCCAGGAAGGTATTGCTTTGTTGTTGCAGCCCACACCAAAGTTTTATCAAAATGAATGGGATGATAGTGATGAGAAAACTTTTGGTTTTTCATTACTTTTAAAATATATCATTCCTTATAAATCATATGTCGTTCAACTGTCAATTGGTTTATTGGCGGGGAGTTTATTGCAGCTTATTTTCCCTTTTCTAACGCAAAGCATTGTTGATGTTGGTATTCAAAATCAAAATATTCATTTTATTTATTTGGTTTTGTTTGCACAACTATTATTATTTTTTGCCAAAACAGGTCTAGAATATATAAGAAGTTGGATTTTACTTCATCTTTCAGCAAGGATTAATATATCGCTTATTTCAGATTTTTTTATCAAGCTAATGAATTTGCCCATTTCTTTTTTTGATGTTCGAATGACAGGTGATATTATGCAACGAATCAACGATCATCATCGTATAGAAAGAATATTAACTACATCATCACTTTCGGTTTTATTCTCGATGGTTAATATGCTTATTATGGGAGGTGTTTTGGCGTATTATAATTTAAAAATTTTTGCTGTTTTCTTTTTAGGGAGTACGTTTTATTTTTTATGGGTTGTTCTTTTTTTAAAGCGTAGAGAAGTTTTAGATTATAAACGCTTTTCTGAAGTTTCGCAAGAACAAAGTAAAGTTATTGAACTTATTAATGGTATGCAGGAAATTAAATTGCATAATGCGGAAAAGCAAAAGCGCTGGGGGTGGGAATACATTCAAGCACGTCTTTTTAAAGTTTCAATGAAAAGTCTTGTACTGGAACAAACACAAAATATTGGTTCCAATTTTATTAACGAGCTTAAAAATATAATTATTGTTTTTCTTTCTGCAAAATTGGTTATTGATGGTCAAATAACTTTAGGTATGATGATGGCAATAGCGAGCATAGTTGGAAGCTTAAATGGTCCTGTTTTGCAACTAATTGGATTTATAAGAGAAGTTCAAGATGCAAAAATTTCATTGGCTAGGCTTTCGGAAATACATGAGAAAGAAGATGAAAACGAACAGGAACAACGTCAAACTAGTGTTATTCCAACAAATGAAGATATTATTATTAAGAACCTTTCTTTTAGATATATTGGTTCTGATAGTTTAGTTCTGAACGAATTAAATTTAACTATTCCTGCAAATAAAGTAACAGCTATTGTTGGAACTAGCGGAAGTGGTAAAACTACTCTAATGAAGTTACTATTGAAGTTTTACGAGCCAGTTTCGGGTTCAATTTCAATTGGCAAAACAGATATTAAAAATATCAAGCAAAAATCATGGCGTTCACATGTTGGTACAGTAATGCAAGAAGGTTATATTTTTAATGATACCATTGCACATAATATAGCTATAGGGCAAGATGTTATTGATAAAACAAGACTTATGTATTCTACTGATGTGGCAAATATTAAAACATTTATAGAAGATTGCCCATTAGGGTTTAACACAAAAATAGGTCAAGAAGGAATTGGTATGAGTACTGGACAAAAACAGAGACTATTAATTGCTCGTGCTGTATACAAAAACCCGGAAATGTTGTTTTTTGATGAAGCAACATCTGCTTTAGATGCAAATAATGAAAAGGAAATTATGGAGAAATTAAATATTTTCTTCAAAGATAAAACGGTTGTTGTTATTGCTCATCGATTAAGTACGGTAATGAATGCAGATCAAATAGTTGTCTTGGAAAAAGGTAAAATTATAGAAGTTGGTAATCATCAAGAATTGGTAACCCAAAAAGGAAATTATTTTAAACTTGTTAAAAACCAATTGCAATTAGGAAGTTAATATGCCAGAATTAGATAATATAGAATTGAGAAGTGAGGAAGTGCAAGATATTCTAACCAAAATTCCCAATTGGATTTTGCGTTGGGGCTCATTAGTCATTTTAGGTATTATACTTATTTTGTTTATGGTGTCTTATATTGTAAAATATCCAGATACTATAAATGCTGAGATAATTATTAGCACTTCTATTCCGCCAGAAAAAATAATTGCGAAAACAAGTGGTGAAATTGATGTTATATTAGTTAAAGATAAAGCAGAAGTACAAACGAATGTCCCATTAGCAGTACTAAAAAATTCGGCAGATTATAAAGATGTATTTCGTTTGAAATCAGTTTTAGACACAATCTCAATAACTAAGACAGAATTTCCTTTACATCTTTTTTATAACACAAATCTTGGGGATTTAGAAGCGCCATTTGCTCTATTTCAAAAAGAATATATTGCAAGTGATCTAAATAAGAAGTTAAAGCCTTTTCTCGTTGAATCAACGGCACAATCATTTGAAGGTAGACAATTGAATGAAAGATTGAACTTATTGATCAATCAAAAGGATATTAATCAATCTGAATTAGAACTTCAAAAAAAAGATCTTAATCGATATGAGCAGCTCTATAAAAAAGGAATTATTTCTGCACAAGAAATTGAAAAGCAACGTTTG
Organism: Flavobacterium sp.; assembly: GCF_032153895.1. Lineage (GTDB taxonomy): Bacteria > Bacteroidota > Bacteroidia > Flavobacteriales > Flavobacteriaceae > Flavobacterium. Next base: position 22,880 of record NZ_JALDYN010000008.1, read on the forward strand.
CAATATCTTCAAGCCGAAAAAGGATATAAATCACTTTTAGGCACAGTTTCACAGTTAAAATCATCTTTAAATGAGCTTGTTAGAAGTAGCCAAGCAACCAAGATTAATGAGAATAAAGAAAATGTGAATTTAGAACGCAGTGTTTTACAGTCTTTTTATCAACTTAAAAAAGCGATTAAAGACTGGGAATTGCAATATGCTTTTGTTAGTTCAATTAATGGTAAGGTTAGTTATCTTCAAGTATGGAGTGAAAATCAATTTATTCAATCTGGAGAGACATTGTTTTCAATTGTTCCGATAGATTCAAAACAAATCATAGGAAAATTAAAAGCCAAAGCGCAAAATTCTGGAAAAATCACCGTTGGACAGGAGGTAAATATTCGATTAGCTAATTATCCAGACAGGGAGTTTGGAGTTATTGAAGGAAAAGTTAAAAACATTTCTCTTACTCCTGATAAAGATGGAAATCTCTTAATTGATGTTGAATTGCCAAAAGGGCTAAGAACATCATATAATAAGAGTATTGAATTTCAGCAAGAAATGACTGGAACTGCTGATGTTATCACTGACGATTTAAGATTAATTGAAAGATTGTTGTATCAGTTTAGAGATGTTTTTAAATAGCATCCATTTGCATAAAAAGTAAACGGATATGTCCTAAAATTCAACTCGTTTTATATATTTGTTTTTCCTAAAATTAACAAACCAAACCAAGGAGAAACTATTTATGTCTTTTACCGATTTATTCAGAAGAAAATCTACTGCAACTATATTAAAACAAGGTGGTGATGGAGAGCACTCCACCGGTTTACACAAAGTACTTACCGTTCGTGATTTAACCTTTTTCGGAATTGCGGCTATCATTGGTGGGGGAACCTTCTCTGCTATTGGAAATGCTTGTTTTTCAGGCGGACCTGGGGTAACCTTATTGTATGTTATCTGTGCTATAGCCTGTGGATTTACAGCGATGTGTTATGCGGAATTTGCTTCACGTGTGCCGGTTTCAGGTAGTGCTTATACGTATGCGTACGTGTCTTTCGGGGAATTGTTCGCCTGGATTATCGGATGGGCGTTGATTATGGAATACTCCATCGGTAATATTTACATCGCTTTTTCCTGGAGTGGATATTTTACGAATTTATTAGAGAGTTTTCATATTCATTTGCCGGAATGGCTGACGATTAATTACCAATCTGCACATGCTGCATTTTTAGAGAATAAGCAGGGAGAAGGTTTTAATGCATGGCAAAACGCTCCAATGATTGGAAGTTTGAAAGTGATTTTTGATATGCCGGCAGTGGTAATCAATTTACTAATTACCTACTTGGTTTATAAAGGAACGAAAGAGTCTAAAAACTTTAGTAACGCAATGGTTATGATTAAGTTAGCGATCATCGTTTTGGTTATTATCGTCGGTGCTTTTTACGTAGATATCGACAATTGGACTCCCTTTATGCCGAATGGTTTTGGAGGTGTAATGGCTGGAGTTTCCGCAGTTTTCTTTGCTTATATCGGTTTTGATGCGGTTTCTACTTTAGCGGAAGAATCTAAAAATCCACAGCGTGATTTGCCAAAAGGAATGATTTATTCGTTGGTGATCTGTACCGTTGTCTACATCATTTTAGCATTGGTTTTAACCGGAATGGTTTCTTATAAATATTTAGGCGTAAGTGATCCGTTAGCCGAAATCTTTGCGTTAAAAGGCGTGAAATGGATGTTATTCATCGTATCCATTGCAGCTGTAGTAGCGATGACGAGTGTAATGTTGGTATTTCAAATGGGACAACCACGTATTTGGATGACCATGAGCCGCGACGGATTAATGCCGAAGAAATTCTCAGAAATCCATCCGAAGCATAAAACACCAGGATTTGCTACAATTGTTACCGGTTTAGTAGTTGGTTTACCGATTTTCTTTACCGATGAAAACTTTGTGTTAGACTTTACCAGTATCGGAACCTTATTTGCCTTCGTATTGGTTTGTGGCGGTGTTTTGATGTTATCACCACAAAGCGAAGCCGAATTGATAGAACGTAAAACCAAAGGGAAGTTCCGTATTCCATACATCAATTCTAAGTTTATTTTTCCGTTATTGGTGGTAGCTTCGGGTATTTTGGTGAACTATTTGTTCCCAACATTCTTTGTCGATACTTTCGATTTTTCTGAAGATAAATTCGCTACTAACATTTCGATGGTGGTTTTCTTTATTTTATGTGTAGTGATGGCAGTAATCGCTTTTATGAAGAATTTATCGTTAATACCATTGTTAGGTTTGATTTCTTGTTGTTACTTGCTAACCGGAATGGCAGTTTCCAATTGGAAATGGTTCGGAGTTTGGTTGGTAATCGGTTTGGTGTTTTACTTCTGCTACGGTTATAGAAACAGCAAACTCAACTACAACAAATTAGAAGCAACTATAGAAGATTAATAGATACAAAAGCCCGAACAATTCGGGCTTTATTTTTTATTCGGCTTTACTCGGACTATATACGGCTTTGGTACGGAGTATATATGGAGTATATATGGAGTAAGTATAAGGTAAGTTTTAGAGAGTTATTTTTAATATTTATCTTTATGTCTTACTGAGATGTAAGATAACTTAACAGAATAATTTAGTTAATACTTCTCAATTTTATTTTCTTGAATTATTATTCAGTTATTATTGTTTAAAATCAAAACCTATGGCACTCATCAATCCACACATTAACTTTAACGGCAACGCCGAAGAAGCTTTCAACTTTTATAAATCCGTATTTGGCGGAGAAATCACCACAATTGTGCGATTCAAAGATTTAGACAACCCTCAATTTCCAATACCGGAAAGCGAAGCCAATAAGATCATGCACATTGCCTTGCCGATAGGTCAAAATACTTTAATGGGTAATGATGTTCCGGAAATGTTCGGTCGCGTGAATGAAGAAGAAAATCGTTCCAAAATATCCATAAGTGTGGATAGTCGTGAAGAAGCCGACAGATTATTTCAAGGCCTTTCTGATGGCGGTTCAGTAGAAATGCCGATGGCGGACAGCCCGTGGGATTCTTATTTTGGAATGTTTAGGGATAAATATGGTATTGAATGGATGATTAATTTTACTTCGAAGAAATAACACCACAAAAAAATCCGTTTTGATTTAACAAAACGGATTTAATTTATCTAAGTAGTCTAGAATCTAAGAAGTCTATTATTTCAAATGTACATTGAAATAATCCGCAATTTTAGCATACATGTGAATTCTGTCTTTTCCGCCCACATTATGTTCGTGGTTCGGATATAAGAAGTAATCTACTTGTTTACCTGCTTTGATACAAGCTTCTACGAAATTCATACTGTTTTGCTGAACAACAACCGGATCTTGTGCTCCGTGGATGATTAACAAACGTCCTTTTAAATCTTTCGCTTTGTCTAATAAGGATGCTTTTGCATAACCTTCAGGGTTTTCCTGAGGCGTGTCCATATAACGTTCACCGTACATTACTTCGTAATATTTCCAGTCGATAACCGGTCCGCCGGCTACACCAACTTTAAAAGTATCAGCATGACTTGTCATTAAAGAAGTGGTCATGAATCCACCAAAACTCCATCCGAAAACACCGATTTTATCAGCATCTACAAATGATTTTGATTTCAAGAATTCAACCCCTTTCATTTGGTCGGCCATTTCGTTAACACCTAACTGACGGTGGTTTACATCGCAGAATTTCTTTCCGCGAGAATCACTTCCTCGGTTATCTAACGTGAAAACTACGTAACCTTGTTGTGCCATATAATAATCGAAGTAACCTCCGCCACCCATCCAACGGTTGTTTACCAATTGAGCGTGCGAACCTCCGTAAACATAAAGCATTACCGGATATTTTTTAGAAGCATCGAAATTACCTGGGTAGATGATTCGTCCGTTTAAAGGTGTTTTGCCATCCGCAGCGGTAATCGTTACCAATTCCATTTTTGGCATGTTGATTTTTCCAGTGAATGGATTATCAGCTTTAACTAACGAAGTTGATTTCTTCGATTTTACGTCGATAACAGAAATTTCGTTAGGCGTAGTTACATTACTGTATTGGTCTAACACCATCGTTCCGTCTGAAGAAACAGAAGCCGTGTGCATACCAGAAGTCGAAGTCAATTGAACTGTTTTTCCAGATTTGATATCAACCTGATACAATTGCTTGTCCAAACCATTGTTAGCGGTTCCCATGTAGTTGATTTTCGTTCCTTTGGCATCAAATCCTAAGAAATCTTTCACTACTACATCTTTGAAACCTAAGTTCTTCAATAATTTACCATCTGTATTGTACAAATACATTTGGTTGAATCCGTAGAAATCTGTCTGATAAATAAATTGATTCGGATTATTCGGAACAAAAGTCAACGCATGTTGTGGTTCTACCCAAGTTGCTGCTTTTTCCTCAAATAAAGTTTTTACAAAAGCTCCGGTTGCAGCATTGTATTTGTTGAATTTTAAGTGATTTTGCTCACGATTTAAAATTCCAATGAAGATGAATTTTCCAGTTGGTTCCCAAGAAACCATGGTTAAATATTGCTCTTTCGGCTCTCCCGTTTGAATGGTTACTTTGTTTCCGGTTTTTACATCGTAAACTACTAAAGTGACATTCTCGCTGGTCATTCCGGCCATTGGATATTTGACATCCTTATTAGCAGCTTCGCGCTCGTTCCAGTTGATGATAGGGTAGTTGCCCACCATAGTTTCATCTTTGCGGTAATACGCCAATTGCGTTCCGGCTTCGTTCCACCACATACCGCGGTCGATACCGAATTCCTGACGGTGTACATAATCTGAACCGTTTACAATTCCAGCATTCTGATCGTTGGTTACTTCAATAACATTTCCGTTTGAAGTGATGCGGATGTTGTTATCTTTCAACCAAGCCACATTGCCATTTGCAGCAAATTTCGCCTGAGCACCTTCGTTAGAATAGGTTACAACGTTAGTAATTTGCTTAGAAACGACATCGTACGTTACTTTGTAATTGTTGTTTTTTCCGGCAACTTCAGTTTCAAAAGTATTGGCTGTTTTCCAGTCGATAGCGAATGGAAATATTCTCACCGAAAATTCATCATTACTGATTTTAGATTTTAGCGCACTTTCAAAATCTGCTTTAGTGGCTAAAACCGTTTCTTTCCAGGAAGTAGCTGCACTTTTCTCTAACAAGCTGGCAAAATCAGAACTTAAATAGGTAACCGATTTTGCATTTTTACGCCATTGTTGTGCAGTTTGTGTGGTTGGAGTGTATTTTCGTACTCCCATTACTGTTTCTTCGATGGTGAAGTTCTGCTGAGCAAATACCGCCGAACCCGCAAGAAGAAAGAACATAGTAAACTTTTTCATCAATTTAATTTTAAAAGGCTAATTTATATAAAGTTGTTTTCCTAGACTGTTAAAGAATCTAAAAAATAGTTGATACATCAATTAGTTAGTCTTTTTTAAGATTTGTTACAAAAAAAGAAATCCGCTAATGAAAATTCAAAAGCGGACTACTCAACTAAAAAACTAAAAACTTAATTTAAAATCGAAAGTTCCTTCATGCACGCTTTCATCATTGCATAGGTTCTCTCAATATCGTTATCTAAACCGATAGAGAAACGGATTAATCCGTCGGTTAGTCCCATTTCTTTTTGTTCATCAAGCGGAATTTCTGAAGAAGTAGAAGTTCCCGGAGCAGAAAATAAAGTTTTGTAAAACCCTAAACTTACCGCTAAATAACCTAAGTTTCTTTCCTGCATCAATTCCATTAATTCGTTGGCTTTGTCTAAAGAACCTACATCGATGGTCATCATCCCTCCGAAACCATATTCCGGATTAATCATACCTTTGTATAATTGATGACTTGGATGTGATGGTAAACCAGGATACACGGTTTTAATACCATCGGCTTCAAATTTTTGAGCCAAAAACATAGCATTATGACTGTGCTGTTTCATACGGATGTGAAGCGTACGCAAGTTTTTCATCACCGAGGCGGAACGTAAACTGTCCATCGTTGGTCCTAAAAGCATGCTGGCTCCGTCGTTTACATTTTTCAGACTGTTGATGAAATCCTGTGAAGCACAAACTACACCTCCAACTGTATCGCTACTTCCGTTGATGTATTTGGTTAAACTGTGGATGACAATATCGGCACCCAATTTAGCCGGAGCTACTGATAAAGGTGAGAAAGTGTTGTCAACAACTAATTTAATATTGTGTTTTTTCGCAATTTTTGCCAATGAAGCGATATCGGCTACTTCCAATAAAGGATTGCTCACTGTTTCACAGTATAAAACTTTAGTGTTTGGAGTAATCGAAGCTTCTACTACATCTAATTTAGTGATGTCTACAAATGTAGTTTTGATTCCCATTCTCGGAACAAAATTCTTTAAGAACGCGTAAGTTCCACCGTAGATAGTTCGGCTCGAAACAATATGATCACCGTTGCCACACAATTGCAATAAAGTAGGCGTAATGGCTCCCATACCTGAAGCTGAAACATTTGCGGTTTCGGTTCCTTCCATAGCAGCCAAGGCTTTGTCCAAATATAAATTACTTGGGGAAGAGTGGCGGGAATACAGATAACAGCCTTCCGCATTACCTTCGAACGTATCGAACATGGTTTTTGCTGAAAGGAAAGTGTACGTTGAACTGTCAGAAATTGAAGGGTTTACACCTCCAAATTCTCCGAAATACTGCAAATCCTGAATTTTGTCTGCTGGGTTAAAATTTTCCATAAAATACTTTTAGTTTGGTTGTTTTGTAGTTAAATTAGAGTCAAAGAAAAGTTATATTGGAAAATATGTCAATGAATATTTGATTATTTAGATTTTATATCTATTATTTTTAAATTTAGTAGTTGTTTATTCGTGTTTAGTTGTTAAATTTGTTCTTCCAACCAATTTTTTTTCAATATGACTTTTGATGCCATCGATAAAAAACTTCTGAAATTATTACAAACCGATAGTAAACAGACTACTAAAGAATTGTCTTTAAAACTGAATTTATCAGTCACAGCGGTTTACGAGCGAATTAAAAAGCTGGAAAGAGAAGGCGTAATTTCAAAATATGTCGCTTTAATCGACCGCAATAAAATCGATAAAGGTTTTGTGGTTTTTTGTCATATCAAACTAACACAGCACAAAATTGAATTCATCAATCAGTTTGAAAGTGAAGTGATTAAACTTCATGAGGTTTTGGAATGTTTTCACGTAAGCGGCGATTACGATTACATTCTGAAAATCTGCTTAAAAGACATGGAAGAATACCGTGAGTTTATGGTAACCAAACTCACTACGTTACAGCATATTGGTAGTACACACAGTACTTTTATGATTAGCGAAGTGAAGAACACAACCGTTTATTATTAGTGAGTTGTACTTTCTAAATTATTGTTTTACCTTGGTTAGACTTTAAATTTTCAACTGTAATGTATACCAGAAAAATATTTCCGTTAAAAGAAATGGCGCTTTGGACCAGATATGAAACGATGCTTTTCATAACAATCGCCATTATAGAAACCGCGCTTTATGTTTATAGTGATAAGGTTATTCAGTTTCCGTTTACACCGATTGCCTTAATCGGTACGGCTGTAGCTTTTATCATTGGTTTCCAGAGTAATTCTGCTTATGGAAGAATCTGGGAAGCCCGTCAGATTTGGGGCGGAATCGTAAATACTTCACGTACATTCGGTATGAAAGTTCAGGATTTTGTCAATAATGACCATGCTAAAAATCCAGCTTCGGAAACCGATTTAAAAGACATTCACAAAACAATCATTTACAGACACATTGCTTGGTTAACTGCTTTACGTTATGCGATGCGTCAGCCGAGAAGTTGGGAATATGTAATGAACGAACATACCAATAAAGAATGGGCAAAAATGATTTACGTTCCGGAATTTCATGAAGACTTCGATCAAACTCTTGGACAGTATTTAGGAAAAGAAGATTTGAACTATCTGAAAGACAAAACCAACAAGCAAACGGCCATTTTATACCTGCAATCCAATCATTTGCGAAAATTAAAAGAAGAAGGACTGATTTGGGAATTTTGCTTTTTGGAGTTAGAAAAACTTATAGAAGAACTGTTCAATCATCAGGGAAAATCGGAACGAATAAAAAACTTTCCGTATCCGAGACAGTTTGCTTCACTGATGTATTATTTTACCTGGATTTTCCTTGCAATACTACCTTTAGCGATGGCTTCTCAGTTTGGAGAAATAGCGGCTAAAATTTCAGAGAAAAATATGCATTGTCCGGATTGGTTAGTTTGGCTGTCCGTTCCTTTTTCTGTAGTGGTGATGTGGGTTTTCTTTACCATGAACCGCATTGGTCGCGTAGGGGAGAATCCGTTTGAAGGCTCTGCGAATGATGTACCGATTTCAACAATTGCCCGTGGAATTGAAATTGATTTACGTCAGAATTTAGGAGAAAACCAGGAAGCTATTCCGAAACCGTTTGAAGTGCGCAACCATGTGCAGATGTAACTGATTCACAACTAATATAACTATACAATCATGGATTTAAATAAAATATTTGAGAACAACGAAAAGTGGATTGCCAGCAAAACCAAAGACAATCCTAATTATTTTGTTGATTTGAACAAAGGACAAAAACCCGATGTGCTTTACATTGGTTGTTCTGATTCCAGAGTAACTGCCGAAGACATTATGGGCTTACAACCCGGTGAACTTTTTGTGCATCGTAATGTAGCCAACGTAGTCAACGCGATTGATATGAACGCGCAAACGGTTATCAATTATGCAGTTACGAATTTAGAAGTAAATCACGTAGTGGTTTGCGGGCATTATTCCTGCGGCGGTGTAAAAGCAGCAATGGAAGCGAAAGATTTGGGAATTCTAAACCCGTGGCTTCGCAACATTCGTGACGTGTATCGAACCCATAAAAAAGAATTGAACGCCATAGAAGACGAACACAAACGCTACGATCGATTAGTTGAGTTAAACGTAAAAGAACAAGCGATTAATGTGATTAAATTAGCTTCTGTACAGCGCGCTTTTCGAAAAAGAGATTTGAAAATTCACGGTTGGGTTTTTGATATCAAAACCGGAAAACTTATCGATTTAAATATTGATTTCGCAAAAGCATTAGAAGAAATCATGGAAATCTACCGTTTGGAAGATTAATTGCAAATCGAAGTTTAATTAACGAATTTTTAAAATTTGAATATAAATTTAGGGGAATTTACACTTAAAAAAAACGTACTTTTGTAATCAAATTTTAACAATACAATATAAAACATATAAAATGAGTCAATTTGATGTAACCGTAATTGGTTCTGGACCTGGCGGATATGTAGCAGCAATCCGTTGTGCACAATTGGGATTTAAAACTGCAATCATTGAAAAATATGCAACTTTAGGAGGTACTTGCCTTAATGTAGGCTGTATTCCGTCGAAAGCATTGTTGGCTTCTTCGCATCATTATGAAGAGTTACAGCATTTTGCAGATCACGGAATCGAAGTAACCGGAGAAGTAAAAGTAAACCTTCAGAAAATGATTGACCGTAAACAAGCGGTTGTAGATCAGACTTCTGGTGGAGTTAAGTATTTGATGGACAAAAACAACATTACTGTTTTTAACGGAGTGGGTTCATTCGAAAATGCTACGACTATCAATGTTACTAAAGCAGACGGTTCTGTTGAGAAAATCGAGTCGAAATATTCCATTATCGCAACCGGTTCAAAACCATCATCATTGCCATTCATCAAAATTGACAAAGAAAGAGTTATCACTTCAACCGAAGCTTTAAAATTACCGGAAGTGCCGAAACACCTTGTAGTTATTGGTGGTGGAGTAATCGGATTAGAGCTTGGACAAGTATATTTACGCTTAGGAGCTCAGGTTTCTGTTGTAGAATTCATGGACAGAATCATTCCGGGTATGGACGGAGGTTTATCAAAAGAATTAACCAAAGTATTGAAAAAACAAGGCATGAAGTTCTACACTTCTCACAAAGTAAAAGAAGTGTCGAGAAACGGAAATGCAGTTACTGTTAAAGCAGATGATGCTAAAGGAAACGAAGTGGTTTTAGAAGGAGATTACGCTTTGGTTTCAGTAGGTCGTCGTCCGTACACTGACGGATTGAACGCTGAAAAAGCCGGTGTAAAATTAACTGAAAGAGGTCAGATTGAAGTAAATGATCATTTACAAACTTCAGCTTCAAACATCTATGCTATCGGAGACGTTGTTCGTGGTGCGATGTTAGCTCACAAAGCGGAAGAAGAAGGCGTAATGGTTGCTGAATATTTAGCTGGTCAAAAACCACACATCGATTATAATTTAATTCCTGGTGTTGTTTACACTTGGCCTGAAGTTGCTGCTGTTGGTAAAACGGAAGAGCAATTAAAAGAAGCGGGAATTGCGTTCAAAGCAGGAAGTTTCCCTTTCAAAGCATTAGGTCGTGCTCGTGCAAGTGCTGATATTGAGGGATTTGTGAAGATTTTAGCCGATGCCACTACAGATGAAGTTTTAGGAATCCACATGATTGGAGCAAGAGCTGCAGATTTAATTGCAGAAGCTGTTACCGCGATGGAATTCAGAGCATCAGCAGAAGATATTTCAAGAATGTCACACGCACATCCGACATTTGCCGAAGCAATTAAGGAAGCTGCTTTAGCTGCAACAGCGAACAGAGCGTTGCATGTGTAAGAAAAATAATGTTTTAAAAATGAAGCCTGCTTATTAAAAGCAGGCTTTTTTATTATCAAAAACTTAATATGTTACAATGATAACAATTGCTATTTTTGTGAATTTTCTGAATATTTGATGAAATTTTTAATGAGGTTAAATTTATTTCTTAATTCTTATTGTTTATTCTTCGAATAGCTTTAAATGTTTTGTATTTATAATATTGAAGCTTTGGTTTTAAAGGTTCTTCATGATGATTGTCAATTTTTTTATAGGTGTTTACTAAATATTTTTGCTTGATTTTTTAAACAACATAAAATGAAAATTAAAAACTACGTCATATTTCTTTTTGTAAGTGTAATTGGTTATAATGTTAATGCTCAGGTAGGTATAGGAAATTCAAATCCTGATAAGTCTTCGATGTTGGATATTACCAGTGCAAATTCCGGATTATTGATTCCAAGAGTGAGTTTAACTTCTTCTACAGATGCTATAACTATTACATCTCCCGCAACAAGTTTGTTGGTTTATAACACAAATGCAAGTGCTTCTTTAGCAGTTGGTTTTTGTTATTGGGATGGGACAGCTTGGAAAACATTGTCTACGGTTTCGGCAGCTACATCAACCAATTGGGCTTTAAATGGAAACAATGTTACGGCTTCAGATTACTTAGGAACTAATAATTATTTCCCAATGATCATGAAAGTTAATAACGCTTTATTTTCTACATATCATCCACTTGGAGGAATTGCGATAGGAAATAATGCAGCAGCCAATGAAAATAATTCAACTGCAATCGGAACTAATGCTAGAGCTGTCAATAGTAATGAGGCAGCCGCTTTAGGATATGCAGCAAATGCATCCGGATTTCAGTCTTTGGCTTTAGGACATAATGCCCGTGCTCAAAATAACAGCTCAATTGCAATGGGTAGATCTTCGGTTTCGTCGGGAAATTTATCGGTTGCGGTTGGTTATTCTGCAAATTCAACTACCAATAATTCCCTTGCTTTAGGTAATACTTCTCACTCGAGTGGTGAACAGGCAATTGCATTAGGTTATGGAGCAACTGCTTCCGGTCAAAACTCAACCGCTATCGGTAGAAGCGCTACGGTAGCACAGGCAAATGCAATTGTTTTGGGAGATTCGTCAAATAGTAATAACAAAGTAGGAATCGGAACGAATGCGCCCGATGAAAGATTACATGTTGCCGGTTCAGTGAAAATTGTTGACGGTACTCAGGCTGATGGTAGAGTGTTGGTTTCTGACGCTAACGGAAAAGCTTCTTGGAAAGAATTTACTTCTTTCAGAGGCTATGCAGAAGTGACAAAGACAGCCAATTCAGTATTGAATAACGGAGAAATTGTTTTAGGTACTGCGGCATTCAGTCAAAATATTACTTTGGGTGCAAACCCAACAAAAATTCAGGTAACAAAAGATGGTATTTATAAAATTACCTATACTGTTATTTTGAGAAAAATAAATGCAGGAACCGTAAATCCTGAATTCTTTTTGGGAATCTATGGTGCTGAAATCCCAGGAACAAGAACCTATACTTCTTTGGGTAATGGCGATACAAGAACTGTGACAATGTCAAAATTATGTAATTTAACAGCATATCAGGAAGTGAGTATTTATTCAAATATGGCTGATGGTAATACTACGGTATTAGCCGGTGGTACTCATTTGTTGGTTGAAGCCATGAAATAAGATAGTTATTCTTCAAAAAATAAAACCCAATCGCACTGATTGGGTTTTTTATTTAAGGCTGAAAAACTTGTTTATACGAATCCCAATATCTGTAAATCAGAAAGAGGTTTCCAAGAAATAGAAAAGCTCCAGCGCCAATATTAGCCGGATCCAAACAAAGATGAACCAAAACAATATTCACAGAAATTGGTAATAAAACCAAATTAGCCAAACGGATGAATTTTCCGGATATTAACGCTAATCCGCATAACAATTCCAAGCCTTTGACAAGATTCATCAAGTATCCGGAGGCCGCCATTCCTTCATTAAAAGTTTTAAGATTTCCAGTAATTTCAGGTTCGGGGAACAGTTTGAAAAAATAAGCAATTGAAGCAAACAACAGTAAGGCTCCCATCAATACCCGAATAATAATAGTTGCAATTTTCATAAGTAATGGTTTTTAGAGTTGGTTTTATAAATGTAAGAAATATTTACAAATGAAAGAATTGTCAAAAGTTGCTTAAATTTGCTAGTATCTTTGTGACTAATTTATTTACAAAATCTATTGCGAACTTCGGTTATTAAACATATTGACAATCCAACACAATTCAAGGAACAACTATTGGGTTGGGCGCAACAATTTCGGGAAGTAATTTTTCTCGACAGCAACAACTATCCGCAACACTACGGAAGCTACGATTGTGTTCTTGCCTGTGATGCATTTACCTCAATCAAAACCGATTATCAAAACGCTTTCGAAGATTTGAAGCAATACCAACAGCAAACCAAAGACTGGCTTTTTGGATATTTGTCTTATGATTTGAAAAACGATACGGAAAGATTAAAGTCCAATAATTTTGACGGATTGCAATTCTCTGACTTGTACTTTTTTCAGCCTAAAAAACTCTTTCTGCTTAAAGATAATGAATTGGAAATCTGTTACTTGAATATGTGTGATGATGAGCTGGAGGAAGATTTTATAGCAATTAGCAATCAGCAATTAGCAATTAGTAATCAACAATCAGAGATTTTTATCCAACAACGTATTTCCCAAGAAAAATACCTTGAAAAAGTAACTGAAATGTTGCAGCATATTCATCGCGGCGATATTTACGAGGCCAATTTTTGTATGGAGTTTTATGCGGAAAACACAACAATTCACCCGTTTGAAATTTATCAGAAACTGAACGCTATTTCGGAACCGCCATTTGCTACTTTTTTCAAAAACAACACTGATTTTCTTTTATCAGCTTCACCCGAACGCTATTTGAGAAAACAAGGAACCAAGATAATTTCCCAACCGATTAAAGGAACTGCAAAACGTGTTTTTGATGACGAATTGGATGAACAATCTAAAATCGAGTTATCACAAAATCCGAAAGAACGTTCCGAAAACATTATGATTGTCGATTTGGTTCGTAACGATTTGTCGCATACCGCCACAAAAGGTTCGGTTCAAGTAGAAGAATTGTGTGGCATTTATACCTTTAAGCAAGTGCATCAGATGATTTCGACGGTTGTTTCAGAAGTTGATGAAGCCACTTCACCAATTGAAATTATCAAAACCACATTTCCGATGGGAAGCATGACCGGAGCACCAAAAATTTCCGCGATGCAAATCATTGAAGAACTGGAAGAATCCAAACGTGGTTTATACAGCGGCGCAGTTGGATATTTTACACCGGAGAACGATTTCGATTTTAATGTGGTCATCCGCAGTATTTTATACAATTCTAATGAAAAATATGTTTCTTTTTCCGTAGGAAGTGCCATTACCGCAGCATCCAAGCCTGAAATGGAATACGAAGAATGTTTGCTGAAAGCCAAAGCGATGCGTGAAGTGTTACTTGGTTAATTTTCATACATTTGAGCATGCTTTCAAAATTCCAAAATCATATCAATCAAAAACTTTCTTTTTTAAAAGAGAAGAAGTTGCTGCTTGCTGTAAGCGGCGGTGTTGACAGTATGGTTTTGCTACATCTTTTGAAGCAATCAGAAATTGGTTTCTCAGTAGCTCATTGCAATTTCAATTTGAGAGGAAATGAGAGTGATGAAGATGAAAATTTTGTCAAATCTGTATGCAATAATTTAAGCATTGAATTCTTTGTAAATCATTTCAATACAAAAGGATACGCCGATTCAAATAAATTATCCATTCAATTAGCTGCACGACAATTGCGATACAATTGGTTTGACAAATTAATTGAAGAAGAAGCATTTGATTATTTGCTAACAGCACACCATTTAGATGATTCCGTTGAAACTTTTTTAATCAATTTTACCAGAGTAACCGGATTGGAAGGTTTGACTGGAATTCCGCAATTGAATGATAAAGTTGTTCGTCCGCTTTTGGTTTTTTCACGTGATGAGATTGTAAATTATGCCAAAGAGAATAGAATTGATTGGCGAGAAGATTCGAGTAACGCTTCGGATAAATATTTGCGAAACAAACTACGTCATGATATTGTTCCGATATTGAAAGAACTGAATCCGAACTTTTTGAATTCCTTTCAGCAAACGTTGGAAAACTTGCAACAAACACAATCAATGGTTGATGACGCTTCCCGAATTGTGTACAGAAAAGTAGTGGAAGATGTTGAAAATCAGAAACGAATCCATCTCGCCGAACTAAAAGTACTACCGAATTATCAGGCTTATCTGTATCAATGGCTAAAACCTTTTGGATTTACAGCGTGGAATGATATTTACAATTTAGTCGAAGCTCAGTCCGGAAAACAGATTTTTTCGGAGCATTTCAGATTATTGAAAGACCGCGATGTTTTGATTTTGGAACCGATTGCAACCCCATCTTCAGAAGCGTATTTTGTAGCGGAAAATCAAACTGAAATCGAATTTCCGTTGCCAATGAAAATTACCAATGTAACAAAAGTTACAGACCCGGAAAGTTCAGCGATTATCTTTGTTGATAAAGATTCGTTAAAGTTTCCGTTAGTATTTCGTAAATGGCAGCAAGGTGATTATTTTTACCCATTCGGAATGCAGGGAAAAAAGAAAGTCAGTAAACATTTTAAAGACGAAAAATTTTCGTTGATTGATAAAGAAAACACTTGGCTTTTATGCTCTGGAAACGAAATCGTCTGGATTGTGGGAAGCCGCGCAGACCAAAGATTTTCAGTTACAAAAACAACACAAACTATATTAAAATTCGAATTACAGTAATGAAACGATTTTACGCCCTATTACTTTTATTTTTTACGTTTTTAAGTTCGCAAGCACAACTTTTAAATCCGGTTAGCTGGAAAACATCGGTTGAGAAAAAATCAGATACCGAAGTGGTTTTGGTTTTCGATGCCAATATCGAACACGAATGGCATATGTTTTCTCAATTTACGCCAGATGGAGGTTCGTTGCCAACAGTTTTCAACTTTAAAAACGCTAAAGGAAATTTTGAATTAGTCGGAAAAACCAAAGAAAGTCCGTACAAAAAAGTTTACAGCAAGGATTTTGAAGTTGACGAATACATGTTTGAAGGCAAAGCGCAGTTCAAACAAACGGTTAAAATCACGAACCCGAATTTGAAATCGATTTCGGTGTATGTGGAATATCAGGTTTGTAAGGAATCTTGTGTTCAAGATGACAAAACTTTCGAGTTTAAGTTGCCTCCGATGAATGTAAAACCTACAACAACTACTACAGATGCTAAAACGGATGTTGCAACTCCTGTAACTTCTTTAGATACAGCCACAACAGAAACAAATACGGTTGCAGATACAACAGCGACTTCTGAAGTTAAAGAAGCAACTTCTACATCAGTTGAACCGGTTTCAGAAAAAGAGGAGAAAAAGAGTTTGTGGGGAATTTTTATTTTAGCCTTTTTAGGTGGATTCGCTGCATTGTTGACGCCTTGTGTATTCCCTATGATTCCAATGACGGTCAGCTTTTTTACGAAGCAAAGTAAAACTAAAGCTGCCGGAATTCGCAATGCATTTATCTACGGAATTTCAATCATCGTCATTTATGTTGGTTTGGGAATGATAATTTCTGCGATTTTTGGGATTGACTCTTTGAATGCTTTATCAACGAATGTTTGGTTTAACATCATTTTCTTTATCATTTTGATTGTTTTTGCAGCATCGTTTTTAGGTGCTTTTGAAATTGTTTTACCGAATTCTTTTTTAAATAAAATCGACAGACAAGCCGATAGAGGCGGAGTTGTTGGAATCTTTTTTATGGCTTTGGCTTTGGCCGTAGTTTCATTTTCTTGTACCGGACCGATTGTTGGTTCATTGCTGGGAGAATCTGCCAGACAAGGTGGAATTGGACCAATTGTAGGAATGTTAGGTTTCTCATCGGCGATTGCTTTACCGTTTATGTTATTTGCCATGTTCCCGGGTTGGATGAATTCCTTGCCAAAATCAGGCGGATGGTTGAATACAGTAAAAGTTTCTTTAGGATTTTTGGAATTAGCTTTTGCTTTTAAATTTTTATCCAATGCCGATTTGGTTTTGCAAACGCATTTATTGGAAAGAGAAGTGTTTTTAGCCATTTGGATTGCCGTTTTCGGAGCTTGGGCTTTGTATCTTTTCGGAAAACTGATTTTACCACATGATAGCCCAATTACACATATTTCTGTCGGAAGATTGTTTGTTGCTCTATTTGTAACCACATTTACAATTTATCTGATTCCAGGTTTATGGGGAGCTCCGTTAAAAATATTAAGCGGATTTACACCGCCAATGACATACAGTGAAAGTCCTTATGGTGTTGGATATCAAAATAATGCGGTATCAACTTCAACTGTGTCGGCATTACCCGAAAATGCGCATATCGGACCATTAGGAATTACCGCTTTTCACGATTACGAACAAGGATTGGCTTATGCTAAAAAAGTAAATAAACCAGTTTTGTTGGACTTTACAGGTCATGCCTGCGCCAACTGCAGAAAAATGGAAGAAAATGTTTGGTCTGATGCAGAGATTCTGAAAATCTTAAAAAATGATATCGTGTTGATTTCGTTGTACGGCGACGATCAGCGTGAATTGCCGAAAGCGGAACAATATGTTTCGAAATCTGGAAGTGAAGTGACCACAATCGGGAAGAAATGGAGAGAATTTCAGATTGAGCGCTACAATATCAATGCGCAACCGTATTATGTGATTTTAGATGTTGATGGAAAAGATATTTCAAAACCAGTTGGTTACACACCAGATGTAGCGGAATATAAATCCTGGTTGAAAAATGGAATTGCAAACTTCAAGAAATAAAGTAAGCCTCTCGAATGAGAGGTTTTTTTATAGGTAATATTTTTTGACAGCCAATTAAAAATATAATTTTTCTTACAAATATTTTTGTAGCTTTGAAAAAAATTATACGCCATGTTAACAAAAGTATTTGGAAGCGCCGTTTTTGGAGTAGACGCCACAACGATTACTGTAGAAGTAAATATCGATAAAGGAATCGGATATCATTTGGTTGGATTACCTGACAACGCCATAAAAGAAAGCAGTTATCGTATTGCAGCCGCATTAAAAAATAACGGTTACGAGCTTCCCGGAAAGAAAATCACCATTAACATGGCGCCCGCCGATTTACGCAAAGAAGGTTCAGCCTATGATTTAACTTTGGCAATTGGTATTCTCGTCGCTTCTGGTCAGTTAAAATCAGAGGAAGTGGATAAGTATATGATTATGGGAGAACTATCGCTAGACGGAAGTCTGCAACCGATAAAAGGTGCTTTATCCATTGCTATAAAAGCGAAAGAAGAAGGTTTTAAAGGTTTCTTTTTACCGAAAATTAATGCAAAAGAAGCAGCTATTGTAAGCGATTTAGAAGTTTACGGAGTGGAAAATGTACTGGAAGTCATCGATTTTTTCAACGGAAAAGGAAATTTAGTGCCAACAATAGTAAACACCCGTGAAGAATTTTATAAAACCTTAGATTTCCCTGAATTCGATTTTGCCGAAGTTCGTGGCCAAGAGTCAATTAAACGATGTATGGAAATTGCGGCAGCTGGTGGTCATAATATTGTATTAATTGGTCCGCCGGGTTCTGGTAAAACGATGTTGGCCAAACGATTACCGAGTATTTTGCCACCAATGACTCTAAAAGAAGCCTTGGAAACTACGAAAATTCACAGTGTGGCCGGAAAAGTGAAAGTGGCAGGCTTGATGAATCAACGACCGTTTCGAAATCCGCATCATTCCGCGTCGAGTACAGCTTTGGTTGGTGGAGGGAGTTATCCGCAGCCTGGAGAAATTTCTTTGGCACACAATGGTGTTCTTTTTTTAGACGAATTACCCGAATTTAAGCGTGAAGTTCTAGAAGTCATGCGGCAACCTTTAGAAGATAGAGAAGTTACCATTTCACGTTCTAAATTTACAATTACCTATCCGTCATCGTTTATGTTGGTGGCGAGTATGAATCCAAGTCCGGGTGGCTATTTCAATGATCCGGAGGCTCCTGTAACTTCAACTCCGGCAGAAATGAATCGGTATTTGAGTAAGATTTCGGGACCATTATTAGACCGAATCGATATTCATATTGAAGTAACACCTGTTCCGTTTGAAAAGTTATCCGATACCCGAAACGGAGAAAGCAGTGTTGACATCAGAAATCGTGTTACAAAAGCACGAGAACTACAATCTAAGAGATTCGAAACTTTCGAGCATCTTCATTACAATGCTCAAATGACTACTAAACACATTCGGGAATATTGCAAATTGGATGAAACATCACTAAATCTGCTAAAAACGGCTATGGAGCGTTTAAATTTATCCGCACGAGCTTACGACAGAATTTTAAAAGTCTCCCGAACCATTGCCGATTTGGAAGGAACTGATACCGTTAATTCCAGTCATATTTCAGAAGCTATTCAATATAGGAGTTTAGATAGGGAAGGTTGGCTTGGGTAGCTTTCAGTCGCAGTCTCAGTTTCAGTAAAGGATATTGATAAAAAAAAAGAGGCAGTTACATTGTAGCTACCTCTTTCCAATAAAATGTGTTTGTAAAATTAATCTAGTTCTTCTGCGAATGTATCACCCAATTTGATGTCACCCGTTTTGAAACCGCGAGTGAACCATTTGATACGTTGCTCAGAAGTTCCGTGTGTGAAGGATTCTGGTACTACATGACCTTGCATTTTACTTTGAATAGCATCGTCACCAACCGCATGTGCTGCACTTAAAGCTTCTTCGATATCACCTGCTTCAATATATTTCTGATTGTAATGCGCCCACAAACCTGCGTAAAAATCAGCTTGTAATTCTAAACAAACAGATAATTTATTGGCTTCAGCTTCGCTTTTACTAGCTTGTAACTGACGTACTTTACCCGAAGTTCCTAAGATAGTTTGTACGTGGTGACCAACTTCGTGTGCGATTACATAAGCGATAGCAAAATCTCCGCCTTTAGCACCAAAACGAGTACGCAATTCTTCGAAGAAATCTAAATCCATGTACACTTTTTTATCGCCAGGACAATAGAATGGACCAGAAGCGGAAGTTGCTCCACCACAAGCAGTTTGCACTTGTCCGGTGAATAAAACCATTTTAGGTTCTTCGTAAGTCATGCCGTTTTCTTCAAAGACTTTATGCCAAATATCTTCTGTATCCGCAAAAACGGTAGAAGCAAAATCACCTAATTCTTTTTGTTCTGGCGTAAGTTCAACTTGTTCCGTTTGTGTTGTTTGCCCTTGGTTTTGTTGCATTTGCTCTAAAACAGGAGTCAGCATTTTAGCATTTTCTCCTCCAAACATGTTTAGAAGTAACACTACAATACCAATGATTCCACCACCAACGGCTACTTGTCCGCCGGAAATTCCACGACGGTCTTCAACGTTGTCACTTTTTCTTCTGCCTTGCCATTTCATAGTTTATATTTTTAAATTTTTCTGTTACATATCTAAAGTTGTACCAATTTCGTCAATTTCTGTCTTATTATCAATACCAACTGCATTTTTATATAAAATATAATAAGTGGAATAGATAATTGGCATGGTGAAAAAGATTCCGATACAAAGTCCGATTAGCCCTAAACAGGCAATAACAATCGCAATAATCAAAGCAACTAAAATCATAATTGGTTGTTTCAAAACCAGAGCAAAACTGTTGGAAATAGCTTCAATTGCTTTGTTTTTTTCGAAAATAATCAACTGAACGGTGAAAACCGATAAAAGTGCAATGGCGTAAGTAATCAACATTCCAATCCAATTTAAAAACATATATTGGAATAAAACTGAAATCGTGTTTGTAGCGAAACCAATTAGTAATCCTGCGGTAAAAAGTTCTTTAAAATAAGTAGATTTATAATGTTCAAAAGCGATTGAAACATTCGGTTCTCTGTTCATTTCGGCTTCGTGTGCCATTTGGATTAATCCTGCCGTTAACGGATACATTAAAGCCCCAACTAAAGTAGCTCCAACGATATAACCAATTAATCCAACGGAAGAAAAGTTAGTTGGTTGTAAATCCATCATGCTTTGGGTAAAGTCACTGAAGCCATAAATAATTCCAACGCCACCAAAGATTAAAACGATAAGCGCTACGGAAGCGATAAGAATCACCAAGCCGCCATTAAGTGCAATTTTTTTGTAGTTTTCAAACATTTGGGAAATAATGCTTCCCAAGTCTAGAGAATAGCCGTCTCTTTTTAATTTATCAATTTTTGAATTCATTTGTTTGTAAATAAGAGTGAAAATTAAATTCCGAAACGGAATCCCATATAAATATCAGCTTGTTTCGAATCGTTTAAAGCAGCCGTCACGATAGAACCAGAACCTAAGAAAAAGCCTCCTAAACGGAAACCAAAACCAGTTGTGAATCCTGAAACTTCATTGCTGGAAAGGGGTAAATACAATTCGTAATTTTTGCCGCCAAATCGTGGTGTTAAAGTATAAATGTTCTGAATGGTTGTAAAATCATTTTCTGAATCATCTGAAATTTTTTGTTGCATATAAAGCGAAGCCGACCATTTATTGTAAATACGATAATCTACATAAGCGTTGATAACCGCAGGAAGTTTTACTTTAAAATCGCCGTTTGAGGATTCTTTGGTTAGATAACCACGATCAATTAAAGTTTGTTCGATATCGACGATACTTTCTGTTTCTTCAAAATCTGCAAGATTTAAAGGATCAGAAGTAGGAATGTTTAAAGCATAGTTGGATGAATTGTTATTGTCATCTTTGAAAGTCATGCTTCCCATATTTCTGAAAGAAAGTCCGGCATTTAATTTATATCCGTCAACCGTGTAATCGCCACCATCTGTTGTTTCCTGAACTTTTTCTTTCATCTGATAATTGAATCCAAAATCAACTCCAAAACCACTTAATCCGCCGGCAAATAATTTACTGTAATTAGAACTGTCTTCGTAACTGTTAGCTAAAGAACCGGAATAAGCAAAGTTTATACTTGCTGTCGCATCATATAAATACACATCACCAGTAACTGGATCGTTTGTTACGGTTCCTTGTAATTGATTAACTCCCATATTCATATAAGAACCTGGAAATAATAATTTTAAAGTTCCTCCGGCGCTAAGTTTATGATTTCCGATTTCGATAATTTCACGAGCAGCCGAAAGGTTGATTTCGCCCCAGGCAGCAGCATTCATACGCTGATTGTGATTGGAATTGATATCGGCTGTTCCTAAAAATGAATTGGTTACGGCGTTACCGAAGTTAACATCAACATCGATAGCATTGGCTTTTACATTTCCGGCTGTCCAAAAAGCAAAACCCCATTTTTTGTACTTCATTGCAAAGGAAGGTCCTTGAATTAAAGCATCCAATCGGGCAGAAGTAGGCTCGGAACCACTGAAAATTTTATCTTCTATATCTTCACCGCCAGTTAAATCGCTAAAACCAATTTTGTTGTTGGAAAAGTTCAAACTAAAAGTAAAAACATTAACATCGTATTTTTTACTCATGTTGGTTAATTCAGCAGGGTTGATGGAAGCATTAAGCAATCCGCCACGTTTGGAAATGTTGATTCCAGAAAAATGTTCTTGGGAAAAAGCAGTTAGACTTAGTAGGGCAAATCCGAAAAGTAGTTGTTTTTTCATCTGTAAATGTTAAAATATCAAGCGATAAATTAACAAAAAATCAGATACAATTCCAAATGGTTTCGTTAGGAGTTGGTGCAATAATATCCAAAATATCTTTAGTAACTGGATGTGTTAAAACTAATTTTCGGGCATGAAGATGAATACCGCCGTCAGGATTGCTTCGGTCAAAACCGTACTTTAAATCGCCTTTTATCGGACAACCAATCGCAGAAAGCTGACTACGAATTTGATGGTGTCTTCCCGTATGTAAATTGATTTCCAAAGCATAGTAATTATCCAGTTTCTTAATGATTTTATAATCTAAACTAGCTTTTTTACTATCAGGAATTTCTTTTGTATGGGCTTTAGAAGTATTGTTTTTCGGGTTACGTTTCAAAAAATGCACCAGATTGTCCTCTGTTTTAGCAGGTTGATTTTTTACAACTGCCCAATACGTTTTTTGCGTTTCACGGTTTTTGAACAAATCGTTTAATCGGGTTAATGCTTTTGAAGTTCTTGCAAAAACCACAATTCCGGTAGTAGGTCGGTCAAGGCGATGCACAACACCTAAGAAAACTTCGCCTGGTTTGTTGTATTTTTCTTTAATGTATTCTTTTACGACATCAGACAAGGGCTTATCGCCGGTTTTGTCACCCTGAACAATATCGCCAACACGTTTGTTAACCACAATAATGTGATTGTCTTCGTGTAAAACCTGAAGATTATCTTTTGTGGAAATTATTTTATTTTGATCCGAACTCAATTTCAAAAAGGTTTAATTTTTGATCATTTTCATTAATTACTTCTTTGAATTTTAAGCCTAATTTTTCAAGAAGTTTTATGGAATTAGTATTGTCTAAATCTGTAATGGCAGATAAATGATTATACTTTTTAGACAAAATTTGCATAAATGCATAAGCCGTTTCATAAGCAAATCCTTTTCCGTTAAATTCTGGTAGAAAAGCAAAACCAATATCAGGGTGCTTTAAAAAATCTCTTTGAATTATGGTAAAAAGACCAATTTTAGCATTCGAAACTTTTTCAATGATTACGAAGTAAGTAACTGTTTTAGAATCTAAAATTTTTTCGATATAAAGTTCTGCATCTTCAAGCGAATCTATTTTTCGATCGCCTATAAAACGTTTCCAACCTTCCGTATTAAGTAATTCGTAGATAAACGAAGCATCAGCAAAATTTAGTGGTTTGGAAAAGACTCTTTCCGTATCGATACTAATATTGTTCATTCGCATTTGGAAAATCAACGGCTTTCACATCGGTTACATATTGCCCGATGGCTTTGGTCATATCTTCATATAAATTCATATAACGACGTAAGAAACGCGGACTGAATTCATGTGTCATACCAATCATGTCATGTAAAACCAAAACCTGACCGTCAACACCGCTTCCGGCACCAATTCCGATGACAGGAATGGAAATGCTTTCGGCAACTTTTTGTGCTAAAGCAGCTGGAATTTTTTCTAAAACTAAGGCGAAACATCCAATTTTTTCAAGCATTTTGGCGTCTTCTAATAATTTTTCAGCTTCGGCTTCTTCTTTGGCACGAACGGTATAGGTTCCGAATTTATAGATGGATTGTGGTGTCAAGCCCAAATGTCCCATAACCGGAATTCCGGCATGAAGAATCTTCTTGATACTTTCTTTGATTTCTTTACCACCTTCCAATTTTACAGCATGGCCGCCACTTTCTTTCATAATTCTGATGGAAGAACGAAGCGCCTCACGAGGATCAGACTGGTAACTTCCGAAAGGTAAATCGACAACAACCAAAGCTCTTTCCGCAGCACGAACCACCGAAGAAGCATGATAAATCATCTGATCTAAAGTAATTGGTAAGGTTGTTTCATGTCCCGCCATCACATTACTCGCAGAATCACCAACCAGAATAACATCGACTCCTGAACTATCGACAATCTTTGCCATCGTATAATCGTAAGCCGTTAACATGGAAATTTTTTCTCCATTGGCTTTCATATCAATCAATGATTTTGTGGTAATTCTTTTGTAATCTTTTTTAGCTACAGACATGGTCCTATAAAGTTAGAAGTTAAAAGTCAGAATTGAAAAGCACTGACTGTAAACTTATGTTTTAATTGTTTAATAAATGTAAAATTACTACAATTTACAGAATAGCGTAACAATATCGCGATAAATACTACTTATGATTTAAAAGATAGTCGTTATGAAAAAAATGTTTTTATTGCTAACAATTTGTTTTTCAGTTGCTTCGTTTGCTCAAGAGGCAGATGTGGAAAATACGGTTAAAACTTTTTTCGATGGATTTCACGCCAAAGATACCGTGAAGATTAAATCGGTTTGTCATGAGAAAATGATGTTGCAGTCGATAACGGAAGGACAGAAGGGAACTAGATTAACCGATGAAAATATCTCAGAATTTTACAAATCGTTTTCAACTTTCCCAAAAGACATGAAATTTGAGGAAAGAATTTTAGGCTACAACATCCAGATTGACGGAACTATGGCGAACGCTTGGACGTCTTATGAATTCTACATTAACGGCAAACTAAGTCATTCCGGAGTGAATTCATTTACGATGATTCAGGAGAATGGCGTTTGGAAAATCGTTCATATTATTGATACGCGAAGAAAACCGAAAAAATAATCTTTATAAAATCTTTATACTTCTCACATTTCATCTTATAAAATACTTACAACTTATGACTTAACTTTGTCTTGTATTTAAACATCGAGAAAAAGTGAAGGCATTTATTGAAAATACGCGAGCTAAAAACCAATACTTTTTTAGTTTCTTTTCTGTTTTACTGATTTCAGGATTATTATTGTTTACCCGGGATTATCTCGATTATACGGTTATTGGATATTTGCTTTTGGTGCTGGTATCAATTTTGGCCATTTTCCTGGATATTTACGCAGTACTTTTAGCGGCAGTTTTAAGTGCGTTGCTAATGGATTTTCTATTTATCAAACCTTATTATACACTTCACATTGAAACCGCTAAAGACGGTTTGTTATTACTTCTCTTTTTTATTATTGCTTTGATTAATGCTGTGTTGACGTTTAAGATCAGAAAGGCCAATCAATTGGCTCATGCAAAAGAAGCGAAGCTACAAACCATGAAACTTTACAATACGTTACTAGATTCATTATCACACGAGTTACGTACGCCTATTTCAACCATTATGGGAGCAGTTGGAACACTTCAGGTAAAGCCGAAAATATCCGAAGAAAACAGTACAAAACTCTTAAGTGAAATGGAAAAAGCGTCCTTAAGACTGAACCATCAGGTTGAAAATCTTCTTAATATGTCACGCCTTGAATCCGGATATATTCGACCTAAAATGGATTGGTGTGATGTAAAGGAATTGGTGTACAATGTTTTGAATCATCTTAAAGAAGAACTGGTGCATCATCGGGTGAAAGTGAAAACTCCGGATTATCTTCCGCTCTTTAAATTAGATTATGGATTGACAGAACAAATTGTTTATAACCTAACCTTTAATGCCTCTCAATATACGCCTCAAGGTGCTTTAATTGAAATAGGAATCGAATACAATCCTGATGTTAATATTGATGGAGATGATGAACATGTAAAGACTTGTGTCATAACAATTACAGACGATGGAAATGGTTTTCCGGAAGATGAAATCGATAGGGTTTTTGATAAGTTTTATCGCTTGAAAGATTCTAAAACAGGAGGAACCGGCTTAGGACTTTCCATAGTAAAAGGATTTGTAGAAGCTCAAAAAGGCGAAGTTTCCGTAACAAATAAAGAAGAAGGAAGTGGTGCAATTTTTACCATTTCATTCCCGGCAGTAGTAATGCAAACCAATTCGATTAGTCATGAATAGCGCAACTATTTTAGTGATAGACGACGAAAGTCAAATTCGTAAACTATTGGAAATCACTTTGGAAGCCAATGGTTACAAAACGGAATTTGCCGCTAATGCAAAAGAAGGTCTGCTATTAGCTGCGAGCCATCCGCCGGATGTAGTTCTTTTAGATTTGGGACTTCCAGATGATGATGGTCAAAATGTTTTAGTTCAGCTTCGGGAATGGTTTAATAATCCAATTATCATTTTATCAGTAAAAAGTGCCGAAGAAGAAATCGTGAAAGCCTTAGATAATGGCGCTAACGATTATCTTACCAAGCCATTTCGTACACAGGAATTACTTGCCAGAGTTAGAGCTGTACTTAGAAATATTGCGGGAGCTTCCAATGAACCAATTGTTTCGATAGACAACATTCAAATTGATTTTTCTGCAAGAATCGTAAAAGTTGATAATGAAGTTCTAAAACTTACCGCTACAGAATACACGCTACTTTCTTTATTTATTAAAAATGAAGGAAGAGTACTTACTCATCAACATATTTTAAGAGATGTTTGGGGGCCGAGTTATATCGATCAAACCCAATATTTAAGAGTTTTTATCGCCCAACTTAGAAAGAAAATCGAAAAAGATCCCAACCGTCCGAAGCATATTTTAACCGAATCGGGAATAGGGTATCGTTTCAACATCAGCTAATTAAATCATCATAAAATCATTTCAGGATTATGAGCAATTGTTTCATAGTCAGTCTTTCTATTGCCTGAATTTTTCAAATTAAAATCAATATAAATTATTTCTAATCAATGTTTTAAATTAAAATGAGCACACAAAATGTAAATAAGGTTACTGCTGCTTCGTTGCTTGTCGCACTTGGAATTATCTATGGAGATATCGGAACAAGCCCTTTATACGTGATGAAATCGATAATAGGAGATCGGCCAATATCTGAATTATTGGTTTACGGTGGGATTTCCTGCGTTTTCTGGACCTTGACGTTTCAGACCACTTTCAAATACATTTTTTTAACGCTCTCTGCGGATAACAATGGTGAAGGTGGTGTATTTTCCCTTTACGCTTTAGTAAAACGCTTCGGAAAAGGAAAACTCGTGATTCCTACCATTTTAGGAGCAACAACCCTTTTGGCAGATGGAATTATTACCCCGCCAATTTCTGTAGCTTCTGCCGTTGAAGGTTTGGATGTTATTATTCCGGGAATACCGACAATTCCTATTGTGATTGGGATTCTTTCCGCTTTGTTTTTCTTTCAGCGTTTTGGAACTCAAAAAGTTGGAAGCTTATTTGGACCAGCAATGGTGGTTTGGTTTTCAATGCTTTTTGTTTTAGGAGTTTCGCAAATTGTTCATCATCCTGAGATTTTTAAAGCGCTGAATCCCGTTTATGCTTATCGTCTTTTAGTGGAATATCCACAAGGATTTTGGTTATTGGGAGCCGTTTTTCTTTGTACCACCGGAGCTGAAGCTTTATATTCCGATTTAGGCCACTGCGGAAGAAAGAATATCCGTATTACTTGGGGCTTTGTAAAAGTTTCATTATTAGTGAATTATCTTGGACAAGCCGCTTGGTTAATGTCTCAGGGAAATCCATTATTGGGAGGGCGAAATCCATTTTACGCAATTATGCCAGAATGGTTTTTACTTTTCGGAATCATAATTGCAACAGCAGCTGCTATTATTGCATCACAAGCTTTGATTAGTGGTTCGTATACACTTATTAATGAAGCTATTTCGTTAAACTTTTGGCCTAGAGTAGCCTTAAAAAATCCAACGGAATTGAAAGGTCAAATCTACATTCCATCGATCAATACTATTTTATGGATTGGTTGTGTTATGATGATTTTATACTTCAAAAATTCAGCGCATATGGAAGCGGCGTATGGTTTTTCCATTACAATTGCCATGCTGATGACGACTTTTCTTTTGACTTATTACCTGATTTTTATCAAAAAAGTAAAAATTGGTTGGGTTGCTATACTGCTTATCATATTCTCAACCATTGAAGTTTCGTTTTTTATTGCCAACGTGGTAAAAATCAAAGAACGATGGATGTTCTTGTTCTTTGAACTGTTCATCTTTATGGTGATGTACGTTTGGTATTATTCAAGAAAACTCAACAATAAGTATTTGAAGTTTATCAATCTTGCCGAGCAATCTCCACTATTAAATGAATTAAGCGAAGACGACAACATTCAGAAATATTCTACTCACTTAATTTACTTGTCTAAAGCAGACAGAACTTACGAAATTGAAGAGAAAATCGTCAAATCCATATTCGCTAAAAAACCGAAAAGAGCCGATGTCTATTGGTTTTTACACATCAACCGAACCAATGAACCTTATACTTTAAATTATGAAGTAATTGAAATTCTGGATGATAAAGTAATCAAACTAATCTTGAATGTCGGGTTCAGAATTCAGCCAAGAGTAGAATTATATTTCAAAAAAATTGTGCAGGAATTGGTTGAACGAAAAGAACTTAATCTTCATATCCGTCCTGACGGTTCCACCAAATATAATCCAAGTCCAGATTTCAAATTTGTGATTATCGAAAAATTCCTTTCTGTTGAAAATGAGTTTTCAATTAAGCATGACTGGCTTTTAAAATCGTATTTCATTTTAAAAAGACTTTCTATTTCCGATGAAAAAGCCTTCGGATTGGATAAAAGTGATGTAACCATAGAAAATGTTCCGATGGTGTATCATCCGGTTGGAAATGTTGTATTGGAGCGAAAATCAAATTAAAATAAATACTAATGAAAAAAACTTTAACCCTTGCGGCATCTCTGTTTTCCATTGCCGCTTTTTCACAAACACAATCCGACTCTTTAAAAATTCCTTTTGAAGGGATGGACATGAGTTGGCAGAATGGCTCAGACAGAAGAACCTCTCCCTCTGTTTTAGCTACAAAATATTTTACCGGAAGTGTAATGATTGATGCAAATTACACACATTCGTTTAACAATCCAGTAGATAACACCGTTGTTGGTTCAACAGCCTTGGCTCGAAACAATGAAATGCAGTTATCAAGCGCAAATATCGGCGGAGAATTTAATTATGAAGGTGCTCGCGCAAAACTTATGCTTCAATTTGGGACTAGAAGTACAGTTGTTCCCAGAAACGATTATAGTGTTTATCGTGGTCAGTATAACTTAAACAATGTTTATGGTTACTTATCTGAAGCCTATGCTGGATATCATTTTAATAAATGGTATGGTATAAATGTAGATTTTGGAATGTTTATGTCATATATAGGGTTAAACTCTTATTATCAAGTTGAAAATTGGGAGTATCAGGCTTCGTTTACATCAGACAATACTCCTTGGTTTTTTAATGGAATGCGTGTTCAGATATATCCAACCAAAAAGTTGAAATTGGAAGGTTGGTTAATTAACGGATGGCAGAGTTACGGGAAGTTTAACAGTATGCCCGGATTAGGGTTTAATGTGACATGGTGTCCTACTGAAGCTGTTAAACTTTTGACCAATGATTATTTTGGAACTGATGCAGCGGGTTTGCCCAACCGAAAACGCTTTCATTCAGATAACAGTTTACTAGTACGTTATTTTAATCAGCCAACATCTAAAGGGATTAGTAAAATTGCTTTTTCGTCAACATTTGATATTGGTTTTGAAACAGGAGATGGCGTGCGAGGTTTTAATGGAAATTCAGAAACACCTTCCCAGTATTTTTTGAGCGGTATGATTTACCATCGTGTATGGTTTAATAAAAACAAATTTGCATGGACTGTTGGAGGCGGAATGATGACTAATCCCGGGAGATATTTAGTTCTATATCCAACTGGAGACGCAAGCCCGTTGCCAAATCCTAATGATCCAACACAAACGGAAGGTACGCATCCTTTTTCGGCAAATCCGGGGGATAGATTTAGAGGATGGGATTGCTCTACAAATTTTGATTTTATGCCAATAGATAATATAACTTTCAGAATTGAATATGTTCATCGTGAAGCCAATGTTCCGTATTTTGCGGGGGCAGGCGGTGTCACTTCCCCAACAGGATATACCACAACACCTTTGCCTACAGATTGGAAACCAGATTTAGTAAAAATGGAAAACCGCTTAATTTTTGCAGTTTTGTTTAGATTATGACAAATTACAATGTAGTAAAAAGGAAGCTAAACAGCTTCCTTTTTTATTTTAACAATCAGCAAGATTAACGGTTATCGCCAATCCGCCTTCCGAAGTTTCTTTGTATTTGTTGTTCATGTCTTTAGCGGTTTGCCACATCGTATTGACAACTTTATCCAAAGGAACTTTTGCGTTTTTAGGATCGGTTTCTAAAGCTAATTCTGCTGCGTTGATTGCTTTAATTGCTCCCATCGTATTACGCTCAATGCAAGGAATTTGTACTAATCCGCCAATTGGGTCACAGGTTAGTCCCAAATGATGTTCCATGGCAATTTCCGCTGCCATTAAAACTTGTTCCGGAGTTCCACCCATGACTTCACACAAAGCTGCTGCTGCCATGGCTGACGATACGCCGATTTCTGCCTGACATCCGCCCATCGCAGCTGAAATGGTGGCACCTTTTTTGAAAATACTTCCAACTTCTCCGGCTACCATCAAAAATTGTTTGATTTGCGCTTCATTGGCTTCGTGGTTTTCAATCACCATATAGTACATTAAAACGGCTGGAATTACACCGGCACTTCCGTTGGTTGGAGCTGTAACTACGCGTCCTAAAGAAGCATTTACTTCATTAACGGCTAAAGCAAAACATGATACCCATTTCAAAATCTGACGGAATTTCACTTCTGTCTGACGAATGATTTGTAACCAAGAATGCGGGTTGTCGTAGGGTAAAACACCAATCAGATTTTTGTGCATATCGTAAGCGCGTCGTCTAACATTCAATCCGCCTGGAAGCGTGCCTTCGGTGTGACAGCCGATGTACATACATTCGAGCATCGTGTCCCAAATGCGAAGTAACTCAGAATGAATAACTTCTTCGGAACGCATCGATTTTTCATTCTCGTAAACGATTTCCGAAATCTTTTTATTTTCTTTTTGACAGAAAGCTAATAACTCATCGGCTTTATCAATCGGGAAAGGAAATGCACATTTGATTTCTGAATTTTCTTTGGAATTGTTTGCATCTTCTTTAACCACAAATCCACCACCAATAGAGTAGAAGGTAGAACTGTATTCTTCCGAATCAGTGAAAATCGTAAAAGTCAAACCGTTGGCATGAAAAGGAAGGAAATTTTTATTGAAAACGATATCAGTTTCCACGTCAAACGGAATGATAATTTCATTGCCTAAAAAGATTTCCTTTTTGTTTTTGATAGCCGATATGATAACATCGATGCTTTCCACTGGAATATATTCCGGATCGGCACCGCTTAATCCCAACATTACAGCTAAATCTGTTGCGTGGCCTTTTCCGGTTAAGGAAAGAGAACCGTATAAATCAACTTTAATTCTATTGATGTTGTCGATAAGTTTGCGTTCACGGATTTCGGCTAAAAACTGTTCGGCAGCACGCCAAGGGCCAAGGGTGTGTGAACTCGACGGTCCAACCCCGATTTTAAGCATGTCAAAAACGGAAATACATTCCATAATAAACGTTTGATTTGGTTTGTTTAAGACAAAGATAATCCGATAATTTGAGAGTTGGTTATCCTTTATCATTTTTATAATAACCATTGTAATGCTATTTGTTTAAAAACTGTACATTTGACATATCAATCAAAAATCATGAAGAACTTTTTATTTTCAATCTCAGCTGTATTTTTTTGTGTTACAGCTTCTTTTTCGCAGACACAAAAGGATTTATACAATCAAAGTGTTACGGCTTATAAGGCTAAAAATTACGTAGAGTTTTTAAAAATTAATGAGAAGTTGGACAGTCTTCGTCCGATGCATCCAACGTTTACCTATAATCTGGCGGCGGCTTATGCTTTAACCGATGACAAAGTAATGGCTCTGAAGATTTTAGAAAAAATTGCTTTGATGAACACCAAAGTCGATTTTGAAAATGATCCGGATTTCGATAATGTCAAACAAACGGATACTTTTCAGCAATTAATTCAATTAAAATCGGAACTCAATAAACCAGTTGAAACTTCGCAAAAGGTAGTTCAATTAAGTGAAAAAGACTTGCATCCGGAAAGTGTAATTTATCTTGAAAAGCAGAAGATTTGGTTAGCTTCCAGCATTCGAAAAAAGAAAATTGTTGCTTTTGATTTAAAAACCGGAGTTTGTTCCGACTGGTTTTTGGACAGTAATTACTCCGTTTTCGCAATGAAACCTGACAGCAAAGGAAAATATCTTTGGGTTGCAACGGCTTCAATGCCAGAAATGATTGGTTTCTCGAAAGAGGTTGAAAACAAAGCCGAAATTTTGAAGATTGATGTTAAAACGAGGCAAATTACAAAACGTTTTCCAGTTGAAGGAAATCATATTTTTGGAGACTTAATTCTTGATAACCAAGACAATGTTTATATATCCGATAGTGGAGAAACGTTGATTTATAAGATTTCGGATGATAAAATGTCTGTTTGGCTCGATTTAAAAACGGAAGCTTTTAATTTGCAGGGAATCACTTTTAATCATTATAAATCAAAGCTTTTTATTGCTGATTATCTGAAGGGAATCCTTCAAATTGACATGAAAAATCCTGAAACAAGAAATTGGATGGAATTTCCGAAAGGCGTAACTGCAAAAGGAATTGATGGTTTGGTATTTCATAATAATTCACTTTTTGCGGTTCACAATGGCGTGTTTCCGATTCGGGTTGTTCAATATCAACTAAATCAGAATTCAATTTCCAGTTTTAAAGTGATAGACAATAATCGTCCGGAATTTGACGAACCTGCTTTGATAAGTAGTATCCAAA
Organism: Flavobacterium sp.; assembly: GCF_032153895.1. Classification (GTDB taxonomy): domain Bacteria; phylum Bacteroidota; class Bacteroidia; order Flavobacteriales; family Flavobacteriaceae; genus Flavobacterium. Next base: position 55,913 of record NZ_JALDYN010000008.1, read on the forward strand.
ATAAATTATACTTCTTTTCAAATTCGCCTTGGAAATTTTATGACAGGAGTTTTCAGTTGGATGTTTCGAAGGTTGTTGCTCCGGTTTTATATCGGTTTGACATGAAAAAATAATTTAAAAATGTCAACCTGTCAGTATTTGAAGTTGCGTTTTTAGTCTAATCTGACATTTTTTATCAATTTTCATCTTGGCACAATCCTTGTCTTTTCAGATACCGTGTTAAAACACTGCCAACTCGTAGAGGGGCAATCAAAACGAACAATAAAGGAGATTTAATATTATGAGTAAAATTATTGGTATCGACTTAGGAACAACCAACTCTTGTGTTTCTGTAATGGAAGGTGGAGAACCGGTTGTAATTGCTAATGCCGAAGGAAAAAGAACAACACCATCTGTAATCGCATTTGTAGAAGGTGGCGAAATTAAGGTTGGTGACCCTGCAAAACGTCAGGCGGTAACGAACCCAACGAAGACTATTGCTTCAATCAAACGTTTCATGGGTAATAAATATACCGAAAGCGCTAAAGAAGCATCAACTGTAGCTTATAAAGTAGTAAAAGGAGACAATGACACACCACGTGTTGACATCGACGGAAGACTTTACACGCCGCAGGAATTATCAGCGATGACGCTTCAGAAGATGAAGAAAACGGCTGAAGATTATTTAGGAACAACTGTTACTGAAGCAGTTATCACAGTTCCGGCATATTTTAACGATGCGCAACGTCAAGCTACTAAAGAAGCTGGTGAAATCGCTGGTTTAAAAGTACGCAGAATCATCAACGAACCTACTGCTGCAGCGTTAGCGTATGGTTTGGATAAAGCAGGACACGATCAGAAAATTGCGGTTTACGATTTAGGTGGAGGTACTTTCGATATCTCTATCTTAGAATTAGGTGACGGTGTTTTTGAAGTATTGTCAACAAACGGAGACACACACTTAGGAGGTGACGATTTCGATCAGGTAATCATCGATTGGTTAGCAAACGATTTCAACGCTGCTGAAGGTGTAGATTTACGTAAAGACCCAATGGCTTTGCAACGTTTAAAAGAAGCTGCTGAAAAAGCAAAAATCGAGTTGTCGTCTTCTGCACAAACAGAAATCAACTTGCCTTATGTTACGGCTACGGCTTCAGGACCAAAACACTTAGTAGTTACTTTAACGCGTGCTAAATTCGAGCAATTGGCTGATACTTTGGTAAAACGTTCTATGGAACCGGTTGCTAAAGCGTTGAAAGATGCTGGTTTATCAACTTCAGACATCGACGAAGTAATCTTGGTTGGAGGTTCTACACGTATTCCGGTTATTCAGGAACAGGTAGAGAAATTCTTCGGAAAAAAACCATCAAAAGGAGTAAATCCTGATGAAGTTGTAGCAATTGGAGCTGCAATTCAGGGTGGAGTTTTAACAGGAGATGTAAAAGACGTATTATTATTAGACGTTACACCACTTTCTTTAGGAATTGAAACTATGGGAAGCGTAATGACGAAATTAATCGATGCAAACACTACAATTCCAACTAAAAAATCACAGGTTTTCTCAACTGCTGCAGACAATCAGCCATCAGTAGAAATTCACGTGTTACAAGGAGAGCGTCCAATGGCGAACGATAACAAAACTATCGGTCGTTTCCACTTAGACGGAATTCCGCCAGCACCAAGAGGAGTGCCTCAAATTGAAGTTATTTTCGACATCGATGCGAACGGTATCATCCACGTAACTGCTGTTGATAAAGGAACTGGTAAATCTCACGATATTCGTATCGAAGCTTCTTCAGGTTTAACTCCGGAAGAAATCGAAAGAATGCGTAAAGAAGCTGAAATGAATGCCGATGCTGACAAAGCTGCTAAAGAAAAAGCAGACAAGTTAAACGAAGCTGACAGCATGATTTTCCAGACTGAAAAACAACTTTCTGAGTTTGGAGATAAATTATCAGAAGGAAACAAATCAAACATTCAAGGCGCTTTAGAAGAGTTGAAAAAAGCTTACGAAACGAAAGACGTAGCTACAATTTCACCAGCTTTAGATGCAATCAATGAGGCTTGGAAAAATGCTTCAGAAGAAATGTACAAAGCTCAGGCTGAAGGTCAAACACACGATGCTCAACCACAAGCTGATGCTTCAGGAGATCAGACGCAAGATGTTGATTTTGAGGAAGTAAAATAAATCTTCTTACTTATAATGGAAAAGAGGCTGTTCGGAAACGAGCAGCTTTTTTTATGGATTTCACTTTCGGTTTTTATTTTGTTAAAACTTTGCAGAATTGTTTTTTTGAAGAATATTTTTGTATTTTTCGAAACCAAGAAATCTATAAAATACTATGAAAAAAACAATGCTATTAATTGCTTTATCCCTGATTACAGTTGTGGGTTACGGGCAAAAGAAAAAAGGAGGAGGAAAGACAGCTGCCGGAACTTCAGCGAAAACTGAAAATGTATCTGTCGAATTGAAAGGGAACAAAATGATTGCCAGTGTTGACAATGCCGGAAAAAAAGAAGAATTGTTTTCAAAAACTGTTGACGGTTCCAGAAAAGTTTCAGAAGCTAAGGTTACCAAATTTAAAGCACAAGGAACAGATTTGTTTTATGTAAGTTGGAAAGAAGTAGGTTCGACCAAAACCGATTTAAAGAAAGAAGATGCCACAGCAATCGTTTCTGAAATCTGGGATGTGAACACTAAAACTCAAATGATCGGAAACACACAAACCACAACACATATCGTAGAAAAAGTATTTTTAGATAAGTTGAAAAACGCTTCAGAAACCCAAGAGAGAATGCGCCGCGAAGGTTTTGAATTCACCTTATTACCAACTGGAGATTTCATTCTGAAAGATAAAAAATCGGAAACCAAGTACAGCTACAACGCAACGGATAAAAAGTATGTTGCTGCTAATGCAGGAAAGAAAAAGAAATAAATAAAAACCGAGCAATTTGCTCGGTTTTTTTATGCTTAAATTTTTATTTGGTTAAAGCTATTCCGTCGAAGGCAATTCCGTTCCAGCCAAATTTTATGAAGTTGCGGATGTTCTGATGATCGGTTCCGTCAGGATTTTGCAATACATCAATTCGGTAATAATCTCCAAATAAGTGTAGTGTTTCTTCCACTGATAACTCATTCAGTTTAGCGAAATAGAAAATTTTACACGAACCATTATTCTGATTGGCTTCGTTTATTGTTTCTCCATTAGTAAATCGGGTAGGAGTAAAACTGAAATTGTTGTCAATGTATTCAATTACCTCTTGAAACGAAATGGTTTCGGGTTGGGTTTTTATTTTTTCTAATAAATTCATTTAAGTATTTTTTATCGGAACCAGTTGCCTATTTTTTGGAAGGTTCTGCCAAGGAAAGTACGTTTCTTGTATGATGTTACAACAATGCCTGAACTTATTTCAATAGTTCCGTCCTCAATCATGGTTAAACAATAACTATTTGAATTACCAACTATAATTGATTGAGTTCTCATACCAATAAACGAAAATTCTAATTCATCACCTTTTTTAGCTTTGATTATGTACTTTCCGTCAAAATCAGTTTGAACACCTTTAAATGATTTTTTTACAGTAATACTAATGCCAGGAAGTGGAATTCCAGATGAATCTTTAATAACTCCACTAATAGTCATTTCCTGATTGTCAGATTCTAAATGATTTTCCGATGAAATAACTTTAGTATCTGTCTGTTCCGTTCTCGGTTTTTCCTGAGCTTTTACTTCAGAATTTCCAATACTCAAAAAACTTAAAACTGCTGTTGAAGTCGCAATCCAAAATAATTTTTTTTCTTTTTGTAAAACTAAATCTCGATTTAACTGCGTGGAAAGAAAGCGTCCGCAAAGGTGTTCGTTTTGTTGTAAAGCTTTGTTAATCTGCGAATCAGAAGCCGTTGTAAAATCAATTACATTTTTTTTGACAGGAAGCACAAAACCGACCTTTTTCCGTAGGAGTCATTGCCTGCCAGTTTTCATGACAAGGTTCCGGAATCGATATGTTGTAGCTTCTTTTCAAAAAATTATTCAGTTATTTTAATCTCAAACATCTTATCCCAGTTTTTACCGGTTACGAAAATCGTTTTAGTAGCTGGATTATAAGCAATTCCGTTTAGCACGTCAATATCAGGATGTTGTGTAACTTTAGATTTCAAATCGGATAAGTTGATAACCGCTTCTACCGCACCGTTTTTAGGATTGATGATGGCAATGGCATCCATCGTGTAAATGTTGGCGTAAATTTTACCGTCAATCCATTCCATTTCATTTACCGCTTTGATTTTGGAACCTGCGGTGTACACGTTGATGTAATCCACTTCTTTAAAATCATTTGGATTGATGAAGTAGATTTTTTCTGAACCGTCAGACATCAAAAGGTTTTTGCCATCGTTGGTTAATCCCCAACCTTCCATGTTTTTGAAGTATTTTATCGTTTTTTCTTTTTCGAAAGTATCAACATTGTACACATAACCTTCGTTGTTTTTATATGTAATTTGGTAAACTTTGTTGTTTAAAATCGTACAACCTTCACCAAAAACCTGTTCCGGTAATTCTACTATTTTATTGACTTTTCCGGTTTTGTAATCGGTTTTACGAAGAGAAGAAATTCCGCGTAAGCCAGTTCCGTTTCCGGCGCCGTTTCCGGTACTTTCAATCAGTAAGCCGTTATGGAATTCCAAACCTTGTGTATAAGCCTTTAAATCGTGCGGATAAGTGTTCACAATCGTATAGCTCAAAAGTTTCGGCTGAATGTTGGAAACCAATTCCACGCGGTAGCTGGTTTCATCATTTTCGCCTTCATAATAGGCCAGAGCTTTGATGTTTTGGTAACCCAATTTTTGTTCTGCAAGCGCGAAATCTAATTTAGCATTTCCTTTTACAGAACCGATTTTTTTATCGTTGATATAGTAGATAACCGAATCCAAAGTTTTGTTTTCGGGATTTTTTAATGTCAAAGCCAATGATTCCTGAGGTTGGTATTGTACTTTTAAGTTATCCGAATTGATGGAAAATAAATTTTCAGAATTATTTTTATTCCCTTCACAGGAAGCAATTGCCAAGCCTAATAAAATGAATGCTAAAGAGTTATATTTTTTCATTATTTAAAAATTGATACAAGCAATATACAACGTTATTTATTATCGTACAATTGCCTTGCAAAAAAATAAAATTGTTGTACATTTGCACCGGCAAGTCCTACACGACCAGCTCCTGCAGACTCCTCCAGGGTGGGAACGCAGCAAAGGTATGCGGTTGTAGCGGTGCGATGTAGGTCGCTTGCCATTTTTTATTGTCATTGCGAGGAACGAAGCAATCTTTTTAATTTATCTCCGGTTTTTATGGAGATTTTTTTATTTTAGGACCATTCAAATACTACCAATGGTTTTATCCTGGCAAATCGTCCGATTCAATTTAAAAGAAACCTTTTCCATTGCTTACGGAAGTTATTCTTTTCGCGAAGCACTTGTTGTTCAGTTGAGTAAACACGGCTATTCAGGTTATGGTGAATGTACCGGAATCGATTATTATCACATCAGTTTAGATGATTTTGATAAAAAATTGCATCAGATTAAAGACAAAATTCAAAGTCAAAAAATCAATCATCCAATAGATTTTTATCAGTTTTTGGAAACATTGAACTTGCCGAGTTTTTTGCGATCGGCTTTAGATTGCGCGTATTGGGATTTGTTCGGAAAACTTGAAAACAGAAGCTTTATTGATCTGAATTCTATCAAAGTAAACGATTTACCAGAATCTTCTATAACCATTAGCGCTGCACCAATTGAAGAACAATTGCAAAAAATCGAAAAATCAACTTGGTCAAAATTTAAAGTAAAATGCAATCATTTTGATGAAAAAGAGATTCAGCAACTTCTAAACTGCGGAAAAGCAATTGCTTTGGATGCTAACGGAAGTTATTCTGTAGAACAATGTAAATGGCTGGAAAACTTCGAGTTATCTGAAAGATTTACCTATGTTGAACAGCCGATGAAACCATCTTCTGAAAACTATTTCAATTTAAATACGAATAGCTTCCCAAATTGGATGGCCGATGAAGATTGTCAGGAAAACATCGATTTAAAAACATTGCAACCCCATTACAAAAGCATCAATGTCAAATTAGTAAAATGCGGCGGATTGACTCCGGCTTTAGAATTAATTAAAACAGCCAAAAACCTGAATTTCAAAATAATGATTGGCTGTATGACGGAATCAACGGTAGGAATTTCAGCGGGAGCGGCTCTCGTTCCGCTAGTGGATTTTGTCGATTTGGATGGTGCGAATCTTATTGCCAACGATATTGCTGATGGCTCTAAAATTGAATTCGGAAAAGTTTGTCTTTCTGAAAAATCAGGTTTGGGAATTCAGATTTTATAGTCGGAAAACTTCTAAAAATGCGTATTTTCGCAACGTTTATCAAAATAAAACAAATGAAAACTATTTTCTCATTACTATTGTTAGTTGCTTTCTCATTCTCTTCTTATAGTCAAATCGAAAAAGAAAAAGTTGATTGTAGAGTTTTAAAAGATTGTAAATTAAGGTACATAGATATCGATGATCCTAATGCTTATATTTTAATTAAAGGAAATAAAATAACAGAATATTTAGACGGTGGAAGATATTACATCAAGTCAGAACTTACATGGCTTAATGATTGTGAATATACTGCTAAAATTTTGGAAATAAACATTCCTGAATTTCCTTTTGAACCAGGAACTTTAATGAATGTAAAAATAAATAAGATTGAAAATGGGATGGTTTACTATACGTCTTATATAAGTGAAGAGAAAATTGGTAGTGATGGAGTTTTTGAACTTGTAGCAGATATTTAAGAATGAGTAAAGTTGTTTTAATTACAGGAGCTTCATCCGGAATAGGGAAATCCATTGGAGAATTTCTGTATCAGAAAGGTTTTATCGTTTATGGAACCAGTCGTAATCCGCAAAATGTCGAGAATTCGATTTTTCCTTTAGTGGCTTTAGATGTTCGAAACTCTGAAAGTATCAAAACGGCAGTTGCAGAAGTGATTTCAAAATCAGGTAGATTGGATATTGTCATCAATAACGCAGGTGTAGGAATTACAGGACCTTTAGAAGAAATTCCATCTGAAGAAATCAAAAACAATTTCGAAACCAATTTGTTTGGCCCGATTGAAGTTATGAAAGCGGTTTTGCCTCAAATGCGTTCTCAAAAATCAGGATTAATCATCAATATTACTTCGATTGCAGGTTATATGGGATTGCCATACAGAAGTGTGTATTCCGCATCAAAAGGCGCTTTAGAATTGATTACGGAAGCCTTGCGTATGGAAACCAAATCATTCGGAGTACAGATTACGAATGTGGCTCCAGGCGATTTTGCTACCAATATTGCTGCCGGACGTTATCACGCACCGGTTGTGAAAGGTTCAGCGTATGAAATTCCGTATGGAAATACTTTGAATGAGATGAATACACACGTTGACAGTGGTAGTAATCCAAACGATATGGCGTTAGCGATTTATGCGATTATCCAAAATCCGAAGCCGAATGTACATTATAAAGTAGGGGCTTTTATGCAGAAGTTTTCGATTGTTTTGAAACGTGTGCTTCCGGATAAAGTTTATGAAAAAATGTTAATGAACCATTATAAGTTGTAATTTTGCAACCGATTTATCAACCATTAGAAACACAACTAGTTTATATATGAAATTTTTTATTGACACAGCAAATTTAGAGCAGATTAAAGAAGCTCAGGCGTTAGGGATTTTAGACGGTGTAACAACCAATCCGTCGTTAATGGCGAAAGAAGGAATTACAGGGAAAAACAACATTTTGAAACATTATGTTGACATCTGTAATATCGTTGATGGAGACGTGAGTGCCGAAGTTAACGCTATGGATTTCGAAGGAATGGTTAAAGAAGGTGAGGAGTTAGCTGATTTACACGAACAGATCGTTGTAAAACTTCCAATGACAAAAGAAGGAATCAAAGCGTGTAAATATTTTTCAGATAGAGGAATCAAAACCAATGTAACATTAGTGTTTTCTGCAGGTCAGGCTTTATTAGCTGCAAAAGCGGGAGCGACTTATGTTTCGCCTTTTTTAGGACGTTTGGATGATGTTTCTACTGACGGTTTAAACTTAATCGACGAAATCCGTCAGATTTATGATAACTACGCGTTTGAAACAGAAATCTTAGCAGCTTCAGTTCGTCACACGATGCATGTTGTAAACTGTGCTAAAATTGGTGCCGATGTTATGACAGGACCATTATCTTCAATCACTGGATTATTAAAACATCCACTAACAGATATCGGAATTGCGCAGTTTATTGCAGATTACGAAAAAGGGAATAAGTAATTAAAGTATTTCAGTGTTCAGTAATAAGTGAGCAGTGAGTATAAAAAAAGGATTCAACAAAGTTGAATCCTTTTTTATTTTATCTTTTCGCTGAATACTACTTACTGAACACTTACTTTAAGTAACTCCCAAAATCCGGTTCAAATAAACTGATGAAAGCGTTTTTAATTGTCCCGTCAGGGTTTAGCAAAATGGTCCTGTGAAGTTTTGTAATTACCCATTCATCTTTTAGTTTCGCTGGTTCATCCGCGTGAATTTCAACGGTTCCTTCAAAATTGTAATTGGACAGTGTGCGTTCCCAAAGTTCTTTTGACTCATCAATATTTACAGCAATAAAGTTTAGATGTGGGAATTTCTGTTTTAACTCCATTGCTTTTTTATGAGCACCTTCGAAATGGGATTTGGCACTGATTGTCCAGAAGAAAACCACAGTTTGACCTTTAATCATATGATTGAAATCAACTTTTTCTCCAAAAACATTCGTGAATTTTTGATTCGGAAGATTTTTACCTGGCGATAAATGCTGAACCGCACTACTGATTTTTTTGATTTCGTTGTGCTTGCTGTCATCCGTTGATAATTGGAAATAACGGTCAAAAAACTTTTGATTGTTGGACATGTTCTGATCTTCCAGCAAATACATGAACGCAATGTTATTTAATACTGCGTTTTTGATTTTATCGTTCTTAATTAAAGTATCGGCAATATTTAATTTTTGAATGTTATACTCCAACGCTTGTTTTTCGTATTCAATCTCCGTATTACAATTTTTGTAAACGTTGTTGTTCAGCATCGCGTTTAAATAACGAACGAAAGGAACAAACGTAGAAAGTTTTTCGTTGTTGTAGTCGATGTCGTTACGGTAGTTGTAATAGTCTTTCGGTAGGTTTTTGCAAACATCCTTTCCGGTTCTTCGCTTGTGAGCAATTGGGTAAATTTCTTTTTTTGCTAAATGACCAAAATCTAAATAAGCTTTGGCATATTGGTCGAAATTTTCATCCCAGTTAACTTCGGTTTTACGTCTTAAATAAAACGCTTTTTTTGCATCATATGACGAATCTATACTCTTAGAGAATGACTTATAATCTTTATCGTAAAGTGCAAATGAAGCATCTCTGTCAGCTTCATTTTTCAAAAACATATCGATAAGGAAGTTGTTCTTCAAATCACCACGACCACAAAAAACTAAAGAATTATCAAACTCTTTCGTGTTCAAGCGAATCATCAAACTGTCGTTTTTATCGAAATAAATGTACTGATATTCCGGCTCGTGTTTAAAGGTGTACATGCCCGGTGCTAATGAATCCATCTTCTTAAAGAAACGGTTCTTATCATCTAATAAAATAGAGTCAATAACCTCATTATCTTTAAGTAAAAGGACGTATCGATTGTTTGGATTTACTATTTCTCCGCCAAAATAAGCTGTGAAATTATCATCCTTAAACTCCTTCTGACAAGAAACTAAAGAACAAATTACAACCGCCGATAACGGATACAGTAGGTTTTTAAAGTAGGCAATCATTCACTATCAGTTAATTACTGAAACAAAAATAACTTTGTAATACTTAACTTGTTGTTAATGTACAGTTAAATTAAGCATAAACAGATTCTAATTAAATTGGCTCAAAACTCCGCTATTTTTTCTACTTTTGCAACACTTTTATAAAAAATAACAAAGCAATGTTAACAGTTTCAAATTTATCGGTACAATTTGGTAAGCGAATTTTGTTCGACGAAGTAAACGTAACTTTTACACAAGGTAACTGCTACGGTATTATTGGTGCAAACGGTGCCGGAAAATCTACTTTCTTAAAAATATTATCTGGTGATATCGACCCAACTTCCGGACGTGTGATTTTAGAGCCTGGAAAACGTATGTCGGTATTGAATCAGAACCACAATATGTTTGACGAGCATACCGTTTTGGAAACCGTTTTAATGGGAAATAAAGTGTTGTTTGCCATCAAAAAGGAAATGGACGATTTGTATGCCGATTACGACGATAAAAACGCAGACCGCATCGGAGAATTGCAAATGCAGTTTGATGAAATGAACGGATGGAATGCTGAATCAGACGCCGGAGCCTTATTGTCCAACTTAGGAATCGGAGCAGATTTTCATTACACTTTGATGAGTGACATGGAAGGAAAGATGAAAGTTCGTGTGTTATTAGCGCAGGCTTTATTTGGAAATCCAGATGTACTAATCATGGATGAGCCTACCAACGACCTTGACTTTGAAACAATCGGTTGGTTAGAGAATTTCTTAGCCAATTATGACAATACGGTTTTAGTGGTTTCTCACGACCGTCACTTTTTGGATGCGGTTTGTACACACGTTTCGGATATCGACTTCGGAAAAATCAACCATTATTCCGGAAATTATACGTTCTGGTATGAGTCTTCGCAATTAGCAGCGAAACAACGTGCACAACAAAACAAAAAAGCAGAAGAGAAAAAAGCCGAATTAGAAGAATTTATCCGTCGTTTCTCGGCGAACGTTGCGAAATCAAAACAGGCAACTTCTCGTAAAAAAATGATTGATAAATTGAATCTTGATGAAATCAAACCGTCAAGCCGTCGTTATCCCGCAATTATTTTCGATCAGGAAAGAGAAGCTGGTGATCAGATTTTGAATGTTCAGAATTTAAGCGCTTCATTGGAAGGTGAAGTTTTATTCAAAGACATCGATTTGAATATGGCCAAAGGCGATAAAGTTGTGGTTTTCTCAAGAGATTCGCGTGCCACTACAGCTTTCTATGAAATTTTGAACGATAACCTAAAAGCTGATAGCGGAACTTTTGATTGGGGTATCACTACAAATCAATCGTATTTGCCGGCTGATAACCATAGTTTCTTCGAAAACGATTTAACATTAGTAGATTGGTTACGTCAATGGGCGAAAACCGAACCGGAAAGAGACGAAGTTTACGTTCGTGGATTCTTAGGGAAAATGATTTTCTCCGGAGAAGAAGCTTTAAAAACAGGACGTGTTTTATCCGGAGGTGAAAAAGTACGTTGTATGTTGTCTAGAATGATGATGTTGAGAGCCAATGTTTTAATGTTAGACGAGCCAACGAATCACTTAGACTTAGAATCGATTACTGCATTCAACAACTCATTGAAAAACTTCAAAGGTTCAGTATTGTTTACAACGCATGACCACGAGTTTGCACAAACGGTTGCCAACAGAGTAGTGGAGTTAACGCCAAATGGAGTTATCGACCGTTACATGACATTCGACGAATATCTGGATGACGAAAAGATAAAAGAATTGAGAAAGAAAATGTATTCTTAATAAAAAATCCCGCTTCAAAAGCGGGATTTTTGTTTTATATGCTGTAAGTTTTTAATGCGATACCGCTTTCAATCCAATAATAGAAGCAATCAAAGTAGTAATGAAAAGCAATCGTAAAAAAGTTGCCGGTTCTTTAAAAACAAAAATGCCAACCAAAACAGTTCCTACCGCGCCAATTCCAGTCCAGACTGCGTAAGCTGTTCCAATCGGTAAGGTTTGTGTAGCTTTAATTAGAAGTCCCATACTGATGCAAAGGGCAACTAAAAATCCACCGTACCATAAATACATTTCGTTTCCTGTAGTTTCTTTGGCTTTTCCTAAACAGAAGGCAAAAGCAACTTCAAACAATCCGGCGATAACTAAAATAATCCAGTTCATTTCTTTGTAAATTTTTAGGCAAAGTTCCAGATTCTAAGTGAAACGGAATTTTACAAATGTTAAAAAATGCAATTATTTTATTTCGGCTCTGATTCGGCTTAAGCTTACCTGCGATATTCCTAAATAGGAAGCGATGTATCCTAACTGAACACGTCGAATTAAGTCCGGATTGTTTTTGAGTAGTTCCTGATAGCGCTCGGTTGCAGTTTTAAATTGTCTTGAAATGAGTCGCTCTTCGGTTTTAACCAATTCCTGTTCGGCTAATTTTCGTCCCCAGTTTGCGATATGAATATCCTGTTCGAATAATTGTTGTAGTTCTGATGTTTTTATTGTGTAAAGGATACTATCTTCCAAAAGTTCAACATCTTCATATCCTTTTTGATTGGATACATAACTTTTCATGGAAAGCACCGGATCACCTTCCATACCAAACCAAAAGGTTATATCAATATTAGCGGTTTTCGAATAAGCTCGGGCAATCCCTTTTTTTATAAAAAAAACTTGATCTTCAATTTTATCAGCTAACAACAAAACATGACCTTTCGGATAAGCGACTTCAATGATGCTTTTTTTGAAACTCAGTTTTGAACTTTCCGGCAGTTGGTATATGTTGTCGAGAATCTGGTCGATTGTCATGTAGTAATTTATTCGGTTACTGAAATCTTATCTCAAAGATAAAACCATTTTCTTAATAAATTCCGAATCTTGCCTAGGAGCATTTTTAGAAACAGCTATCACAAATCTCGAATTGCCAATAATCGTATCCTTATAAGTGAAAGATTCATTCTTAATCACTTCTTTCGGATTGTGTAATACATAATATTCGTAGGGGACATCAGTCGTTTTGGCGTAGAATAAAATTTCTTTGAACTGTGGTTTCTGCTTATTCAATTTTCGGAATTCTTTTTGAGAAGTCGCAAACTTGAAATCCCCGAAGGTTATCGTTTTAAGGTTAGCCGCTTCGTTGCTTACCATTGTTCTGTCTTCTTCATCAAAACCTTTTTTTGTTTCTTTGGAATACTCGCTGAAAGAGGAGCAAGATGTTAAAAATGAAAAGAATAGGAGGTAGATAAGTTTTTTCATAATTTAAGTTTTCAAAAATCTTTTAAAGAAATTAGATTTAATTACTTCTTAATTTCCGTTTTCATCTGTTCAACAAAATTTTTGAATTGTGGATTTGAAGTTATGATGGTTTCAGACTCTTTCAACCATTCGTCAAACTTTTTTACATCCTTTTTTAGAAAGTATCCTTGTAAAATATTATATGCAATTTCAGCTTGATATGTTTTATCTGGAACTGTTTTTAAAGATTTTCTATAATACTCTTTGGCTTCTTCAAATTTTTCTTTTTTTGTTAAAGCGTAAATATACTCTTTTACGGTATAGGCGTCTTTATCATTTGCTTTAAGTGCTTTTTGTAGTACTTTGATAGCATCATCGTATTGTTGTAAACAATTATATGAAAAGGCTAATTCAACACTTAATCCTTTATAATTAGGATCAATCTTTTCAGCTTTTGTTAGATATTCTAACGCTTTGGAACATTCATTCCATCCGTTATACAAATAGCCCCAACGATAAAGTCGTTCAATTGAATTTTCATCGCCTTTATAATGTTTAAGCCAATCTGGAACTGTTAAAATTTCTAAATCAGTAAACTTTGTTTCGGGTATTATTGCAACCAGAACATTATTGGGTTGCAAACGATATTTCATTGAGCCTGTTTGTTCAATCTTTTTTGTGATAAATTTTCCTTTATCATCAATGGTAAATGTACCAGCATAATCTAGTGTAAGTCCGGCTTGAGCATCTATGTAGATAAATCCAAAATTGTAAACATTGGTGCTATCGGGTTTGAAGGCCACCCATTTGTTTTCACACTGAACAAATCGCTTATCGAATTTGAGATCGCTTTGAGAATAACCTATAAATGAAATTGCAGATAGAAATAAGAAAATGATTTGTTTCATTTTGAATTTGTGTTGTTAATGTTGTTAAACAAATATATCAAAATCTGAAACAAAATATCTTAAAAAAGTAAGAAATACCGCAAGATGTTTTTTAGAAGATTAAATCAACATTGTTTCCACATCAGACGGATTCATCAAAACCTTATGTACAGGACAACTATTCGCTATTTTTAAAAGACGTTCACGTTGTGTTGTGTCTAAATCACCAATCAGTTCAATGTTTCGGGTGAAAACAGATTTGTTGCCTTCTTTAATCCATTCGAAAGTAACGTCAATTTTCACATCGGTTAAATCCCAACCTTTATGATCGGAGTACATTTTCATTGTAATTGCAGTACAAGTTCCTAAGGAAGCTGCCAATAATTCATGCGGATTAAAGCCTAAATCTTCGCCTCCTAAATCAAGCGGTTCATCAACGATTAATGTATTGGTTGCGGTCTTAACTTCGGTTTTATAGTTTTGACTGCCTAAATGTGCGGTTATTTTATCCATTTCTGAAATTTTTTAAAACCGGCGGAAGCGGAACAAACTCCGTTTCACCCGGAACTTTCGGAAAAGTTTGATTTTTCCAATCGGTTTTGGCTTGTTCGATACGTTCTTTTCTTGAGGAAACAAAATTCCAGAAAATATAACGTTCTTCCGGAAAAGCTTCGCCACCGAAAATATAAACGGTTGTGTTTTCTGCCATTTCAAATTCGCAGAGTTTACTGTCTTTGGCAATTAAAATCTGTTTGGGTTCGAAAGTATTGTTGCCATCGGTTATACTTCCTTCTAAAATGTACAAAGCACTTTCGCCGAACAAATCCTCGCCAATTTTTACTTTTTGTGCCGATGTCGATTTAATTTCTAAAAAATACAACGGACTATAAACAGGAACTGGTGATTTTCGTCCAAAAGCTTCACCAGCAATTAGTTTTATAGAAACGCCATCTTGTTCCCAATGTGGCAAATCGTCTTTTTCTACATGGGTAAAAGTCGGTTCCATTTCTTCCAATTCTTTCGGAAGTGCTACCCAAATTTGCAATCCATGTAGCGATTTATCAGAAGTTCGTAAATATTCCGGCGTTCTTTCGGAATGGACAATTCCTTTTCCGGCTGTCATCCAATTCACGGCTCCGGGCTGAATTTCTACTTCGGTTCCCAAACTGTCTCGGTGCATGATACTGCCTTCAAACAAATAGGTTAGGGTAGAAAGTCCAATGTGCGGATGCGGCGGAACATCTAGATTTTGATAATCTTTCAAATAAGCCGGTCCCATGTGGTCGATAAACGCAAATGGTCCAACCGTTCTTTTTTCGCGAAACGGAAGCAAACGCCCAACCATAAAGTTACCGATATCGGCGGAGCGTTCTTCTATAATGAGTTGTACGTTTGACATGTGTTGTTTTTACTAAAAATAGGAATTATTCATCAAAACCTTTAAAATCTTCCGATACGATGCGTTTCCATTCCGGATGTCTTTTGATATACGCAAAAACCAACGGACAAAGCGGAACCAACTTGTAATTGTTCACTTCAATGTACTCCAACGTTTTTTCGATTACTGCGGTTGCGACGCCTTTGCCTTCCAATTCGGGTTCGACTTCGGTGTGAATCAAAGTGATTTTTCCTGGTCGTTCTTTGTAGTCGATGATGGCTTTATGGCCATCTACAATAATTTCAAAACGATGGTTTTCTTCGTTTTTATTTAGCGGAATGTTTTCAAATTCAGGTTTCATTATTTAGAATTTAGAATTTTACCATTAATCCTCTAAAGTTCCGAATTTTCCGTTATTAAAATCATCAATTGCTTGAATAATTTCTTCACGAGTATTCATCACGAATGGTCCGTGTGGGAAAATTGGTTCGTTAATTGGTTCTCCGCTTAAAACTAAAACTACAGCGTTTTCCATAGCTTCGATGGTGAAATCTTCTCCTTCATTTTCGAATAATACGAAATGATCTGTCGGGATAACTTCTTTGTCGTTTACTTTGATGCTTCCTTCGATAACAAGGACAGCGGTATTGTAACTTGCCGGGAAGGAAAATTCAGCTTTTCCGTCTTTGTTCAGTTTTGCGTTTTGCATGTGGACTGGAGTAAAAGTGCTTGCTGGACCTTTCAAATCTTTGAAATTTCCTGCTATAACTTCTATAAAACCAGCATTGTCAGGAAGTTCATAGCGTCCCATTTCAGCATTTTCAATCGCCTGATATTTTGGCTGACTCATTTTATCTTTTGCTGGAAGATTTACCCACAACTGCACCATTTGGAATTCGCCACCGGTTTTGCTGAAGTTTTCTTCGTGATATTCTTTATGTAAGACGCCTGAAGCTGCTGTCATCCATTGCACGTCACCTTCGCCAATAATTCCACCGCCACCTGCACTGTCGTGATGGGCAACTTTCCCTTTATAAGCAATAGTTACGGTTTCAAAACCACGATGCGGATGTACGCCAACACCTCTCGGAATTTCAGATGGTGAAAAATGATATTTTGAATTGTAATCCAACATGATAAACGGACTCATTCGCTCCATATCCAAACGAAAACCACTTGGGATAAAGTTGTGTACTCTGAAACCATCACCTACAAAATGTGGCGCTCTCGGCTCGGCTACTAATTCAATATTTTTTGTTGTCATAGCTTGATTCTTTAAATTTCTTACACAAAGTTACCACATCCGTTATGTGAAAACACTTAATTTAGATTAAGAAATGGAAAGGTTGTTACGAGAAGAAATCTTGCTTAAAGTTACTCAATTATCAGTAATAATCTTTCAGATTAATAAAAATATTGTACTTTTACATCCCAAACACAACACTTCATTATGAGTCAAAAAGTATTGCTCACTTCTAAAGAAGTCAATATTATTCTGCATCGTTTGGCCTGTCAGTTAATCGAAAAACATCTCGATTTTTCAAACACTATTCTTATTGGAATTCAACCGCGAGGAAAGTTTCTGGCCGAAAGAATCAAACAACTTTTAGAAAGCGATTACAATATCAACAATGTTCCGCTTGGCTTTTTGGATATTACTTTCTTTAGAGATGATTTCCGAAAAAACGATAAGCCATTGGAAGCCAACAAAACCCAAATCGATTTTCTGGTAGAAGATAAAAAAGTGGTTTTTATAGACGATGTTTTGTACACCGGAAGAAGTATTCGTGCGGCTTTAACAGCGATTCAATCCTTCGGAAGACCATCAGGAATTGAGTTATTAACTTTGATAGACAGACGTTTCAGTCGTGATTTACCCATTCAACCGGATTACAGAGGAAGACAGGTAGATGCCATCAATAATGAAAAAGTGATTGTGAATTGGAAGGAAAACAACGGAGAAGACCAAGTCCTTTTAATTGAAAAACAAACAGACAACTAGAATTACAACAACACAACATATACGATGAAAGAGCTAAGCGTCAATCATTTACTTGGAATAAAATACATCAACAAAAACGATATCGATTTAATTTTCGAAACTGCCGATCAGTTCAAGGAAGTCATTAATCGACCAATTAAAAAAGTACCGTCTTTACAACACATTACTATTGCAAATATTTTCTTTGAAGACAGTACGAGAACCAAACTTTCCTTCGAATTAGCGCAAAAAAGACTTTCTGCTGATGTGATGAGTTTTTCAGCGGCGCAATCTTCGGTTAAAAAAGGAGAAACGCTAATTGATACCGTAAACAACATCCTCTCTATGAAAGTGGACATGGTTGTAATGCGTCATAAAAACCCTGGAGCGGCTTACTTTCTTTCACAAAACGTAAAAGCGAGTATTGTAAACGCTGGTGATGGAGCACACGAACATCCAACGCAAGCATTATTGGACAGTTATTCTATCAGAGAGCGCTTAGGTGATGTAGGAGGGAAGAAAGTCGTAATTGTTGGAGATATTCTGCACTCGCGAGTAGCATTATCAAACATCTTTGCACTCCAAATGCAAGGCGCAGAAGTAATGGTTTGCGGACCAAAAACGCTAATTCCAAGATATATCGAATCTTTAGGAGTGAAATACGAGCCAAATCTTCGTAAAGCGCTAGAATGGTGTGATGTAGCCAATATGCTTCGTGTACAAAATGAGCGATTAGATGTGAATTATTTCCCGTCAACCCGTGAATATTCACAACAGTACGGAGTGGATAAAGCGCTGTTGGATTCACTTGACAAAGAAATCGTAATCATGCACCCGGGGCCAATTAATCGTGGTGTAGAAATCACTTCGGATGTGGCTGATTCACAGCAATCTGTTATTTTAAATCAGGTTGAAAATGGAGTAGCGGTTCGAATGGCGGTAATTTATTTGCTGGCGCAGAAGATTAAGTAAGTGAGAGGTGAGGAGTGAAAAGTTGCTGAAAAAAGAAAAAAACTCAGTAACTTAGCAACTCAGCGACTTAGCAACTTACCAATGAAAGTAGATCACAAAGCACATACAACCATTTTAAAAGATACTGAAGGAAATCTTTCCGAATTTTTACAAAAGGTTACTAATCAATACGATGAGTTTAAAGAACGCAATTTGGTTTTAGATGTAACCAAGGATAAATCGGTTGATATTAAGGGAATTAAGAGTTTTTCTGACTTATCCAAAAAGCATAGAAAAGCAAAAAAATCATTCGTAATTGTAGCGGAAAATATCGATTTTAATGATGTTCCGGCTTCAATGTTAGTAGTTCCAACTCTTTTGGAAGCTCACGACATGATTGAAATGGAAGAAATCGAACGCGATTTAGGATTTTAAATAATTGACAATTGATAATGGTTAATTGATAATTTCAAAAATTGTCTATATACCCATTGTTAATTATTAATTGTTAATTATCAATTATATGAAACTCACCATCCTTGGCTGTTATGCCGCAACCCCTAGAACGATAACCAATCCGACTTCTCAGGTTTTGGAGATGAAGAATCGTATGTTTCTGATTGATTGCGGTGAAGGAACTCAAGTACAGTTACGTAAGAATAAAATCAAGTTTTCAAAGATTGAGCATATTTTCATTTCGCATTTGCACGGCGATCATTTTTATGGTTTGGTAGGCTTGATCTCAACTTTTATGCTATTGAACCGCCAGACTGATTTGCACGTTTATGGGCCTAAAGGAGTAAAAGAAATAATCCTGCTACAACTAAGATTGTCAAATTCTTACACTGGATACAATCTTTATTTTCATGAATTGGAAAGTAAAGAAAGTGAAGTCATTTTTGAAGATGAAAAAGTGGTAGTAAAAACCATTCCGTTAAAGCATCGGGTTTACACAAACGGTTATCTTTTTATTAAAAAAAATAGAGAACGAAAGCTGAATATTGACGCTATTCTGAATCACGACATTGATGTAGTCTACTACAATAAAATCAAATACAGTGGCGATATTACTTTAGAAGACGGACGAGTAATTCCAAACGAAAAACTTACTTTCGATCCGGAGCCAGCCAAAAGTTACGCCTTTTGTTCCGATACAGTTTATGACGAGAGCATTCTTCCGATAATTAAAAATGCAACAGCTTTATATCACGAAAGTACTTTTTTAGAATCGGAAGCACATTTAGCTGAAAAAACAATGCATTCCACAGCTAAACAAGCCGCACATATTGCCAAGAAAGCAAATGTTGAGCATTTAATTTTAGGGCACTATTCCACACGATATGACAATATTGAGCGTTTTAAAGAAGAAGCGGAAACCATTTTCACTAACATAACACTTGCAGATGATGGAAAAGAAATCGAACTCTGAAACTTATTTCTCGAGAATTATTAAATTTATCTGGAATCTATTCACCAAGAAAAAGTCTTAGTAATTATGTCAGATTTAAGCAATTACCGAAAATCTTACGAAAAGAGTGAGCTTCTGGAAACCAATATTCCGGATGATCCGATGAACCTATTTCACAGATGGTTTCATGAAACGGAAGAATTTGGAGGCGAAGGCGAAGTAAATGCGATGACTGTTTCTACTATCGGATTGGATGGCTTTCCGAAGTCGCGTGTGGTTTTGCTTAAAAAGTTCAACGAGGAAGGCTTTGTATTTTACACCAATTACAATTCGGAAAAAGGAAAAGCAATTACTGAAAATCCGAATATTTGTCTTTCATTCTTCTGGCATTCCATGGAACGACAAGTGATTATAAAAGGAATTGCTCAGAAAACCACAGAATTAGATTCCGATAATTACTTCGATTCCAGACCGGAAGGCAGTAGGTTAGGCGCTATCGTTTCTCCGCAAAGCGATATTATTCCTTCCAGAGAATATTTAGAAAAGAATTTAAATGATTTAGAAAAGCAATATCAAAACTCTGAAATTCTTCGTCCAAAACATTGGGGTGGCTATCTTGTAAAACCAGTTTCAGTTGAGTTTTGGCAAGGTCGTGCGAACCGTTTACACGATCGAATCAGATATACCATTTTAGAAAACTTCGAATGGAAAATTGAAAGGTTATCTCCTTGAAACTCAGTGTTTTAGCTTTAAATGTTAAAATTTTATGCATTTCATCGATTTAATTTGCAGTTAATCGAAATTGATGTACATTTGCCTCGTTATCAATCAGTTGCGTATTGGTGACGGAAATTTAATATTTAAGTGCTATTATGAGATTATCAATTTTTCGTTCCTTATTATTTGTTTCATTGCTTATTACTTTTGCTTCTTGTTCATCAGACAGTTCGGATGAATCAATAGAAGATACAAATACAAAATATGTTGTAAACGATAAATACGATTATTCAGCTGTAGAGTTGGAAATTGTTGATCGCATTAACCAGTATCGTACAAGTCAAGGCTTAAACGCACTTGTTACAATCAATCATATTTCTAATGTTGCTGAAGATCATGACTACTATATGATTGAAAACGACAAATTAACACACGCCCTTTTTGCCCAAAGAGAGGAGAATTTAAGAGCTACTGTCGGAGCGGTTGCTGTTGGAGAAAACATTGCGTATAACTATTCGACTGCGCAGTCTGTGGTTGATGCATGGTTGGCAAGTCCTTCGCACAAAGCTAACATTGAAGGTAATTATTCACACATGGGTATTTCTGTAAGAGAAAATGCTGAAGGGAAGAAATACTTTACCAATTTGTTTATCAGAAAATAAGCGTGATTAAAATATGTGTTTAGTTTCTGGGTTTAAATAATCCAAAAAAAGAAAAGCATCCGCCAATAACGGATGCTTTTTTAATTCTGATTGTAATTAAATAACTATTCTAAACTTAAGATAATAAATTCACTACGTCTGTTTTTTTGATGATCTGCCTCACTACATTGAACACCATCAGAGCAACCATTTACTAATTGTGTTTCCCCAAAACCTTTGGCAGTTAAACGACTTCTCTCAATTCCGTTTTTAACCATATATTCCAATGTTGATTTTGCTCTTCGGTCAGACAATCTTTCGTTGTATTTGTGAGTTTGTCTACTGTCTGTGTGTGAACGAATATCAACTTTCATGTTTGGATATTGTTTCATTACGGCAACGATTTTTTCTAAATCTACAGCAGCGTCAGGGCGAATATTCCATTTGTCTAAGTCGAAATAGATGATGCTGATATCGAATGTTTTAGCCAAATCGGTACCAACATCAATCGGTTTAACTCTTTTTTCCAGAGCAATATCACCTCTTGATTCTCCTGATTTTAAAGGAGTTGATAAACTAATTTCTTTAGTTTCGTAATCAGTCTGTTCAGCTCTGATGTAATATTTTTTATCACAGTCGATTTCTTCTTCAAAAACATAATTTCCTTCAGCATCAGCTTCAACAACTTTGATTAATTCCATATTTGAATCGAATAACGAAACTTTTGAACCTGGTAAAGCTGCTGCGGTTTCTTTATCGGTAATTGTTCCTTTTAAAAGCTGTTCGCAAACATTTTCTACAAATTTGTAAATATCGTCTGAACCAGCTCCACCATCACGATTAGAAGTAACATAACCAACATGTGTTTTTGTATTTACTACATAACCGAAATCGTCTTTTGCGCTGTTAACCGGAGCACCAACGTTTTTAATTACCGTGTAACTCCCGTCTTTATTCATTTTGGATTCGAAAACATCTAAACCTCCAATTCCTAAATGATCATCTGAAGCAAAGTACAATACATTTTTATCAGTAATGAACGGAAAGGTTTCACGCATTGGAGTATTGATGTCTTTTCCTAGATTTTCAGGTGTTCCGAAAGAACCATTTTCGTTAATCGCAACTCTAAAAATATCCGACTGACCAAAAGTTCCCGGCATATCTGATGAAAAATAAAGTGTTTTCTCATCAGCACTCAAAGCAGGATGCGCCACGCTGTAATCATTACTGTTGAATGGTAATTCTGTGATGTCATCCCATTTACCGTCTTTCAAAGTGGCTTTGTATATCTTTAATTTATTGATTTTGTCAGCACTTTTTCCTTTTTTACCGTCATTATAATTGTTTCGGGTAAAATAAACGGTGTTGCCGTCTTTGGTGAAAACCGGTGTGGCTTCATTGAATTTGGTATCCAAATCTTCAGCATATTCTTTGGCATCGCTCAGTTTACCATCTTCACCCATTTGAGAAGAATACAATCGTGTGTAATATTGTCCTGTCCAAGAATGTTTCTTCTGAAATACATCACCAGTTGAGCGCGCAGACGTAAAAATTAACTCATTGTCTTTCAGGAAAGAACCGTATTCTGAAAATTCGGTGTTGATTCCGGCATCTTCTAATTTATAACGATCTGAATTTACTCGTAAGGTTTGTAAATAATCTTTGTTGTTCTGTAATTCAGTACCGGTTGGATTATTGGTTTTCTGAAAGAATTTAATCAGATATTCATCCGCTTTGTCGTATTTTCCAACTGCTTTTAAGGATTGTGCATATCGGAAATAATATTCCGGCTCAACATCTGATGTAAGCGCAAATAGCTCGCTGTACCATCTTTCGGCTTTATCATATTCTCCATTGAAATAGTATGAATTACCCAGTTTTTCAAACAAATCTGGTGATTTGTGCCCTTTTTCGGCCACTTTTTCATAAATCTCAATAGCGTCTATGTAAGCGTATTTGTCGTATTTTTTATCTCCCGAAGCAAGTCGCCCTATTCCTAATTGTGAATAAGCGTTGCATGTAATGAAGACGGCCAGTATTAATAATGCTTTAGTTTTCATAATCATTAGGTTTAGAAGAAACGTGGAGTTAGCATTTTAGAATTATTGAACAACTCAAATCGGAGGAAAACCTCATGTGATCCGGAGTTATAATTCTGTAATTGAGTAGTTTCAGCATCATAAGCATACCCAATAAATACGGAATTGCTTATCTGAAATCCTGCCATCGCACTCCACGCAGCATCCCAACGATAGGCTGCCCCAAGAGTTAATTTTTCGTATAGTAAAAAGTTTAAAGAACCATCCATTTGTAAAGGAGCTCCTTCAACAGCTTTGGCTAAAATTGAAGGTTTGATTTTTAAATTCGGATTGGCTTCAAAAACATAACCTGTGATAAAGTAATAGTGCAATCTTTCCTGTGTAATGGAAATCGAATTGTCTTTGTAGCGTTTGGTTTCAAAGAAATTCGGAACGGATAATCCGGCATAGAACTTATCGGAATACAAGTAAATTCCGGCTCCCACATTCGGGCTGAAATCATTGTCCAGATTTTGAAATTGCGGGTCATTCTGATGCTGAATATTCAGTTTGTTAACATCGATACTGAAAAGATTTGCAGTTCCTTTTAATCCGAAAGCCAGTTTATAATTTTCTGACATTGGAATAAAGTATGATAAATCTGCGGAAATGGCGTTTTCTTCTGCCGGACCAATTCGGTCATTTACAAAGGAAAGCCCAATTCCGAAACTTGAATCACCAATTGGAGAGTTCAAAGAAAAAGCATTGGTTGTTGGCGCACCGTCTAAACCAACCCATTGGCTTCTGTGCAATCCGAAAATACTCAAAACTTCTCTCGAACCAGCGTAACCAGGATTTATATTTACAGTATTGTACATATACTGTGTGTATTGTGAGTCTTGTTGAGAATACCCCATAATACCTATTAATCCTAAAATGAGTGTTGCTATTTTTGTTTTCATGATCACTAATTTAAATTAATTTTGATTACAGTATATGAGAATTATCTGTTTAAATATAAGTATCCTGATTTATCCAGCCAATTTCCTGTTTCATTACTTTTGTATTTCAATATGTAGAAATAGGTTCCGTCTGGTAACTCTTCGCCTCGATTAAGTGTGGTACGGCCTTCTGATACTCCGTTGAAAGAAATATCTGCGTTGTTGTAGCCGTCTTCGTCATACACTAAGATTCCCCATCTGTTATAGATTTTAACATTGTTTTCTGCATAACAGGTTATACCTTCGATATGGAAAATGTCATTCAATCCATCCTGATTAGGAGAAACTGCATTGAATACATTTATTGCACATTCAGCCAATACACCACAATCGTCTAGAACATGAATGTAGAATTCGTATTTTCTAGGACAGTAGCTATTTTGAGTACTTAAGGTGTAACCCAAAGTATAATAACCTACCGGAAGTTGTGTCACATTCAGAATGTTTCCTTGTAAAGCAAATTCAAAACCTACGTTTTCAATAGCCCAAGTTCCGTCGTATTCATCTTCAGACACCAAACCATTTAATAGCTGATTCAGATTGTAATTTGCATTTGCTGTATCATTACTACAAAGTTCTTTGGTTCCTGCGTTGAACGTTTCGCCAACGGTTACATGAATGATTTGAGTGATTTCGGTTGAATTATCACAAGTGTCTGTAGCAGTCCAGTTTCTGATGATGTCGTAAGAGATGATTAAATTGTTTTCATCCATTACTTCATTTACAATCGTTTCAGAACTTTCTACCGTTACACTTCCACCACAATTATCTGTGAAAGTAAGTGTTGGCATTTCTGGAATGTTGTTACAGCTTACAGTTAATTCTGAAACAAAATCTTCATCTTCAAGAATAGGAGCGATGTCGTCATTAACAGTTATTACTTGTGTTGCAGTAGAAGTATTACCACATGCATCTGTAAATGTCCAAGTTCTTGTTACAATGAATGAATTAGCACAATTTCCTTCTGAACCACCTTCGATGCTATCCACACCTTCAACAGTAATTTCTCCCTGACAATTATCGTTTGCAGTTAAAGAAACCATTGCTGGAACTTCAGATTGACAAGCCACAGTTACATCAGCCGGAGCTTGCGGAGCGATTGGCGCTAAGTCATCCACCACATTAATTGTTTGTGATACTGAAGAAGTGTTACCACACGCGTCCACAAAAGTCCAAGTTCTGGTTACTACAAAGTTGTTAGCACATTCGCCTTGAGCGATGCTATCTACACCTTGTACAGTAATTTCACCTTGACAGTTATCGTTTGCAGTTAAAGAAATCATTGCCGGAACTTCTGACTGACAAGCCACAGTTACATCAGCCGGAGCTTGCGGAGCAATTGGAGCTAAATCATCAATCACATTAATTGTTTGTGATACTGAAGAAGTGTTACCACAAGCGTCAACAAAAGTCCAAGTTCTGATTACTACGAAGTTGTTGGCGCATTCACCTTGAGTGATGCTATCCACACCTTGTACAGTAATTTCACCCTGACAGTTATCGTTTGCAGTAAGCGAAACCATTGCCGGAACTTCAGATTGACAAGCCACAGTTACATCAGCCGGAGCCTGCGGAGCAATTGGCGCTAAATCATCAATCACATTGATAGTTTGTGATACTGAAGAAGTATTGCCACACGCGTCCACAAAAGTCCAAGTTCTGGTTACTACAAAGTTGTTAGCACATTCGCCTTGAGCGATGCTATCCACACCTTGTACAGTAATTTCACCTTGACAGTTGTCGTTTGCAGTTAAAGAAACCATTGCCGGAACTTCAGATTGACAAGCTACAGTTACATCAGCCGGAGCTTGAGGAGCAATTGGGGCTAAATCATCAATCACATTAATTGTTTGTGATACTGAAGAAGTGTTTCCACACGCATCAACAAAAGTCCAAGTTCTGGTTACGATGAAGTTGTTAGCACATTCACCTTGAGCGATACTATCTACACCTTGTACAGTAATTTCACCCTGACAGTTATCGTTTGCAGTTAAAGAAACCATTGCCGGAACTTCAGATTGACAAGCCACAGTTACATCAGCCGGAGCTTGCGGAGCGATTGGCGCTAAGTCATCAATCACATTAATAGTTTGTGATACTGAAGAAGTGTTTCCACAAGCATCAACAAAAGTCCAAGTTCTGGTTACTACGAAGTTGTTAGCACATTCACCTTGAGCGATGCTATCTACACCATCCACAGTAATTTCTCCCTGACAGTTATCGTTAGCAGTTAAAGAAACCATTGCCGGAACTTCAGATTGACAAGCTACAGTTACATCAGCCGGAGCTTGCGGAGTGATTGGCGCTAAATCATCAATCACATTTATAGTTTGTGAAACCGATGAAGTATTACCACACGCGTCAACAAAAGTCCAAGTTCTTGTTACTACGAAGTTGTTGGCACATTCGCCTTGAGCAATGCTATCCACACCTTGTACAGTAATTTCACCCTGACAGTTATCGTTAGCCGTTAAAGAAACCATTGCCGGAACTTCAGATTGACAAGCTACAGTTACATCAGCCG
>NZ_JALDYN010000030.1:0-22977 GCF_032153895.1 Flavobacterium sp.
ACTTTTCCGCTGGCGATGATTTTGATTTCGTCTTTAATTCCGAAACCGTTCAAGCAATCATAAACAAAAGCCAAAGCTTCACGCAAAGGCATTCCTACGTGGTCTGAATATTCTTGTGGAGCTGCTCCGGTTCCGCCTTCGCCACCGTCAACAGTGATAAAATCGAAATACGTTTTAGTCTCCACCATCGCTTTACAAATCGCAATAAACTCCGATTTGTTTCCGATACAAAGCTTCATACCAATTGGTTTTCCGCCCGAACCTTTTCGTAAAATTTTAATGAAATCCATCAATTCCAATGGGGTAGTGAAGGCCGAATGACGAGGTGGGGAAATAATATCGTTGCCTTTCTGAACCAAACGAATTGCGGCAATTTCATCGGTTACTTTTTCTTTCGGTAGAATTCCTCCGTGACCGGGTTTGGCGCCTTGAGAGAACTTCAACTCAATCATTTTAACGTTGTCTAAAGTGGCGCGTTTTGAATATTCTTCATAGGAGAATTTACCTTCAGCGTCGCGACAACTGAAATAACCGGTTCCGATGTTCCAAACGACGTCACCGCCTTGTAAATGGTAGGGAGAAAGCCCTCCTTCACCTGTATTATGGAAAAATCCTCCTTGTTTAGCGCCATTGTTTAAGGCGATAATTGCGTTTTTACTCAAAGATCCGAAACTCATTGCGCTAATGTTAAAAAGGCTTGACATATAAGGCTTCTCACATTGCGAAGAACCAATTTTTACCTTCGGATTAGCATCAACTTCAGAAAAAGGAATAGCTTTAATACTGTGATTAATCCATTTATAACCAGTCTCGTACAAATTGAGTTGTGTTCCGAAAGGCATCGTGTCGATATCTTTTTTACTGCGTTGGTAAACAATGCTTCGCTGCAAACGGTTGAAAGGTTTTCCTTCGGTATCGGTTTCGATAAAATACTGACGCATTTCTGGACCGATAGATTCCAATAAATAACGCATTCTTCCTAATAATGGGAAATTGCGACGAATTGTTTGTTTGGACTGATACATATCGTAAATCCCCATTGCAACTAAAGGAATGAATATCAGTAGCAATAAACTGAATTTCCAATTAACGAAAATCAACATTGCCGTTATCGACAAAATAGTGAAACTAATAACGATAAAAGCCTTTCTCATAATCTTACTATTTTAATTTGAATCGTTGTATTTTTCCTGTTTCGGTTTTAGGTAAGACATCGATAAAATTAATTACCCTTGGATATTTATATGGCGCAGCTACTTCCTTGAACCACTGTTGAATAGATTTAGCCAATTCATCTGTTGCTTTATCTTTTTCTTTTAAAACAATATGAGCACAAACCAACATTCCGCGTTCTTCATCAGGCAAACCAACCACTGCACATTCTAATATGGATTCGTGCGTTAAAAGAACACTCTCTACTTCAATCGCTGCAATATTATAACCCGAAGAAATAATCATATCATCGCCTCGAGCCACAAACCAAAAGTAACCTTCTTCATCCTGACGGAAAATATCTCCAGTCAAATTCCAACCGTTAGTTACATACTCACGCTGTTTTTCTTCTCGTTTTAAATATTTACAGCCGGTAATTCCGCGAACTGCTAATTTTCCCGGTTCATTTCTTGGAACTTCATTACCTTGATTGTCAATAATTTTAGCTTCATATCCGGTAATTGCTATACCGGTAGAACCTGGTTTCATATTCGATTCGTTAGACGAAATAAAAATATGCAACATTTCAGTAGCGCCGATTCCATCAATGATTTTCAATCCGGTTGCGGCATACCAATCTTCCCATACTTTC
The DNA here is from genome assembly GCF_032153895.1 of Flavobacterium sp. Lineage (GTDB taxonomy): Bacteria > Bacteroidota > Bacteroidia > Flavobacteriales > Flavobacteriaceae > Flavobacterium. Next base: position 1,805 of record NZ_JALDYN010000030.1, read on the forward strand.
AAAGGTAAGGTTTCTCCGGCTGATACACACTTTTTAAGACTTGAAATGTCAAAATCATTTGCTTTGGAAGTCAGAACTCTCCAAGCGGTAGGCGCCGTGAAACAAGTGGTTACTTTATAATCTTGAATCGCTTGTAACAATAAATCCGGAGTTGGTTTTTCTATTAAAAATGTTGACGCGCCAAAATACATAGGAAACAAAACCAATCCACCTAAACCAAAAGTAAATCCTAAAGGTGGACTTCCCGTAAAGACATCATTTGGAGTAGGTTGCAACGAATATTGTGGAAATGCTTCGCAAATATTCAATACGTCTTTGTGATAATGGGCGGTCATTTTCGGTAAACCTGTAGTTCCGGATGTGAAACCGATTAAAGCAACACTATCTGATTTTGAATGATAATTTGAAAATGTTTTTGGTTTGTTCTGCATCAAATCTTCCAATTCTGAATTTCTGTAATAGCAGGTTCTTTTCAAAAATGGTGATTTTACCAATTCCATTTCTTCAGATAACGAGCTGTCGCACAGAACATGAGAGATTTCGGCACAATCAATTATCGTTGTTAATTCTTTGGAACGAAGCAGAGGCATTGTAGCTACCACAATTCCGCCAGCTTTTAAAATCGCATACCAACAAGCTACCATCATCGGGTTATTTGCCGAACGAATTAATACTCGATTTCCGGATTTCAGACCTAAATCTTCAACTAAAGCATGCGCAATCTGATTGGCTTTTTCAAACAAATCGTTATACGTCCAACGTTCTTCAAAAGTTTGAATACAAACCGCATCGCCGTGACCGTTTTGAATGTGACAATCCAATAAACGCTCTACACAATTAAGCATTTCAGGTCGGTTGAATTGAGGTAAATCCAGAAAAGTGTAATCTGGTTGTAATTCCAGATTCGGTAAACTATTGTGAGCGAAATTATCTTCGTAGTGTTTCATTTTTTTAGTAGCTAAGTTGCTGAGTAACTGAGTTGCTAAGTTAATACCTTATGATTTCTTATGACTTTCCGGTTTCAATGCTTTTTTCATGCCTTCAACTGTTTTGCGTTCAGATGCTTGTAATGGATACAAATGTGTTGTTCCCGCCATATATTGCTGCGGAATATCCGTCGGTCTGAAATTTTCGTAAGCCTGAGCGTTTCGAACAAAATAAGGATCGAGCAACAATGGCCTTCCAAGGGAAACCAAATCGGCACGACCATTTAATAAAATTGTATTAATTTGATCGATATCCTGAATATAACCCGCTGTAATTGTTGGAATATGAACGGCATTGCGAACCATATCTGAGAAAGGCGTTTGCCACATTCTTCCGGTTTGCGTTTTTTGTCCTGCAACTGTATTTCCGGTTGAAACGCTGATGATATCCGCTCCTGCGGTTTTGAAAGCTTCTGAAATTGCAATAACATCTTCTTCGGAAATTCCTTTTTCAGCCCAATCACAAGCTGAAATTCGGACAGACATTGGTTTGTTTTGAGGAAACACTTTGCGCATTTCTGTAAATACACGAATTGGGAATCTTAAGCGATTTTCGATACTTCCACCAAATTCATCTGTTCTGATATTGGTTAACGGAGATAGGAAAGAAGCCAGTAAAAAGCCATGATGCGCTTGTAGTTCAATCATATCAAAACCAGCTGCATCTGCATTTTTGGTAGCCTGAACGAATTCGGAAACAATCTGATCCATATCAGCCAAACTCATTTCTTTTGGAGTAGCCAATTTATCGTTGAACGGAATAGGGGAAGCTGACAACAATTCCCAAGCGTTGGCAATCGGTTCCGAACCACCTTCCCAAGGCTTTTTTGTAGCACCTTTTCGTCCGGAATGTCCTAATTGAATTCCTATTTTGGTTTGTGTGTTTTGGTGAATGAAATCAGTAATTCGTTTCCAACTAACTGTCTGTTCTTGTGAATATAAGCCTGCACAACTTTCAGTAATTCTTCCAATTGAAGATATGGCTGTCATTTCTGCAATAATCAATCCTACACCACCAATTGCTCGTGAAGTATAATGTTGAAAATGCCAATCGTTTACCACGCCGTTTTCAGCAGAATATTGTCCCATCGGAGACATTACAATTCGGTTTGGAAGTGTTAATTCTCTTAATTTGAAAGGTGTAAAAGCAGCAGGAATTTTGGCATCGGCTCCAATTTTTGCATTGAATTCGGCTAAAACTTTTACAGGATAAGAAGCATCCCGAATGGCTAAATTTTCAAACGTAACTTTCTTGGAGCGCGTCATTACACCAAAGGCAAACTGCTGAAAATCATGCTGAACGTGACGATCCATGTGTTCAAACCAATCCAAGGAAACATTGGCTGCGTGCTGAATCATTTCCACACGATTTCTTCTCGCAGTTTCATAAGCATCAAAAGCTGCTGAAATATTATTCTGATTGGCAACCACAGCATCGGATAAGGCAATTGCACATTCCATCGCCAATTTAGTTCCCGAACCGATTGAGAAATGTGCCGTAGCTTTAGCATCGCCTAATAAAACGATGTTGTCTTTGTGCCATTTTTCGTTGGTAACATGTGGAAACTGACGCCAATGTGATTTATTGGTAATCAACGGATGTCCGCCTAATTCTTCTTTAAAAATCTCTGAAATTTTTGCAACGGTTGCAGCTTCGTTTTCCACTTCAAAACCAGCATTTTTCCAGGTTTCATCGGAACATTCGAAAATCCAGGTACTCATTCCGGCTTCGTATTGATAAGTGTGCGCTACGAAAGTTCCGAATTTAGTAGTTCTGAAGAAATAAGTAAAAGCATCCAGCGGTTTTGTTGAACCCAACCAAACGAATCGGTTTTTTTGCAGTTTTACCGAAGTTCCAAAATCTGAAGCAAATTGGGTACGAATTGCACTTCCGATTCCGTCTGCTGCTACGATTATGTCGCTGTCTTTGAATTGTGTTAAATCGTCAACGTTTTGTTCAAAATGAAGATTTACGCCTTCTTCGGTACATCTTTGTTGTAAAAGTTGAAGCAAAGTTTTACGGGAACAACCACAAAATCCATTACCGGAAACACTTACTTTTTCGCCGTCACGAGCCACTACGATATCATCCCAGTAGGCAAATTTACTTCGGATTAATTCATACGATTCGGTATCACGAGTAAGGAATTCACCTAAAGTTTCATCGGAAAACACAACACCAAAACCGAAACTATCATCGGCTTTGTTGCGTTCGTAAACATCAATCTGACAATTCGGAATTGCTTTTTTAGTTAATATGGAAAAGTAGAGACCGCCTGGACCGCCACCGATTACTGTAATTTTCATATTTTTTATTTATTCATAAAATCAAAGGAACCTTTCCTGAGATTGATTCCGTATTCTAAATAGGCTTTTAAGCAGGCAAGGAAATTGGACCATCCAAACGAATTGCCAGACAACCATTTCAAACCGGCTTCGTTGTTTTCCATTTCTTTTTCAGTGATGGAAACCAATGTTGAACCGTTTAAACTTTCGGATAAACTGATTTCAACCGAATGCTCTTCTCCTGAATCTTCCCAATAGAAAGAAACGTATTTATTCAACTCAATTTTACCTACGCGAACCGGGAATTTCAAGTCGAATTCAGGGAATTTCCAAATTAGATTTTTACCTTCTTCCATTCTTCCGGTACTTTCGGAAATGAAGTAATTGGACATTTTTTCTGGGTTCACAATAGCTTCAAAAACTTCATGCATTGGCTTTTGAACCTGCATTGCTACTTTTATCTGTAATTTATCTGTGTTCATATTATCCACGTTTTATGGAGAAAATTTCTCCTAGTTTTGAGTAATTTGAACCTGCCAATCGGGCTACAGGTTTATAGGTTTCAAGATTGATTCTGGCGTTTTCCATCAGAATTGAATCGTCAATATGCATGATTAAAATCTTCCCGATGATAATTGCTGCACCACCATTTTTATGGTCTTCCAAAAAATAATGATGCACCATTTCGCATTCAAAATGCACTAAACTTTCTTTTACTCTTTTGGGTTTTATGTGAACGGAATCAATAGGGGTGAGGCCTGCCAGCTCAAATTCGTCAACTTCTGGCGTAACTTGTTGTGAAGTGGTGTTCATTTTTCCCACTACGTCTTCGGTTACTAAATTCACAACGAATTGCTTATTATTCAACACATTATTTAAAGTGTCTTTATTCTTATCTCCAGTTCGAATCGTTGAAAACATTACGTGTGGCGGATCTTCACCAACTGCGTTAAAAAAAGAAAAGGGAGCTAAGTTATTGATACCGTTTGCATCTACCGTGGAAATCCATCCAATCGGTCTTGGAATCACGGTTCCGGTTAATAGCTTATATAGTGTGGAAGCATCCGTATTTTGCGTATCGAATTGCATTGGTTTGGTTGTTTGTCACAAATTAAACAAATAATTTAGAAATATTTCGCTTTATCAGAATTTTTAAGATATAAATGAACATATGTTATTTTTTAGTAAATTTCAGTAAGAAAATCAGCCTATGAATAAAACTGAAACTAAAGGAATCTGGAAAGTCATTTCGGCTTCATCAATGGGAACTTTAATTGAGTGGTATGACTTTTACATCTTCGGAAGTTTAGCAGTTGTTATTGCTACTAAATTCTTTCCTTCGGATAATCCAACAGCAGCTTTTTTATCAACATTAGCAACTTTTGCGGCGGGTTTTGTAGTTCGCCCGTTTGGTGCCTTATTTTTTGGAAGACTGGGCGACATTATCGGCAGGAAATATACTTTTATGGCAACGCTTTTGTTGATGGGTGGCGCGACGTTTTTAATCGGATGTATTCCTAGTTATGAAACCATCGGTTTTTTAGCCCCTTTATTAGTATTGATTTTGAGACTTTTACAAGGATTAGCACTTGGCGGTGAATATGGCGGAGCTGCAACCTATGTAGCGGAACACGCTCCCGAAAACGAAAGAGGGTACTGGACATCTTGGATTCAGACCACTGCAACAGCTGGTCTATTTGTTTCTTTAATGGTGATTTTGATAACCCGTTCTATTTTATCAGAAGAAGCTTTCAATGAATGGGGATGGAGAGTGCCGTTCTGGATTTCACTTTTAATGGTTTACGTTTCCTATATTATTAGAAAGAAGATGAGTGAATCGCCGGTTTTTGCCAAAGCCAAAGCCGAAGGAAAAACCAGTAGCAATCCATTAAAAGAAAGCTTCGGAAACAAATACAACCTGAAATTCGTTTTACTTGCCTTATTCGGGGCTACAATGGGGCAAGGAGTTGTTTGGTATACCGGACAATTCTATGCGATGAGTTTTATGAAGACGGTTTTAAATATCGACAGTTCTCAGGTTGATACTTTACTAGGAATTGCTCTGCTTTTCGGCACACCATTTTTCGTCTTCTTCGGTTGGTTGAGTGACAAAATCGGAAGAAAAACAATTATGATGTCAGGCTTATTTCTAGCCGTTTTACTGTATCGTCCGATTTACAAAGAAATGTATCAGACTGTTGATGTAAATTCCAAAGAACTTTTAACTGTAAAGAATATTGAAACCAATTCTACAGATAACATTTCAGTTAGTGAATATGAAGACGGAACACAACTGAAAATCACAACAAAAAAAGATAGTGAAACGGTTTCAAAATTAGTAACAATCAATAATTCAGATCGTTGGAAATTGATATTCCTGATATTTATCCAGGTAATTTTTGTTACAATGGTTTACGGACCGATTGCAGCGTTCTTGGTAGAAATGTTTCCGACAAGAATCCGATACACTTCAATGTCATTACCATATCATATTGGAAATGGTATTTTTGGCGGTTTACTCCCGGCGATTTCAACTTATTTGGTAACCAATGCTAAAGCGAATAATAATCCTGAATTTTATTTGGAAGGATTATGGTATCCGATACTGATTGCTTCCGTGAGTTTTGTAATCGGAATGATTTATTTAGACAATAAAAAAAGACACTGATAATGAGTACAATAAAACGTTTTTTAGGATTAATTTGGATAATATTAGCTTTAGCTACAGCCTATTTCTGTATTTTCTCGTTTGGATTACCTAAAATCACTTCAGACAAACAAGAAGATGTAGTTTTCGGTGTCATCATTTTATTTATTCTGACACCTTTAATAGTATTTGGAATGTCACTGTTTGGTATTTATTCTTTAAAAGGAGAATATGACAAACACAAAATGTAATTCTAAAACCCTAAAATCATCTTAAAAAAATATGATTTCGGTTCCTATTTTTTAACTTTACAGATGTAAAATTTACTTCATGAGCTACTATAAAATAAACAACTTAGAACAATATTTCAAACATTACAATAAATCCATCCGTGAGCCTCGAAAATTTTGGGGAAAAATAGCCGAAGAGAACTTCATCTGGTACCAAGGATGGGACAAAGTTGTCGATTTCGACATGGGTGAAGCCAACGTAAAATGGTTTACCGACGCCAAAGTAAACATCGTTAAAAACTGTATTGACAGACATTTGGCTAAGCGTGGTGATAAAACCGCAATCATTTTTGAGCCTAACAATTCTGCTGAAGAAGCACAACATATTTCCTATAACGAACTTTATGACCGAGTAGCGAAAATGGCCAACGTGCTTCGCGAACAAGGCATTAAAAAAGGAGATAGAGTTTGCATTTATTTACCGATGATTCCAGATTTGGCGATTTCAGTTTTAGCTTGTGCGCGAATAGGTGCGGTTCATTCTGTTATTTTTGCAGGGTTTTCTGCTTCAGCGGTTACATCACGAATTAATGACTGTGAATGTAAAATGGTAATCACTTCTGACGGTGCTTATCGCGGTAACAAGTCCATTGATTTAAAAGGAATTATAGACGAAGCTCTTGAAAAATGTCCTACAGTTACTAAAGTTTTAGTTACTAAAAGAACAAATACTGAAGTAAAGATGAAAGAAGGTCGCGACCAATGGTTACAACCACTTTTAGATGCAGCAGTTCCAAATAATGTAGCTGAAATTATGGATTCGGAAGATCCGTTATTCATTTTATATACATCTGGTTCAACCGGAAAACCTAAAGGAATGTTGCATACTACAGCGGGTTATATGGTTCAGACAGCCTATTCTTTTAAAAATATTTTCAATTACGAAGAAAACGATATTTTCTGGTGTACGGCTGATATTGGTTGGATTACCGGACATTCTTATATTCTTTATGGTCCGCTTTTAAATGGAGCTACAACGGTAATTTTTGAAGGCGTTCCCTCATATCCTGACTTTGGAAGGTTTTGGGAAGTGATTGACAAACATAAAGTTACGCAGTTTTATACCGCTCCAACAGCAATTCGTTCGTTAGCCAAAGAAAGTGACGAATGGGTGGATAAGTACGATTTGTCTTCCTTGAAAGTTATTGGTTCCGTAGGAGAGCCTATTAATGAGGAGGCTTGGCATTGGTACAACGACCACGTTGGAAAGAAAAAATGTCCTATTGTTGATACTTGGTGGCAAACCGAAACTGGAAGTATTATGATTTCGCCTGTTCCATTTGTTACACCAACGAAACCTACATATGCAACTTTGCCGTTACCAGGAATTCAGCCAGTTTTAATGGATGAAAAGCGCAACGAAATTGAAGGAAATCAAGTTGTTGGCAGCTTGTGTATTAAATTCCCTTGGCCATCGATGGCGAGAACGATTTGGGGCGATCATGAACGTTATAAAGAAACTTATTTTTCTGCTTTCCCAGGTAAATATTTCACTGGTGATGGGGCTTTACGTGATGAAGTAGGTTATTATAGAATCACCGGTAGAGTAGATGATGTGGTAATCGTTTCGGGACACAATTTAGGAACAGCACCAATTGAAGATGCTATTAACGAGCATCCGGCTGTGGCAGAATCTGCGATTGTTGGTTTCCCACATGACATCAAAGGAAATGCGCTTTACGGTTTCATTATTCTGAAAGAAACCGGCGAATATCGTGACCGTGATAATCTGACTAAAGAAATCAACGAACATGTTGCCAGTCATATCGGGCCAATTGCTAAGCTGGATAAAATTCAATACGTTAGCGGATTACCGAAAACGCGTTCCGGAAAAATTATGCGTAGAATTTTAAGAAAGATTGCAGAAGGTGATTTTTCAAATTTTGGTGATACTACAACCTTATTGAATCCTGAAATTGTCGATGAAATTAAAAACAATAAAGTATAAAAAGATAAAGTCCTGAAAATTCAGGACTTTTTTTATTTCATTTTCAATTTTCTACGAAGTTTTAAAAATACTAAAGCAGAAGAATACGCATTACCTGAAGCAGTACTACGGCTGTTTTTCTTCACCTTATAAATATCGCACAATTGATCTAGTGTATGATGCTGATCTTCTGATAAATTTTTGAATCGTTGATGCATCACATTGATATCAATTACTTCATTTTTCAGTTTACCCAAATTCATCTTTTTTAATGCCTGGTTGAGCATTTCGATATCTAAATTGGTGCTGTGACCAACTAAAGTGGCATTTTTTATATAGTCCAAAAACTTCGGAAGTGCTTCAGATTCTATAATAGTATCAACGTTTACCTTGAAAAGTTTTTCAACTGCTTCATTTTGATGATTCTCTTCGGTTTGATTTTGGATAAATACCTCATAAAAATCGCCAACTTGAATAGAATCACTCACAACACCAATACATCCGATGGAAGTTATTTGGTCTTCCTTCCAATCCTGACCGGTTTTTTCACAATCAAACACAACATAGCGAATAGGAGCATTCGCATCCGTTTTGTCGAATGTTTCAGAATATTTTTTCCAGAAATCGGGATCTCCTTTACCTGTTAACCAGTCTAGCATTTTATGTGAAATATGTTAATTGGAATCGGTTTTTAATCAAATCCTGAATTTCGTTTATCGGTTGGAAGCAGTTTTTCAACTTCACTTTATCAACTTTCGTTAATTCTTCTAAGTTGATGTATTGTCCGCCGGAGCCTGTTTTCAAGCCTTCTTCAGTTCTGAACCAATGTAAAGTATGAAAAGCTTCAGCACATTCTAAATACAAATCAGCGTTTTGTGGTTCTAAATCGGCCAGCTTTTTATAACGTTGATACGTATTCGTAATTCCTTTGATTCCTTTACTGATAGCAAAAACTCGAGCCGCATCTACCAAAGGCGAAATGGCTCTGCTCTTAATATCGAAAGTGTCTTTATGTTCTTCGTCCTGTTCCAATAAAAACTGACGGAAAAAACCAACTGGAGCAGGTTTTTTGATTGCATCCGTTCCTAAGAAAGCGTAAAATAACTGATTGTTGTCGGCTTTAACATAGATATCATCTGTCAATGCTTTTTCTATAAACGGATCACCGTAAACGAAATCATAATCAAAGAAAATCGTACTTAAATGAATGCCTTTTTCACCTGGAGTATTAATCCAAGTGTTGTATTGTTTTATCCAATCAGTCAGTGACTTACACCAAAGTTCATTTGTGGAATTTGATCCTTGTTCACTGCGCTCATAACCAATTTTTTCAAAGGTTTCCAAGACTCTTTCGGAAAGCTTGATAAAGTAATTTTTAACTTCATCGTACTTTTCAGAAGGCACATCTTCAAATATCAGAGAATTGTTGATATCAGTCATTAACAGCTGCTCGCGTCTTCCTTGACTTCCTAAACTAAACCATGCAAATCGAACAGGAGGCTCCCCAATTTTTTCAATTCCCAACTGAATAGCTCTTTTGGTAATGGCATTGTTAATCTCGCTGGTAATACTTGTAATATGGGCAATCGGAATATTCTTATCAATCGAATTCTGTATCAAATCAGTTAATTTATCGCGAACTACTTTCAATTCTTTCGAACGATTTGCACGTTTGGCTTGTTTCAGTAAAACTCCAGGATTATTGGCCTGAGCCGCAACGACATCATGTTCTGAAATAATTCCGGTGATTAAACTTTTTTCGGTTCCGTCACGAGTTACACATAAATAACCAACGTTATGCTTTAGCATCATCATTTGTGCTTCAGCAATCGAAATATTTTCTGGAACCGTTATTATCGTCGGAATCATGATTTTATCGACTGTTGTATCAATCGAAAACTGTCCGGTTGCTATTTTAGACGTTAATTCAAAATCGGTTACAATTCCAATCGGCATCTGGTTTTCCTGAATAATTACACTTCCAATCTGGCGACTAGACATCGTTTGTGCTATATGACGAACAATATCGTGAGTACTTGCCGTAATTGGATTTTTGGTGTATTTAATGGGTTGGAAATACTGAATATCGGTTGCGCTTTGCTCATTGAAAATAACATTTTCCGAAATCAGTTTACCTCGATTGTCTTTATCGTAAGGGTTACGGGTATTGGAAGCAAAACTTTCGAGCAAAAAGCTCAAAACATGCGCATTACCTGCGACATAAGAGCGGAAATTCTCAATAGGAATTGCATATACAATCGAATCTTCACGAGACTTTGCCGTCATTAAATAATCGTTCTTGGCAAAAAACGGACGTAATCCTAAAATATCACCTTCATCACACTTATCGATTAAGGTTTCTTCAGCATCCGAAATAACCGATAATCCGATAGCGCCGGAAGCAACCACATAAAAAGAATCGTGTGTTTTATCTCCAATTTTAAAAAGTTCCTGATTTTTTTCAAGATACACAACCTTTATATGTTCCGCAATAGCAACCAAATCAGTGTATTGCATACTGGAAAAAGGAGGGTAGTGCTTTAAAAAATCGGCTATACGTTCGGCGATTGGGTTTCTCATACCATTTTCGGTTATTAAATGTCTTTTGAGGTCATTATTTTCTAAAAATACTAAATTCCTTTAAAATTCAAAAGTAGGGGAGTTATAATATTTTAAGAATTAAGTTGTGAAATCGTTATCAGAACAACGGCTATAATAGCTAACGTAATCCCGATGTAGTTTATTTTACTGAGCTTTTCTTTAAAAGCAATAACACCGATAAAACTTCCCAGAGCTATAACTCCAAAATTCATCGATGCAAAAACCGTTGTTGGATTTTCTGCAAATGCCTGATGGGCTTTCAAATAAAAGAAAATGTTCCCGAAATTAAGAGCTCCAAGCAAAATTCCCCAAAGAATACTATTGAATTTCAACGTTGACTTTTTTGTTATTATGTAAAATAGACTAATACAACTCGCTACAACAAATGATCCGATGAATATCCAAAATAGTGATGTGGTAAATCCAACTTCTTTATTAACAGCAATTTGCTTGAATAAGACGTCAATAATTCCGAAGCCTAAAAAAACAAGTAACGGATACAGCCAATTTACAGAATCTGTTTGATGATTGTCTGTTTTATATAAGGTAAAGAATATCGCTGTAAATCCGACAGCAACGCCAATTAGTTTTAAAAGACTGATATTTTCATCAAATATAAAATAGGCCGCTAATATTGGAATAAATAAAGACAAACGCTGAGCAATATCTGTTTTTACAATTCCTATAGATTTTATAGAACGTGCTAACAATATAAAGACAGCCGGCAACAAAATAAACAGCGGAATATAAATTTTCCAGGGTAATATTTTTTTTGAAATTTCAGTATCAGGTTTAAATATTGTGAAACACAGAATTATAGCCGCTAAATAATTCAGATTAATTATCTGCTCGATAGAAACAGATAAGCGCTTAACATATTTTAAAAGGACCGCTACTGAAACGCTACAGCATATACTCAATAGGATATAGCTCATGAGTTTGAAAGTTTACCACAAAGAAACATATATTATAGTAACGAATCAATAAATATTCTATTTTACATAATGTATATTATAGTTCAAAGTGATTATCTGATAATCAACCAAAAAAGATGCATTTCATCGATGATTTTTTACACTTTGTCGAAACTTGACGTTTTGTATTTGAAAGATACATCTATTTCCTACTTAAAATATTGAAAATTAATCATTTATGATGAAAAATTTTATTCTGAAAAGCTATAAAAGAAAGTAAAATCTTAAGGGTTTATACTCCAAAATAGAACTAGTCTTACAGATTTGTATGATTTTTATCACTTTACCGACAAAAAATGTATTTTAACGATATTTTAATTTTTTTGTTTGAATCTAACTTATAGATTTGCAACGAGTTACAATCAAAAAATGATTTATCTCAAAACACAACAACATTAAAAAATTAAAAAAAACAGAATTGAATTATGAAGAACAGATTTTTTATTTTTTTGCTCCTGACTACATTAAACTTATTTGCTCAAACTACAAATGTAAATTATACAGTTTCAACTGAAAATTTTTCAAATCCGGAGCGCGGAATGTATCATCATACTGAAACACATTCTACAGGATATACAAGTTTAAATCAATCTACCTTAACAAATTACAGAGTTAACGAAAAAATTACGTTAATCGTACGTGTTTTCTATTTGGAAAACTTCAGAACTTCTGCAATTTCTCAGGATTACTTAAACAAAATGCAAGCTGATTTTAACGCTATTCGTAACGCTGGTATCAAAGTTATTGCACGTTTTGCTTATTCTGATTCTGATGTTGCCGGACAGCGTGACGCTAACAAGACGCAAATTATTAGTCATATCAGCCAATTACAGCCTTTATTACAAAATAATGTTGACGTAATTGCTTCTGTACAAGCTGGTTTTATCGGTTCTTGGGGTGAATGGTACTATACTGATCACTTTGGTATCGCACCTACAGCTACTGATTATGCTAACAGAAAAGATGTTGTTACGGCTTTATTAAATGCTTTACCAGCTTCAAGAATGATTCATATGAGAACGCCTGTTTTAAAACAAAAAATGGCTGGAACAACTTCTGCTATTGCTCAAACTCAAGCTTATAACGGTTCAAATAATTCAAGATTAGCGCATCATAATGACTGTTTCTTAGCCAGTTCAACTGATTTTGGAACTTATTCAAATATTTCATCTGAATATCCTTATTTGGAAAATGAAACAAAATATTTAGCAATGGGTGGCGAAACTTGTGCGCCTAATGCACCACGTACAGATTGTAGTACTGCTTTACAGGAAATGAAAAAATTCCACTGGTCATACTTAAATATCGATTATCATGCAGCAGTTATCAACGGATTTATTTCTAACGGATGTATGAATGAAATTAAAAATAACTTAGGATATCGTTTTGAGTTGGTTAACGGAACTTTTACACAATCAGCAACTGCAGGTGGAACCTTCCCTATCAGCTTAAAAATCAAAAATTCTGGATGGGCTACGCCGTATAACGAAAGAAAAGCATATTTAATTTTAAGAAATACTGGAACAAACCAAGAATATTCAATTGCTCTTGCTTCAGATCCAAGATTGTGGACAAGTCAAGTAGAAACAACAATCAACGAAAATATTGCTTTACCTAGCAATATCGTTGAAGGAAGCTACAAATTGTATTTAAGCTTGCCGGATAATGAAGCTAGCTTAAAACCACGCCCGGAATATGCAGTTAGAATGGCTAATAACAACACTTGGGAATCTACAACAGGTTATAACAATTTAAATTTCACAATGAATGTTGGTGGTTCTACTTTAGGAACTACAGACATCAATGTAAGTCAAGCGGTTATCTATCCGAACCCGGCGAACAACCAAGTTACTGTAGAAATGCAGAATATGGAACAATATACTTTATCAATGTATAACTCTTTAGGACAATTGGTTAGTGTAAATACAAACATCAATCCAACCAATATGGTTATCAACACTGAAAGTTTGAGTGATGGTGTTTACTACTTGCAATTTGTAAGCGGATCAACCAAAGATTTCAGAAGAGTTATTGTAAAACACTAAAACACTGTTTTTTTAATAATTTGATTTTTGTGTTAAAGTAGGGACTTTTAATTAGGTTCCTACTTTTTTTGTTTACGTTTCAAGTTATATTTTACGCCCAATTGTAAAGCATTGGCATAGAATTTCGATTGCAGATAATACTCAAATATCGCCGTAATTGAAGTGTAATCGAATATCTGATAGTTCATGTTACCGACGAATCTAGTGAATTCCGAAGCGTAATCATCATTGAACCACGCGCCTTCTAACTTCATATTGAAATCGTCATCGAAATCGCCTATTGAAAATCCTAAACCGCCGCCCATAAAAAAACGATCATCAATCATCCAATACGGATAACCTCCAGACAACGGAATTGTAGATTTTCCAAGTGAAGCCTGCGTTCTAGTAGCTTCAATAAAGGGTTGAAAACGGTATTTTTTCTCCATCCATCGGTCGAAAATTACTTTTCCAGTGGCGCTTCCTTCATACGATTCTTTGGTGTAATATTCTTTAAAAAGCGCTTCACTGCTGTTGTAGTAACTGCCTTCTAATGACAAAATGGTATTCCAATATTTAAAGAAGTAATTATTTTGATAGATATTTAACTGATAACGGTAAATACTTTTGCTGTGGCTTGGGCCATTCTCAAACGGTGCGACATTAAATTCTGCAGAGGAATAGCTTTTGTTTTTCGAATAATTTGCCCCTGCTCCAAACTGAATAAAGCCTTTTTTCAAATCGCTGTATTCCAGTCTTAGTCTTCCGTAATACTGTAGTTTATCGAACGATTTTGGGTTGTTGTATTGATATTGAATTCCGAAAACATCATGCGATTTATTGTCTTCCCAATCCAATTGATTTTCAATGCGATACATCGAACTATAAGTTAAGCCGAAACCATGTAATCGAAGTTTTTTATCATACATATTGTAGGACCAAACATTTTGAAAAGAAGACAAATTCTGCTTATTACTTTCGAAAGAAGTATCATAATTGACAAAATTTCCGTTTTGAGTTCTGTCGTCTTTAATAATTTTTTCAAGTACATCCGGATAGAAAAACTGCGGATAATTGGCAACCAAATAAAGTTGAACTTCCCGCTCTTCATAGATTACATCGGTATTCAGCATCTTTTGAATCGCTTCTCGGTCTGCGGATTCTTCAGGTAGTTCACTCGCCAAAATCCAGGATTCTTTGAATTTACCCATTTCATGATAAACTTGACTCATTTGAGCTTTTACGCGATAATCTTCCGGATTTTTAGCAATATAATCGTTGTATTCTTTGATAAGTTTCTGATAATCTTTTAGTTCGATAAGCCACTGCATTTTAGAATAAAAATCAATATCCTTACTGAATGCCGACCATTCGAGCGCTTTTTGAAACTGATTCTCATCAGCATAAGTCCAGGCGATTGTGGTCGCATATTCTGAAAATTCAGCGGAAGGTTTGATTTTATCTAACTCCGGAATTGCATTATGAGGCTCGTATCCTAATAGAAAATCAATGTATTTTAAAAAGCTATCGTGTGACGTATCAACTTTCAAGAGTTTTATTAATGCATCTTTAATTTTAGCCTGATTTTCAGGTGTGTAAAAATTAGCCACATAACTATTCAGTAAATCTTTATCGTTTGGAGTAACCAAGATTTGAGCGTTAATCCATTTTTCGTGAACCAATTCGTTCGGATAATATACAATTTCTGCCAATCGTTTGGAAAACATCACGTTTTCTGCAGTTGGGTATTTGATGCAGTGTTCTTCTAATAATCTCCAAACTTCATCTGCGTTGTCTTTCCAGGAAAGATATTCGGCATATTTAATCCATACTTTCGGATCAATTTTTGGGTTGCTCAATATTTGTTTTCGCAATGATTCGATTTCCAAAGCAAGGTTTTTGTCATAATCGGCATACCATAAATCTTCTTTGGCAATTCGAGAAGCTTCCATTAAAAAAACACGATGTTCTTGTTTAACATTTTGGGCAACTGATGCCAAATCACTGCTACTTTCTTTGTTTTTGATATTAAAATCAGGAACAGAAATATACGGTTTATCAGTTCGGATGGAATATAAATAACCATCTAAATAGGGCGATTTTTTAAAAGAGGCTCTTATACTTTTTAAATGCTTTTCAATCTCTGAAGTGTTTTTACTCGTTCCATACATAAACCAATGCTGCTCATCAAATTCAGATTCTTCCGGTTTCATTTTTTGAACCACATAAACCCCATTTTCCGATTTATGATTGAAATACGATGCTCTCCAATCATTTGTTAAAAGTCCGCTTTCCTTAGCATTTAAATAGCGAATTTGTGGAAAATCGCGTCGCATAGTTGTCAAAAGTTTGTCAAACTCCGGAAACATCGCCCGATTACTGTTCGGTGTTTTGTACCATCCTAAATTGTCGTAATTTCTGAAATCATAACTTTGGTCAAGTAAAATATGATCTTTTCCTTTGATATCGAAAATATCGTCCGGATGCAAAAAATGAGTCCAGATTCCGGTGTACATATACAACGAATAAATCGTGTATTTTAAATCGTCATCAACATAAAATCCGCTGGAAATTCTAGGAAAATCAAATAATTCCGGCTCGTAAGGATCAAAGTCAAATTCACGATTACCACCATTACGTTTTTCTCCAATGTAAATACTACACATGAAACTAATAGAAGGCATTCCTTTTTTAAGTTGTTTCAGCCCTACTCTATCAATATAATTGGATGGCGGAACATAAGTAACCGGCAAATCTCCAAAATTGTTTACCTCCCATTTTTTTTCGGCGGCTTTTAAAGACGTAACCATAAAATCAGGGTTTTTCCAATCTCTGGTTAAAAGAGAAACATGATTGTAACCGTGAAAAGCCATTTCGTGGCCTTGATCCATGATGTTGTGAGCCAACCAATTACTTAATCCGACTTCTTTACTGCCAACTTTAACTTTTTTAGAATCCCATTCCCGAAACAAAAACGGTGGCTTCACATTAACGTTGTAATCAAATGTGGTCATGGCAGCATAATCAATACTAAACTTTTTAGAAATTTTAATTAAATCAGGCCACCAAACGTTGTGTACGTAATCGGTAATCGTTAAATCCATTTCAGATTTTATCGGCTCTTGCTTAATATCATACAATGGTGACGGAAAATCATCTAAAAACATAACTCCAGTATTGATAACCGGATACGGAATTCCTTCCAAACCTTTTAAAAGTCCTGAAAACAAAAGACCTCGGTCATCTTTTATGGTAAAATAAGTCGAATTAACGTAAATTACTTTCCCTTTTCCAACCTGATTTTCAACAATTAACGGATAGTTTTCATCATTGGCAGCTGTAGCCAAAACTTTAATTTTATTGGAAAAGGCCTTACTTTTCAATCCGAAGAACTTCAGATCTTTTTTATAAATATGATTATCAAAGCCAGGAAAAATGGGTGTTTTGAAATGAAATCCAGCAGCATTCGCATCGGTTTCAAAATCGTTTTCGGGTTTACCTCCTATCAGAAAAGAAAAACGTTTGTCTTCAGAACCAAAAGGCATAAACAGCGTTCCGCCTTTGGCAACAAAATCCCGAATAACGTCAACGCTTTGATTGTTTAACTTTCTGGAATCCAGCATTGTTAAAACCCTAACGTTGTCGTCAATTTTTAAGTTTTTGTTCCATTCGTCAACCGTAATGGTTTGTATTGGGATTTTAGAATAATCGCATGCTTTACGAATGTTATTGTTCAGCGTCAAACTTTCCACATCGTTTTTGTCCAGAATGAACTGAACCAAAGGCGGAATGTTCAATGGAACTCCGGAATACTTGCGCAACTTCAAACTGCCGTCTTTTCGGTTAAAATTGTCCAAACCGGTAAGCTCATCAATTTTCGCACACGCACACACGAAGAGAAAAACAACGAGAACAAATACATATCGGAATAGTAGTAGCGTATTCTTACCCATAACAATTCGGTTTAAAAGATTAAATCATCAATTTTACTTTCGTTAGGGATATTTTCAATTTCATATACTTTAATCAAATCACTTTCGTAGAAAACGGTAATTTTTCGGCCTCTTTTCTTCAAAATATCGATTTTTTGAAGGATTTCCGGCACTAATTTGCAGTTGGTAGCAATTCGGTTCGTTTTGTCATCCGGTTTTTTGTAGATGAAAATCAGCATTGTTTTCGGAACCACATATTCCGGATGTTTTTCCAGAACTTTTTTATTCTTGATATTTTTAAAATAGAGTGAATCACGTTTCAGATAATCGTTCAGAAACTCTGTATAATGAACAAAAAAGTGCTTATTCAAACTCATCGTTTGCGTAGTATAATCGTTCACAACTCCATAAGAATAAGGGAAATACGTTGCTGTAATTTTTTCATACACATTGATGATTTCCTTTGGAATATTATCGGTTCGTTCCAATTTTTTGTATTCTCTTTCCTGATAGAAATACGCCGAGTACAATACGCCGCCAATTAAAGCTACCACAAGAGCAGGTTTCAAAACTTCAGATTTGATTGTGATGAAATAGGTTAATCGGATAATCTGAGAAACCGCAATACCTAATAAAATCGGAATAAAAACACCTAGCGACAGTTTAACCATATCGGTATCAATCCAGTTATTATCCAATTCTGAAATAAAAACCAAGAAGTTGAAATAAATTAGGAAACAGAGTGCTGCATTCCATTTTTCATTTTTGATAATCATCAGCAGCAAGCAAATTGCCATGCAACCGTAACTTATGTATTGGTAGTAAATCATCAGTTGTTCATAAGATACAATCAGGTGAGAAAAGTAAGTATATGAACTTACAGACATCAATCCGCCGTGAATCAGTAAGCGTAAATCGTCTCCAAAATAATTACAGGCTACGCCATAAATAGCAAGTAAAACCACTATTGCCAACAGATAAGCTCCAAAAGCAATTAAATTTTGAACTTTATGTTTAATGGACGAAGTAAACAAGCCAAATACCAAAAACGGAAATACCAGAACAACCAAGGTAAATACATCAATTAAGCCAATTGCCGTAAAAGCCATGATGTAGTTGATAAAACAATTTCGGTTGTTACTATGCATGAAGCCTGGTTTTATATAAATGACCATAGCTGGTAAAGCAAAACTAATCGCCAAAAGCAATGACTGATGCTGAAGAATATACGTAATGTTTACCGGCATAATTGTATAACTCACACTGTAAAAAAGAGAAGCAATTAAGGGTGCAATTATTTTAGAATAACTGATTTTATTCACCACCCAAAACAACAACACACTAATTAAAACCGATTCTAATATTCCCATGGATTGCAAAGCTACTTCCGGGCTGATGCTAGTCAACTTTCCGTAGAAATTTACCATAGCCAACTCTCCTACGGTGGTTACTCCATTGGTGAACCATCTTTGATAATCAAAATCGATTACGGTTTCTAAGTCACTCAGCCAGGAACCAGACATCGAAAACAAATCAAATGGATAGAAAATGTAACGACTATAAAATGCCACACCGCCCAATGTTGAGAGGATGAATAAATACCAAAATCTGTTTTTCTGTTCTGTCTTATCAGATCGGGTAAACAAGAAAAAACTCAGAGGTTTCTTTAATTCAAGGTTTTTGATGAGTTCGAAAATGTTGTGTTTTACTTTGTGAGCTATAATGTTTACTGATTTCGGCAATTGTTTCAAACCGAAGTAGTCCACATAAATCACTAACATCAGGATAATCAGCATATTGACAAGATTGTAAATTCCTAATTGAACTAAAGTGAATAATAACAAAACGATTAAACTGCCGTATTTAAACCATTGTTTAGCTATGAAATCAAAATAGTTGATTGAGCGAGAATAGGAAATGAATTTTCGGTTCAGATAGAACAAAAAAAGTATCATCAGACACAATCTGATAAACCCTGTTATTATGGAACCTGAAATTAGCATATCTTATTCTGAAAATTGCGGAAAACCTTGTAAATCAATAGATCCTATAAAATACATGAAACCTGTTCGCTGAATTCGTTTTACAATTTCATCGTGTAATGTTTTAGTGTCTGCATATTCAACTAAAATCAGGGTGAGCTTGTGTTTTCTTCTTATTTGATGCAGCCTTCTGATATAACTATCGTATTCCGATTGCAGTCGAAGTTTGTATTTCTTATCATCAAAAGTGAAATTGGAAGCCACAGATTCAACAACCAAAGCATCGACAAAATCTGAAGTTTTATCAATGATTTCCAATCCGGCATTCTGAATGAAAATATGATTGGGATATTTAGTATTCAAATCGCTGATAAACTGAATGAGTTCCTCTTTTTGGCTCGCTTGAAAACCAAAAGTGCAGAAGTTGTCGATATTATCTAAAAACAAACCGTCGTAACCGTCTGCAAGTATTTCATCTATAATGGAAAAAAGGGTTTCTTTAGTTTCATTTCTTTTTAAATTCAAATAATAGCTATCCCAGTTTTCATTTTTACCTAAAACACTATCTTTTAGTTTGTTATAATATTTAGCTTGACTATTTACTTCACCTAAACTGATGTATGCTAACACCTTTCCGTTGAGTTTTTTAAACTTCTTAACGTCTGGAATAGCATAGTTTTTAGATTCTAAAACAACATAACTATATCCTTTCACATCCAACGGATTGAGCTTTCCATAACAGAAAAACACATCGGATTGTACAACATTGGCACCCGACGATTCAATCCCGAACAATGACGGAAACAGCAGAAAAAAGAGTTTAATATGCCGCATAGTAGTAATAATCAAGGTTTCTAAAAAATTGAATGTTTTGTTTTAAAGTTATCAGCATGAAAACCAATGCGCCAAACAATAATCCTCCAACGCTATATTCGTACGATATAAAACGACTCATTAAAAAGCCAACCACTAGATTTACTATACAAGCCAGAACTAAAGCTTTTAAAGGTTTAGCCGGCTGACCTAACGTAAAAAGGTATAGTGTATTTAATATTCCCCAAGCAAATAAGAAATATCCCAATCCGCCGATGATACAAACTCTGAAACTGATTTCTTCAAAAACTTCATTAAAGTGCGCCTGATAGCCCCAAGAAGAAGTCACTATAAAATAAATCAGAAAAAAAATAAGAATCGTGGTAACAATCAGCAAAGCAATATGTTGCCAATACATTTTAAATAATGTATGGTTATAATTTTCCGGATGTTCGAACGGTGTATTCTTTTGACCGATATCGATGAATTTTGAAAAAGAAGCTAAACTATATTCCAAAACACCCGATAACAATAAAAACACCAGTATCGCCACATCCATTCCTAATTCATAATTCTTTTCAAAGTAAATGATATAAGGAATTGTGCCGCTACTGTCTGCCGACCAAGCCAGAAATCGGTCGATGAAAATGAATACATAAACCAAAAGTCCGTAAAAGAAATAATGGTAATTCTGATACAACATTACCGGAG
>NZ_JALDYN010000056.1:0-4596 GCF_032153895.1 Flavobacterium sp.
CATGATTTTTAAGAAGTTTTAGGTTAAGAGTTTAAAGTTATTTCTTAAAACTGATACACCACTTCCAATTTGTAATCTTTTAACGATTGTTTAGCTTTTTCAAGGTCTTGCGTAAAACCGAGAATATAACCGCCACCGCCAGAACCACACAATTTCAAATAATAATCGTTGGTATCGATTCCTTTTTGCCAAACCTGATGGAATTGCTCCGGAATCATCGGTTTAAAGTTATTCAACACCACTTTTGACAGTTTTTTGGTGTTGCTAAAAAGAGATTTCATATCGCCGTGCAGGAAGTTTTCCACACAGGCATCGGTATATTTAATGAATTGGGATTTCAGCATTTTGCGGAATCCTTCTTCTTTCAAATTCTCCATAAAGATGTTTACCATTGGAGCCGTTTCGCCTACAATTCCTGAATCAATCAAGAACACCGCTCCTTTCCCTAAAGCACTTTGGGATGGAATTCCCGTCGGTTCGATATTGTCTTTGGAATTGATTAAAATCGGTAAACTCAAATAACTATTCAACGGATCTAAACCAGAACTTTTCCCATGGAAAAATGATTCCATTTGCGAAAAAATTGCTTTTAACTGCAACAATTTCTCACGTGTCAAATTCTCTAAAACCGTAATTTTATGGTTGGCATATTTATCGTAAATCGCCGCTACCAAAGCACCGCTACTCCCTACTCCATAACCTTGCGGAATACTGGAATCAAAGTACATACCGCGCTCTACATCCGCTTTCAGAACCTCTAAATTAAAAGTAACCAACTCGGGTTGTTCGGTTTGTAAATCGCCTAAATACGACACAAATTTTTTCAAACTTGCATTGGATTTTACCGCTTCTTCCGATGGATTTTCATCAACTTTCAAAGCGCCATTGTAAAAATTATAAGGAATCGACAAACCTTTGGAATCTTTGATGATTCCGTATTCTCCGAAAAGCAGAATTTTTGAGTAAAAAAGCGGTCCTTTCATTTTTTGCTTTGGTTTTTATTTGGGATTTACAAAGTAAATGTACTAAAAAATCAATTATATTTTACAGCGCCATTGCCAATTTCGTCACAAATGTACTGACCATTCTGACAATAGCCAACTAATTCGGTTTTAATAAATTGCAAAACATCTTCTTTTACCATTTCAGGATACAAAACATGTACGTTTGCGCCGGCATCTAACGTGAAACAAACCGGAATTTGCGTCTCGTTTCGGAATTTCCAGATTCGGTTGATAATTTCCAGCGTATTCGGTTTCATCAGAATGAAATACGGCATCGAAGTCATCATCATCGCGTGTAAAATCAAGGCTTCGCTTTCGGTAATTTTGATGAATTCTTCCAAATCACCATTCTCTAAAACGGTTTTTATAGTGGATAAATTGCGATGTGCCTGAGCAAAGCGTTGTTCGGCAAACGGATGACCAAAAATCAAATCGTGCCCCACCGAACTCGACACTTGTTTTTCGCCTTTATCGACTAACAAAATCGTGTCCTGATAGTTTTTAAAATTTGGATGAACTGCTGATGTGAATTCCACGCCGAACAAATCTGAACTTCCTGCAATATCTTTATGCTCTCCGAAAACTACGATTTCGCCTTTAATGCTTCGGCACGCACTTCCTGAACCTAAACGCGCTAAAAACGAAGCTTTTTGATTGAAATACTCTTCCGAAATTGTTGGATTCAAAGTTTTCTCCAAACTCATCACATTCATTGCCAAAGCCGCCATACCGGAAGCTGAAGACGCAATTCCTGAGCTGTGTGGAAAGGTGTTTTCGGTATCAATTGTAAAATGAAAATCTTTAAGATACGGACAATAGGTTTCGATTCGTTCAAAGAATTTGATGATTTTCGGCTTGAATTCTTCTTTGGGCTGTCCTTCAAACAACAAATCGAACGAGAAAGTGCCGTCGTTTTGTTTTTTGGCAAACGACAATTTGGTGATGGTTTTACAATTATTCAGCGTAAAACTGATGGATGGATTCGCCGGAATTTGCTTTTCCTTTTTTCCCCAATATTTCACCAAAGCGATGTTACTGGGCGCACTCCACTGAAAACTACCGTTTTCTACTTGTAAATTATATTCGTTTTGGATAAAATCCTTGTCCGATACCATACCTGAAAAATTTACGCAAAGATACTATTTTAGACGGTTTGATTTTCTTCCGATAAAGATTCTCGAAAATTTTCTATTTTTGAAAAGAGAAACGAATTTATGAACCAAAAAATTACAAAAGTTCTGATGGTAGTCGCCACTTGTTTGTGCATCGGCTATTTTTCAGGAATTATTACGCGTCAAAGTATAACCGACTGGTATCCGACGTTAGAAAAACCGTTCTTCAATCCACCCAACTGGATTTTCGCTCCGGTTTGGACTACCTTGTACATTTTGATGGGTGTTGCTGCCGGTCTGGTTTGGAACAAAATGGATTCCGACCGGATTAATGTTCGAAAAGGTTTGCAGTTTTTCGCAATTCAGTTAGGGTTGAATTTTTTATGGTCGTATCTTTTCTTCGGTTTACACAATCCGTTATTGGCTTTGGCCGAACTGATTTTACTATGGCTGATGATTTTCGAGACGTATGTAATCTTCAAAAGAGTGGACAAATTTGCCGGAATATTAATGCTTCCTTATTTAGCTTGGGTAAGTTTTGCCGGAATACTCAACGCAGCGATTTTTTGGCTCAACAAATAGCATTCATCGATTTTTTACCCGTTTCATCCAAAACAAAATCCTTACAACTCATTCATTACAAATATTTTAGGTAACTTTATACAATGCCTTTCATAGTAGAAAGCACCAAATGTATAACCTTTAAAATTTAGTTTATGAGCGCAGTACTTGTTGTGATTATTGGTCTGATTGGCGTTTTATTGGGCTACATCATTGGAAAATCGGGAGGTTTTGGTAAAAATGGCTTAGCCGATTTGGTTACCGAACTCGACCACAAAAAACAAAGAATCAACGAATTGGAATTGGAACTCAACAGTTTCAAATCAAAAAATGATTCCAGCAGTCATATTTTAGGCTTCACATCAAACGAACCGATTCATGCTGATTTTGATTCCGAACTGGCTTCTTCTGTAATTGGAAAAAAAGTAGAAGAAAACGACTTGAAAGTCATCGAAGGCATCGGCCCTAAAATTGAAGAATTGTTCAAATCGTCCGGCATCATGAGCTGGAAGCGCTTATCAGAAACTTCCGTAGACCGTTGCAATGAAATTCTGATGAAAGCAGGCGATCGTTTCGCGTTTCACAATCCGACAACCTGGCCGCGTCAGGCGCGTTTAGCCTATGAAGGCAAATGGCGTGATTTAAAAGTTTGGCAAGATTCTCTAGTTGGCGGTATCGAATGATTTAAGCCTCAGTAATTGCTTTAGCCACTAAAAAACCACCCGTCCAGGCATTCTGAAAATTGAAGCCGCCGGTTATGGCATCTATGTTTAGAATTTCCCCAGCGAAATACAAGTTCTCGTGCAATTTGCTTTCCATGGTTTTGAAGTTGATTTCTTTTAAATCGATGCCGCCAGCTGTTACAAATTCTTCCTTAAAAGTACTTTTCCCGTTGACCTGAAATTGACCGTTGGTAAGTTGATTCGTTAAATCCGACAATTGCTTTTTGGATAAATCCGCCCATTTGGTTTCGGCTGAAATTCCGGACGCAATGAGCAAACTTTCCCACAAACGCTTCGGAAATTCAAATGGACAAAATTTCACAACTAGCTTCTTCGCATTTTCTTCTTTTAATTCCTTCAGATTGTCCAATGCCGATTCGAAATCGGTTTCGTTGAGCCAATTAACCTGCAATACAAACTGATACTTTTTATCCGCCAATTCTCGCGCTCCCCAAGCCGATAATCGCAAAATGCCGGGGCCGCTCATGCCCCAATGCGTAATCAGCAATGGTCCGGAAGCTTTTAATTTTGAATCTTTAATTTTAACCGAAGCCAAAGCGGAAACACCCATCAGGTCTTTGATACGAGCATCTTTTATATTGAAGGTGAAAAGCGACGGAACCGGCTCAATGATCGAATGTCCTAATGAAGTCATCATTTCCCACATTTTCGGATTACTTCCGGTGGTCATCACCAATTTATCACACTTGAAACTTTGCTGATTGGTTTCCACTTTCCAATAAGCATCTCCTTTAAAAATGGATTGCACACTTTGACCGATTAACACTTCGATTCCCAATTTCTTTGCGGCTGTTAAAAAACAATCGATGATGGTTTGAGAACTGTCGGAAATGGGAAACATGCGCCCATCTTCTTCGATTTTCAGTTCTACACCGTGTTTTTCAAACCATTCAATCGTGTCGCCAGAACAAAACTGATGAAACGGTCCTTTCAGTTC
Organism: Flavobacterium sp.; assembly: GCF_032153895.1. GTDB lineage: Bacteria > Bacteroidota > Bacteroidia > Flavobacteriales > Flavobacteriaceae > Flavobacterium. Next base: position 4,358 of record NZ_JALDYN010000056.1, read on the forward strand.
CTTTTCGCCTCTCGGATAAAATTTCACCAATTCGTTCGGAACAAAACAAGCGTGCGTTACGTTACAGCGTCCGCCACCGGAAATTTTCACTTTGGTTAAAACTTCCTTGCCGCGTTCGAGTATTGCAATTTTAAGTGTCGGATTGTTTTCCGCGATGTTGATGGCTGTAAAAAAACCTGCCGCGCCACCGCCAACAATCAGTATGTCGTAGTTTGAAATCATAAACGGTCTGGAAAATC
>NZ_JALDYN010000009.1:0-79482 GCF_032153895.1 Flavobacterium sp.
CCCATGCCGTAGCTGAAAGTGGTTTTGTAATTTCTGCTGTTGTTGTCAAATTGACTGTCTAAAGTCGAATTGCTTCCACTGGCACCCATGAAAACAGGAGTTGCTTTGGAACTGACAACCCATTTGCTGTTTGTTGTTGCTTTACTGTCTTCTTTCTTGTTTTTTTCTTCTTTTTCTTTCAAAAGCTTGTCCAACGGGTTTTCTTTCCCGTTAGCTAACTGCGAAGAATCTACAGTTGTAATACCAAGGGTTTTAGGTAAAGTCGATTTCTTAAGTAATTTTTCGTCTTTTACAATTACTGCCGATTGATTGTTTGCGAAAACTGGATTGCTTTTGTTCGGATTTTTTGCCTGAATGCCTCGGTCGGATAAATTGCTGTAACGCTCTTTGCCCACTTCAAAGGCAACTTTTGATTTGTTGTTTTGATATAATAAATCGGCACTGTTTTCTTTCACAAGTTCCGAAGTGTTTTTAGCGTCAGAATTTGTATTTGCAATGCCATTGTTGTTCGCGGCAGCAATTTTTTCTTCAGCAGTTGCATTGTTAAGGATAGACGGATTTCCAGTATTGGTAATCGTTGTTTTTTCACTTACAGAAGTTACGCTGTTAGTAGTGTTAATCGTATTGTTTTCTTTTAAGTTGGCAGAAGATTGTACTGCTTTTTTTCTTTCAACAGAAGCTGTTGCTTGTTGTGAAGAAGGGTTGTTTAAATTTGTTCCTTTCCAACTGTTTTTAATATTGTTTTCAGAAGAAGTTGTCTTTTCTGAAGCTGTAATTTCGTTTAGTTGTTTTTTAGAAACGATAGTATTGTTTGATTCTTCGCTGTTAACTAAAGAATTGTTGTTTTGAGAATTAAGTTGATTTTCTAAAACAGAAGAGTTCGTTGTAGAATTTATAGTTTCAGTTTTGCTTTTAGTTTCTGAAGCCACTCCGTCTGTTGTATCGATTGATTTGTTTTTAGGATTGAATAAATAACTGTTTCCTACCGAAAAACCAATAAGGAAAACAGCGGCAACGCCGCAAACTTTTAACCATAACGGCAAAAGAACCGGTTCTTTTTTTCCTTCTTCTTCTTCTTCTTTATTCATCTGACGTTGAATGTTCGCCCAAATTTTATCGGACGGAGCAGCTTCAAAGTCTTTGAATTTTTCCTGAAAGAGTCTGTCTATGTCTTGTCTTTCGCTCATTTCGCTGTTGGAAGTTTATGATTTGCTTGTTGTGTTTCTATTTTATCTTTTAAAATCATTCGGGCTCGTGCCAAATTCGATTTTGAAGTTCCGATGGTAATGTTCAACATTTCTGAAATTTCTTTATGCGAGTAATCGTCTATAACATAAAGGTTGAAAACAAGCCGATACCGGTCGGGCAATTGTTGAATGATATTAATCAGATAATCCATTGAAACGGATTCCTCATCCACTTCAACCATCGGGACATCAGGAATATTCTCGTGTACTATCTCAAAAACACCTTCGGTCCTATACTTTTGCAACACATTGTTAATGACTACCCTTTTCGCCCAGCCTTCAAAAGACCCTTTAAACTGAAACTGATGGATTTTATCAAAAATCAATAAGAATCCGTCTTGTAAATTATCTTCTGCTTCAACCTGATTTCGGGAATACTTCAAACAAACTCCAAATAATTTAGGTGCAAGCAATCTGTATAGCTGCTCCTGAGCAACTACATTTTTGTCTTGACAGCCATGTATTATTTGTTCAATTCCCAAATCGGTTAATGGTTATGGTTGTACAATAATATCATAGGTGAGAAAAATATCTTCACCATTATCGTCTTTCCCTTGCCAGAATTTGAAGGTGTATTCTCCTGCAGTTTCCGGTTTGAAATTAAGGGTTTGTACTGCTATATTATCTACTGTTAAAGGTTCACAACCGTTATTAGTGTAGATTATTGATTCTATAGCAACAGTCCTGATGTTACCGGTCTTATCATAGTAAAAACTATTGAAAGCATGACAACTTGTCGGTCTGATAAATTTTATTTCAATTGGATTTTCCTTGTTCGCTTTGAATGATTCAGGCATTACAACTTGATTTACCGGTAACAACTCATAGCTCACATCTTCTTTACCATCGTCTAAAGAACAAGAAGATAAGGTAAAAACAAGACCAATTAATATATAAAATAAATTCTTCATGTGGTACTTATAACGTCTTCATTTCTTAAAAGATACAAAAAATTAAAAAGGTTGCGTTGTAGATAAAAAAAACCCGAAAAAATATTCGGGTTTGTAAATTAAGCATTTTGCTGTTTGATATGTTCTTTGATGTTTTGTTCCAATTCGTCCATCAATTCCGGATTGTCTTTAATCAACGCTTTCACGGCATCACGACCTTGTCCTAATTTGGTATCACCGTAGCTGAACCAAGAACCGCTTTTTTTGATGATTTCAAATTCCACTGCCAAATCTAAAACTTCACCGGTTTTTGAAATTCCTTCGCCGTACATAATGTCAAATTCTGCCGTACGGAAAGGTGGCGCCACTTTATTTTTAACGATTTTCACTTTCGTACGGTTACCCAATACGCTTTCACCGTCTTTAATTTGAGTCGATTTACGAATATCGATACGAACGGAAGCATAAAACTTCAACGCATTACCTCCGGTAGTCGTTTCCGGATTTCCGAACATTACCCCGATTTTCTCACGCAATTGGTTGATGAAGAAAACAGTACAGTTCGTTTTATTAATAGTAGCGGTTAATTTTCGAAGTGCTTGTGACATCAAACGCGCGTGTAATCCCATTTTGGAATCACCCATTTCGCCTTCAATTTCGCTTTTCGGTGTTAAAGCAGCAACCGAGTCAATTACTACCAAATCAATCGCTCCCGAACGGATTAGGTTCTCGGCAATTTCCAACGCCTGTTCTCCGTTGTCCGGTTGTGAAATGATTAAGTTGTCGATATCAACTCCTAATTTTTGCGCATAAAAACGGTCGAAAGCATGTTCTGCATCGATAAAGGCAGCTAAGCCTCCCGCTTTTTGAGCTTCAGCAATGGCGTGTAAGGTTAAGGTGGTTTTACCCGAAGATTCCGGTCCGTAAATTTCTATGATTCTTCCGCGTGGATAGCCGTTAACGCCAAGCGCTAAATCTACTCCTAAGGAACCCGACGGAATAGCGTCTACTTCTTCTACTGCAGCATCACCCAACTTCATTACGGTACCTTTTCCGTAGGTTTTATCCAACTTGTCTAAGGTTAATTGTAAGGCTTTTAATTTTGCTTCTTTCTCTGAACTCATGGTTTATATTTTTTGCTAAAAATACTGCTTTTTTTTGAGTTTGAACAAAGTTGTTAGTAACTCGACAAAATATTTTTAACCAACTGATAGTCAATAGATTTTGAAATTATTTTAAAAGATGTACCTTTGCCCCGAATTCTTCCAATTAGAGTTCGAAACTTATTGTAAATTCTCACTTAACGTTTATAGCATGCAACTGTATAACACCTTAAGCGCAGAAGAAAGAAAAGAGCTAATCGACCAAGCCGGTCAGCAGCGTTTGACTTTGTCTTTCTACCAGTACGCGCATATTGAAGACCCTCAACAATTTCGTAACGATTTATTTGTAGCCTGGAATAAGCTGGATGCGCTTGGCCGTACCTACGTGGCTAAAGAAGGGATTAATGCGCAAATGTCTGTCCCTGCTGAAAATTTCGAAGCTTTCCGCGATACATTAGAAGCTTACGATTTCATGAAAGGAATCCGATTGAATGTAGCGGTAGAACACGACGACCATTCTTTTTTAAAGCTAACGGTAAAAGTTCGTAATAAAATTGTAGCTGATGGTTTGAACGATGCCACTTTCGACGTTACCAACAAAGGTGTTCACTTGGATGCTAAAGGTTTCAACGCCATTTTAGACGATCCAAATACGATAGTGGTAGATTTCAGAAACCATTACGAAAGTGAAGTTGGGCATTTCCGAGGCGCGATTACACCGGATGTGGAAACTTTCCGCGAATCCTTACCGATTATCAACGAACAACTGAAAGATTTCAAAGAAGATAAAAACCTGGTGATGTATTGTACCGGAGGTATCCGTTGCGAAAAAGCTTCGGCGTATTTCAAACACCAAGGCTTCAAAAACGTGTACCAGTTAGAAGGCGGCATCATCAACTATGCTAAACAAATCAAGGAAGAAGGTTTGGAAAGCAAGTTCATCGGAAAGAATTTCGTATTCGATCACCGTTTGGGGGAAAGAATTACCAACGATATCATTGCGCAGTGCCATCAATGTGGAAAACCATGTGATAATCATACGAATTGCGCGAACGATGCTTGTCATTTGTTATTCATTCAGTGTGACGAATGTGCTGAGAAAATGGAGCATTGTTGTTCCGACGACTGTCAGGAAACTATACACTTGTCATTGGTAGAGCAAATTCAGAAACGCAAAGGTATTCAGGTTGGGAATAAAATCTTCCGCAAAGGAAAATCGGAATCGCTTAAATTTAAAAAATCGGGCGTTTTAGAAGGGATTTCTTTAGCCATTGCCACCGATGAGGAAGCGCCGAAAAACATCCGTCAGCGCATCAAAACCAAAAAAACGATTTTAGGAACTGCGGAACATTATTTCACAAAAGCCGGTGTGGCGCAGTTTTCACTAACCCACAACGAAATTAAAATCGGAGACAAAATTTTAATCGCCGGACCAACCACCGGAAATCAGGAGTTGATTGTAGAAGCCATGCGTGTTAACGGACAGGAAAATGCTGTTGCCACAAAAGGGGATAAAATTACGTTTGCCGTACCTTTCCGAGTTCGTTTATCGGATAAATTATATAAGATTTTAGACTAATCGTCGTTCTAAAATACTAATACTAAACCTGCTGCGTTTTGATAATGGAGCAGGTTTTTTTGTTTGCAAAATTTAAGACGATTACAACTTTTCAGATTGTAGCATTGCAATTAAAAAATGCTATCTTTACACACAAAACTTAATTACGAACAAAGTAGTTCGCTCTGGCGGACGACCACTATATATTCAAATTTATGGCATGTACCAACTGTTCAACGGGTTCCAAGGACGGAACACCGCGCGGATGTAAAAATAACGGGACTTGCGGCACCGATAGCTGCAATAAATTAACGGTTTTCGATTGGCTTTCCAACATGAATTTGCCGGGAGGACAAGAGCCTTTCGACTGTGTGGAAGTGCGTTTCAAAAACGGAAGAAAAGAATTTTACCGCAACACCGAAAAATTAACGTTGTCCATTGGTGACATTGTTGCTACGGAAGCTTCTCCGGGACACGACGTCGGAATTGTTACTTTAACAGGGGAATTGGTAAAAGTTCAGATGAAGAAAAAAGCGGTCAATCCGGAAGGCGAAGTGCCGAAAGTATACCGCAAAGCTTCCCAAAAAGACATCGACATCTGGAGCGAAGCCCGCGACAAGGAAGAACCGATGAAAGTGCGTGCACGTGAAATTGCGATTGCATTAAAACTGGAAATGAAAATTTCCGACATCGAATTTCAAGGCGATGCATCGAAAGCGACGTTTTATTATACAGCGAATGACCGTGTCGATTTCCGTCAGTTGATTAAGGATTTTGCGAAAGAATTCAGCATCCGTATTGAAATGAAACAGGTTGGTTTCCGTCAGGAAGCAGCGCGTTTAGGCGGAATTGGATCTTGCGGACGCGAATTGTGTTGTTCGACCTGGTTAACCGATTTCAGAAGTGTGAATACTTCGGCAGCGCGTTATCAGCAATTATCCTTAAATCCACAGAAATTAGCCGGACAATGCGGTAAACTGAAATGTTGTTTGAACTACGAATTGGATACCTATTTGGATGCTTTAAAAGGTTTTCCGGAAATGGACACCAAATTGTACACTGAAAAAGGGGATGCGGTTTGTCAAAAATTAGACATTTTCAAAGGCTTAATGTGGTTTGCGTATACTGATAATTTTGCGCATTGGCATACGTTGAAAGTTGATCAGGTGAAAGAAATTGTAGCCTTGAACAAAGAGAAGAAAAAGGTTGCTTCGCTGGAAGATTTTGCTGTGGAAGATACACCATCAGCAGAAAAGAATTTTCAAAATGTGGTAGGACAGGACAGTTTAACCCGTTTCGATCAGCCGAAGAAAAAGAAACGTCCGAACAACAATAAAAAACGTACCGGCGCCACAGTGGAAAAATCGGATAAACCGGAAAGACCGCAAAACGATAAAACCGCAAGGGCAGAAAGACCGGAACGTAGAGAGCGACCGGAAAAGACAGAACCAAAAGATACAACAGGAGCAGCTTCATCTGACGCTCCAAAACGAAACAAAAAGAGATACAAACCGAACCGTAACCGACCTTCGAATGACAACAACACGCCTAAAGAATAGCGGATTTTTATTTGCTTTAGCAGTTTCGATATCGTTGTTTTCTTGTGATAAGAAACGAGTTTTTGACGAGTATCGCGAAATCGATGGTTCTTGGCATCAAAAGCAAAAAATTGCCTTTACGTTTGAACAACAGGACACCGTTACGAAGTACAATATGTTTGTCAACGTTCGGAACAATAACGATTATCCGTTTAACAATTTGTTTCTGATTGTATCGATGCTGCAGCCCGATGGGGTTACCAAAGTGGATACCTTAGAATACCAAATGGCAAATCCGGATGGAAGTTTAATGGGTGACGGTTTTTCCGATGTAAAGGAAAGCAAGTTATGGTACAAAGAAAAAGCGAAATTTTCCAAACCCGGAAAGTATGTCGTAAGCATCGAACAAGCAGTTCGTGAAACCGGAAAAGTTGCCGGAATGGAACAACTGCCGGGTATTTCAGAAATAGGTTTTAGAATAGAAAACACAAAATAACAATGGCTCAAATCAACAACAAAAAAGACGACTTTTCACCTTACGTTAAGAAGTTTTGGAAACTGTTTTTTTACTGCTTTGGCGGGGTAATTTTATTTTTCCTTTTTGCTTCATGGGGTTTATTCGGTTCCATGCCGTCGTTTGATGAATTGGAGAATCCGAATTCCAATGTGGCAACGGAAATTATTTCTTCAGATGGCGTTACCATCGGTAAATTCTATCTTCAAAACCGAACTCCTGTAAAATACGCAGAGTTACCAGATCATTTGGTAAAAGCCTTAATCGCAACGGAAGACGAGCGTTTTTATGAGCATTCCGGAATCGACACCAAAGGAACATTACGTGCCGCTTTAAGTTTGGGAAGTAGCGGAGGAGCGAGTACGCTTACCCAGCAGCTGGCGAAAAATCTTTTCCATGGCGAAGGTTCTAAATTTATTTTGTTCCGTATTGTTCAGAAAGCCAAAGAATGGATTATCGCTACCAAATTGGAGCGTCAGTATACCAAACAGGAAATCATTGCGCACTATTTCAACACCGTTGATTTTGTTAGTAACGCGTATGGGATTCGTTCGGCTTCCCGAGTGTATTTTAACAAAGAGCCTAAAGATTTGAGCATTGAAGAAGGCGCTGTTTTAGTAGGAATGCTTAAAGCACCTTCGACTTATAATCCTAAGCGAAATCCTGAAAATTCAAAACGCAGAAGAAATGTCGTTTTAGGACAAATGGTGAAGAATGGATTTTTGGAAGAAAGCAAAAAAAACCAATTAGAAGATAAACCGATAAAATTAGATTTTGTTGCAGAAAGCCACATCGAAGGAACTGCAACCTATTTTCGTGAATATCTGCGTGATTTCTTGAAAAAATGGGTGAAGGAAAATCCTAAAAAAGATGGCGATGGCGAATATGATATTTACCGTGATGGTTTAAAAATTTACACGACGATTGATTCCCGTATGCAACAATATGCGGAAGAAGCCGTAGCCGATCATTTGGCGAATTTACAGCAGGAATTCAACAAGCGTTCCAAAGACAATCCGAATGCACCCTTCTTAGGAATCACACCGGAAGAAACCAAACTGATTATTACCCGCGCGATGAAAAATTCGGAGCGTTGGCGCATTATGAAGGAGAAAGGTTTCGACGAAGATAAAATTGTCAAATCGTTCCAAGTGCCTTCAAAAATGACCATCTTTACCTGGAAAGGGGAAAAAGATACGTTGATGACACCACATGATTCCATCATCTATTACAAACACTTTTTGCAAACCGGTATGATGGCGATGGAGCCGCAAACTGGTCATGTAAGAGCTTGGGTTGGAGGGATTAATTACAAACACTTCCAGTACGATCACGTTGGGCAGGGAGCGCGTCAGGTAGGTTCTACTTTTAAACCGTTTTTATATGCAACAGCGATTGAGCAGTTAAAAATGTCACCTTGTGATTCGATTTACGATTCCCCTTTCACGATGCCAAAAGGGCGTTATGGAATTGACGCTGATTGGTCTCCTAAAAACTCCACCGGCAATTACCGTGGAATGGTTAATCTGAAATCCGCTTTAGCGAACTCTATCAATACGGTTTCGGCAAAATTGATTGACAAAGTAGGACCAGATGCCGTAGTGGATATGACTAAAAAGTTAGGTGTAACTTCGGATATTCCCGTTCAGCCGTCCATTGCTTTAGGAGCTGTAGATATTACGGTTGAGCAAATGGTGGCAGCATTCAGTACGTTTGCCAATCAAGGGATTTATATGAAACCGCAGGTTATTGAAAAAATCGTCGATAAAAACGGAGTTGTTGTTTACCAGCCAACACCGGAATCTAGAGATGTGATGAGTAAAGACGTAGCGTATACCATGATTAAGTTAATGGAAGGCGTTACCGAATACGGAACGGGTTCCCGTTTACGTTGGGGAAGCGCACCGGAATCAGCACGAGTAACAGGCGTGCCCTATAATTTAAGAAATCCGATAGCCGGTAAAACAGGAACATCCCAAAACAATTCTGATGGTTGGTTTATTGGTATGGTGCCGAATTTAGCGGCCGGGGTATGGGTCGGTAATGAAGACCGAGCCGCGCATTTCAAACAAACCAATATGGGACAGGGAGCAACGATGGCCTTACCGATTTGGGGTATTTTTATGAAGAAATGTTATGAAGACAAATCCTTGAATGTTTCTCAGAAACCTTTTGAAAAACCAGAGAATTTCAACGTAAAAGTAGATTGCTGGACACCGAGAAAGGCAGTTGTAGATTCCACAAAAGTGGATGAACCAACTACAGAAGAATTTGATTTTTAAACGATAACAAACACAAACTAAATTAATAAATGATTACCCGAAAAGTAAATAACGTACAAGAAGCGTTAGACGGAATTCAGGACGGAATGACCATCATGTTGGGTGGTTTCGGACTGAGCGGAATTCCCGAAAACAGTATAGCCGAATTAGTTCGCAAAGGGACGACCAATCTAACCTGTATTTCCAACAATGCCGGAGTAGACGACTTCGGACTAGGGCTATTGCTTCAAAAACGTCAGATTAAAAAAATGATTTCTTCCTACGTTGGAGAAAACGCCGAATTCGAACGTCAGATGTTGAGCGGTGAATTGGAAGTGGAATTAACACCACAAGGAACGTTAGCCGAAAAATGCCGCGCTGCACAAGCCGGAATTCCAGCATTTTTTACACCTGCTGGATACGGAACCGAAGTAGCCGAAGGTAAAGAAGTACGTGAATTCAATGGTAAAATGCACATCATGGAATTGGCGTACCAAGCGGATTTTGCCATCGTAAAAGCATGGAAAGGCGACGAAGCCGGAAACCTTATTTTCAAAGGAACTGCGCGTAATTTCAATGCACCAATGGCAGGGGCTGGAAAAATAACGATTGCTGAGGTAGAAGAATTGGTGCCAGCCGGGACTTTAGATCCGAACCAAATTCACATTCCGGGAATTATGGTCAACCGTATTTTCCAAGGTGAGAAATTTGAGAAACGAATTGAACAACGAACCGTAAGACAAAGAAGTTAATCATGGCCTTAGATAAAAATCAGATTGCAAAACGTATTGCCAAAGAAGTAAAAGATGGCTACTACGTGAATTTAGGAATTGGGATTCCAACTTTGGTGGCTAACTTTGTCCGTGAAGATATTTCTGTGGAATTTCAATCCGAGAACGGTGTTTTAGGCATGGGGCCTTTCCCGTTTGAAGGAGAGGAAGATGCTGACATCATCAACGCTGGAAAACAAACCATTACCACTTTACCAGGTGCAAGTTTCTTTGATTCAGCATTCAGTTTTGGAATGATTCGCGCTCAAAAAGTAGATTTAACGATTTTAGGAGCGATGGAAGTTTCCGAAAACGGTGACATTGCCAACTGGAAAATTCCAGGAAAAATGGTAAAAGGAATGGGCGGTGCGATGGATTTGGTAGCTTCTGCGGAAAATATCATCGTAGCTATGATGCACGTGAACAAAGCCGGAGAATCCAAAATCCTTAAACAATGTACACTACCGTTAACCGGAGTAGGCTGTGTCAAAAAAGTAGTAACCGAATTGGCTGTTTTAGAAGTAACACCAAAAGGCTTTAAACTTTTAGAAAGAGCACCAGGTGTTTCGGTTGAAGATGTTATTCAAGCTACAGAAGCCGAATTAATCATCGAAGGCGATATTCCAGAAATGGCAATTAATTAAACAAAAAGTAAAAATATGAGAGAAGGTTTAATGACAATTGAGTTTACAGACGGACGTTTGAATATTGGAGATTATGTTCAAAGTATCGCTGCAAAACAGTTTTTAAAGGATAAAAACAATTTTGTTTACGTTGACAGAGAGCATTTGGACAGTTACGATGGGGAAGAACTTAAGTTGATTTTCAACGGTTGGTTTTTGATGCGTCCGGAAAACTTTCCGCCTTCTCCAAAAATTAAGCCTATTATCGTTTCACATCATTTGAATGTTACGGTTCAGAACAAATTCGACAATAATCCAAAAGTACTTGCTTTCTACAAAGCAAATGAACCTGTAGGATGTCGTGATTTTTTCACTCTTGATTTTATGAAAAAACATGGAATCGAGGCTTATTATACGGGTTGTTTGACTTTGACATTGGGTAACACATACAGCTCAGATGAAAACTCAGACAAAGTGTATTTTGTAGATCCGCGTTATAAGAAGCACAAAGGATTTGCCGCAAAAACAGAAACAATTCTTATCGCGCTTTCTAAATACAACACTATCAATACGATTCGTAAGCGCTTTAAGAAAGAGAACAATTGGAAAAGTTGGTATAAAACGGTTCAGTTTTATAAATCATATTCTCAAATTTTTACAGATGAGGTATTGATGAATGCTGAATATGTAAAACATTTTATTCCGGCAAAACAGTTTAAAAACGAAGACGAAATATTTGCTTTTGGAGAGGATTTATTACGCAAATATGCTAAAGCTAATTATGTGGTAACGTCTAGAATTCACTGTGCTTTGCCAAGTGTATCTATGGGAACTCCAACACTTTATATTGATATTCCGGATGACAATGATGTAAGCGATTGCAGATTGAACGGAATTAAGGAGTATTTCCATGTGGTTGAAAATCATAAAGGAAAATTAAGTACTGGTTTATTAGCACAGAATGAAAAATTTCAATGGAAAGTAAATTTTGAAAACAAGAAAGATTTTATTCCAATTAAAGAAAACTTAGAGCGAATTGTTCGAGAAAGAATGTAATTTCTGAACAGATATTAAATATGAGTTATCCGAAAGTAATTTTAAAACCGGGAAAAGAAAAATCAGTACAACGTCGTCACCCTTGGGTTTTTAGCGGAGCCGTTTACGGTGTAAGCCAGGAGTTGAACGATGGGGAAATGGTTGATGTGGTGGATGCCAATAACAAACATTTAGCAACCGGATATTTCAGTGATCGCGGCAGTATTGTGGTGCGTATTCTGACTTTCGGAAAAGAAGAGTTTAATGCGAATTTCTGGGCTGATAAACTACAATCCGCTTGGGCATTGCGTTTGAAATTGTTAAAACTGGAAGAAACCAATGCTTTCCGTTTAATTCACGGAGAAGGCGACGGAATTCCAGGCTTAATCATCGATTATTACGATAAAAACTGGGTCTTGCAAGCGCATTCTTCCGGAATTTATTTTCAGATGGAACAAATTGCCGAAGCCATTAAAAATACTTTCAAAGACAATTGCGAAACAATTTATTGCAAAAGTTCAGGAACGTTACCGAATACCGGAAAAGATTATTTTTTACATGGCGACAAACCTGAAACCGTAGCCAAAGAGAACAATATTTTATTCGCTGTAAACTGGGTGGAAGGCCAAAAAACAGGCTTCTTTTTAGACCAACGCGACAACCGAAAATTATTGGCACAATACGCACATGGCAAAAGAGTTTTGAATACGTTTTGCTATACAGGAGGTTTTTCGATTTATGCGATGAGCGCCGGAGCGGAATTGGTAACTTCAGTGGATATTTCTGAAAAAGCAGTAGCCTTAGCCGAACGCAACATGGAATTGAACTTCGACGATTGCAACCACGAAGCTGTAGCGTCTGATGTGTTTGATTTCCTGAAAGAGCACAACCAACAATACGATTTGATTGTTTTAGATCCGCCGGCTTTTGCTAAAAGTATCAAAAGCAAACATACCGCAACGCAAGCCTACAAACGTTTGAACATCGCTGGGTTGAAAGCTTTAGCTCCAAAAGGGATCTTGTTTACGTTTTCGTGCTCGCAAGTAATCGACGATGTGTTGTTTTACAATACGATTGCAGCAGCAGCCATTGAGACCGGAAGAAATATTCGCGTGTTACACAAATTATCGCAAGGACCTGATCATCCGACAAACATTTACCATCCGGAAGGACATTATCTTAAAGGATTAGTGCTATATGTAGAATAAAAAAAGACCGTCAATTTAGACGGTCTTTTCTTTTATAGTAACTAGTTCGGATTACAAATTCTCGAAAAAATCATTCCCTTTATCATCGGTAATAATAAACGCCGGGAAATCTTTGATGGTGATTTTTCGAACGGCTTCCATACCTAATTCCTCAAAATCAACGACTTCTACGGAAAGGATATTTTCTTTGGCTAAGATGGCAGCTGGTCCACCAATCGAACCTAAGTAGAAACCGCCGTATTTGTTACAAGCATTGGTTACTGCTTTGCTTCGGTTTCCTTTGGCCAACATAATCATGCTTCCGCCAGCCGCTTGGAACTCATCCACATACACGTCCATACGTCCGGCTGTGGTGGGTCCGAAACTTCCCGATGGCATGCCTTCCGGAGTTTTTGCTGGCCCTGCGTAATACACAGGATGATTTTTAAAGTACTCCGGCATCGGTTTTCCGGCATCCAATAATTCTTTAATTTTTGCGTGGGCGATGTCACGGGCTACAATCAAGGTTCCGTTTAATTTCAAGCGCGTTTTGATTGGGTATTTGGTCAATTCGGCTAAAACTTCTGCCATTGGACGGTTCAAATCGATGGTAATCGGTTCTTCCAGATGCGGAGCCGTTTCCGGTAAGAATTGCTTCGGATTGGTTTCCAATTGTTCCACAAAAATACCATCTTTTGTAATTTTTCCTTTGATGTTTCTATCGGCCGAACACGAAACGCCCATCCCAACCGGACAAGAAGCAGCGTGACGCGGCAAACGAATCACACGAACATCATGCGTTAAATATTTTCCGCCAAATTGCGCTCCGATGTGGCTTTCCTGGCAAATTTGCTGTACGCGTTTTTCCCATTCCAAATCACGGAAGGCCTGACCAGCCATGTTTCCGGAAGTAGGTAAATGGTCGTAATAACCTGCAGAGGCTTTCTTAACAGCAGCCAAATTTGCTTCCGCAGAAGTACCGCCAATTACGATGGCTAAGTGATACGGAGGACACGCCGAAGTTCCCAAATCCATGATGCGCTCGCGAACGAATTCGTCCAAGGATTTTTCGTTCAACAACGATTTGGTTTTCTGATATAAGAACGTTTTATTCGCAGAACCTCCACCTTTTGCTAAGAACAAGAATTCATATGAATTTCCTTTTTTAGCATAAATATCGATTTGCGCCGGTAAGTTTGAGCCCGAGTTTTTCTCCTCGAACATCGAAATCGGAACAATCTGCGAATAACGTAAATTTCTTTTTTGGTAGGTATTGAAAATTCCTTTGGATAAGGCTTCACCATCATCGGCACCGGTGTACACGCTTTCGCCTTTTTTGGCCATAACAATGGCAGTTCCCGTATCTTGGCACGAAGGCAATTGTCCGTCTACAGCAACTACAGCATTCTGTAATAAATTATAGGCTACGAAACGGTCGTTGTCAGTCGCTTCTGGATCGTCAATGATGTTTCTTAACTTTTGTAGATGGGAAGAACGCAACATAAAGGAAACGTCATTCATCGCTTCTTCGGCTAATAATTCCAAGGCTTTCGGATCAACGGTAAGTATTTCACGGTCACCTAATTGTTCAACTTTTACGTAATCGGAAGTGATTTTTCGGTATTGCGTATCGTCATTTAAAATCGGATACGGGTCTTGGTATAGAAAGTCCATGGTTTAGTAATTTTTTGGAGCGTAAATTTAATGAAACTAATTGAAGACTGAAAACGTGATTGTCTGATTCGCTTCGATATAGAATGAATCTAATTTAGATTGCAAAAGGATTTACAATTTAAGTAATGATTACTCTATACGCTTCTGGGTAATAATTGGATTTTGTTCAATGAAATTATAACCTAAATCGACAGTCGTGGTTGTGTTGTCTAAATAGTTTATTTTATAGTGTCGACCATCTGTAAAGATGTTTTTAATTTTTCCTTCTTTATATACAAACTGTGGTTCAATAAAAGTAAGACGGTATTTTTCTGTAAATGATGTCTGAGTTTTTTTAGCTCGGTTTAAACAAATTTGCAAATAGGAAAACTCTGAATCATTTAATCTGTAATTAATCTTGTTGTTTTTAAATCCGCCCATTTTCAGTTCAGCATCAAAAAGATTGTCTTCAAGATTGTTGACTTCAGCCTTTTGGTATAAATAACTTAATTCTTCCATAGCTAATAACAGATCAATCGGGGCGCTTTCTGCATAATCTCTAATTGTCTTGATTATTTTTCCATTTTTTAGGAAAGAAATAGAAGTAGATTTTGAACAGGTTACAGGCTTAAAATAGTTGTTGTTTAGTGATTTAATATCAACTTTTGAAAAATCATGAAATATTTTAGAAACAGTAGTTCCGTTCAGTTTACAGTAAAAATTTTCATTAATGGTATTGTGCTGTTCTCCCGTAAAAATAAAATCTCCATTTTTATGAAGGTATGTTGAATTTATTGGGCATGAGCCAAAACAAGCGCCATTTTCAACCACAATCGCATCATAGTCTGAAAAATTATGGTTGAATATCTGAGGTACCTTCTTTTTTAAAAGATATTTCCGTTTTTCAGTATCTTGAATAATTAATTCAGTAGCGTTAAAATTTACTATTGTTAACGTGTCTAAATCATTATTCGTTAAATCTTGATAAACTAGCAGATTGTTTTTAAAAGTGTACTTGGTTTCATTTCCTAAGTAATAAAATGATCGAACAAAATCTGTTTTGCTGGCGCGCAAAGAAACAAAATGGTAAAAGCCTTGTTTGAATTTAATATTTCCGCCTTTTAAAATCTCAAAACTTAGATTAGACACGTAATGATTAGGATACTCTTTCAGTCTTTCTGACGGAAGTTCTTTGTCAAAATACCAATTCCCATACAAATCATTTTCTTCATTTTTAGAACATGAAAAAAGCATAAGAATAAGTAAAACACAAAAAAATGATTTAGCCATAAAACGTTTAACGAAATCAGATTAAAAAAACCAACTCGCCACAAAAATAGCCGTCAAAACACAAATCAGATCCACCAAAAGCATCATCCAAAGGGTGTAACGGGTATCTTTAATGTTTACGGAACCGAAATAAACGGCAATTACATAAAATGTCGTTTCGGCACTGCATTGGAAGATACAGCTCAAACGTCCGGCGAAGGAATCCGGGCCATAAGTACGCATCGCATCAATCATAAAACCTCGGGAACCACCTGATGAAAACGGTCGTAACAAAGCTACCGGTAACGAATCGATAATTTCTTTGCCAACACCTAAATGTGAAAAGATGAAAGCAATCCCTTGTCCGATTAATTCAAATAAACCACTGTTTCGGAATAGTGAAATCGCTACTAGCATTCCCATCACATAAGGGAAAATCATTACACCGGTTTTTAATCCGTTATTGGCACCTACGACAAAAGTGTCGAACATATTGGTGTTTTTTAGGGTAAATTTCTTTTCGTTAATGAAAGAAAAAACTAAAGTGAATCCGATAATCGCTAACAATAAAACTCCGGATAAATTGGCAGTAAAATAATTTTTCCCGATTAAATCCAAGGTGTTTACATAAAACAGTAAACCGATGATGGCTCCGATTAATCCCATCAGTCCGGCAATTAACGAAGCACTTTTAAAGTTGATGCGTTGTTTGATTCCCACCAAAATAAATGCTGCTATGGTTCCCACGAAAGACGTAATGATACAAGGCAACATCACATCGGCAGGATTGGCAGCGTTTTCAGCAGCGCGATACCCAATGATAGAAGTCGGAATCAACGTTAAACCTGCTGCGTGTAAGGTCATGAACATGATTTGCGCATCGCTAGCTTTGTCTTTATCCGGATTGATCTCTTGCAGTTTTTCCATGGCTTTTAGTCCGAATGGTGTCGCCGCAGAATCGAGTCCGAGGAAGTTCGCCGCAAAATTCAACGTCATATACGAAATCGATTCGTGGTTTTTAGGAATCGAAGGGAAAATTTTAGCAAAAGCCGGACTTAAATAGCTTGCCAGTTTTTCGGAAGCACCTGAAATAATCAATAGCTCCATGATACCACAGAAGAAGGCTAAATAGGCAATCAACGGAATAATCAAATCGAGCAAACTGCTTTTCGCCATCGGTAACAAACCATCAGCTTGTTGTTTGCCGCTGTAGATTTTTACAGTCTGTTTGTTGTAGATATACGTGGTATCGGCATCGGTGGTTACTTTGTCTACTATAAATTCTTTACTTTCCGCTGCCTGCAAACTGTCCTGAACAAATTTCGGAACATCGTTTAAATATTTCTCCCCAATTAAAAGAGGTTCACCTTGCTTACCGTTCAACACATAATCGATGGAATAGTATTGGTTGGTAAACAAACCCGCAATGATGAAGGTGATGGAACAAACGAAGATAACGAGCCAGAATCTGCTTAATACCATAGGTCATATTTTTCGTAAATGTAAGTAATTCACCGAAAAGAACACAACGATTCGCAAAAGTTACACGTGAATGATTTCTTCTTCAATCAGTAACGCTTCCCGTCGGAATTTTAAGAAAATCTGAGCCACCGCAATCACGTCTTTTTCGCAATACGTAATGATGCGGTCGATGTCTTTGTCGATGTAGAAAACTTTGCCCACTTCGCTGCCGTCGATGTCGTCTTTCGGGGAAGGAATTCCTAAAACGTTGGTCAGTAGTTTTAAGGAAGTAAAGGTTTTGTAATCACCGAATTTCCACAATTCCATAGTGTCCAGATGCGGAACTTCCCAAGGTTTTTTCCCAAATAAATTCAGTTTTTGAGGAATTGGAATGCCGTGAATCAGCATTCTTCTGGCGATAAACGGAAAGTCAAATTCTTTGGCATTATGACCGCACAAAATATGTTGCGGGTGCGCAAAATGGTTGTTGAGTAGATTGGAGAAATCTTTCAGGATTTTAGTTTCTTCTCCAAAAAAAGAAGTCACCCGAAAATGGCGAATGTCACTTTTCAAGGTAAAATACCCCACCGAAATACAGATGATTTTTCCGAATTCTGCCCAAATTCCGGCGCGTTCGTAAAATTCTTCCGGAGTAAAATCGTCTTTTCTTTGGTATTGCGTTTTGGTCGCGAAAAGTTCCTGTTTGCTTGCGTCTAATTCGCTGAAGTTTTCAATTTCAGGCACCGTTTCGATGTCCAGAAAGAGGATGTTGTCAAGGCTAATCTTTTCTATCATTGGTATGGCTTCGATTAAAAATAATTTCGTTTATATATGAAAAGTATTACAAATAAAATAATTTATTTTCTCTTTTCCAACATTTTATAAGCTTCGTTGAAATACACATATAAATCATCACTGTGCGGATCGGTTTCGGTTTGTAAGCCTTTGATGTGACCCAAGCGAACGATTATTACATTGTCTTCCGGTACGACAATCACAAATTGTCCCAAATGACCGCGCATGTAAAATAATTTTTTGCCGTTGATTTTATGTAACCAGAAGCCATAGCCGTATTCCGGACTTGCAGCAAATCTCGGTTGAATCGATTTTGCGACAAATGTACTGTCAAGGATCTGCTTCCCGTTCCACTTTCCGAAATCGCGGTACAATTTTCCGAAACGGGCAAAATCACGCGCGTTACTGGCGATACAACAATAGGCTTTCTCGATGCCATCGGGTTCGTGGTCTAACTGCCAAAGTGCTTCGTTTTCAGCGCCCATTGGTTGCCAGAAATTTTTGGAAACATAATCTGATAAATATTCTCCGGTAGCTTTTTCGATACACATCGCCAATAATTGTGTCGATCCGCTTAAATAGGTGAACGATTGCCCTGGTTTTTCTTTTACGTCTAAGCCTAAAATTACTTTCTTTAAATCGTCGTCAAAATAGGCGCGGGTTACAATGGAAAACGGACTGTAGTATTTCTCGTCCCAACTTAGTCCGGAAGCCATCGACGATAAATCGCCTACGGTTACTTCTTTGGCAAATTCGCCTTTCAGTTCCGGGAAAAAATCGGTTACTTTTTGGTCTAAACTTTTGATTTTGCCTTCCATAATCGCTTTTCCTAAAGCTGCCGAAACCACACTTTTGGCCATCGAAAACGAATTCGATTTGGAATTTTTACCATAACCATCAAAATAACTTTCATGCCAAATGCTGTCGTTTTTGATGATGAGGTAAGCTACCGTTTGTAATTCTTTATGGGTTTTTGTTAATTCATCTGTAGCGGGAACGGAGTTGTAATCTTTGGCAATCGCCCAAGGCTGCGCGGTTCCTTTTTTGATTTCGCGGTTCGGAAAATGGGTATAATCGTCTAAAAAAGCCGTAGTGTAGCCTCTGAAATAAATCGTTCGAACGGCGCGAAGTAAGTAATCGACATCGAAAATGTACATCAGGATGATGATTCCGGCGAAAATAATCAGGAACCATTTTAGAAAACTTTTTAGGAATTTCATAGGCTGTGTTTTAAACTGCGAGTTGCACGAATTTACACAAATTCAGCTTATGTTTTGGATTTTTTTGAAGCGATTGGTTCGGGAATTTTTGGTTTCCATGTTCCTGCTATCCGCACTACAAGGTAGTTGCTGCTATCAGGGCTAGACGGTTAGCCATAGTATTAAAACAAACTTTGTTGCTTCTCCGGACTTTCATGTTCCAACAGCCACTTCTTTCTCCATAAACCACCGGCATAACCGGTAAGTGAGCCATCGGAACCAATAACGCGATGACAGGGAACCACAATCCAAAGCGGGTTTTTTCCATTGGCGGAAGCTACGGCGCGAATCGCTTTCACATCGCCTAATTTTTTGGACAAATCCATATAAGAAGTGGTTTTCCCGTACGGAATTTCCAAAAGCGCTTTCCATACTTTTTGCTGAAAATCGGTGCCTTTCGGGTTCATCGGAAAATTGAACGTAGTGCGTTTACCTTCGAAGTATTCCTGTAATTGTTTTACGGCATCTTTCAGTTCCAAAGGAATTTCAGTTGAAATTTCCCCTTCCTGAAGAATGGAAATCACTGAAACGCCCAATTCATCACCTTTGATTTTGGCAGTTCCTAATGGTGTATTGATAAAAACCGTTTGCATCTGATAAAGATAGCAAATTAGTCGTCGGCTTCCAATTCAAAAATGTCGTTTACGGATTTTTCGAACAACTTTGCCATCTTTAAAGCCAATACCGTAGAAGGTACATATTTCCCGGCTTCGATTGCGTTGATGGTTTGTCGGCTCACCCCGATTTTTTCGGCTAATTCCGCTTGTGTTAGATTAGCAATGGCGCGCTGTACTTTTACATTATTCTTCATCGTTTGCCAATTTAGTAGATTTATACAACATCCAATGAAAACGGATGATAAAGAAAAGCAATAAAGTAAACATGTTGTACATCATGACATTCAAGAACGGCAATCCGTAAATAAAAAGAATACAAAAAGCTAAAACACCATAATTAACATATGTTGCCCAAACCAAACTTTCCAATCTGATTTTAGCAACCATTTCGTCTTCCACTTTCTCTTTGGAAAAGGCAAAAACCAAACCGCTTACGATAAAAAGCAACATGGTTATTTCATCAAGAATGTTGTTGGTCGCCCAACTGAAATAGAAAGGCCCTTTAAAACCTTCGTCGTTCATTAAAGCAAAAACTTTGGCTTGCAGTTGAACCGCTTCGTTGTCGTTAAAGTTCAAAACAAAAATCAGCCCAACAATAGAAAGTAGCCAAAGAATAAGGCTTGGTTTTTTAAGCGCATTCGGAAATAAAAAGTTCGTTTTCATGATGATTGATTTTAAATGATTGTATCAAATGTAAAATAAAATTTCCATAATGACAAATAAACTTTACATTTTGTAAAACAAAAAAGTCATCCGAAGACGACTTGAATGTGTTATTTTTTTGAAAAACTAAGAATATACGTTTCCAAAGCTTTCAACTCTTCTTCCGGAAGGTTTTTGGTGATAGCGAAATTGGTTTTCATCACACTGTATTGTGTCGGATCTACAATTGGACCGCTTTTTTCAGTTAAGAAATCGGTAATGCTGGCGTCTTTTTCTTTGTAGATTTTAGCAATATCAGCGATGCTCGGGCCAATTACTTTTTGGTCGGGTTTGTGACAAGAGTAGCACATGCCTTTACCGTCGAAAACTTCTTTACCAAGTTCCAGTGTAACTTCTTCCGGTGATTTTTTGATTTCCGGATATAAAGCGGCTTTTTCTTCTTCTTTTTTGCAGGCAACAAGGACAAGAGCAGCCAGCGGTAACACTATTTTTTTCATTATTTCTTGTTCAATAAAATCGCAGCTTCTTTAGCAAAATAAGTGGAAATTAAACTCGCTCCGGCACGTTTGATGCACATTAACTGCTCCATCATGATTTTGTCGTGGTCGAGCCAACCTCTTTCTGAAGCGGCTTTAATCATCGCATATTCTCCTGATACGTGGAAAACCGTCACCGGAACATCCACAGCATCTTTTACTTCCCGAACAATGTCCAAATAAGCAATTCCGGGTTTCACCATCACCATATCGGCACCTTCTTCCACATCCCATAAAGCTTCTTTCACGGCTTCGATACGATTGGCGTAATCCATTTGGTAGGTTTTTTTGTCTTTCGGTACTTCGACATCCGCTTCTTTTGGCGCAGAATCTAACGCATCTCGGAACGGTCCGTAAAACGCTGAAGCATATTTCGCCGAATAACTCATGATGCCTACATTATGGAAACCTGCAGCGTCCAAACCTTGGCGTAAACGTAGAACTCTTCCATCCATCATGTCGCTTGGTGCTACAAAATCGGCTCCGGCTTGTGCGTGGGAAACCGCCATTTTTACCAAAGCATCGTTGGTTGCATCATTGGCCACATCGCCGTTTTCGATAATCCCGTCATGTCCGTAAATTGAATAAGGATCTAAGGCTACATCGGGCATTACAATCATTTCCGGACAAGCGGTTTTGATGGCGCGAATGGCTTGTTGCATCAGTCCGTTTGGATTCCAGGCTTCTTTTCCGGTGTTGTCTTTTAAATTATCGTTTACCTTTACATAGATATTCACGGCGCGAATGCCTAAAGCAAACAATTCTTTCACTTCTTCCACGGTCAAATCTATCGAGCGACGGAAAATACCAGGCATCGATGGAATTTCCACTTTCACGTTTTCCCCTTCTGCGATGAACATCGGGAACATGAAATCTGCAGGACTTAAACTGGTTTCACGTACCAAACTTCTAATAGATTCGTTGACGCGTAATCTTCGGCCTCTGTGTAATGGATACATAGCTTTTATTTTTAAATCCAATCAATAGGATTGGCTAATACTTTAATCAATTTTTCTTCTTGGCTTCCGGCTTCCGGATGATGGTCGTACACCCATTGCACATGCGGTGGTAAGCTCATCAAAATCGATTCGATTCTTCCGTTGGTTTTTAAGCCGAATAAGGTGCCTTTGTCGTGTACCAAATTGAATTCCACATAACGGCCACGACGGATTTCCTGCCAAGTTCGGTTGGCTTCGGTATACGGTAAATCTTTTCTTTTTTCAACAATTGGAAGATAAGCTTGCAGGAACGAATTGCCAACTTCGGTTACAAAATTGTACCAATCCTGCATTTTCATCGTGTCGGTTTCCTTCAGATAGTCGAAAAATAAACCACCTATACCGCGCGCTTCATTTCGGTGTGCGTTCCAAAAATACTCGTCGCATTTCTTTTTATAGTTCGGATAGAATTCCGGATGGTGTTTGTCGCAAGCGGTTTTACAAGTCTGATGGAAATGTTTCGCGTCTTCTTCAAACAAATAATACGGCGTTAAATCCTGACCACCGCCAAACCATTGGTTGATGATGGTTCCGTTTTCATCATACATTTCAAAATAGCGCCAATTCGCGTGAACTGTCGGCACCATTGGGTTTTTCGGATGAAGCACCAAACTCAGACCGCAGGCAAAGAAATCAGCTTTGCCTACACCAAACATTTTTTGCATAGTGTCGGGTAATTTTCCGTGAACGGCAGAAATATTTACACCACCTTTTTCGAAGACGTTGCCGTTTTCAATCACACGCGTTCTTCCGCCGCCCCCTTCGGGACGATTCCATAAATCTTCACGGAATTTGGCTGAACCGTCCACATCTTCCAAACCTTTGCAGATTTGGTCTTGCAGATTTTGGATATAGGAATAAAATTGGTCTTTCATTACTGCTAACTGAATACTGCGACTGCCTACTGATTATACTCCTTCACCGCTTCAACAAACGCTTTCGCATGATCCACCGGAATGTTCGGTAAAATTCCGTGACCAAGGTTTACGATGTATTTGTCTTTTCCGAATTCGTCAATCATTTCGTGTACCATTTTTTTGATGGTTGGGATTGGGGATAACAAACGGCTCGGATCAAAGTTTCCTTGAAGGGTAATATTTCCTCCGGTTAAATAACGCGCGTTTCTTGGTGAACACGTCCAGTCCACACCCAAAGCTGAGGCTTTTGATTTCGACATTTCGTTTAACGCAAACCAACATCCTTTTCCGAAAACGATAACTTCCGTTTCTTCGGCTAAGGCTTCCACGATTTGGTTGATGTATTTCCAAGAGAATTCCTGATAATCGGTTGGCGATAACATTCCGCCCCACGAATCGAAAATCTGAACGGCATTCACTCCTGATTTTACTTTTTCTTTTAAATATAAGATAGTCGTATCGGTAATTTTTTGCAATAAAGTGTGTGCAGCAACCGGATTTGAAAAGCAGAAACCTTTCGCGGTGTCAAAACTTTTCGAACCTTTTCCTTCCACGGCATAACAGAAAATCGTCCAAGGCGAACCTGCGAATCCGATAAGTGGAACTTCGTCATTCAGCATTTCTTTGGTCAATTTGATAGCATCCATCACGTAACCTAAACTTTCTTCGATATTCGGGATGAATACTTTTTCCACTTGCTCCATCGTTCGGATTGGATCCGGAATAATTGGGCCTAAATTGTCTTTCAATTCCACGTGAATGCCCATCGCTCTCGGAACTACTAAAATATCGGAGAACAAAATTGCCGCATCCGGTTTTACAATACGAATGGGTTGTACGGTGATTTCAGCAGCCAATTCCGGAGTTTCGCAACGGGTGAAAAAATCGTATTTGTCGCGCAACGCACGGAATTCGGGTAAATATCTTCCTGCCTGACGCATCATCCATACGGGTGGACGCTCAACAGTTTCTCCTTTTAAAGCTCTTAGAAATAGGTCGTTCTTTATCATTTTTTTTAGCTTTTTGCTATTTAAATTCGTTGATGCATTGAATAATCGTATTCTCAATCGTAGGCGAGTTTGCGATTATGATATTTTTAATTCCCGATTGGCTTGCTGCTTCTGCTGTGGTGTTTCCGATACAAAAAGCGATTTCCTTGGTAATTGTATTCTGTTTCAGATAACTCTCCACGCCCGATGGACTGAAAAACAAAATGCCATCCGGTTTGGTGTCTATCTTTTGTGGGGTTAAAATGGTTTCGTATACCGTGATTTCATTAAAAACCACTTCGGCTTCGGTTAAAGCATCCGGTAAGGTGTCTCGGCGTAAATTTCCACTAAAAAAAGTGTACTTGTTGTTGCCATAAACCAGTGTGATGATTTCCGCTAAATCTTCGGCATAACCGGTATAAGCAATTACGTTGAAACCATTAGCTTCCAGTAAGTTTTTGGTTTTGATGCCAACGCAGAAAACGTCTTTGGTTTTCAGTTCATCGATTTTTGGATGTTTCAACACACTTTCCACACCGTTTTGACTGCTGAAAATTAAAGTGTCGTGAACGTTTTTTAGCTGAAAATCAACTGGTTTTGTAGTGATGAAATCGGCTTCGACCACAGCAAATCCGGCATTCAAAAGGTATTGCTTCTGATTGCTCAATAATTTTTTAGTGGATACGATGCGGATGCTCATTATTTTTTCAGTTTCGATTTGATATCGGCCATTAACTCTGTTCCGCCGTTGTCTAAAATTTCTTTAGCACAGTTGAAGCCTAATTTTTTCCATTCGGAAATATCAAAAGCGCGTTTGATTTCTAATTTTTGTTGTCCGTCAATGGAGAACAAAACCCCGTGAAAATCGATAGTGTCGTTGTTTTCGTCGTATTTCGCCAAAGCGCCAATCGGAGCCGTACAGCCACCTTCCAAGGTTCTTAAAAACTGGCGTTCAATATAGGTGCAGATTTCGGTTTCAATATGGTTCAACTGACTTAAAGCGTCTAGGGCAAATTCGTCATTTTCCATTGCCACAACCATCATCGCGCCTTGAGCCGGTGCCGGAATCATCCAATCCAAATCGATATAATTTTCCGGTTTTAGGTTGATGCGTTCCAAACCAGCTGCTGCGAAAACTGCTCCGTTCCAATCATTATCCTGTAATTTCTGCATGCGGGTGTTCACGTTGCCGCGTAAATCAACTACATTATGTTGCGGGTATTTGTTTAACCATTGCGCTTGACGGCGTAAACTTCCGGTAGCGATGGTTCCTTCGGAATTTAGAAAATCCAAATTGCCTTTGTGAACCAAAATATCAAGTACGTTGGCTCTTTCCAAAACCGCCGCTTGAACAATACCTTGCGGTAAAGCTGTCGGCACATCTTTCATGGAGTGAACCGCAATGTCGATTTCGCCTTTTAACATAGCGACATCTAAGGTTTTGGTGAAAATCCCGGTGATACCTAATTCGTATAAAGGCTTGTCTAAGATGAGGTCGCCGGTAGATTTTACGGCTACTATTTTGGTGGAATACCCTAATTGCTGTAATTGGTACTGAACAGTATGGGCCTGCCAAAGCGCCAATTCGCTGTCGCGGGTTCCGATGCGGATGGTTTTAGTCATTTTTTACGGTTTCTATCTGGAAGATTTTCTCAATCCATTGGATGCTTTCGTCCACTACGGTGTTGTCGTCTTTCAGATGATTGGCAAAATGGTTGGTGATTTTCTGAATGATGCGGTTGCTGATTAATTCAGCTTGCTCTTCATCAAAATTGCTGATTTTTTTGCGCTGTGCCGTCAGCTCTTTATCCTTAATCGTATTCAGTTTTTCTTTTAAAGCGTGAATGGTCGGGGCAAATTTTCTGGCTTTGGTCCAGCTGATGAATTCGTCTTTGATTTCATCGATAATGGCTTCTGCGGCCGGAATGTGTTTTTTACGGTTTTCCAAAGTCTCGTCGGTCATTTGGGATAAATGATCCATATGCACCAAGGTGACTCCTTCAATACTTTGCACGTTTTCGTTCACGTTCTTCGGAATCGACAAATCTAAAATCAACAAGGGTTTTTTCAGATTCAAAATTGCTTTGTCAATAGTTGGGTTTTGCGCTCCTGTTGCCACTACCAAAACATCTGCTTTCTGAATTTCGGCTTCTAAATTAGCGTAATCTTTTACGATTAAGTTGAATTTTCCGGCAATTTTTTCAGCTTTATCCTTAGTTCGGTTGATTAAAGTGATGTGGTCGTTCTTGGTGTGTTTTACCAAGTTTTCACAGGTATTTCTTCCGATTTTACCAGTTCCGAACAGTAAAATATTTTTATTGGAAATGTCTTCCACATTGCGCATGATGTACTGCACCGCCGCAAAAGAAACCGAAGTGGCTCCCGAAGAAATCTCCGTTTCGTTTTTGATGCGTTTACTGGCCTGAATGACTGCATTGGTCAAACGTTCCATGTAGTTGTTGGCCAATTCAGCATTTTTACTTTCGATAAAACCGTTTTTCAACTGGCTGATGATTTCGAAATCGCCTAAAATCTGACTGTCCAAACCAGTTCCCACGCGAAACATGTGGTGAATAGCGTCTGCGTTTTTATGTACGTACGCAACTTGTTGGAAATCTTCCAAAGTTCCCTGCGAATTGTCGCATAGTAATTTGATTAACTGAAACGGATGTTGGGCAAAACCGTATATTTCCGTTCGGTTACAGGTTGAAGTTACCAGTAAACTATCTATCTCGTTAGCTTTCGCTTGCTGTAATAAGTTGGTTTTCGCCTCATGGTCAAGGCTAAATTTTCCTCTAATCTCGGCGTCTGCTTTCTTATAGCTCAATCCAACAACGTAAAATGTAGCAGGCTTTGATATAGTATTGTTTTCCATTTTTTCACTTTTTACTAAAAGTTCCACAAAAGTAAGGGCTGCACTTTTATAAAAATAACGCTAGAAGTTCTTTTTATGTCGCTCAGGGTTATTTTTAAATGAATTTGGCTTTTAAGCGTTATTTCTTTTAAATTTGTATGAAAATCAAGGCTTCAACTGATTTTTATTTAGAGTGATTCTAAATAGATTTGTAATTTTGCTTTAAAGTTATATACGAAAAAATACCGCTATGGGTTCTACAGAAGAGATAAAAATTGAAGAAGATTTCATACTGTTGCGTTTTCAAAACGATTCGGATGACACGGTACGTTTTGAACGTCAGGTACATACCGGGCTGATTCAGTTTCATTTTGGGTTGAAAGGCGATGCTAAATTTATCTTCAATCAAGGAAACTATGCTTTGGAACTGAAGGAGGAAAAATCGCTGCTGTTGTACAATCCGCAGAAAGAGTTGCCGTTACAAATGGAAATCGCTCCCAAATCGTGGGTTATTACCGTTTTGGTATCTATTAAAAAATTTCACGGCTTATTTTCGGAACAAGCGGAACATATACCATTTTTGAGCGATGAGAACAAGGACAAAAAGTATTACGGAGAAGAAAATATCAGTCCGTCGATGGCGATTGTGTTGAACCAAATGTTTCATTACTCTTTGAATCCGTCGATTAAGAATATGTATTACAAAGGCAAAGGTTATGAATTGCTGAGTTTGTTTTTCAACCGCAATGAAGACCCGAATGCGGAGCAATGCCCGTTTTTAATTGATGAAGAAAATGTTCAGAAACTCAAAAAAGCCAAAGAAATTGTTATTGCCAACATGGCCGAACCGCCTGGTTTACAGGAATTGGCCGATGAAGTTGGGTTAACGCTTAAGAAGCTGAAAATGGGTTTCAAACAAATTTATGGGGATACCGTTTACGGTTTCCTGTTTGATTATAAAATGGAACACGCCCGACGTTTGTTGGATTCCGGTTCGTATAATGTGAACGAAGTCGGGCTGAAAATCGGATACAGTACGGCGAGTCATTTTATCGCAGCGTTTAAAAAGAAATTCGGAACCACACCTAAAAAGTATTTATTAGAGAAAAGTGCATAAAAAAGCGGTCATCTGACCGCTTTTTTTAATTATAGTAGTGTGCTATGATTTGTACTTCGTCGTTTCCGGTGCCGAGATACATTTTATGAGCGCCTGTTCCACCAGCATCACTAATGGCTAATTGTGCGGAAAACATAGGGCAATAAGTTCCTGCCGGGAGCTTTATATAGTCTGTTCCGGTAATGTGGTAATTTTCCATTTCACCTCTGGTAGCATCATTGTTAACATAATATTGTCCGGAAATGCCTAATCCCCCACCTAAAGTTGAGGTTCCAGCATCAATCTGAAAGGAACCACCAATTGGGTTTCCGTCGAGGTCTGTAGTTACTACAGGACCAGTATAGCTATTCTGTCTGAAGTAAAGCAGGGTTTGAACAATTCTGGCATAACCGTCACTCATACGGTTGCTGCCATTCTTTTCAATAAGATAAGAAACTGCATAATTAATCTCCAAAATGGCAGGTCGGGTTAGGGTAAAAGTAGAATTAGGAATATCTCTTGGAATACCGGCAAAATCATACCCGCTTCCATATCCGTGCTGCGTAATCATGTTTCCGGAATTGTCTTTGGTGTCATTAAGATAGTTTTCAGCATCGAAAAGCAGTTCAATATCGCTTTTTTCGGTTCCGAGTACCAAATCGCCATTGGCATTAATAAATACCCGGCTAACATTACCCGGACCCAAATTGTTAACATTGTTAGGATAACTAAGCCCGTCGATTTTAACAGTCGAAGCGGCTCCTCCTACGTGCAACCCTTGCTGAGGATTAGATGTTTTAATTCCTACCTGAGCAAAAATTATGAAAGGAATACATATAAGTGCTATTGAAAAAGTATAGTTTCTCATGATGTCTTAATTATAGATTCGTATTTTAAGTAAATCCTGTACACCACCAAAGCCAACACTGGTGTATTTGCTTACCCCGTCAATGGTTTCTGCAAAAAAATACAGCGCATGGTTTCCGGCTGGTATTGTACTGTATCCATGACCATTGGTATAAGCATATCCTAAAATTCCTTGGTCATCTGATGAGTAGGACTGTGCATTTAAACCATATTTTTTTGATAATTCAGAGGCACTTAGCCCGTTATTGTTGATATCAATGCAAAAATATATTTTATAAACGCGTGCCGAAATGTCGTTAAAAGCTGTTTGAGAAATATTTAAATCTGTTCTTGAAAGCAATGCAGAAATGCTGTATTTTACTTCAATCAAGGCAGAAGAAGGTGAACTGAAATCAATTTTTGCCAGTTGTCCACTAGTTCTCGTGGTGGTCGTAGGATTGTTGATTATAACACCTTTATTTGTTGCTCCGTCAGGAATAAAATTATTTTGGGACAATAAAAAATTCAGTGGCGCAATTGTACCACCAGGGCCACTTCCGTTAGCAGCCGAAGGTGTAATGGTAATATCCCCTGTATTTGTTACATACGCATGTGAAGGTTTAACACCGTCATTATGTACAGGAGAATTAACCGCATCAAGACTTTGAATTCTAATAGTAGAAGTATTGCCGGCAACATGTAAATCTGCTGCTGGATTTGCTGTTCCAATCCCAACTTGTGCATTCAGCAAAAATGGGAAAACGAGTAAGATGAACTTTTTCATGGTATTTGAGTATTAGTACAATCGCATAAATATGGAATCCGTATCTATAGCGAGTCTTACATATGTTGCTAATGAAGGTAAGTTGGAAGAAACTTCGGCTTTAAATCGTAACGTGTGGGTTCCCGGCGTCAATTGAATATAAGTGGTGCTCGAGTTGAAAAGTTGCCCTGTTGCGCCAATTCGATCGGTTGAAAGAAAGGGTAACGGGTTGTTGATGTTACGATTCAAGTAAGACTTGGATGCTTGTCCGTACTTTCTGGTACCGCCATTAAGGGTGTAAAAGGTAGAAACTCTTCGGGCTCCGCCGTCACGAATCATTGTAAGCGGCGCATCGGTTTGAAATACTTCAAAACTTAAACTGTATTTTACTTCCAGAATGGCATTTCGTGTAACGGTGATAGTATAAGTAAAAAAATTGGTTTCATTTTTACCGTCAGCATCTGCTGCTGTGAGCTTTATTGTAGAAGTTGGAATAGCAGTATTGTCGTAAGCATCAGTACCGTCGCTATTAGCGAAGGGCTGCATGTTTAAGGTAAGAAAACCATTGCTGTCAACATAAAGCGGATAAGTTGCGGTAGGTTGGAGATTGCCACCATTATAAGGATTGTTGTCTTTGTCCAGACTTTCAACCCTGAGTGTTCCAACACTTTTGTCTAAATCCAACTTTTGCTGTGGGTTGGATGTTCCGATACCTACGAAGCCAGACTGAGCTTGTAGAATACTGTAGGTAAAAAATGCAATTAACGAGTAGATTTTTTTCATGCATTTAAGGTTTAGAGATTTGTACTCTTTTTTTGTTCAAAATGTAATTCAGTAATAGCCACAGTTACCTTCATAATTTTGCATCATAGAGAACATACTCATCCAAAGAATGCAATATTGTTTTTGGTAAACTTTTTCAAAACAAAAAATAGCGTGAATTCATTCTTACAAAACGTTAACCCTGGAATGAAATCGTTTGCGTATTTCTTATTTGAAACTAAATTTATTGCTAAAAAATTCAAACATTATTCAGAAAAGATGAATATTCTTTAAAGTGACGAATAATTTCGACGAGATGCAGAAAAGAAGCTGTGTAAGAATGGAAATTGAAGCAACCGCAAATTAAATTGCCGATAATTGTCTTACCTTTGGAAAAAATTACAAAAATGAAGGGAGTTTTACTGGTCAATTTAGGTTCTCCAGACAGTCCAAATCCTAAGGATGTTAAGCCATATTTAGACGAATTTTTAATGGACAAATACGTAATCGATGTACCGTATTGGTTGCGTGCCTTATTGGTTAGGGGTATTATTCTTAGAAAACGTCCTGAAAATTCTGCTGAAGCCTACCAAAAAATTTGGTGGGAAGAAGGTTCTCCGTTAATTGTACTTTCCAAGAGAATGTATGAAAAAGTAGCGCAAAAAGTTAGCCTTCCTGTTTCCTTAGCCATGCGTTACGGCAAACCTTCCATCGAAACCGGCTTACAGGAATTGTATGACAAAGGCGTTCGCGACGTGTTGCTGTTTCCGATGTATCCGCAATATGCGATGGCTTCGACTTTGACGATTTTAGTGTTGGCCGAAGAAATCCGCAAGAAGAAATTTCCAGACATGAAGATTACCGATGTTCCGGCATTTTATAACAAACCCGATTACATCAAAGTGCTTTCGGATTCCATGAAAAAACATTTAGGTGATTTTGAATACGATAAATTGGTGTTTTCCTACCACGGTATCCCGGAACGTCATGTGCGTAAAACCGATGCGACCAAAAAACATAAAACGTTTGTAACCGATAAAATGTGTTGCGAAGTAGGAACTCCTGAAGCTGAATTCTGTTACCGAACCCACTGCTACGAAACCACCCGTTTGGTCGTGGAGCAATTGCAAATTCCGGAAGACAAATATTATGTAACCTTTCAATCGCGTTTGGCAGGTGATAAATGGTTAGAACCGTATACCGATGTGGTCATTAACGATTATCCGAAACAAGGCGTTAAAAAAATAGCGGTGGTAACTCCAGCTTTCGTAACCGATTGTTTAGAAACTTTGGAAGAAATCGCCATGCGCGCCAACGAAGAATTCATCGAAAACGGCGGCGAGCAGTTTTTAACCATTCCGTGTTTGAACGACGACGACCACTGGTGTGACGTGGTAGCCAACTGGATTAACGACTGGCAAAATAAGTAATGGACGCGTATTATAACTACATAAAATCCCTGCATTTAATCTTTGTGATTACCTGGTTCGCCGGACTGTTTTACATCGTTCGGTTGTTTGTGTATCATGCAGAAGCCAAAGCTAAATCGGAACCCGAACAAAGTATTTTGGTAAAACAATACCAATTGATGAGTTATCGGTTGTGGTACATCATCACTTGGCCTTCTGCAATACTAGCTAGTATTTTTGCCTTTTGGATGCTTTTCGGAACGACATTGGGCAACGCTTGGTTAAAAATGTCCTGGATGCACGTTAAATTAGGTTTTGTTTTTCTATTGTATTTGTATCACTGGAAATGCCATCAGCTATTCAAACAATTGCAACGCGATGAGGTTAAACATTCATCCTCTTTTTTCCGACTGTGGAATGAAGGCGCGACCATCATATTATTCGCTGTAGTTTTCCTGGTGATTTTAAAAGACGCCCTCAATTGGATTTATGGTGTGGTTGGAATCGTTTTATTTTCCGTACTTTTAATGATAGGTTATAAATTGTACAAAAAAATACGCGAGAAAAACCAAAGCTAAATGGCGAATGGCTTTAAAATAACGCAGTTGTCCCTTCGGTTAAGAATTTTCCTTTCGATGATTTTCTTAACACTGATTGCTTCCGTATTAATTGCGGCGGTTTCCATTTATCAGTTTAGAAAAGAAGCCCGCGACTACCATCAGGATCGTTTGGAACGCAAGGAAGATGCGATTACCGAACACATCAACTTTATTTTATCGACTACTACTTATCCGCTAACGACTGAAAATCTTCCGCTTATTTTCAAAGACAAGATTTACGAGCTGGCGAACATTCACAGTCTGGAAATTAATATGTACGATTTGAACGGAAAACTGCTCATTTCGTCCAAAGGGGCTTTTTCGGTGGATAAAGCTGCGAAACCCATTCAGCCGATTATTTTAAAAATCATTCAGTCCAGCCCAAGCAAACGTTTTGTCGATTTGCAGATGGTAGAAGGGCAAAAATACCGCTCGGCCTACAGTTATCTGAAAGATACCAAATTCAAACCGCTCGGGATTATCAACTTACCCTATGTGGAAGAAACCAGTTTTTATGAAAACGAGGTAAAAAATTTCCTGATGCGTTTTAGTCAGGTTTATGGTTTTATGCTCTTGATTTCGTTTGTGATTGCCTATTTCTTATCGAGTTACATTACCAAATCATTGCAGACGATTAGTGAAAAACTACAACAAACCCAGTTTTACAAGAAAAACGAAAAAATACAACTTGAATCGACCAGTAAAGAAATCAATTCCCTGATATCGGCGTACAATGCGATGGTCGATAAACTCGAAGAAAGTGCTGCTTTATTGGCGCAAAGTGAACGGGAAGAAGCCTGGCGCGAAATGGCCAAACAAGTAGCGCACGAAATTAAAAATCCGCTTACGCCAATGCGTTTGACTGTGCAGAGTTTCCAACGGAAATTCGATCCGAACGATCCGAACGTGAAACAGAAAATGGACGATTATTCCAAAACGCTGATTCAACAAATCGACACGATGAGTTCGGTAGCTTCGGCTTTCTCCAATTTTGCTTCGTTGCCGGCTCAACAGAATGAAACCCTTAATATTGTGTATGTGGTCCAATTGGCGTTGGAAATTTTTACAGAAGACTACATCCAATTTGAAGCTTCGGAACCGGAAATCATCACCAAAATTGATCGTACGCAACTTATCCGTATCATTACCAATTTGGTTAAAAACGCTATTCAGGCGATACCGGAAGAGCATCCGAATCCGAGGGTTGAGGTAAACGTATTCCGCGAAGGCGACAATGCAAAAATTACGGTAAAAGACAATGGCAAAGGCATCAGTATTGAAAATAAAAATCGTATTTTCGAACCCAAGTTTACCACCAAAACCAGCGGCATGGGCTTAGGGTTGGGAATTATCAAGAATATCGTGGAGAGTTACCACGGCACCATTAATTTTGAAAGCGAATTGGAAATCGGAACAGAATTTACTGTGACACTTCCTATCATCAACACATAAATCATGGCATACGAAAACATTTTAATCGAGAAAGAAAACGGCATTTCGGTAATCACGATCAACCGACCAACCAAATTAAATGCGTTAAACAAAGCAACTATTGAAGAATTACATCAAGCCTTCAAAGCAGAAGATGCGGATGCTCAAACGAAAGTAATCATCATCACCGGAAGCGGAGAAAAAGCCTTTGTAGCCGGAGCTGATATTTCAGAGTTTGCAAGCTTTTCAGTAAATCAAGGCGCAGAATTAGCCGCAAAAGGACAGGAATTGTTGTTCGATTTCGTTCAGAATTTATCCACACCGGTAATTGCAGCGGTAAACGGTTTTGCGTTAGGCGGCGGATTGGAATTGGCGATGGCAGCACACTTCAGAGTAGCGTCAGACAATGCTAAAATGGGCTTACCGGAAGTTACCCTTGGCGTAATTCCTGGATACGGCGGAACGCAGCGTTTGCCACAATTGGTAGGGAAAGGCCGTGCGATGGAAATGATTATGACTGCCGGCATGGTAGATGCCAACACCGCCTTGAACTACGGTTTGGTAAACCACGTAGTACCGCAGGAAGAATTACTTGGTTTGGCGAAAGACATCGCAGGTAAAATTGCTAAAAATTCGAGCGTGGCGATTGCTCAGGCAATCAAAGTCATCAACGACAATTATGTGGATGGCGTGAACGGATTCCAGTCGGAAATCAAAGCGTTTGGCGAATGTTTCGGAACGGAAGACTTTAAAGAAGGAACCACTGCTTTCCTTGAAAAACGAAAAGCAGCATTTCCCGGAAAATAATATTAAGCGAGCCAAACGGTTCGCTTTTTTTGTATCTTTATGGGAATCAACACACTAAAACTATTGTATTATGTCCAAAAAAGTAGAAGATTTCCTGGCTACCGTTACTCAAAAAAATCCCAACGAACCTGAATTTCTACAAGCGGTTCATGAAGTAGCCGAAGCCGTAATTCCCTTCATCGATAAAAATCCGAAATACAAAAATAAAATGCTCCTGGAGCGTATGGCTGAGCCCGAACGTGTCGTGATGTTTCGCGTGGCGTGGCTAGACGACAAAGCACAAACTCAACTCAATCGCGGTTACCGTATCCAGATGAATTCTGCGATTGGTCCGTACAAAGGCGGCTTGCGTTTTCACCCGTCTGTAAACCTGAGTATTTTAAAATTTTTAGCGTTCGAGCAAGTTTTCAAAAACAGTTTGACGACTTTACCGATGGGAGGTGGAAAAGGGGGTTCCGATTTCGATCCGAAAGGCAAATCCGATACCGAAATTATGCGTTTTTGTCAAGCCTTCATGACTGAGTTGGCCCGCCATATTGGTAACGATACCGATGTGCCGGCCGGAGATATTGGCGTAGGTGGACGTGAAGTTGGCTATATGTTCGGACAATACAAAAAACTCCGCAACGAGTTTACGGGCGTTTTAACTGGAAAGGGAATTTCTTATGGTGGTTCGTTAATCCGTCCTGAAGCAACTGGTTATGGTTGTGTGTATTTTGCACAGAGCATGTTGGCTACCCGAGGCGATAGTTTTGAAGGTAAAATTGTCGTGGTTTCCGGTTCGGGAAATGTAGCGCAATATGCGGCGGAAAAAGCCCGTCAGTTAGGCGGTAAAGTCGTAACCCTTTCCGATTCTTCCGGTTATATTTATGATGCGGATGGTATTGACGCCAAAAAACTGGCCTTCGTCATGGAACTGAAAAACGAGCGTTACGGGCGTATCAGTGAATATGTGAAACAATATCCGAAAGCGAAATTTGTGGCAGGTAAAACGCCATGGGAAGTAAAATGTGCTATTGCGTTGCCCTGTGCTACCCAAAACGAACTCGGTGGTGCCGATGCTAAAAAACTAACCGATAACGGTTGTATCGCCGTAGCAGAAGGCGCTAACATGCCTTGTACTCCGGAAGCGGTTTTTGCATTCCACAATAAAAAAATTCTGTTTGCACCAGGTAAAGCTTCAAATGCGGGTGGTGTGGCTACTTCAGGTTTGGAAATGTCACAGAACTCGCTTCGTCTAAGCTGGTCTTCGGATGAGGTAGACGAACGCTTGAAACGCATCATGCATGACATACACGAATCATGCGTGAAATACGGCGCGGATAAAAATGGTTATATCGATTATGTAAAAGGCGCAAACATTGCCGGCTTTGTGAAAGTAGCGGATGCGATGCTGGCGCAGGGGGTGGTGTAGTGGGCAGTATTCAGTGTTCAGTGAGCAGTCGCGGTTTGCAGTATAAAAGTTTCGCGGGTATTGGTTTGACTGATGCCCGCTTTTTGTTTCTTATTTTTCTTTCAATTGCTGTTCCATTTCCAACTTTTGCATTTCAAAGGTTTTCTTTTGCAGTTGGAGTTGTTCCAGTTTGAAGCTGTTGTGTCGGTTTAGGGTTGCTTTTGCTCGCGCTTGAATACTCTGTAACAAGTCTTCAGATACAGCGTACTCTTTTTGATTCGCTAAAAAAGTTACAGCTTTTAAAGCCGCAAAACTTTCCAATCGATGGTTTTCCAGAATCGCTATTTTCTTTTCAGTGCGGAGTAGTTTCAAATGCACATTTTGCAGTTCACGTTTTAATTTTTCTTTCGTTTTGGCTTGTTCTACTTGTAGGAGTTGTTCGATTTCGTTAGTATTCACGTCTTTTTGTACCGCATGAAGTAAAGGCGCAAGTTGTTGAAGGGCTTTAGTAGGAAGCCCTCGTTTATTGGATTTAAACATCGACCACTGGCTAGCGGTAATGTCTAATACCAGAGCCATTTCTTCCTGTGTTAATCCCAGTAAATTCTTTAGTGTTGTCTTGTCCTGCATCTGTGCTAAGCTTTTTTAATTTTTAAGAATAACACAAAAAGTGTGCTAATCTTTTTTTAAAATTGAGTTTAACACAGAAAGTGTGTTGATTTTTTGAAAAATAAAATTTTAGCACAAGTTCGCGTTTATGAACTTTTTGAAATATCACTAAATTTAGTGATTGTGTAGGTAAAGTTTTATGGGTATGTTTGATGAATTGAAAAAATGATTTTTTAAAGCTAATTGTTGTTTAGAAAATAGTGATACTATAAATTTTATATTTAGTGATTTATTTAAAAATTTAATGAAATGGGAAAAATAACCAATGAGGAGAATAACTGGATTAAGGTTAATAAATGGCTTAAAAGAAATTTAACGTGGGTTTATTTTACTATTGCGATAGTTTTTATTCTTTTCCCAAATACAGACTATTCACCATTTATTGATAAATGGAATAATATACTCCAAAAAATTGGTTTTGTAGGATTAACTTCAGGAGTTTTTGCAAGTGTATTGAAATCAATTCAGTTTACAGGGCTATTTCAAGAAGAGCTGACTAAAATTATTTCAGGAACCGAATTTTTAAATAACAGAAAAGATTTGCCAGATCTGTGGAAAAAAATTTCTAAATCAATTTACGCTCAAAAGTTCCCTGAGATAAGTGATTTACTCGAAGATAGAATATTAACTACATATTTCCCAATGGACAGAAATCATTATAATGAAGATTTGATTGTTTCTATTGTTATTCATGATATTAATGATGATTTTATTATTAATTATACACAAACAATTGAATACAACGCTATTTTAGATAATGAAAAAAATGAATCTTACATAGTCTATACTGACACAATTAAGGATGAACAAAAAGTGACCGAGAAAAACGAGTTGTTATCTTTTAAAGTTGATGGCATAGAGATTGATAAGGAAAAGTGTAGAACAGTAAAAGAAGAGGAAGGAAAAATTAAATATATACATAGAGTTCCTATAAGCGGTAAAAAGAAATTTAAAGTTTTTTTAAAAGTTAAAAACACATATTCTTTAAAAGGCGAGAATGTTAAGTTGTTAAGATTTAATACAATAACTAAAAATGTAGATGTAACCGTTTCATATAATAAAGATATAGATGTTTCGTTCTTTAATGTTGGTGTTGTTAATGATTTTGAACCAATACATACAGATATGTTGAACACATTAAGTAGAAGACATAGAGATGATTTAATATTGCCTAGACAAGGATTTGGTTTAAGTTTTAACAAAAGATAATAATCTAATACAGTTTTAAGTTATATATTTGTATTACACAATCATTCAATTATATCAATAAAATAAATTTATCATGAGAACAAAAAAGAAAATTATTAATGGTAGTGACGGACTTGTAGGTTAGTAAATTTTTTATAATAAAAAAAGCTGAATAATTGTTATTCAGCTTTTTTGTTTTATAGCCTCGATAGCGCGGATTTGCAATCCGTGCCCACAAAGAAAAGAACACAAACCACAACCCAAAAAGTTGTAGTTTTCTTTTTAAACTACTCGAAAACACAAACTGCTCACTGCAAACTGAATACTGAACACTGCAACTACCACCTACAACTCCCCATTCCATTCCCCATAAAACTGCGCCAAAAACCCTTCCATATAAGCATGACGTTGTTCGGCAATCTGCTTCCCGGTTTCGGTATTCATTTTGTCTTTCAGCAACAGTAGTTTTTCGTAAAAATGGTTTAGAGTCGGCGCTGCGGAATTTTTATATTCTTCCTTGCTCATAGTCAGGTTCGGTTGAATTTCCGGATTGTACAACGGGCGGTTTTTAAAGCCGCCATAATTAAAGGTTCTTGCAATACCAATGGCGCCCAACGCATCCAAACGATCGGCATCTTGTACGATGTCTAATTCTGTCGAGGTAAATTTCTTTTCAAAATTTCCGCCTTTAAACGATATGTTTTCGATAATCGCAATCACATGCAAAATCACTTCTTCCGAAACGCCTTGGCTTTCTAAAAAAGTACGCGCGGTTTTCGGACCAATCTGTTCGTCGCCACCATGAAATTTGCTGTCGGCAATGTCGTGCAACAAAGCACCGAGTTGTACCACCGTCAAATCACAAGTTTCGCCTTTGGCAATTAAAAGCGCATTTTTGTACACACGCTCGATGTGAAACCAGTCGTGGCCGCCTTCGGCATCGTGCAGTTGTTGTTTAACGAATTGGATGGTGTTGTCGATTAAAGTCATACAAATATGGCGGTAAAAAAATCCTTTCGTTGCGGAAAGGATTGGTATGTTGTGTAATTTTTAAATTATTTTATCAAAGCCGGCTGCACCCATTTGAAGATTTTTTCTTCGGCCGGAACGACCATACGCTCCGCAATTCGCGTCATACGGTCTGGTAATTTTACTAAATAATCGCGGGCTTTTTCGGCTTCGTCAGTAAGGTTGCCAATTTTCTCGATTTCCCAACGGTTGATTAATTTCTGTAAAATTTCCACATAATCCATCGAAGTATACACCCCAATACGCTGTGCCGATTCCGAGAATTTTTCAAAAGCAGTACCGATGCTCTCCCCAGACTCCCGAATCAAATGTGCCGGCATGGTGATTTTCTTTTTCATCATGTATTGAAACGCCAACATCATTTCGCTCGGATCGACTTTGAAGATGCGGTCCACAAATTCTGAATAAGCGTGATGGTGACGCATTTCATCTCCAGCAATCAGTTTACAGATTTTCGACAATTTATGATCGCCGAATTTCTTCGCCAATTGCGCTACACGGTTATGAGAAACATAAGTAGCCAATTCCTGAAAACTGGTAAATACGAAATTTTTATACGGATCGCGATCGGTTCCAGGGTCAAAACCATCATTAATTAAATGTTGCGTAGTGATTTCCATTTCGCGCATATTGACACGTCCGGACAAATACAAGTATTTGTTCAGTAAATCACCGTGACGGTTTTCTTCACCAGTCCAGTGGCGTAACCATTTCGCCCAGCCGTTATCGCCGTTAGGACCTTTTTGGTTTACACCTTCTACGTCCATTAACCAGGTTTCGTAGGTAGGTAAGGCTTCTTCGGTGATGGTGTCACCTACTAAAACTACCCAAAAATCATAGGGTAATTCTTTGGCAATTTCACGCAATTCGGTTACTTCGTCTAAAAAAGTTTCCTTTTCAGAATTGGGTAACAAATCAGTGGGCTGCCATATTTTTTCGACAGGAATCAGGTAGTTTTCTACAAAAGTGTCAATGTTCTTTTCCAAAAACTGCATCACTTCCAAACGTACATTCTGTATTGACATAATCTTTAGTTTTTAATTCCTTCTACTACGGCTTTTTCGGTTTTCTCCATTAACTCGGGGAATGAAAAATCTTTAATCGCCATAGGTTCGTGAATGGTAAATTGTAATCGGTTGCCTAAACCCATCGGAAATTGTCCGTAACGAACCATTTTCCAGGAGTTGTTAATCGAAATCGGAACGACATAGGCTGAAGGCGCATATTTGCATAAAATCTTCAGACCGTTTTCCGAAAATCGCTTTGGTTCCCCCGTTTTGCTTCGCGTTCCTTCCGGAAAAATGACAGCAGCACGGCGGTGTTTTTCTATATATTCGCCCAAACTTTTGATAGCCGGCAAGGCTTGTTTAGGGTCTTTTCTATCAATTAAAACGGAACCGCCATGGCGTAAATTGTACGACACACTCGGAATTCCTTTTCCTAACTCTTTCTTACTTACAAATTTAGGATGAAATCTTCGTAAATACCAGATAATCCCAACAATATCGTAAAGGCTCTGATGATTCGCCACGAAAATTATCGGAACACCTTTAGGGATGCGGTTAGCATTTTGCACATGGTAGGTTGTTCCTAAAAGATTGGTGCATTTGGTTAAGCAGAAATTCAGGTAATCGACACTTTTTTTATGTGCCTGATACCCGAACAAGTTCAAACATATCCACTGAATCGGATGAAAAATCACCAAGCACAAGCCAAAGGCCAGGTAGTAGATGATTGATATGGGGTAGGATATGATTTTTTGCATTATTCGTAATAAAGCGCAAATATAAGGTTATAAAATAATAAAACCACCAGGAAAGTGGCGGTTTTATTGTATGCTAGCATAGTATCGCTTAGCAGAATTCGTTGTATGCGTCCATTAAATTTTCGGCGATTAGCTCTGCCGGACGACCTTCAATATGATGACGTTCTAACATGTGAACCAACTCTCCGTTTTTGAACAAAGCCATACTTGGTGATGATGGTGGAAAAGGAAACATGTGCTGACGGGCTGCATCAACCGCATCTTTATCGACACCGGCAAATACCGTTACCAAATTGTCTGGTTTCTTAGCACCGGCTAAACTCATTTTAGCTCCCGGACGTGCATTTCTTGCCGCACAACCGCAAACTGAGTTTACCACTACTAAGGTTGTTCCTTCTTTTGCCAAAGCAGTTTCTACCGCATCAGCACTATATAATTCTTGAAAACCTGCGTCGGATAACTCTGCGCGCATCGGTTTAACCATTTCTTCTGGATACATAATTTTAATTTCTAAAGATTAACGTGAGGCAAATTTACAAAGTAAAATCCAATTATCTGTTACAATCTTGTTAACGAAACGTGGCGGCTTCTTTGAGCAAACCAATCATGGTTTTGGCATCGGTATATTCGCTGATTTGCAATAGGATGGTGTTGTTTTTGTCTAAGATGGAAAAGGTCGGATAGGTTAATGAACCGTCGATGGTAGCCAATTCTTCCGCCAGTTCATGCACGCCCGAATTTTGTCCTTTCGGTTTGAATTTGAACGTTTTGTTTTTAAACGTAATCGGTGTTTTTTGTTCGGCGTTCAATTCCACGAAATAAAAGTTTTCGTTTAAAAGACTGATAACTTCCGAATTTTTAAACGTCGAATTTTCCATCATCTTGCAGTATTTGCACCACGAGGTATGCACGAACACAAAAATCGGTTTTGGGTTTTGCTGTTCTAATTTTTCAGCTTCGGAAAAAGTATAGGTTTTCAGTTGCGCGAATCCGGAGAAGGCGCAGAAGAAAAGCAGCAGTAGGACTATTTTTTTCTTCATTATTTAAAAGTATATCGGATGCCAAAAAAACTTCGGATTCCTTGGTTGGGACCATACACATAACCGGGGTCGAAAGTTAATGCATACGGATTGTAATACTGACTGTTAGTGTCGTTTACCTGCATAACGCTGCCGTCGGGGTTATATTGTACATTTTCATCAAAAGGATCGTTGGCTCGGGCAATGATAAACGGATTCCCTTTGTTTGGAGTCCAATTTAATAAATTTTTGATTCCACCGTAAAATTCAAAGTTTTTTATTTTGTTGTAGGTGAATTGAATGTTTTGAATGCTCCAGGTTGGCGAATAATCTTTTCTCGGATCTAAATCACCCAAAGTTGGCAAACGCATTGGTCCGTAAACGTTTCCGGTGTAATCAATATCCAAAAACCAATCTTTGATGCGGTACGAAATCGCCCAGGTTCCTGTAAATTTTTCGGTAAGCATCTGACGGGTTTTTTCGCCGTTTTCGGTTTTGGCCACATCCATCAAAGTTCCGCCTAGAATTACTTTTAAACCATTTTGAAAGACCGCATCCACATTCAAGCTAATCCCTTGCGTTACCGAATAACCGTCTAAATTTTTATAGATGATTTTGTTCGGATCGGTGTCATAATCCGGAATAATCGAATTGGTAAAATAGGTATACCAAGCAGTTGCTTCTACACCGATATAATCACCGTTATCCGTATAGAATTTTTTTAACAGATTCAAATTAGCATTGTACGAGCGTTCCGGTTCCAAATCTTCCAGTACTTCCACATCGCGGGAACCGGTTAAAGCGGCATGTTCTTCGGTAAACAAATTCACTACACGGAAACCTGTTCCGGCATTGAACCGAAAAATGGTTCTGTCGTCGATTTTCCATTTGTGTGCCAAACGCGGCGTTAAAATGTTGCCGTGACGGTTGTTGTAATCGTAACGCAAGCCTAAAAGCAAGCTGTGTTTTTCAGCAAGTTTGATTTCATCCTGGGCAAACAAACTCGGAATCCAGGTTTTGTCTGAAGTTGCAGTTGCCGGCGTGTTGTCGTTGTAAAACTGATAGCGAATTGCCGTTCCGAAAAGCAAATCGTGATTACCGATTTTTTTGTCCCAAGTCAGTTGTCCGAAGCCGATTTTTTGTTGCGCCAGATACGGCGTGTTCCCATACACAGAATTTTGGTCGTGGTCGGTATAAGAAAACGTAAACAACATTTTTTCAGCTACCGGAAGTTCATACGAGCCTAACAATTCGTAACGTTTGGTGTAAATACTTTCACCATAAACCTCACTTCCGCCGCGGTATTTTTTCTCCCATTGCATTTCGCCGCCCCAACGGTCTTCGTAAAAGAAACGTCCGGCCATCGAGAACAATTTATTGCTTTTGCGGTTAAAATTCCACTTCTGAAAAACAGAGATTCGGTCTTGTAACGTCACATCCGTAAAATTATCATGGTTGTTGTCAATCGGGTTGCTGTAATTGAAATAGTTTACACCGGTTAGCAACGATATGGATTTACCCAAATTGGCTTTAAATCCTAAATCCACATTGGCTTCGCCCCAGCTGGTTGAAAACGCATCTGCAGAAAGAACCGGAGCACTTTTCGGGTTTTTGGTAATGATGTTGATTAAACCGCCGACAGCTTCACTTCCGTACAATGATGAAGCCGGTCCTTTGACTACTTCCACGCGTTCCAAAAGCGAATTTGGAATTCCGGATAAACCGTAGACCGTCGATAATCCGCTTACAATCGGCATCCCATCGATTAAAACCAAAGTATATGGTCCTTCCAAACCATTGATGTGAATATCGCCCGTGTTACAAACGTTGCAGTTCAATTGCGGACGAACTCCGTTTACATTTTGTAGGGCTTCAAAAATGTTGGCTGTTGGATTTTTTTTGAAGAAAGTTGGTTTGTAAACTTCTACCGGAACTGGGCTTTCCAGGCGATTTACTGCTTTTAAGGTTCCGGTTACGACCAATTCATCTAAAGTGTTGTCGGCTTTTAAATCGAAGTTGCGGATTAGCTCCAAAGAATCAGTAACAGCAATTCGGCGTTGTTGACTTTTAAATCCCGCGAAAGATACTTTTAATTGATACTCGCCTTTCGGAACAGCTTGCAATTCAAAGTTTCCTAAACTGTCTGTTATCACGCCAAATTTTGTTTTTGCGAGAGAAACCGATGCGTATTCTAATGGAGCGCCTTCGGCAGTAATTTTTCCTTTAATAGCGGTTTGACCTGAAACGGAAACACAAAAGAATAGTATTAAAATTAGATATTTCACAATTTAAAATTATATATAATCGAAATTAAAATTTAGACAAAACTAAAAAATTATTTTAAATTAAAAAAATTTGTATTTTTGGAAATGTAAAAAACAAGTGATGACTTATTCGGAAGAAAATTATCTGAAAGCAATTTACCATCTGTCGCAAGCACAAAAACAAGGCGTGAGTACCAATGCCATTGCTGCTTTGATTGAAAGTAAAGCCTCGTCCGTAACCGATATGATTAAAAAATTAGCCGATAAAGATTTGGTTAATTATCAGAAATACCAAGGCGTTCGCTTAACCGATAAAGGCTTGATGGCTGCTAAAATGATTGTGCGCAAACACCGCTTGTGGGAAGTTTTTTTGGTAGAGAAATTAGATTTTACCTGGGATGAAGTACACGACGTAGCGGAAGAATTGGAACATATCAAATCCGAAAAACTCATCAACAAACTCGATGCTTTTCTTGGCTTTCCAACGGAAGATCCGCATGGTGATCCGATTCCTGACAAAAACGGAAACATAGTCAAAGTAGACAAA
The DNA here is from genome assembly GCF_032153895.1 of Flavobacterium sp. Taxonomy (GTDB): domain Bacteria; phylum Bacteroidota; class Bacteroidia; order Flavobacteriales; family Flavobacteriaceae; genus Flavobacterium. The sequence continues at coordinate 44,325 of NZ_JALDYN010000009.1, forward strand.
CAATTGTTATCGGATTTCGAAGTCGGGCAAACCGGAATTTGTGTTGGGGTGAAAGATTCGTCATCCAGCTTTTTACAGTATCTGGACAAGCACCAAATTTCGTTAGGAACTACCATCCGAATCACCGATAAGGAAAGTTTTGACAACACACTTCAAATCGAAGTAGACGGTAAAACCGTAATCATATCCCATAAAATAGCCTCTAATTTATACATCAAATAATATGTTTGAAAGCATAGTTCAGTATTTCGAAAGTATCGACCCGATTTTAGCCGCTTTATATGCGACACTTTTTACTTGGTTTTTAACGGCTTTGGGTGCTGCTTTTGTTTTTCTTTTTAAAACTCTTAATAGAACGGTTCTCGATGGCATGTTAGGTTTTACCGGAGGAGTCATGGTGGCGGCCAGTTTCTGGAGTTTGTTGGCACCGGCCATCGAAATGAGTGAAGGAGAAGGTTTTGTGAAAGTGCTTCCAGCTGCAGTTGGCTTTTTGCTTGGAGCCTTATTTCTTTTCGGATTGGACAAAATTCTACCCCATCTGCATATCAATTTTAAAGAAACCGAAGGTATAAAATCGCCTTGGCAGCGTACGACTTTATTAGTTTTAGCCATTACGATGCACAACATTCCCGAAGGCTTGGCAGTAGGAGTTTTGTTTGGCGGAGTCGCAGCAGGAATCCCGGAAGCATCCATAGCCGGAGCTTTAACTTTAGCCATCGGAATCGGAATCCAGAATTTCCCGGAAGGAATTGCTGTAGCCATGCCGTTGCGCAGAATGGGGATGAGCCGAAGAAAAAGTTTTATGTACGGACAATCTTCCGCTTTGGTAGAACCGATTGCCGGGGTTATGGGAGCATTGGCAGTAACTTTTTTTACGCCGATTTTGCCGTATGCGCTTGCTTTTGCTGCTGGAGCGATGATTTTTGTGGTGGTGGAAGAAGTAATTCCGGAAACACAACAGGATAAAAATACCGATATTGCCACACTTGGCTTTATTTTTGGTTTTATAGTAATGATGACTTTAGACGTAGCACTAGGATAATATGAAAACACTTTTTTACGCACTGATAGCCGGAATAGTACTAAGCTGTGCCGGAACGAAAAACCCGAATGAAATCGACCAAAAACTGGATGGTAAATCGGGCAAACAGGTTGTTTTGGTAAAAGTTCTTAATGATTCCCGCTGTCCGGAAGGCGTTCAGTGTGTTTGGGCGGGCGAAGTAACTATTGAAGTTGCGGTTTATGACAACAAAACCTTAAGCGAACAAACGCAATTTACCTTAAACCCACAATCTGCTGAATCGGTAAAGGCTTGGTTTGAAATGCATTTGCCTACAACGGATGAGAAATTAAAAGGGGTGAGTGTGGCTCCGTATCCGAAAGAAGGCGTAACTATCAATCCGGATGATTATACGATAGTGTTGAAATATTAATGACAGCCACAGTCGGAATCGTTGCCGCAATTTTTGTCTTTTTTCTTTTTTCCGAAGAACTTCTTCCAAAGAAAAGCGACGGCAAATCCCAACAGTAAATACGCAATTATTTCCTGAAAACTAATCATTTTACGACAGCGTTTGATAAGCGATTAAACTGGCGACATAGGCAAATCCACTCATAAAAAGTAGCTGAACAACCGTCCAAAACCAGGAATTGGTTTCTTTTTTAGTAATCGCTAAAGTCGAAATACACTGCATCGCAAAAGCATAAAACAACAATAAGGAAACTCCTGTGGCAAAATTGAAGATTTTTTGTCCGCTAACCGGATGGACTTCTGCAGCCATTTTGTTTTTAATGGTGGTTTCTTCTTCGGCATGACTTCCTACACTGTAAATCGTAGCTAAAGTACCCACGAAAACTTCACGCGCGGCAAACGAACTTACTACGGCAATTCCAATTTTCCAGTCGTATCCTAAAGGTTTGATGACCGGTTCAATGGATTTTCCAAGAATTCCGATATAAGAATTTTCCAGTTTGTACGAAGCGATTAGATCTTCTTTTTCTCCGGATATTTCGTTGTTCTGCAATTGGGCTTCGACTATGGCTTCAGCATTTTTGAAAGTATGGCTCGGACCATGTGAACCCAAAAACCACAAGATTACCGATAAGGCCAAGATGATTTTACCGGCGCCAAAGACAAACGATTTGGTTTTTTCCACTACATTAATACCAACATTTTTCCATAACGGAACTTTGTAACTCGGCATTTCTACCACAAAATAAGATTTCGATTTGATCTTCAAAACTTTGTTTAGAATGTACGCGGAAAATATCGCCATTCCAAAACCAAGCATGTACAACAGCATCAAAGTCAAGCCCTGTAAATTGAAAATACCTAAAACTCTTTTATCGGGAATAATTAAGGAAATTAAAATTGCATACACCGGTAAACGCGCCGAACAAGTCGTAAACGGCGTAACCAAAATGGTAATCAAACGTTCTTTCCAATCTTCAATATTTCGGGCAGCCATAATCGCCGGAATGGCACAAGCCGTTCCCGAAATTAAGGGCACGACACTTTTTCCGCTTAAACCGAAACGACGCATGATTTTGTCCATCAAAAATACAACACGACTCATATAGCCGCTTTCTTCCAACACCGAAATGAACAGGAATAAAAAAGCAATCTGCGGAATAAAAATTACAATACCGCCCAAGCCTGGGATTATACCTTCGGCAATCAAATCGGTTAAAATTCCTGCCGGCAAATGCGTTTTAGCTAAGGAACTTAAAGTCGCAAAACTGCTATCAATAAAATCCATCGGGATGCTCGACCAATCAAAAATCGACTGGAAAATCAACATCAGTATTCCGAAGAAAATCAAATAACCGAAAACTTTATGCGTGAGAATTCGATCTAGTTTTTCTCGGACATCGGTTGCCTTACTTTTGTCAACTTTATAACCAACTTTTAAGGTTTCGTTAATGAACTGATAGCGTTTTATGGTTTCTTTTTGCTGCAAGCGTTTCAATTCGGCTGCGGGTTTGGCAAACGAATTTTGTTCTATTTGTTCACGGTGGATGTTCGCGAAATTCACATCCTGCGTAATCACCAACCATAATTTGTACAATAATTGGTTAGGAAAAGCTTTGCGAAGACTGTTGAAATAATCTGTATCAATGCTTGAAGCGTTCAAACACGGTTCGATTAGTAATTCTTTATAATTGATTAGGAGTTTTTTCAACTCGGTAATTCCGGTTTTCTTTCGGGAACTGACTAAAGCAATCTTCGTTTTCAATTGCGCTTCCAGATGCGGAATATCCAGCGTAATTCCTTTGGCTTCCATACGGTCGCTCATGTTGATGACCAGAATTGTAGGGATTTCCAAGTCTTTGATTTGCGTGAACAACAGTAAATTACGTTTCAAATTTTCCACTTCGGAAACCACTACGGCAACATCCGGAAAATCTTTGTCGTTTTTGTTCATCAAAAGTTCAATCACCACACTTTCGTCCATCGAACTGGCGTTCAAACTGTAGGTTCCGGGTAAATCGAGTATGGTAGCTTTAGTGTATTCTGAAAGTTTAGCGTGACCGGTTTTTTTCTCTACGGTAATACCAGGATAGTTTCCTACTTGCTGGTTAAGGCCGGTCAGTTCGTTAAAAACAGAGGTCTTCCCAACATTCGGATTTCCGATTAAAGCAACTTTGATAGTATTGTGCATCATAAAGCAGTTTCTTTTATGATGGAAATTTTGATTTCTTTAGCCGTTTCAATCCGAATAGCAACATGGCTGTCGTTCAGATTAATATACAACGGATCACCAAAAGGCGCCACCTGAAGTAATTCCACTTCATTGCCGGGCAAGCAACCCATTTCCAGTAATTTCAAGGGAATGATATCGACATTGAAATCTTCAATGATGGCTTTTTGTCCGAGTTGTAACTGATCTAAGGTAGAAATCAAAACTTATTTAGATTGAATTTAGATTGCAAAAGTAAGGAATATAATTTTGGATTGACGGACAAAAATCAATTTTACAAAACTTTATGATTTTCGCTTACTTTTCGTCTTCTACCAGGAAATTGATGTCTTCTAGAAGGCGTTCCATGTCTTCTTTCTTGGTACCATCGTAAAATCCGCGAACACGTCGTTTGCTGTCAACCAAAACAAAATTTTCGGTGTGTACCATGTCGTACATTTCGGAAGGATTACCGGTTTTAACAGCTAAATATGATTTTCGCGCGATGTAGTAAATGTCTTTTTTGTCACCGGTGACCAAGTTCCATTTACTGTCAATAACGCCTTTTTCCTGAGCATATTTTTTTAAAACGGGAACACTGTCGATATCAGGAGTTACGGAATGTGAAAGTAACAAGACTTTCGGGTTGTCTTTAATTTGCGATTGCAGCCAACTCATGTTGTCGGTCATCATCGGGCAGATGGTTTGACAGGTGGTAAAGAAAAAATCGGCCACATAAATTTTACCTTCATACTCTTTTTGGGTAATGGTTTTTCCATTCTGATTGGTAAAAGTAAAATCAGCGATATGATGTTGACTTTTATTCGCAACATGCTGAATCGTAGAATCTACTAATTCCGGATTAACCATAGAAGGCGTATACACCGGTAATGTTTTTTTAGGTTTCAATGCCGAATAAAACAAAGCGATGATAATGGCAGATAAAATCCCCAAAACAATAAAAAACGGAATGTATTTTTTAAAAAACGAGAGCATGATTTTTAATTTTGGCAAAGGTACAATTCCAAATTGGTTTACATCTGGTATAGTTTGATTAAGAAGTGTTAAAAAAGAGAAATGCTAGCTTAGATTTTCTATTTTTGAGATTCTGGTGTAACAAAAGTAAAAGAGGTTATACCAATTTGAAAGTGAATAACATAACAAATGTTTGACGATTATTTTGTAACCGTCAAAAAACCAAAATAAAGTACGTATGAAAAAAAACATGGTTGCAGCAGGTTCGCTTGCCGTTTTTTCGCTGTTGAGTTTTGAGGTTTCAGCCCAACAGGCAAAATCTAAGAATCCAGGTGTGGATGTTAATTTAATGGACAAATCCGTAAAACCGGGCGATGATTTCTTCCGATATGTAAACGGAACCTGGTATGACAAGACTGAAATTCCAGCTGATAAAACCCGTTGGGGTAGTTTTGACGAATTGCGTCAGAACACGGATAAAGATGCTTTGGCGATTTTGAAAGAAGCAGCTGCAAATAAGAATTTAGATCCGAAATCTGATCAGGCAAAAGCGGTAAATGTGTACAAAACGTATATGGATACGATTTCCAGAAACAAGTTGGGAATTACGCCTTTAAAACCGTATTTGGCTAAAATTAATGCAATTAAATCGGTTGCTGATGTCAATAAATTATTGATGGAAATGGAATCGCAAGGAGGATTAGGGTTTTATGGTGTTGGAGTAGGTCCTGATGCGAAAAACAGTAACCGAAATGTAGTAAACGTAGGGTTGGGAAGCTTAGGATTACCGGATCGAGATTATTATGTTTCCGATGACAAAGATTCGAAAGAAAAACGCGAAAAATACGTGTTGCACGTAGCACGCATGCTTCAGTTTTTAGGAATTAAACCGGCAGCAGCTAAAATTCAGGCTGAAAAAGTGTTGGCTTTGGAAACGGAAATGGCTCGCCCACGTTTAGACCGTGTTGAACGTCGTGACCGAAGAAAAACCTACAACCCAATGACGGTAGCTGATTTGCAAAAATTGACACCATCGGTAAACTGGAATGGGTATTTAGAAGGTGTTGGTATCGGTAAAATTGATTCCTTAATTGTATCGCAACCGAAGTATATGACGGCTTTAGAAACCATTTTCAAAGACAATAAAGTTGAAGACTGGAAAGCTTACATGCGTTGGACGTTAATCAACAAATCGACGGGTGTTTTAACCACAGATATCGAAACTGCTAACTGGGAATTTTACAGCAAAACTTTGACCGGAGCTTTAAAACAACGTCCGCGTGAGGAAAGAGCATTACAAGTGGTTAACGGAACCGTTGGTGAAGCTTTAGGAAAATTATATGTAGAGAAAAAATTCCCTGCTGAAGCGAAAGCGAAAGCGAAAGCAATGATTGATAACGTATTCCTAGCGTTCGAAAACCGTATCAACAATTTACCTTGGATGACGCCGGCAACACGTAAAGGTGCTATAGAGAAATTAAGAAAATCTACCGTTAAAATCGGATATCCGGACAAATGGAAAGATTACTCTAAATTGGTCATTAAGTCGAAAGAAGAAGGTGGAAACTACTTCGAAAACATGAAAAATGTTGCCCGTTGGGGTCATGCTGAAAATATTGCAGAATTGCATAAACCAGTAGACAAAACCAAATGGGGAATGTCACCACAAACCGTAAATGCGTACTACAACCCATCGTATAACGAAATCGTTTTCCCGGCTGCGATTTTACAACCGCCTTTCTATGATTATAAAGCGGATGACGCGGTAAACTATGGTGGAATTGGAGCGGTAATCGGTCACGAAATTTCACACGGTTTTGACGATTCGGGTTCACGTTACAACGCTGACGGAAACTTAGTGAACTGGTGGACAGAAGACGATTTAAAACAATTCACAGGTTTAGGTGGTGCTTTAGCGGCACAGTATAGTGCTTTAGAACCACTTCCGGGAACTTTTGTGGATGGCAAGTTTACGTTAGGAGAGAACATTGGGGATTTAGGTGGTGTGAACGCGGCTTATGACGGTTTGCAAATCGCACTTCAAAAGACTGGTCGTCCAGCAAACATTGACGGATTTACTCCAGAACAGCGTTTCTTCATTTCATGGGCGACGATTTGGCGTTCGAAAATGCGTGATGAAGCTATCAAAAATCAGGTGAAAACCGATCCGCATTCACCAGGAATGTATCGTGCATACGTACCATTACAAAATGTGGAATCCTTTTATCAGGCATTTGATATTAAAGAAGGACAGAAATTGTATATAAAACCCGAGAACCGAGTAAAAATTTGGTAAGCGGCAACAAGATAAGGCTCTAAGCGAAAGTTTGGAGCCTTATTTTTTTCGAATCGCTTTGTTGACCAAAAAGAGGCCGATTAAGGTAACCAAACCACCAATTCCAATCATAATCGTTAAGGGTTCTTCAAAAATAAATGAACCGAGAACCACCGCCACAATCGGATTGATGTAGGCATAAACACTACTCACTTCGGCAGGTAAATGTTGCAGCGCGTAAATAAAAGCGATAAAGGTAAACACCGAGCCAAATACCACTAAATAGGCAATCGACCACCAAGATTCGGAAGGGATTTCCGTCAACGGAACTGAACTGCTTGTTGCTCCGCTGTATGCGAACAGCAAAATACTGGAAAGCAACATCTGTAATCCCAAACTAAAGTACGGATTAAAACTAGCTGCTTTTTTCTTGGTATATAAACTGCCAAAAGCCCAGGTTAAGGTAGCCAAAACGGATAAGAAGATACCGAATTGAAAATCAGGTTTCAGGAAATCTGCTAGATAATCGTAAAAAATCAGACAAACACCTCCAAAACTGATGACCATTCCTATAATTGCCCATTTGGAAATCCGTTCACCTTTAAAAAAATTGATGATGACAATCCAAAGTGGAAACATTGCTCCAATAATGGCACCCAAGCCGCTGGAAATAAATTTAACGCCCCAAGTACTCAAACCGTTGCTCAGTACAAAATTTAAGATACTGAGAATGATGATGGTTTTCCACTGCCTGCCTTTGGGCCAAACCTCCTTTTTGTAGAGAAAATAGGCAATATAAATTCCCGCAGCAATAAATTGACGGATAGCCGCCAACTGCAACGCGGGCATATGTTTAACACCTTCTTTGGATGCCAGCCAGGTCGTTCCCCAAAAAAAACTAACCCAAATCAAAGCAACCATCGGTAAACCAATCGTTTGTAATTGATTTTTTGTGGAAGTATGTAGTTTCTTGAGCACGTTAAAAATCGGTTTTGGAAAACGTATAATGGAGCTTTTGAATCAGTTTTTCTGAAGAAATTGTTTTTCCAACAGAAGGTTTTTCATGCGTAAAGATAGGTAAAGGCAATTGCATTTCTTTCGCTTTTTGCTGATAATAGTTTTCCCGATTTGGATGGATTGGCGCAACGGCGTTGAAAACTTCTCCCCAACAATTTTCGGATAGTATTTTTTCGATAGCACCGATGCAGTCTTCAAGATGAATCAGATTGATAGGTGCTTCCGGATTTTCAAGATTTGTTTTTCCGGCCAGATAGTTTATCGGATGACGGTCTAAGCCGACCAATCCGCCAAATCGCAAAACGGTTGTTTTGAAATAGCTGTTGTTTAATAGCAATTGTTCCGATTGCAATAACACATTCGATTCCATTTCCGAAGACTCAAAAACATAACCTTCCGTTACTTTGTTGTTGTAAGAAACTACATCAGGATACACCGAAATGGAACTGATGAAAAGGACTTTTTCAACCGTACTTTTCTCAATATAAGGAAGAAGAAAAGCTAGTTTAGCGGGAAAAGTATCTGAAGTTGGCTCTTTTGCTTTTGGCGGAACCGTGATAATCAGCACATCGGTGTTTTTTAGAAATGTATCAATCTCGCCTTCAATTTTATTTTCATTAAGGATTAGCTGAAACGGAATGATTTTTTTCTGGCTAAACCAATCGATTTTTGCAGAAGAAGTAGTGGAGCCTTTTACTGAAAATCCTTTAGCAATAAGACTTTCGGCTAACGGAATTCCTAACCATCCACAACCTAAAATCGCAATGGATTGTTGCTTATTCATCTGCTTTTTTAGTCGGAACATCCACTTTGATATGCCCCCAATTTTCGCCGGATTTGATACGATACAACTGCATTTCGCTAACGCCAAATTGTTTGGCTAAAATGCGCATACGGGTTTTTCGGTTGGGATCTAACAATATCTTTTTCAGACGGATAACGGTGGTTTCGGTTAGTTTTCGACCATCGGATTTGATGTTATGAGCGATTGTTCTTTTTCTTCCAACAGCAACGTGAGGACTTTTTCGGTAGTGGTCCATTTTTTCTTCATAAGTTACCCATTTCAGGTTTGACGCTCTGTCATTATCTCTTGTGAAATCCAGATGGATGACATATTCCTGATTTTCAGCTGTTTTAGGAACGAAAAAATCGGCTACAAGTTTATACAACATATAATAATCAGAACTTTTTACACCTTCTTTCTGTCTGTCTAACCGCATAAGACGATAGCCGTCTGCAAGCGCTCCTTTTAAAAGAACGCCATCGGAAATATCTTCTGTAAAACTCATTAAGCGCCCCATATTGGAAATGGCGTAGCGTTTTTTTCGATTCCCTTTTACTTCAAATTCTTTAAAAACTTCATTCGGATAATATCGTATCATTCGCAACAGGATAAGTTTCTTTTTCTGTTAATGCGAGCCAGTCATTTTCCAAAAAACAATAACCCTGATTGTACAGAAAATAATAAACAGTTCCATTCTTATCAGCACACGATGAGGTGAAAAACGCAAAGTCGAAGCCTTTCAGAAGTAAATTGTTTCGGGTTGTTTTGGAATTCTTGTGCTGGTTCAGCTCTAACAAAATTCGGTAATTTTTTCTTAACTTGTTATTAATGTTGCGAATAAGATTGGTAGAATCCTTATTTTGTTTGTTGTTGTAAGAATTTCTGCAACTGTCTCCGCAAAATTTCTTGTCTTCCCGACCAAAAACTCTATCTCGACACTCTAAACACAATTTCATAGGGTAAAGGCATATAGTTAAACAATGGCAAATACAATTCAAAAATAAAAATATTTCTTACAAAAAACTAAAATAAACGACAGTAAACGTTTAATAACCGACTAACTTATTTGCAACGGCCAATTTTGCACTATCGAAACCAAATAAATAATTAATTAAAGTAAATGCCATGAAAAACAAAGTACAATTGATTGGAAACGTGGGTCAGGATCCGGAAGTTAAAACTGTAAACGGAGACCGAAAAGTAGCAAATTTCACATTAGCTACTAATGAATACTACTACAACGACAAAGGCGAAAAAGTAGAGCAAACCGAATGGCACCGAGTGACTGCCTGGGGTAAAGTTGCCGAAATCATCGAAAAATTTGTCGAAAAAGGCAAAGAAATCGCCATTGACGGAAAACTCACGTACCGAAATTACGACGACAAAGACGGGAATAAGCGTTATGTGACGGAAATTGTTGCTAACGAGATTTTGCTTTTAGGGAAGTAAAATGAACATTCAGCTTTTTACGTTGCGTACACAGCCTGAATTTTTTTCTTCCGATCAAAAACTGCTCAACGATTTTCTTAACACAATTGTTTATGTAAAATCCTCGGAACATTTTGTAGCTACAGAGACAGAAGCGCCCCATTGGTCAATTCTAATCCATTTCGAGCCTTGCGAGGTTAAATCGGGTGGTGTTAAAGTAATCAAAGAAAAGGTTAAAGCGGTTGAAGAAACTGACTTAACACCGGGTGCGGAGTATATTCTGGAATGTCTAAAAGACTGGCGAAATTTAAAAGCCAAGGAGTTAATGGTTCCGGCGTATTTGATTTGTAGTAATGCAACATTGGTTAACGTAGCGTTTCATCAACCTTCAACTCTTGATGAACTTAAAAAAATCAAAGGCTTTGGAGAAGCAAAAGTACAGCAGTTTGGTGAAGCCATTATAGCTTTGCTGAATACTGTTTAGGTTTGTAGGCCACCGGTTTATGCCGGTGGTTTTGTTTTTAACCGTAAATCGAATTGGCGGCTCTATAGGTAGCGGCATGTGCTTCGATTATTGTTTTAATTTCAGGGGAATAGCCACCGCCCATACTCACTTGAACCGGAATTTCAAATTGACTGCATAAGGAGAAAACAAATTCATCTCTTTTTTTACAGCCCTCGAGTGAACAGCTTAACTTGCCTAATTTATCTGTAGCGAGGATATCCACACCACTGAGGTAAAAAATAAAATCCGGTTGTTGGTTTTCAATAAGATAAGGCAGTGTGTTATGGAGTAGTTCTAAAAATTTAGCATCTTCAGTATGGTCATGCAATTCAATATCCAGATCGGATTTTTCCTTTTTGAAGGGATAATTCGATTTTCCGTGCATCGAGAAAGTAAATACATTCGGATTGTTCTGAAATATTTCTGCCGTTCCGTTGCCTTGATGGACATCCAAATCCACAATCAGTATCTTTTTGGCTAGTTTTTCGTTGAGTAGATATTGAGCCGCCACAGCCTGATCGTTTAACAGGCAAAAAGCCTCACCGCGATTGGAATAGGCGTGATGCGTTCCGCCGGCTATATTAAAGGCGATACCGGTTTGTAATGCTTTTTCTGCGCCAAGAATGGTGCCTTGGGTCAAGCGCAATTCCCGTTCCACCAATTCCGCAGAAAGTGGGAAGCCGATTTTTCGCACCGCTCGAGCATCAAGTGTTAGCTTTAGCAAAGCATCAACATAATCTTTCTCATGAACAGCATAAACATGTTTTAAATCGGGAAGTTCGGGTTCAAAGAAAGCTGCTTCGGAAACAATCCCTTCATGAATCAGTTGTTGCGGTAACAACTCGTATTTAATCATAGGAAACCGATGGCCTTCCGGTAACGGATGCTTGTAAATCGGATGATAAGCAATCGGAAACATTTAGGAATTCATCAGGTTTTGAAACGTTTCTGCAAATTGCCCCACATGAAAACCATCAACCAAACCGTGATGCACATGAATCGACATCGGCATGGTTTTTTTTCCATTTCCTTCCGTCATTTTACCAAAAGAAATTTTTGGGCAACTGTCTGGAAATTTGAAATGTCTCGCGTGCGACAACGAAGTGAAATCCAGCCAAGGAATGGAGGAAAAGTGGATCAAATTGTACAAACCATCAAAATCTCGGGTAATTAAACCAGGTGTGTTTTGAATGCGTTCAATTTCTTCCAACGATTTTTGACTGAAAAGATTCAGCTCTTCAAAGTATTCCATAAACGAAAACCCGAAAGTCGTATCCTCCCGCATAATGGTCGCGGAAACATTAATTTTGTCATAAACAACGACTTCATTTTCGATAATTCGATACCGGAAATTTTCTATCGCATTGACCGCAGCTAAGGTTTTGTGCAAATAATAAATGAAAAAAGAAACCCCTTTTTCTTTGGCTTTTTCGTAGGCAACGGAACAGTCAATAGTGATGGTCACACCATAAAAAGGTTCGTCAAATTGACTGAAAAATTCAAAATGGGTTTTACGATTCCAAGTGTTGAGGTCTAACTTTTTCATGGTTAATATAGAATCGGTAAAACTTCTGTTATTTTTTCAATCGAATAGAAATTCGGATGGACAATTTCATGATCGATGCGTTCGTGTGCCCAAGTCGTGTGAAACGGAACATGGACAGCATAACCGCCAATATTTAACACCGGCAACACATCTGATTTTAAGGAATTACCAATCATGAAAAATTCAGAAGGTTCAATTTCCAAACGTTTCAAAAGTTTTTCATAGTTGACTTCCTGTTTGTCGGCCATTACTTCAATATGGTGAAAATAAGGGCCTAAACCCGAATCATGCAGTTTGCGTTGCTGGTCTTTTAAATCGCCTTTGGTAGCCACGACCAATTTGTATTTTCCTTGTAAAGCTTGTAGTGTTTCTTCTACGCCATCCAGTAATTCGATGGGTTTTTGAATTAATTCTTTGCCTAAGTCAGTAATTTTCTGAATGCCTTTCGCGCTGATAGTTCCATCGGAAACCTTAACGGCGGTTTCAATCATAGAAAGAATGTAACCCTTAATACCATAACCGTACAAAGGCAGATTATTAACCTGGGTTTTAAGTAATTCCTGCGATAAACTTTGTGCCGAATGATAATTGCTCATCAAACCACAAAATTTCTTTTCGGTTTCTTCGAAATACGGTTCGTTGATGAATAACGTATCATCTGCATCGAAAGCGATAACTTTTAAATTTTTCATAGATTCGGTATGAAAAAACCCTTTCAGCAGAACTAAAAGGGTTGGATTATTTTTCAACTAATTTGAGCGCCATTAATCACACCTTCAGCATCCGGATTTACAAAAACCAGTTTACCTTCTGCAGTGTTGGTTAAGAGTAGCATGCCTTCGCTTTCTACGCCGCGTAAAGCTCTAGGGGCTAAATTCACTAAAACGGTTACACGTTTTCCTATTACTTCTTCTGGAGAGAAATGTTCAGCAATTCCGGAAACGATGGTACGAACGTCGATGCCTGTATCTACTTTCAATACTAAAAGCTTGTTGGCTTTCGGCATTTTTTCGGCTTCGATGATGGTTCCGATGCGCAAATCCACTTTAGCAAAATCTTCAAAAGTGATGATGTCTTTTTGTGGTTCCGCTTTAGCATTTTCGGCTTTGTTGGCTACTTTGGTTGCTTCCAATTTGTCTATTTGTTTTTGAATTTCGTCGTCTTCTATTTTGGCGAATAACAATTCGGCTTCGCCAATTTGGTGACCGGCTGGAATTAAATCCGATTTGTTACTGATATCGCTCCAGTTGAAATCGTCGTTGAGTTTTAGGATGTTTTTCAGTTTGTTTGCGGTAAATGGTAAAAACGGTTCCGATAAAACACTAAGTGCAGCTGCAATTTGAAGCGCCACATACATTTGGGTTTGTACACGAGCCGGATTTTCTTTTACGATTTTCCAAGGTTCTTCATCGGCTAAATATTTGTTTCCTAAACGGGCTACGTTCATCAATTCGCCTAAGGCTTCACGGAATCGGTAGCGTTCCACGGAAGAAGCAATTACTGCCGGATAGGCTTTCAGTTCGGCTAAAGTTTGTTCGTCGATTTCGCTCAATTCGTTCGGCTGTGGAATAACACCGTTGTAATATTTGTTAGTCAATACCACAACGCGATTGATGAAGTTTCCGAAGATGGCCACCAACTCGTTGTTGTTACGCGCCTGAAAATCTTTCCAAGTAAAATCGTTGTCTTTGGTTTCCGGAGCATTCGCCGTTAAAGCGTAACGCAACACATCTTGTTTTTCAGGGAAATCCAATAAATATTCGTGCAGCCAAACTGCCCAGTTTTTAGACGTAGACAATTTGTTGCCTTCTAAGTTTAAGAATTCGTTAGCCGGAACATTATCCGGTAAAATATAGCTTCCTTCTGCTTTTAACATTGCAGGGAAAATTACACAATGGAATACGATATTGTCCTTTCCGATGAAATGAACCAGTTTGGTGTCTTCCGATTTCCAGTATGGTTCCCAGTCTTTGCCTTCACGAGCTGCCCATTCTTTGGTAGAAGAAATATAACCGATTGGCGCATCAAACCAAACATACAGTTTTTTACCTTCGGCACCTTCAACGGGCACGTCAATTCCCCAATCTAAATCGCGGGTTACGGCTCTTGGACGCAATCCGTCTTCCAACCACGATTTTACCTGTCCGTATACGTTGGGCTTCCAGTCGTTTTTATGACCTTCCAAAATCCATTGTCTTAAAAAAGTATCGTATTGGTCTAAGGGTAAGAACCAATGTTTGGTCGATTTCAAAACGGGTTTAGTTCCGGTAATGGTCGATTTTGGATTGATTAAATCTGTAGCATTTAAAGAGGAACCACATTTTTCACACTGATCACCGTAGGCTTCTTCATTGCTGCATTTTGGACAGGTTCCGGTTACAAAACGATCGGCTAAGAATTGGTCTGCTTTTTCGTCGTACAATTGCTCAGTTACTTCTTCAATGAATTTACCTTCGTCGTATAATTTTCTGAAGAATTCCGAAGCGGTTTTATGATGAATTTCAGCTGAAGTTCTTGAGTAGTTGTCAAAAGAAATTCCAAAATCTTCGAACGATTTACGAATGATGCCGTCGTATTTGTCAATTACTTCCTGAGGCGTAATGCCTTCTTTTTTGGCTTTCATCGAAATCGCTACCCCATGTTCGTCACTTCCGCAGATGAATACGACATCTTCTCCTTGCAAACGCAGAAAACGGGCATAAATATCAGAAGGAACGTAAACTCCGGCCAAATGCCCAATATGAATAGGGCCATTGGTGTAAGGTAAAGCGGCAGTAATCGTATATCTTTTAGGATTTTGTATCATCGTAAATTTTCAATTTGAGTGCAAAAATACATAACAATTCGCAACCTTTTATAAGTAAGAGGAATAATCCGTTCTTAAAGGTATAAAAAAACCACCTTTTTAGGTGGTTGTGTTTTTTTTATGGTAACGGATCGCCTACTTTAACATCGCAGCGGTGGCCTTCCTGTCCGTGAGCCGGATTGGCTTTACCTTGCCAGCCCTCTAATGTTTTTTGCGGAACCGCTTTAGGAGCTTCCGTGTTTGGCTGTAGAAGCGACGGAACACTGCTTGGGGCTGTAATATTTTGTACTTGACCATTAGTGGTAGCTGGAGCTGGAGTCATTTTGATGGATTGCGTGTTGCTTGGAGCTGCTGGTTTGCTATTTAGTGGTGCGCCAACCGCAATATCACAACGGTGTCCGGGTTGTCTGTGTGGTGGATTCATGCCAGGTTTGGTGGCCGGAACTGAAGCAGTTGAAGCGTTAGTGTTAGGTTGAACAGTTGTTGTATTCGCCATCGGATTGATTTGCGCCGGAGCTGCCATGCTTTTTAACTGAGCTTCATATGATGAGGCAACAGCAGCCGTAACACTATCCGATTTTTTGGCATCGATTTTATCGGAAGCTTTATTTTCTTTTTGACAAGATACAAAAGCTGTTAAAGCAGCAAGAAATAGTATTTTTTTCATTGTGTGTCTGATTTTTTCCAAAAATAGGAATTAGTTTCTTCTTATTGGTTATTAAAAAAGTTAAAATAAAGTTCTAACTTTAAGTGCAGTAAGTTATTCATTCTATGCGAAAGAGGATTTCATTTTTAAAAATGGTATTGGCAGCTATGGTAATTATAGTTAGCTTTGAAGGATATTCTCAAAAACGCATGAAAATTCCACCCTATTTAAAAAAAGGCGATACGGTAGCCATTGTTTGTACCGCTAGAAAATTTTTCCCTGAAGATGCTAAACCAGCCATAGAATTGCTTGAATCCTGGGGTTTGAAAGCCAAATTAGGAAAAACTATCGGGTTAGACAGTTGTCAGTTAGGAGGAACCGATAAGGAACGCGCTGCCGATTTGCAAGACATGCTCGATGATGACAATATCAAAGCCATTTGGTGTGCGCGTGGCGGCTACGGAACCGTTCGGATTATTGACAGTCTGGATTTTACAAAATTTAAAAAGCATCCAAAATGGATTATGGGTTTTAGCGACGTAACCGTATTGCACAGTCATTTGAATACCTTAGGGGTTGCGAGTTTGCATTCGATTATGCCGTTTACCGTTCCAAAAGCACCGGAAGAAGTGAAGGAAACCTTGCGAAAAGCATTGTTTGGTGAAAATTTAACTTACGAAGTTGAAACTCGAGGTTATGAGATTAAGGGTAAAACGAAAGGGCAATTAGTTGGGGGAAATCTTTCTATCTTATATAGTTTGTTAGGTTCAAAATCGTCCTTGGATACCAAAGGAAAAATTCTTTTCATTGAAGATTTGGATGAATATCTGTACCACATCGACCGAATGATGCAGAACCTGAAGCGCAATGGTTATTTTGAAAATTTGAAAGGATTAATCGTCGGAAGTATGACGGACATGCACGATAATGAAATTCCGTTTGGGCAGAATGAAGTGGCCATCATCACTGAAATTGCTAAAGAATACAATATTCCGGTCTGTTTTTATTTCCCATCTGGTCATCAAAAAGACAATCGAACATTGCTTTTAGGAAAAGAAGTAGAATATGAAGTAAACAATGATAAAATCGTTTTGAAGTTTTTATAATGGCTTCGCATAACGATTTGGGAAAAGAAGGAGAAGATGTAGCTGTTGCTTTTCTTCAGGATAAAGGATATGTGGTTTTAGAAAGGAATTGGGTGTTTCAAAAAGCCGAGATTGATATCATTGCTCAAAAAAGTGATAAGTTAATTGTTGTTGAAGTGAAAACCAGAACTTCAGCAGTGTTTGGAGATCCACAAAATTTTGTAAATCCTAAAAAAATTCAATTATTGTTAAAGGCTGTTAATGAATATGTTAGTTTAAAAAACATTGAAAACAGTATCCGTTTTGATATTATTGCCATAACCAAAGACGCAACCAATTTGCAAATTGAGCATCTTGAAGATGCATTTTATTACTTTTAACATTGTTATAACTTTAACAAATTGTTTTTAATTGTATATTGCCAAAATTTTTTAAACACAACAGATTAAACCATTTTTCCATGAAAACTATTTCTTCGGTAGTTGAAAACTATATTAAAAACAAGCCTTTCTTGCTTAATGGACTTTCTTTAGGGATTGTTAATCTAACTTCTTTAGCTCGCGTAATGCAGGCGGAATTGGAGCAGGAAATGGATAAAGAGGTAAAGCAAGGTGCTATCGTAATGGCTTTAAAACGTCTGTCGGAAGAGCTTGAATTTAAATTGAACCATAAGGTAGAGCGAGTATTAAAAAACTTGGGAGAAATTACCGTTCGTTCTTCATTAGTGGATTACAATTTCACCATTAACCCTCGAGTATTGAGTCGTCAAGCGGATTTTATTTCAGAAATCAGTAGCTATCCGGATGTGTTTTATACATCATCCCGAGGCGTGAATGAAACGAATATCATCGTGAGTGATTCGGTTAGTCATTTAATGGAAAAGCATTTTGAAGATGAAAAATGGCTGCAAAATGTGGATAAACTGGCTTCCGTAACGGTTAAATTACCAAAAGATAACGTGGGAGTTCCGGGATTGTTTTATTATGTTTTCCAACGTTTGGCTTGGGAAGGTATCAATATCTGTGAAGTGATTTCTACAAATTTCGAATTTACGATCATTGTAAGTGAAGAACAAGTGGATTTGGCCTTTAAAGTTATTAAAGATCTGAAAAACATATAAAAAAGAAAGAAAAACGATATTTTCTTTAAAAAAGGGTTAATTTTTTTAAAAAAAAGTTATTTTTGGCAACAACTAAAACTAACTGAAAATGAAAAAATTAACCCAAATTTTTGCTCTTTTTTGTTGTGTTTGCGTCTTTGGACAAAATAAAATTGCCCAAAGAATACAAGAATTGAAAGATTCCAAAGCAGATTTTGCAACAATCACACCTCTACAAGTAAAGTCAGAGCAGCCTAGTGAAGCTATTCGTAAAACGGTTTCAGATGCACAAATTGCAACAATCGATTTTACGACAGTTAATGGATTGATCAATAATCCGAAAGAAACCCTTAAGGTTAACATTCCATATCGTAATCAGACCCTTACCGTATTGCTTTTCAGGGCAACAATCTTTGCTGAAGGATTTCACGCAGATACTGACAAACAAAAAAATATCAGCTACACACCAGGCTTATATTACAAAGGAATCATCGAAGGAGATTCAAATTCATTAGTATCATTCAACTTTTTTAACAACGAATTGAATGCTGTGATTTCAAGTTCGGCTTTGAGTAATTTAGTGATTGGTAAAATAGATAAGGCTGGAAATACTTCGGATTACATTATTTACGAAGACCAGAAAATGCTTGTTGCTAACGATGCCGAATGTCATACATCAGATGAAGTAAGTAAAGAATTTGAAAAGCAAATAGCTGAAGCAAGCAGATCGACTCAAAGTTTAAAATGTGTGACAACGTATTTTGAAATAGATAATAATTTGTTTGTAGCTAACGGAAGTAATACCACCACGACCTTAAACTGGATGACATCGGTTTTCAATAACATGCAAACCTTGTATAATAACAGTGGAATTACAGTGTCGTTAAAGTCAACTTACATTTGGACGGCACAAGATCCTTATGAGGGAATAGGTACAAGTTCTGGGGATTATCTTTATAAATTTAAAGAGGTTCGACCGGTTTTTGATGGAGATGTTGGGCAGTTAGTAGGAATTGACGCAGGCGGTTTAGGTGGTGTATCTATGGGGATAGGACAACTTTGTAGTACCAACAACTATGTGTATTCCGATGTAAATTTAAGCTACTCTACAGTTCCTACGTATTCTTGGACAATACAGGTGGTTACACATGAATTTGGGCATAATTTAGGTTCGCGTCATACGCATGCCTGTGCGTGGAATGGTAACAATACAGCAATTGATAATTGTGCACCACAAGCTATAGGGCCAACATCAGAGGGGTATTCCTGTATGACAACTCCGCCAACGATACCTTCTTCTTCTACAAAAGGAACAATCATGAGTTATTGTCATTTGGTAAGTGGTGTCGGGATTAGTTTTAATAATGGATTTGGAACACAACCAGCAAATGCGATCATTAATTTTGTTAATGGTAGAGGTTGTTTAAGTACAGATTGTGTTAATACTTGTATCAATGGTGTGTCGGATATTAATGCAGGTTTCAATGTTGGAACATCAACTGTAACCGTAACATGGACAGATATAACATCGGAAGATGCGTGGCAGGTAGATATTTTGCCAATGACAAATAACACGCCAGGTTGGACAAGTGTTTCTACAAACAGTTATACAGAAACAGGATTGACACCTAACACATATTATAGATTCAGAGTGAGGCCTAACTGCGGGAGTCTTATTCCAATGACTCGTGAATATATATTCTTGACAGCTGCGGACTATTGTAATAATATTACTTTAACAGATACTGGTGGCGCAACAGGAGAGTATGGTGACAATCAGAGTTTTGTTCGCACTTTAATTCCTAATTTGTCTAATAATAAAATCCGTTTAGAATTCACTAGTTTTAATTTAGAGAATAATTATGATTATTTCTTTGTTTATGATGGATCGAGCACAGCTGCAACATCATTTAATCCAAACGGATATACCGGTTTTGTTATCCCAGGGCCATTCGAGTCTACAGCTGCAGACGGAGCCTTAACCATCCGTTTCTTTTCAGATGGTGGTGTAACAGCTGCAGGGTGGGAAGCGTCAACCAGTTGTATCACAACCTTAGGTTTAGGAGAGAACAACTATATCGACTATTCGTATTATCCGAATCCAACCAATGGTTTGGTGACGGTACAATCCAAAGGAATGATTGAAGAAATTAAGGTGTACAATGTAGAAGGACGATTACTGTACGACACCAAAGTGAATAATTTGACAACGAATGTTGATCTTTCTTCCTTCGCCACAGGAGCTTACTTCTTTAAAATGAAGACAGAAGGACAAATAGTCAACTTCAAAATAATGAAACAATAAATTTTCAAAACCCGTTAATTCACAATTAGCGGGTTTTTTATTTTAATTTCAATATATTTGTTATTCATCAAAACCAAAATTATGTACGAAATTATTCAAAAAGCACATTCTGGAATCGCTTATTTGGCCTTGTTAGTTCTTGTAATTGCAGTAATCAATTCTTTTGCAGGTTTTTTAGGGAAAAAGGTTTTCGAAAAGAAAGACCGAATGATAGCGTTGTTCGCGTTAATATTCTGTCACTTGCAGCTTTTGCTTGGTTTTGTAACTTATTTCGTTTCGCCTTTAGGATTTAATCTTTTAGGGAATATGGAAACCGAAGCACGTTTAACGTCTTTGGAGCATCCTATCATGAACATTTTGGCCATTGCACTAATTACTATCGGATGGTCAAAACATAAAAAAGAGACTACTGATTTAGGAAAATTCAAAAAAATAGCCTTTTTATATATGGCTGGATTGCTTTTAATTTTAAGTAGAATACCTTGGACGAACTGGTTCAATTAAAAATTTAGAATGCCCTTTATCCGGGCATTTTTTGTCTGTGGCATGTTTATTGTAAGAAAATCGACAAAATAGCAATTATGAATAAAGTTATAGCTCCAATCTTTTTACTATTCTTAGCGGTATTTTTTGCCAGTAGTTTTACCAGTGATAAAATTCAAGTTGCCCGTGCTGAGGTATTGACCCAAGTACAAGATACGATAATACCGGACTCTTTAGCGTTACAACCGAAGTTTAAACCTTTCAAAAAAGCAGTTCACGCGTCGTATTACCACGATAAATTCAACGGAAGAAAAACGGCAAGCGGCAAACGTTTTGACAATTCCAAATTAACAGCAGCGCATAAAAAATTGCCATTCGGAACCAAAGTTAGAGTCACTAATCCGATTAATAAAAAATCTGTTGTTGTAACCATTACCGATCGTGGTCCTTTCACACGCGGACGTGAAATCGATTTGTCCAAAAAAGCCTTTACAGACATTACCCACGCCAAAGGCAGGGGTTTCTTGAATGTGGATTTAGATATTGTAAAAGAACAGTAAAACGAATTACTTGAACATCTCGATAATTTTAGCATGTTCTTTTGTAGCATCTTCTTGATACGCCTTTTTTAAATTTTCTGAAGACCGAAAAGACTCAATCTTAGCATCGAATAACGTTTGTACTTCTTTGTCGACTGTTTTGAAGTGATTAGCTATTAATTTAGTAGCTTCAAAGTATAAAATGTATTGCGTTGGAATGTTGTCCAATCGTTTGAAGAAAATTCGCTTACATCCTAATTGCTTTAAAATTTCATATACATTTTCGTTTTTAGGCGAATTGGCAAGTTGAATTTTATAAACAGCATCATTTATTTTTTCACCATTGCGAAGGTAAACTCCTAAAAGGAAGGACATTTTTTTCTCTTTAGAATCGAAAAGTGATTTTTTTAAGGTGTTTTCATCATAAAAAGCATTCATTTTCGATGCCAATTCCTCAGAAATAAAACAGTTTTTTTCTTCCTTGAGTTGTATTCCGAAATCTTTTTTTGCGATACTGTCAACATATCGCATCAGTGTTTTTTCGTGCGGATAATACCGATCAAACTGATTTCCCTTTGTCACATAATTATGACTGATATAATCGTTTAAAGTACCGAGCAATAAAAAAGTGCTGTTCACAGTAATCAGCGTGTCGGTTTCTGTTTTCTTGCCAATTGTTACGCCACTAATCGTTGGTTTCTTTTCTTGTGAAAAAGATTGAGACGGAAGCAACCAAAACAGAATAAGAATTAGGACAACTTTGCTTTTCATTTTGAAAAAGAATTTACCAGGTTAAGAATGGGCTTTTACTCAAATACGCATTATAATACCGCTCGTCGACGGTAACTTCAGTGCCCAACCAAGAAGGTTTTTCAAAGGTTTCGTTTTCGTCAGATAACTCGATTTCGGCAACAATTAAGCCTTTGTTTTCGCCATCAAAAACATCCACTTCGTAAATGTGTTTTCCCACCGGAATCTCATATCGGATTTTGTCGATGCTTCCTTTTTCGCAAAGAGGTAATAAGTGCTCAGCTTCTGTTAGAGAGATTTCTTTTTCCCACTCAAAACGGGAAGCGCCGGTTTCATTACTTTTTCCTTTGATGGTCAGAAAACCTTGGTCGCCTTTTATTCTAATGCGTACGGTTCGTTCGGGGTTGGTGTTTAAGTACCCCTGAACAATTCGTGTCTGACGAATGGCTTGCGATTTAAAATCCGCATTGATAACCAGAAATTTGCGTTCTATTTCCTGCATTTTGAAAAAAAATTAACATAAATTAGGAGCAAGTTAAGAAAAATAAAAACCCCAAATCGTATTTTTACAGAGTACTACTACACGATATGTAATTTATGAATTTAGCAAGGCGGAAAAAAACCACGAATAGTATAGAAAATCTCTTTCTTCAGCACTTTGGTGACGGACGGTATTCGGCTTCCGGAGATTTAGATTTTTTGGTACATCTGGCTCAGTATTTCCGACCTTCCAAGCCGAAAGACGCCAATGTTTCGATTCAGGAACTGCTGATTTTTTTAGCCGAAAATCCAATCGAGAAAGGTGTTTTTATCCAATACATCCGTCAGATTTTTACCAACCGTAAATTCAATAGATTGTTGTCGGATGCTGGTATTTTGCAAGATTCAGACTTTATTTACGAAGTAAGGAAGCGATTGTTTGCTAAAGTATTGCCCTATCAGCCGGAACGTGAAACCTTGGAATACGTTTTGAATCAGGTTTTTTTCATGGATACCGATACTGTTTGGGTGAATAAAATTCCGAAAGAAGAATTGTACCGATTGCTGCACTTGCTTACCTATTCCGATATATTTAATTCTTCTAAAGAACTTTCACCTTTATCCGAAATTCTCAATGCGATGGGCTTACTCTCCCAACGGATGAGTGGTCGCGCTATGGAAAACGGTGTGATTAAAATGGTGCCGGAATACGATGCCTTTGATAGTCCGTTTGTAGCAATGGAAAAGGAATTTCTTCATATTGAACAGGAAATCAGACAATCCCACTTTATAACGGGTGACAATCAGCATTACAAACAATTTATTATTCTTCATAAGCAATGCGAGGATTATGTCGAGAAAGCCTTCGGGAACAGTTCTAAATACGGAATTTCCCTGAAAGTGAACCAAAGTTTGTTGCGTATTCGTCAGCAGTTGTACCGTTTAAAAATATTGATGCCGCTCTTGATTGTCAATCAGGAAGTTGATAAAATTGAAAATACTATTCAACTCGGTCTGAAACTAATTAAGTACAATTGTTTTAAAAATAATGTTGGTAAACTGATTAATGAAAGTACGCAGTTGTTATCGTACGAAATCACCCAACACACTGCCAGAACCGGAGAGCATTATATTACCGAAACCGGCCGCGAGTATTTTCAAATGCTTAAAGCAGCGATGGGAGCGGGTTTGGTTGTAGGGATTTTGTGTATCCTGAAAGTACTCTTAGGAAAAATTGAAACCAGTTATTTCGGCCATGCTTTTCTATACAGTATGAATTACGCTTTAGGGTTTATCACCATCTTTTTAATGGGATTTGCCTTAGCCACCAAGCAGCCGGCGATGACTGCTACCACGATAGCCAAAGCCCTGGAAAACGGTATGAAAAAACCCAATAAGAATGGCGAAAAACACAGTTCGTTCGCACATCTATTCGCACGGCTTTTCCGTTCTCAGTTCATTGCTTTTGTTGGGAATGTGATTGTGGCTTTTCCTGTTTCATTAGTTGGAATTTGGTTGATTGACCTCACCTTTCACAGCAATATCGCCGAAACAAAGTGGAACAAATTGCTTACTGATGCCAGCCCCGTAGATTCTCCGGCCATTTTTCATGCCGCGATTGCCGGTGTGTTTTTGTTTCTTTCCGGAATTATTTCGGGCAGTGTTTCCAACCGTAACAAGCACCAGCAAGTCTATTACCGAATTCAGGAACATCCGTTTTTAAAAATCACCTTTGGTATTGAGAAAACACGAAATTTTGCCAAATGGATTGAAAACAATTGGGCTGGCGTGATATCCAACTTTTGGTTTGGGGTTTTTATGGGAAGTACAGCTTCTGTTGGCGCTTTTTTAGGTTTGAATCTCGATATCCGACACATTACTTTCGTGAGTGGTAACTTAGCCTTAGGACTTTACGGTGCTCATTTTACCGTGACCACCTGGATGCTGTTTTGGGGAATTTTAGGCGTTGCCGTTATCGGATTTGTCAATTTTGCCGTGAGTTTTTCCTTGTCTTTAGGCTTGGCGTTGCGTTCCCGAAATATTCCACTAACAGAAATTCGGTTTTTGAATAAAGCGATTTGGCGTTATTTCAAAAGAAATCCGTCGGCATTTTTCTTTCCCGTAAAAGTGAAGTAATTTTAAGCAATGGAACCGATTGCCAAATTGCGGAAAATCATACACGTCGATATGGATGCTTTTTATGCTTCCGTAGAACAAATGGACAATCCGGAACTCAAAGGAAAGCCATTGGCGGTAGGTGGAAGCGAAGTGCGTGGTGTCGTTTCAGCAGCAAGCTATGAGGCGCGTAAGTTTGGTGTTCGAAGTGCGATGAGCGGCTATACAGCCAAGAAATTATGTCCGGAATTAATCTTTGTCCGACCGCGTTTTGACCGTTATAAAGAAATCTCCAAGAAAATCCGAAAGATCTTTTTAGACTACACCGATTTGGTCGAACCGCTTTCTCTCGACGAAGCTTATCTTGATGTAACCGAGAATAAAAAAGGAATTCCAAGTGCTACATTGATTGCTCAGGAAATTCGCAAGCGCATTTTTGAAGAAGTCGGTCTGACAGCTTCTGCGGGAATTTCAGTCAATAAATTTGTGGCTAAAATAGCTTCCGATTACAACAAACCGAACGGGCAAAAAACCGTCAATCCGGATGAAGTCGAAGCATTTTTGGAAGCACTCGATATTAAAAAGTTTTATGGTGTCGGGAAAGTGACGGCCGAGAAAATGTATCAGCTTGGAATTTTTACAGGAGCCGATTTGAAATCCAAATCGATTGAATATTTAGAGGAACATTTCGGAAATAGCGGAAAATCGTTTTACAATCTGGCACGAGGCATCAGTTTTAGTCAGGTAAAACCAAACAGAACTCTTAAATCGGTTGGAGCCGAACGAACCTTTTCCACCAATTTATCTTCCGAGGTATACATGGAAGAGCGCTTGGAAAACATTGCTAAGGAATTAGAAAAGCGTTTACAGAAAAGCAAAATTGCCGGAAAAACAGTAACCCTGAAAATTAAATATTCGGATTTTACACTGCAAACCCGAAGCAAAACGTTGCCGTATTTTATATCTGATAAAAGTCTGATTCAGGAAACAGCAAAAGAATTGTTGTATCAGGAGCGGTTGAAGGAATCGGTACGGTTACTCGGAATTTCGCTGCACAATCTGAATACGGAAGCCAAAAAAGCAGTTGTTGTTCAGTTGAAGTTTGACTTTTAAGCAAAAAAAATCCGTCAGCAAAACCAACGGATTTATAATTATTTATGCTTCAATTATTCGATTTCAGAAATGCGAAGTGTATTGACCATTCCTTTAGCAGTAACTGGCATGGCAGCTAAATTTACCAATAAGTCGCCGTCTTTTACAAATCCTTTTGCTTTACAAATGGCATTGATGTCGTCGATGGTGTCATCGGTACTTACAAATTTGTCGTATAAAAAGGCATGAACACCCCAAAGTAAATTCAACTGCGTTAAAATTCGTTTGTTAGAAGTGAAAACCAAAACATGCGCATGCGGACGCCAAGCTGAAACCTGAAATGCCGTATAACCGCTGTTTGTTAAGGTTGTAATTGCTTTAGCATTGATGTCGTTGGCTAAAGTCGCTCCGTGATAACAAATGTTTTTGGTGATATAACGATTCGTTTTAATTTGAGGTTGGTTTTGCGGCACCTGAATTAATGGGGAATCTTCCACACTTTCGATAATTTTGGTCATCGTTTCAATTACCTGAACCGGATAATTACCCACGGAAGTTTCTCCGGAAAGCATCACCGCATCAGCACCATCCATCACAGAATTCGCAACGTCGTTTACTTCTGCACGGGTTGGAGTTAAACTGGTAATCATGGTTTCCATCATTTGTGTCGCAATAATTACAGGAATCCTCGCTGTTTTAGCTCTGTGAACCAGTTTCTTTTGAATCAAAGGCACTTCTTCCGCAGGAATTTCCACTCCTAAATCACCGCGAGCCACCATCAATCCGTCGCAATACGCTACTAATTTATCGATGTTAGCAACCGCTTCCGGTTTTTCAATTTTGGCGATAACCGGAATTTTATGATCGGAATTCGCAGCAATTAAATCACGCAAGTCTTTCAAGTCTTCCGGCGTTCTTACAAAGGATAACGCAATCCAATCTACATCAGCCTTAATGGCAAAATGCGCATCACGAATATCTTTTTCCGTTAAAGCAGGAAGCGAAACTTTGGTGTTCGGAAGGTTTACTCCTTTTTTCGATTTTAAAGGACCGCCTTGAATTACAACCGCTTGCACTTCCGTTTTTTTATCGGTTTTAACGACTTCAAAGATTAGTTTTCCATCGTCTAACAAAATACGCTCGCCTGGGTTTACATCTTTCGGAAATTCCTTGTAGTTCATGTAAACCTTTTCGGCTGTTCCCAAAATATCTTCTTTGGTGGTAAAGGTAATTTTGTCGCCTTTGCTTACCACCACATCTTCTTTCATAACACCTACACGCAATTTCGGACCTTGTAAATCAGCCAAAATCGATGTGGTATAACCAAATTCTTCATTCAGTTCTCGAATCATGTTGATGCGCTCCTGCACATCGGTATAATCGGCATGGGAAAAGTTAATTCTAAAAACATTTACACCAGCATCAATCATGTCTTTAAGAATTTCTTTCGTGCTGGTTGCGGGGCCAAGTGTCGCTACAATTTTCGTCTTTTTTCTAGTTGGCATTGTATCAGAATATTAAATTATTTTTCGATTTTAGTTTGTTTTGTTCCAGTTTGTAGGCTGTGGTAATTTGTTTGATACTGAGCAATTCGTCCACCAGTTTTTCCGTGTCAAACCAATCGTCTACCTGTTCGATTTTAATCAGATAATCGACTTTTTTCATTTCAGGAAGCAGAAAAAGATTGGTAGTAACTTCCATCTCAGTTGCTTCAAAAAGTGAAGGAGCTTTGGTTTGGCGGGAAATGACTTTGGTTTTGTTTGGGATTAAATTCCAGTACAATTCATTTTCCTCGTCATCAAACACAAATCGGGTGAAATGACTTTTGCCTTCCGGAATTTGGATGCCGATGTCTTTTTCACTTTTTTCAAACGAAATCCCAAGTTTCTGATTGATGAAATAGGCTAACCGATAATCTTCCAACGAAGAATGGATGGCGATTAGCTCATAATCAACCGAAATGAAATCGTCAATCTGTAATTTGATGATAGCCATTTGCTGTTTTTGTTATGTAAATATACTACATTAAACATTGAAATAAACAGCTGTGTTGGTTGTTAACGATAATTTAGTAACCGGGTTGTTGTAGTTAGTTGTTTTTGGTGCTGATTTTTTCCTGAAAAGCAAAATAGGCGCGTTGCGAAGCTTTTTCTTCCGCTTTTTTCTTGGAAGTGGCTCGGGCACGGGCTACAATTTTGCCATCGATGGTTAATTTGACACCGAAATATTTGACACCTTCGTTACCGCTGTCTTCAAAAACATCGTAATGGAAGGATTTTTTTTCTTTTTGACACCATTCAATCACCAAACTTTTATAACTGATGACTTTGCCTTCCAGTTTCGGAATGTCAACGTAGGGTTTGATTACTTTTTTGTGGATAAATTTTTCGCAATAGGAATACCCTTTATCTAAATAAATTGCACCTACAAAAGCTTCGAATAAATTACCGTGAATGTTTTCCCCGAAATGTTGTGCAGAGACTTTACTTTCTACGTATTTGATGAGATTTAAATCTTTACCCAATTCATTCAAATGATCGCGGCTTACGATTTTGGAACGCATTTTTGTCAGATAGCCCTCATCACCCGTTGGAACTTCATTAAATAAATGTGCAGCAATAACTGAACCCAGCATCGCATCGCCTAAAAATTCTAAACGTTCGTAGTTTAACGGATTGCCTTTTTCATCGATTCTGTTCATGGAACGATGTGTGAAAGCGGTTTTGTAATGTTGAATATCAATTGGCTGAAAACCAAGAATTTTCTGAAGCGCATCAAAAAAAATCCCGTCTTCAACAGAGCGGGAATTTTGAAATATTTTTTTGATGATTTTTTTCATACTATCTTATGAATCCATTTTTTTGAATAAAACACAAGCATTGTGTCCGCCAAAACCAAAAGTATTACTCATAGCCACGCGAACGTCACGTTTTTGAGGTTTGTTTAAGGTAAGGTTTAAACTCGGATCAATGTTTTCATCCACCACAGTATGATTGATGGTTGGCGGAACGATACCGTGTTGCATGGCTAAAATTGAAGCAATCGCCTCAATAGCACCGGCAGCCCCTAACAAGTGACCCGTCATCGATTTTGTGGAATTGATATTGATGTTTTTTGCGTGATCTCCAAAAACAGCGCTAATGGCTTTCAATTCGGCTACATCACCAAGAGGAGTTGAAGTTCCGTGGGTGTTGATGTGGTCAACGTCTTCCGGATTCATCCCAGCATCTCTCAAACAGTTTTTCATTACGGCAATTACACCAATTCCTTCCGGATGTGGAGCGGTTAAATGGTACGCATCAGATGATAATCCGCCACCGCCAACTTCACAGTATATTTTTGCACCACGCGCTTTTGCGTGTTCGTATTCTTCTAAAACCAAAGCACCGGCTCCTTCTCCTAAAACGAATCCGTCACGGGTTGCGTCAAAAGGTCTTGAAGCGGTTTCAGGACTTTCATTACGGGTAGAAAGCGCCTGCATAGAGTTGAATCCGCCCATTCCGGCAATGGTAACAGCTGCTTCTGAACCTCCGGAAACAATTACATCACACATCCCCAAACGAATGTAGTTAAACGCGTCAACTAACGCATTCGCCGAAGAAGCACAAGCTGAAACTGTCGTATAATTTGGTCCCATAAATCCATTTCGCATCGAAATATGACCTGGAGCAATATCAGCAATCATTTTTGGAATAAAGAAAGGATTGAAACGCGGGGTTCCGTCACCTTTGGCGTAACTCATTACTTCTTCCTGGAACGTTTCTAATCCGCCAATTCCGGCTCCCCAGATAACACCAACGCGGTATTTGTCTACATTTTCAGCAGTAATTCCGGCGTCTTTGATGGCTTCGTCACTGGCGGCTATGGCATATTGTGAGAATTTGTCCAAACGACGAGCTTCTTTACGATCCATATAATCTTCAACGTTGAAGTTTTTTACTTCGCACGCAAATTTGGTCTTATGTTTTTCTGTATCGTAATATGTGATTGGGGCAGCGCCACTTTTCCCGTTAAGCAATCCATCCCAGTATTCCTGAAGATTATTGCCAATCGGGGTTAATGCGCCTAAACCTGTTACTACAACTCGCTTTAATGCCATAAATGTGTCTTTTACAATTGCTTTAAACAAATAATACCCATGTTACTCTTTCTTATGCTGTAAAGGAAACATGGGTAGTTAAGTTTTATTTTCTTGATTGTTCCCAATCAGTAGTATAACTTTTAATCGATACGGACTAAAAATAATAACACCCATGCATTCTTGGAACACATGGGATGTAATTATATGTTATTATTTTTTAGCTTCTTCGATGTAAGAGATAGCCTGACCAACAGTAGAGATGTTCTCAGCTTGGTCGTCTGGAATTTGAATGTCGAATTCTTTTTCGAATTCCATGATTAGCTCAACAGTGTCTAAGGAGTCAGCTCCTAAATCGTTAGTGAAGCTTGCTTCTGATACAACTTCGTTTTCGTCAACACCTAATTTGTCTACGATAATCGCCTTTACTCTTGATGCAATGTCTGACATAATTTTTAATTTTTAAATTTAATTTGTTGGCAAAAATAAAAAACTTTATTTTAAAACAACGTTTTTGTTTCTAAATGTGACTACGAATTTAAAAAAAATAATTTTACAAAGACTTCCATTTTCTATTTAATATCATTTATTATTCTTTTTTTTGCATTGTGAAATTGCTTATTTACTGGGTAATTTAAATTACAGGATAAATGAAAAAAATAGTAATTTTTGCTTCCGGATCGGGTTCCAATGCCGAGAACATCATATTACATTTCAAAAATAAAAGTCAAAGAACCGTAGTCGCGGTATTGACTAACAATTCGCATGCCAAAGTTATTGAGCGTGCTGAAAACCAGAATGTTGAAGCAATTGTTTTTGATAAATCACAACTTAACGACGGAACGATTCTGAATAAAATCAATGCAATCCAGCCTGATTTAATTGTATTGGCGGGTTTTTTGTTGATGTTTCCGAAAGACATTATTGCGCACTATCCGGATAAGGTTATTAATGTCCATCCGGCGCTACTTCCAAAATATGGAGGAAAAGGCATGTATGGAATGAATGTTCATAAAGCCGTTTTAGAAAATAAGGAAAAAGAAACCGGAATCACCATTCATTATGTTAATGAGCATTATGACGAAGGGGCGATTATTTTTCAGGCTTCTGTCAATATTGAAGATTGCAAAGCACCCGAAGAAATTGCTCAGAAAATACACGAGTTGGAGCATGAGCATTTTCCATTAGTAATTGAAGCACTATTAAAGTAAAAGACTTAATTTCTAAAATTTCTAATTTCTAAATTCAAACTTTAAGTTGAGCCACGAAGTTCACATATATACAGATGGTGCTGCCAAAGGGAATCCTGGTCCCGGCGGCTATGGTGTGATTTTGGAATGGGTTGGTAAACCGTATAGAAAAGAATTCTACGAAGGGTTTCGGCTGACCACGAATAACAGAATGGAACTTTTAGCAGTGATTGTCGGGTTAGAAAAACTTAAAAATCCCAATACTAAAGTTTTAGTCGTTTCTGATTCTAAATATGTAGTGGATTCCGTCATGAAAGGTTGGGTGTTCGGCTGGGAAAAAATCGGTTACAAAGGCAAAAAAAATCCCGATTTGTGGATGCGTTTCCTGAAAATTTACCGCAAGCATCAGGTCGATTTCAAATGGATTAAAGGCCACAACAATCATCCGCAGAACGAACGTTGTGATGAATTGGCCGTAATGGCTTCCGGACAAAAAGAACTTTCTGTCGATACTTTTTACGAAAAAGAAGCCGATCAATTGTTTTGATTTTGTTATCTTTAGGAGATGAAAGGCTCCAAAATTCATTTTACACTTCTTGTACTCCTGTTTTTGGTGAGTCTTTTTTCGACTGCTCAAAAAAAATCGAAAACTGAATTAGCCATAGACAAGGAGGGTATCAAAATTTACCTAACCAAATTAGATACAACGCCTTTTAAAGAGTACCGCGCGGTTATGACGGTAAAGGCTAATATTGATACGGTAGCCAAACAAATCCTCGACATCAAAAGCCTTCAAAAGTGGAATTACAAAACCCGAACCAGTGAGTTAATCCGAAAAACTTCCGATACCAGCTGGATTTTTTACATGGTACATCATTTAGGTTGGCCGGTTCAAGATCGCGATCATGTGTCTCGTGTAACTTTGACGAAAAAAGCTAACGAGCAGACCATTACCATTTTACCGGCAAATAATATTGTCAAGGAAAAAGAAGGAATTCTCCGATTAAAGAACTTCAGAGGTTTTTGGTATCTCAAAAAAATTAGCGAAAACCAAACTCTGGTGATACAACAAGTTTATGGAAATCCAGGCGGAAGTATGCCGGCTTTTATGGTAAATATGGTCGTCACCAAAGGACCGTTTGAATCGTTTCGGGAACTGCGAAAGCGAGTCGAAAATCTTAACAAAAAATAGGCTTTTGAGAACCAAAACAAAATCGTACATTTGCAGCTTCTAAAATAAGAAGCTTTTATGAATAAATTATTGATTGTAGGGACAGTAGCTTTTGACGCCATTGAAACACCATTCGGAAAAACCGATAAAATTTTAGGAGGCGCAGGAACCTATATTGGTCTTTCTGCATCGCATTTCAACTTAAAATCTGCAATTGTTTCCGTAGTAGGTGATGATTTCCCGCAAGAATATATCGACTTATTAAAAAACAAAAATATTGATGTTTCCGGTCTTGAAGTGGTTCAGGGCGGAAAAACATTTTTCTGGAGCGGTCGTTACCACAACGATTTGAATTCCAGAGATACTTTAGACACCCAATTGAATGTTTTGGCAGATTTTCAGCCGAAAGTACCAGCCGATTTCAAAAATTCGGATGTGGTGATGTTAGGAAACTTACACCCATTAGTTCAAAGCAGCGTTTTAGACCAAATGGAAGTAAAACCGAAATTAGTAGTTTTAGACACCATGAATTTCTGGATGGACTGTGCATTACCGGAATTGTTAGACGTAATCAAACGTGTAGACGTAATTACCATTAATGATGAAGAAGCGCGTCAGTTATCAGGAGAATATTCGTTGGTAAAAGCAGCAGCTAAAATCCATACGATGGGGCCTAAATATGTGGTAATTAAAAAAGGAGAACACGGAGCGTTATTGTTTAACGAGAAGAACGTTTTCTTTGCACCAGCTTTACCTTTAGAGGAAGTATTCGATCCAACAGGAGCCGGAGATACTTTCGCAGGAGGTTTTGCAGGATACATTACTCAAAGTGAAAATATTTCGTTTGACAATATGAAAAACGCAATCATTTACGGTTCAAATTTGGCTTCGTTTTGCGTGGAAAAATTCGGAACAGAAAGAATGGAAAACTTAAGCAAGGAAGAAGTAGCAACACGTTTGCAACAGTTTAAATCCTTGACCCAGTTTGACATCACTTTAGAAAATTAAAGCATACTTATGAGCCTCGGAAACGGGGCTCTTTTACTTAATACAACAACACAACAACTATGAGCGACGCTTTAAAACACGAGTGTGGCATTGCCCTTTTAAGATTAAAAAAACCTTTAGAATACTACAAGGAAAAGTACGGTACGGCTTTTTACGGCGTACAGAAAATGTACTTGCTGATGGAAAAGCAGCACAACCGTGGTCAGGATGGTGCCGGTCTGGCAAGTATCAAATTAGATGTGGAACCGGGAGAACGCTATATCAGCAGAATTCGTTCGAATCAATCGCAACCGATTCAGGATATTTTTGCGCAAATCAATCAGAGAATCAACGAAGAATTAGAGCATCATCCGGAATATCAGGATAATGTGGCGATGCAAAAAGCCAAAATTCCGTACATCGGCGAATTGTTTTTAGGCCACGTTCGTTATGGAACTTTCGGAAAAAACAGCATTGAAAGCGTACACCCGTTTTTACGTCAGAACAATTGGATGCACCGCAATTTGATTGTGGCCGGAAACTTCAACATGACTAATGTTAAAGAATTGTTTGAGGATTTGGTTCGATTAGGGCAACATCCGAAAGAAATGGCAGATACGGTAACCGTAATGGAAAAAATTGGTCATTTTTTAGACGATGAAGTAACCGATTTGTACCAGGAATGTAAAAACGACGGTTTAAGCAAAAGAGATGCTTCCGCGGTGATTGCTGAAAAATTAAACTTAGGCAGAATCATCCGAAGAGCTTCCAAAAACTGGGATGGTGGATATGCGATGGCAGGATTGTTAGGACATGGCGATGCGTTTGTAACCCGTGATCCGGCAGGAATTCGTCCGGCGTTTTACTACCAGGATGATGAAATCGTGGTTGTGGCTTCGGAACGTCCAGTAATCCAAACCGTTTTCAATGTACCGTTCGATGCAATTCAGGAAATTACACCTGGACATGCTATCATCATCAAAAAAGACGGTCGCGTAATTGACGAGCAGGTTCGCGAAGCTTTACCATTGAAAGCATGTTCATTCGAACGCATTTATTTCTCCAGAGGGAGCGATGCGGAAATCTATAAAGAAAGAAAAGAATTAGGGAAACTGATTTTGCCTTCGGTTTTGGAAGCAGTCAATCAGGATACCGACAACACGGTGTTTTCGTATATTCCCAATACGGCGGAAACTTCATTCTACGGGATGGTGGAAGCGGCCAACGACTTTTTGAACCAACGTAAAATCAACGACATTTTAGCCAACAAAGATTCTCTTTCGGCTGAAAAACTACAGGAGATTTTAGCGGTTAAATTACGTTCAGAAAAAATTGCGATTAAAGACGTAAAACTAAGAACGTTTATCACAGAAGACAGCAGTCGTGACGATATGGTGGCGCACGTTTACGATGTAACCTACGGCGTAGTACAACCAACCGACAATCTGGTTATCATTGATGACAGTATTGTTCGCGGGACAACACTTAAGCAGAGCATCATCAAAATGTTAGACCGATTGCAGCCGAAGAAATTGGTGATTGTGTCTTCCGCGCCACAAATTCGTTATCCGGATTGTTACGGAATTGATATGGCGAAGTTGGAAGGTTTAGTCGCTTTCCGAGCAGCAATGGAACTTTTGAAGGAACGCAATCTGTATCATATTGTAGATGAAGTGTATGCCAAATCAAAAGCGCAGGAACATTTTAACGACAGCGAAGTGGTGAATTATGTAAAAGAAATTTACGCGCCATTCACCGATCAGGAAATCTCCGATAAAATAGCCGAAATGCTAACGGAAGAATCCGTGAAAGCTGAGGTTAAAATCATCTTCCAAACCGTTGAAAATTTACACAAAGCCTGTCCTAAAAATCTGGGCGACTGGTACTTTACCGGAAATTATCCTACAGATGGAGGAAACCGCGTAGTGAACCGAGCTTTCATGAATTTTTACGAAGGAAAAGACGCCCGAGCGTACTAAAAAAGAATAGTTGTGTTTTTCATCGACTTTATATGCAGTTTATCTGATTTATTTGAGTTGAGAAAAACCGTGTCATACATTTGAATCACCATAGCATTAGTAGGTTAAGTTTATGGTAGATTTGGGGCAAAAAGGGTGGAAGC
>NZ_JALDYN010000031.1:0-22265 GCF_032153895.1 Flavobacterium sp.
ATTAAGCATTTTATTTTATGAAAAAAGTTATTCTTTCTGCGGCTTTGTTGTTTGCCTTAACAACTATTGAAGCGCAGGTAAAGACACCACAAGCCAGTCCGTCTTCTAAATTAGAGCAAACAGTTGGTTTGACTCATGTAGAAATTGAATATTCACGACCAAGTGCCAAAGGAAGAACCGTTTTTGGAGAATTAGTTCCCTACGGAAAAGTTTGGAGAACCGGAGCGAATGCTAATACAACTGTAGCTTTTACGGAAGATGTAACCATCGACGGAAAATTGCTTAAAAAAGGAAAATACGCTTTGTACACTTTGCCAAAAGCAGATAGCTGGGAAGTAATTTTCTATAAAGGAACCGATAATTGGGGATTACCTGAAACTTGGGACGAGACTGCTGTAGCTTTAAGAGCTGTTGTTAAGCCTGAAAATTTAAG
The DNA here is from genome assembly GCF_032153895.1 of Flavobacterium sp. Taxonomy (GTDB): domain Bacteria; phylum Bacteroidota; class Bacteroidia; order Flavobacteriales; family Flavobacteriaceae; genus Flavobacterium. The sequence continues at coordinate 434 of NZ_JALDYN010000031.1, forward strand.
CAGAAAAGTAGAAACGTTCACTATCGGAGTAAACAGCGTTGATAACGATTATGGAGTTTTGGAAATCTCTTGGGAGAAAACTTTAATTCCGGTGAAATTTGAAGTTCCGACTGCAAAAGTGGCAATGAAAAGTATCGAAACTACGTTAGCTGGTCCAACTGCGAATGATTATTATTCTGCAGCGCAATATTTGTATCAGTCAAATGGTGATTTGAAAAAAGCATTAGTTTGGATTAATAAATCTTGCGATATGAAAGGTGCGGAAACGCCATTCTGGTATTTGCGTTTAAAATCGTTAATTCAGGCCAAAAACGGCGATAAAGTTGGAGCTGTAGAAAGCGCAAAACAATCGTTAGCCGGAGCTGAAAAAGCAAACAATCAGGATTATGTGAAAATGAACAAAGATTCCATCAACGAGTGGACTAAGAAATAATCTGATTCGATTTATAAATAAAAAGCCGCCAATTTTGGCGGCTTTTTTTATTCTTTAGTTTTTAAAAGCAGTTGCAGTAAAATACCTAAAATGATAGTCATGATGGCACCGATAAAATTCAGCCAAAGGAAACTCACCACATCCAAATAATAGATGTAAAAGATACTTAACTGCGTGATGACAGCACTCCAAAATACGGCTTTCGCTTTCACAAATTTCACATAGAAAGCGACTAGGAAAATCCCTAAAACCGTTCCGTAGAAAATTGAACCGATGATGTTTACCAACTGAATCAGGTTCTCAAACAAAGTTCCGACACAGGCAAATAAAATGGCAATAATTCCCCACATTAACGTAAAAAGCTTAGTAGCCGTTACAAAGTGTTTTTCTGATTTATCGGCTTTGATATTACGCTTATAAATATCGATGGTGGTTGTTGATGCAAGTGCTGTCAATCCTGATGCAGAAGATGACATAGCCGCCGAAAAGATAACCGCCAATAACAAACCAATTAATCCGGTAGGTAAAAAGTTTAAGATGAAGTACAGAAACACGTAATCTTTATCGTTGGTTTCAGTTTTGTCGTCTACTTTACTGATGACTTCTTTGGCTTGTTCACGCAAATCTTTCTCCTTACTCGATAAAGAAACCATTTTCTGTTGTAAAATCGGGTTGTCAAAATCTTGGTTTAACTGTCCAACATACAACATGCTGATTTCTTTCTTTTCGGCTTGAACGGCATCCAGTTCTTTTTCAAGTTTGATATAAGCTTCTTTTTGTGCGGAATTCTTTACCAAAGCATTATTCGTCGGATTAAAATGTAACGGCGAAGAATGAAACTGAAAGAACACAAACACCATCACTCCTGTTAGTAAAATGAAAAACTGCATCGGTACTTTCAATAAGCCGTTCATAATCAGTCCCATTTGACTTTCACGGATGCTTTTTCCAGACAAATAACGACCAACCTGCGACTGATCGGTTCCGAAATAGGAGAGTGCCAAAAAGAATCCACCGGTAATTCCGCTCCAGAAAGTATATCGGGTTTCCGGATCAAAGGAAAAATCAACGATGTCCATTTTATCATTCGCTCCGGCAATTCCTAAAGCATTACTGAAACTTAATTCTTCGGGCAAGTAATTTAAAATCAGAAAGAACGTTACAAACATTCCGGTCATGATCACAAACATTTGTTGCTTCTGCGTAACGTTTACCGCTTTGGTTCCACCGGAAAAGGTGTAAATAATAACCATAATCCCGATAAGAACATTCATCAGCGTAAGATTCCAGCCTAAAAGTGCCGACATTATAATTGCCGGAGCGTAAATCGTTAAACCAGTACCTAAGCCGCGTTGTACTAAAAACAATATAGAAGCGAGCGAACGGGTTTTGACATCAAAGCGCTGTTCTAAAAATTCATAGGCGGTAAAAACACGAAGTTTGTGATAAATAGGGATGAAGGTGATACAAATAACCACCATCGCAATCGGCAATCCGAAGTAAAACTGCACGAATCCCATTCCGTCGTGATATGCTTGTCCTGGCGTGGAAAGAAAGGTAATCGCACTGGCCTGAGTTGCCATAACCGAAAGACCAACCGTCCACCAAGGGGTTTCGTTGTTGCCTAGAATAAATTCTTCTACATTTTTACTGCCTTTGGTTTTCCAGGCGCCGTAAACTACAATAAAAAGTAGCGTTACTGAAAGTACAATCCAATCAATTACCTGCATAACCTAAGCGTACATTTGCATTAAAAAATAAAACAACAAGATGTAGAAAGCGTTGAGCAACAACACTATCGTATAACTTCGTTTCCATTTGAAATCTCGTTCTTCCATGATGTTTTTATTTACCGATTGCGATTAAATTTGCCATTAAACGAAAGGCTCCCGGAACACCTTCAGGCAATTCTCTAAAAAAGCTCAATCCTGTATAAATATAATGACCTTTGCCGTATTTTGCGATTAACAAGCTGCTTTCTTTTGGTGTTTCGCCTTTATCATGAGCTGAAATAACTGTTTCAAACTCTTTGCCCCATTTACTCGGATAGTATAAACCTTGTTCCTGAATCCAGCATTCGAAATCTTTCTCTGTGATTTTATTCGGGAAGTTTAAAACGGGATGTTTCGGGTTGGTAAAAGTTACTTTGGCGGTTTCTTCCGTTACGCGTTCCGATGAAATTTTCAGTTCGTATGGCGCCATATCCGGAGCAACTAATTTGGCTGTTGTGTTGTACTGAACAATCATGGTTCCGCCGTTTTTTACATAATCCAAAAGCGTTTTTTGTTTGTATTTTAAAGCGTCGATGGTGTTGTAAGCACGAATTCCCACTAGAACTGCATCAAAATTCTGTAAACTTTCGGAAGTTATTTTTTCAGGTTCTAACACAGTTACGGTATAATCCATCTGTCGTAAACTCTCCGGAACTTCATCGCCAGCGCCCATAATATAACCGATGTTACTTCCGCGCGTTTCAATTTCGATTTTATTGAATTTCGCTTCGGAAGGCAATAAAATCTGCTGTAACGGAATATGCGAATAATCAATAGTCACCAGTTTTTTGTCGAATTTATTTCCATCGATTAAAGCAAAACTCTTCGCAATCGCTTCAGTAGGATAGGAAGGCGGCGTTACTTCAAAGGTTACGGTTTTCTCGGCTCCTTTGTATTGAAATTCAAACGGAACGGCTTTCGGATACACTTTCCAATCGGCTGGTAAATCAAGCACAACTTCGCCTTTTGTATTTTCTTTTCCGGATCTAACTTTAACGGAAATTTTATGTTTTCGGTTGTTCGGAAAAAGTTCAACTTTATTTAAAATTTCGGTTGTCACTTCCGGTAAAATCGTAAACGGCTGATAGGTTTCACCCTTGGAAGGATTGTTGAATTTATATACGATATCTTTCTGAATCGTAATTGGCACATCACAAATACGAATGTTCCAATTCAGTTTTAAATAATCAGATTCCGGTTTTCCGATATCGGCTTTGTTCTGAACGGCAAATAACCCTAAAGTACCTGTTTCATTCAGCCAATACGGATTGGAATACGTTTGCGAGGCTGGAATAGTAACACTTTTTTCAGATTTTAAAGGAACGTTGGGTTCCAGCTCTTTGTCTGCTACAAGCGTGTTGTTTAAAAATTGTACCGATTCCAATTGAATAGGTTCATTGCTACGGTTGGTTGCTTCCAGTTTCAGTACGATTTCACCATTCGGATTAGTGTATTGTACCGATGCAACGCCTTCCAAATACAATCCGCAACAAGCAGTAATGATGGTTTCGATTTCTTTCTTTTTCAGATTTCGCCAGTGTTCGTCGTCCAATTGACTGATGAGTTTGTAGGCTTCCATCAATTTAGGGAGATGCACTTCCGGGTTTTTGAAGTTGAAGTTTTTCTGAATTTCGTATAAAATTGTTCCGATGGCTTCACCGCCTTTTACACGCGACCAGCTCGTGTCGATTCCTTCAAATATCGATTTTTTGTCTTGTAAGGGTTGTCCTTTTAAAAATTCCAGGTATTCGGTTTCATCGCCTCGGGTTCCGGTTGTTCCGAATCCTTGACATTGGTGCTGACTTCGGCTTAAAGCGGCAATTTCGCCATTACTTTTCCCTTTTAACGGATAATAAACACCGGTATTAACGCTTAATAAATTGGTTTTATCTGCTTTTTTGAAATTTTCTTCACTACCATAAAACCACCAAGAAGTATTGAAAAACAAACGCTTCGGTTGCCAAACAGTAGTAGTTTGTAATTGCTCCGGATAAATAGTTGGGTTATTGGTTTTTTCAAACGCTTCCATACTCAACATAGCAGAAGCGGTATGATGACCGTGCGTAGTTCCTGGAGTTCTGTGGTTGAAACGGTTGATGATGACATCGGGTTTGAATTTGCGGATGGCCAGAATCACATCGCTTAAAATTTCTTCTTTGTTCCAGATTTCAAAGGTTTCTTCAGGTTCTTTGGAATACCCAAAATCGTTAGCTCTAGAAAATAGTTGTTCACCACCGTCAATTCTTCTTGCCGCCAATAATTCCTGAGTACGTAAAACACCTAACAATTCTCTAAGTTCAGTGCCGATGAGGTTCTGACCACCGTCGCCTCGAGTTAAGGAAAGATAAGCCGTTCGCGCTTTGGTTTCGTTGGATAAATAGGAGATGAGTTTGGTGTTTTCATCATCCGGATGTGCGGCCACATAAAGTACCGAACCTAAAAAATTCAGTTTTTCTATTTGATGATAAATATCGGAAGTGCTTGGTTTTTGAGGTTGTTGCGCACCAACCGAAAGGCTGATAATTGAAAAGAATAGAGTTAAAAGCGTGTAATTTTTTTTCATCGGAAACTATACGGTTATTCAGTTACTTCAAAGATAAACAAATCGAATTTTTAGCCATCGGATTTAACATGAAATTAAAAAAGGCAAGAACCCAAAGATTCTTGCCTTAATAAGGTATTTTTTGTTTTTAACCTCTCTGACCGCGGCCTTTACCGTTTCCATTTCCGTTTCCTCTGTCTCGTCCTGGGTTATGCCCTTTGCCATTTCCATTTCCTCGACTGCTGCGGTATTCGTTTCTGTTATCGTCGTTGCGACTTTTTCTGTAATCATCATCACGACCTTTTCTGAAATCATCATTACGGTTGTCTCTGTAATTGTTTCCGTTTCTGTAATCTCTTCTGTCGTCTCTGTCGTCATCTCTATCGCGGTCTCTGTAATGATAACCATCTCTAGGACCGTTATATACTACTGCCGGACGTACTCCAATATTTCTTTGAACCGGACCTCTATAGCCGTGATAGTATTTTACCTTGTGTTTTTTATAGTATACGTACGGATTTGGGCCGTAATCGTGTAAACATACTTTGTAAGCACCATACAAATCGTAATGTCTGTATCGGTAAGGTAAGTATGCGGCTCTAATCCATCCGCCACCGTCAAAATAAACGAACATTGAGGTTGGAATATCGTAGTATACTTCAATATCCGGTAAATAATAGTAACGTACTTCGGTGTAACCTACCGGACCCCAAGCTGGTGCAGTTCCTATGTTTACATTAACCGATACTTGAGCCTGAGCACTTAATGTCATTAAAAACATTCCCGCAAATAATAGTTTTAGAGCTTTCATAATCGTTGTATTTTTAGTTAAATCATATTCTTGATTATCTAAAACCAACTACCGTGCCAAAACTGATTTGTTCTGATGTTAATTTTATTGAAATAAGTTGTTAAGTATTGTAAATAAAGAATTTTGTGACTGATAAAAAATATCTAATCCATAAACTCACGCGTATCGTGTTGTTTTTTTACGATGGTAATTCCTTTTTGGATGAGTAGATTATTCGGATAGGTGATACGCTCGCCACTTTCGGTTTTTAATAAAGCGTGAAAAGCAGTAATGTCGATGATTTCGCCTTCCACTGGGAAATCTTTGTCGTGAATCAAAATCACATCACCTATTTTAAAAGGAAAATTGAAAAATAAAATAATTCCAGCTGTAATATTACTGAGGATAGACCACTGCGCAAACATCGCCACGCCAATAATAGCTGAAATGGATGATGTAAAAAGTACAATATGCTCGGTTTTAATTCCCCAAATGGTGAATAAAGCAATAATCGTCAGTATTCCAAGGAGTAAATGAATGTATTTGATAACCAGTTTGGTACGATGCTGCTCAATGATTTCGGAAACTTTGGCAAAACGTCTGATAATTTTGGCGGAAAAAAAGCGTAACACGACATAAACAAAAACTGTTATCAGTGTGGCAACCAATTCCATAAAAAAGAGATTATCAAACATCGTAAAGAAATTTATACTGTAAATGTAAGCAAATGTTGATAAACTTTATCAACCGGTAAGCCTACAACATTGGCATAAGAACCATCAATTCTTGCAATGGCCACCAAGCCAATCCATTCCTGAATTCCGTAGGAACCGGCTTTGTCGTATGGTTTGTAATGGTCTAAATAATAACGCAATGCTTCATCAGAAAGCGGATTGAAAGTAACTTTAGTCACTTCAAAAAAAGTATCGGTTTTTGCTGTGGTTTTGATGCAAACTGAGGTAATTACTTCGTGCGTTTTCCCGGAAAGCGATTGTAACATCTGAAAAGCATCGTCATAATCTTTCGGTTTTCCTAAAGCTTTGCCTTCATGCCAAACGATGGTGTCGCTGGTAACTAAAATGTCTTTTTCGGTTAATTCTTCGGCGAAAGCATTGGCTTTTAATTCGGCTAAGAAATTGGTAATTGCTTCGGCTTGTAAATGATTGGGATAGATTTCTTCTACATCTTTCAACCGAATTTCAAAATCCAAATCCAGTTCTTTAAAAAACTGCTGACGACGCGGCGAACCCGAAGCCAGAATGATATGATAGTCTTTTAATTTTTCCTTAAGCATTCAGTTTCATGTTTATAGTAATTACCACAACAGATAAGATTCCGAAAAGAATAACCAGTTTTAGAATGGTACTCAAATGATGAAAATCTTTTTTAGTTTTCGCTGACCAAACTTTGATTAAAAAGTACAAGAGCGGTGCTGTTACAAATAAAAGCAGGTAATACATTACCCATTCCAGTGTCAAAAGATTTTTGTTGATGTACATTAGAAGCAAACCAACGGGAATCAGTGTTAAAAAGAAAACTACTTTTGCCGTTCTTTCTTTGCCTAAAACAATTGGTAAAGTGTTCATTCCGGCGTTATAGTCGCCATCCATATCTTCGATGTCTTTTACAATTTCCCGAATCAGATTAATCAGGAATGCAAAAATCGCGTAATCTGTTAGAATACTGAAATAGACCGCCATTTGAATTCGGTTTTCTTCAAAAATTACCGGAAACAAATCAAAAATACCAACAATAATCACACTTAGACCTAGCAACAGCGCAATAATAATATTTCCAATCAGCAAGTTTTGTTTAAAACTCGTCGCATACATGTACAATGTAGCTGCAACGATAATGAATACTGAAGAAAACATCGGTTTTTGAATCAAATTAGACAGGTAAAAACCAATTCCGACACCAATGATGTTTAACGCAATATAGATGTTGTATGCCATTCCTTCGGAAATGTGTTTGCCCACCACAACATCGTTTGGTTTTGCTACAGCATCTGTTTCCAGATCCATAATATTATTGATAACGTAACCGCCGGCAGCAATACAAATGGTTGCTACAACTAGCAATACAAACTGAACATCGGATAAAGCTAAAAGTAAATCAGGTTGATTTCGCAGAAAAACAAAGTGGAAAACAAGCTGCATTAAAGCCAACATCAGTAGGTTTTGAAAACGGATTAGTTTTAGGAATTTCATTGTTTGATTTTATATTTTTAACTGAAAACTGCTACTGCGACTAAACACTAATCATACTTCGCATCAAAGTGCTCCATCCATTTACCTTGAACTTTCATAACCTGTTCAATAACATCGCGAACGGCACCTTTTCCGCCATTTTTGTGTGAAATATAAGTGCTGATGCCTTTAATCTCGGGCGAAGCATCCTGTGGACAAGTCGGTAAACCCACCAATTGCATCACATGATAATCCGGAATATCGTCGCCCATATATAAAACCTGTTCTGCTTTGATATTGTAAATATCTGTGAATTCTTTAAAAGTTTCCACTTTATCATGAACTCCTAAATGAATATCGGTAATGCCTAAATTTCGTAAACGAATGCGAACACCTTCGTTACTTCCGCCGGAAATAATGCAAACCGTATAACCGTTTTCTACTGCGGCTTTCATTGCATAACCGTCGCGGATGTTCATTTCACGCAGCATTTCGCCGGTTGGGGTTACATGTACGGTTCCGTCAGTTAGTACGCCATCAACATCAAAAACAAAAGTCGTGATGTCGTTCATGATTTCTTTATAACTTTTAGCCATTATTGTTTTGTATGGATTGGGTTAGGAGTTGGTAAATTGTTTTTCGGGTTTCATCGTTTAAGAAAGCCAAATGTTTGTCAATGGTTTTTTGGTCGTGCCGAATCGCCGGACCGGTTTGCGCTTCTTTTGGGGAAAGCGTTTTGATTTTATCGGCCGTTTCCTGAATTAATGGGAATAAAATTTCAAACGGAACTTTATTTTCATCACAGATTTCATTCCCGATTTGATACAGATGATTCACAAAATTGCATGAAAAAACAGCCGCTACGTGTAAACTTTGTCTTTGTTCAGAATTGATTTTGAATACTTTATCCGAAAGTGATTTTCCGAAAGTTTCCAGAAGTTGATAATCCGATTCGTTTTCGGTTTCCAGACAAAGCGGAACTTCTTTAAAATCGATACTTTTTAATTTTGAGAACGTCTGCAATGGATAAAATACACCTTTACGATTTTTATCGTTCAGTACATCCAAACCCATACTTCCCGATGTATGTACCACCAATTGGTTTTCAAACGGAATAGTGTTGGAAACTTCTGAAATCGCGCTGTCAGTTACAGAAATTATAGTAACATCGGCAGGTTGAAGTTGTTCGGGAATTGTTATGATTTTCTCATCAGTCAATAAATGCGAAATTGATTTTAAGTTTCTGACCAAAACAGATTGCAATACTACACCTTCCGTTTGTTGCAAAACAGAAATCAAATGCTGCGCTACATTGCCTGATCCGATGAGGTTGATGGTAATCATATTTAAGGTTTTATCTTCGCCCAATTGTATTCAATTTGGTCTATTTTTTTGAAAAAGAAATAAATAAAAAAGATTTCAATTCTTAAATGGAACGAAAAGCCTTCATGTTCATCAAAAAAAGGATAGACTACCATCATTAACAAGCAAAGGACAAAACCGATATAGCTGTCAATTTTGGCCAAATCTGTAGCGTAATCCTTTTCAAACCACAAACTTATTGCAGTGATGGCTTTAAAACTGATCAAGCTCAATACAAATACTCCTAATAACGAAAGTGGTTGATTGGTATCAATTCCATATAAAGATAAATCAAATGCTTCGCCAAAAGCCCCAAAGCCAATTGCAAAAGGTACAGAGATTCCAAAAATCATGAAAAACCAAGTGAAAATTTTAATCCAAAGTGGCAGCAGAGCTCTTCGTCTTGGATACTCAGTTTTGAATTCTGTCTCGTTTAAAAGGTCCTGATTTTCTAATTCCATAATTTTTTAAAATGCATCCACAATCGCTACAAAATCTTCCGCTTTTAAGGCTGCACCGCCAATCAAACCGCCATCGACATCAGGTTTAGAGAAAATCTCTCTGGCGTTGTCGGGTTTAACGCTTCCGCCGTATAAAATAGAAACGTTTTCGGAAGTACTTTCTCCATATTTGTGACGAATCGTTTCACGGATATAATGATGCATTTCCTGCGCTTGTTCCGGAGTTGCGGTTTCGCCCGTTCCGATAGCCCAAACAGGTTCGTAGGCGATAACAATGTTTACCCAAGCATTCGCTTCCAAATGGAATAATCCGTCGCGTAATTGATTGTCTACTACGTTAAAATGCTGTTTGCTTTGACGGTCTTTCAGTTCTTCACCAATGCAAAAAATAATACGCATTTCGTGTTTTAGAGCCGTATCTACTTTGTTGGCTAATAAAGCATCGGTTTCTTTAAAATACTGACGTCTTTCCGAATGGCCTAAAATCACATTATGAACTCCGATAGAAGTTAGCATATCCGCAGCAATTTCACCAGTAAAAGCACCGCCTTCCGCCTGATGCATGTTTTGAGCTGCTACGCCAACATTAGTGTGTTCTAACATATGAACAGCTTGTGATAAATTCACAAACGATGGCGCAACCAAAACTTCCACTTCTTTACCAGAAGGCAATTGGTTAACGATATCAGATAATAATTGAGCCGTTTCTCCTGCATTTTTGTTCATTTTCCAGTTTCCGGCAACTATATTGTGTCTCATTATTTTAAGGTATTTAAAGTCGTTTGTATTTTTTCGTGATCGGTTTCAATGGCTCTGTACAAAGCTACTTTTCCGGTTTTGTCTACGATGATATAACGCGGAATCCAGTCTAAATCAAGAGCTTTTCCGAAAGTTCCTTTCATACCATCCGGAATTAAATACTGATCACCTTGTAATTCGTGTTTGGCAATACCGGCCTGCCATTTTTCCTGCGTTTTGTCACAAGACAGGAATACGAAATCTACCGTTGGGTTGGCAGCCTGTAATTCTTTTAATTTCGGCATGTTTTTAACGCAGTCACCACACCACGAAGCCCAAACTTCAATGATTGTGGTTTTTCCGTTGTGTTTTTTCAGGACTTCATCAAAAGTGATTTCCTTACCTTCAATGGTGATTAGTTTTTCAGAGAAAGCATCTTTGTTAAATTCTGTTTTTTCTTTCTTTTGAGCACAAGATTCAAACCCAAAAAAAGTCAAACCTAAAACCAATGCAGTGATTATTTTTTTCATAATGCTTTAGATTAGAGTTTTACGTCATCAATATCGTTCCAGTGTTTTTTGTCTACGATTGTTCCTTTATGCAATACCACAATGCTCGGATTGGCTCTTTCAATCGTCTTTAAAGTGGTCGCATCGCAGAAATAGTAATCGAACGTAATCCCGTTTTCTTTACGGAATTTAGCAATATCTTCAATTGGAGAAGCGGTCATTCCCAAAACTTTGTAGCCTTTGGCCTGTGCTTTTTTAGAGAAAGCTTCCAATTGGGATAAGCCATCCGCTTTGGCTTTTTGTAAATCGTATGAAATCAGCATCACAACTTTCGGTTCGTTTAGCATTTCTTCAGTAAAATCTTCTCCATCCAATTCAATTGTGAAATCGTGAATAGGTGGAACGTAACCTTGAGAAATCAGTTTGTCTTCACGGCGAACAAATTCCGCTCCAGCTGGTAAACTCATCAAATCTTTTTCACCGAAATTTTGCTCTTTGCCGTTTACTTTATACACAAAATTCATTTCGTAAACCGAACGAGCCGCACCTTCCGGAAATTCCATTCCTTTTTGAATATTGGTTCCGATTTTGTAGGCTCTGAAATCTTTCAAAGGCAAATGATTCAATACCCAATAGCCCATAAATAAACACAAGGAATAAGCGATGAATACAGTCAACGCACCAACCATCGGTTTTAAAATAGGCTGAATGTATTTCAATCCGAAGAATAAAATCAAAATGAATACCAATAGCGCTACATCTTTGAAGAACGATTGCCAAGGTGTTAGTTTTAGCGCATCACCAAAACAACCGCAATCAGTAACTTTGTTGAAATAGGCAGAGTAGAAGGTCAAAAACGTGAAGAATACAATCATCAGCAATAAACTCCAAACCGTCCATTTGGGTTTGAATCCTACCAATAAAGCTACTCCCAAGACCACTTCAAAAATTACGACAAATAAGGCAATTCCCAATGCATAAGGCACCAGAGCCGGCATGTTCAATACGCCTTCGGAAAAATATTCTTCCAATTTAAACGAAAATCCGGTAGGATCATTCAGTTTAATCAATCCGGAGATGATGAATAAAACGCCAACGATAATTCTTGATAAGTGTACTAAGTATTTCATGTTACTGTTTGTTGTGGTTTAACCAATCGTTATGTGTTAGTTCAAATTTTATTTCTTTCGTACCGTATAAGCCAACTTCTTTCCAGCCCGCTTTTCGGTAAAAACTTTCGGCTCTTGTGTTGAAGGCGGTACTCAGCCAAACTTTTTCTTTTCCTTGTGAAAAATACCAGTTTAGCATGATATTGTGCAATTCTTTTCCGATTCCTTGTTTCTCAAAATCGGGGTGGAGGAACAATGCCCAAATGTTGTCATCTTTTAGGTCAGCAATGGCAAAACCGACAATCGTTTTTTCAATTTCACAAACCCAGCCTTTACCGCGTTCGAAAAGGAATTCTTCGCAATCTTTATCGGTAACCAAAGCCGGATTGGAAAGCGTATTTTCCTTTACAGCATTACGAACCACTTGAATTTGCTGAATATCGTCAATATGTGCTTCTCTGAAAATCATGAGTTATTTTGAAAATCCCATTAAAATCAATGCAAAAACAGAATAATTAATCATATCCTGATAATTGGCATCGATACCTTCAGAAACTAAAGTTTTTCCTTTGTTGTCTTCAATTTGTTTTACGCGCAATAACTTCTGAAGGATTAAATCCGTCAAAGAACTCACGCGCATATCGCGCCAAGCTTCGCCGTAATCGTGGTTTTTGGCTTCCATTAAAGTTTTGGTTAGCAGTACTTTTTCGTCGTATAAACGAACAGCCGTTTCCCAATCTAAATCGGGTTGGTCGGCTACACCCAAATCCAACGAAATCAAAGCCATGATGCAATAATTGATAATGCCGATGAATTCTCCGGTTTCGTCTTCGTCTACTTTACGGACTTCGTTTTCCTGTAAACTTCTGATGCGTTGGGCTTTAATGAAGATTTGATCGGTTAGGGAAGGCAAACGTAAAATACGCCACGCACTTCCGTAATCTTTCATTTTTTTACTGTATAAATCGCGGCAAATGCCTACTACTTTATCGAATTCCTGAGAAGTATTACTCATTTTCTGGTTATCTTTGTTCTTGAATTTTCAAATGTAACTAAATTCGAATGAAGTTCAAAGTGTTTAGTATTCAGTGTTCAGTATTCAGTGGGTTAGAAGCTTGTAACTCATAATTCATAACTTATAATTCCATGACAATCAATTGTAAAGGAAACCTTCTCGATTTACCTACACCGAAAGTAATGGGGATTTTAAACAGTACGCCCGATTCTTTTTTTGATGGCGGAAAATATAAAACCGATACTGACTTTCTTAAACAAACCGAGAAAATGTTGTCGGAAGGTGCTGCTATTGTTGATGTTGGTGCCTATTCTTCCAGACCGAATGCTGCCTTTGTTTCGGAAGAAGAGGAAATAGGAAGATTACAGACCTTAATCACTTTGTTACTAAAAGAATTTCCGAAAATTATTTTGTCGGTGGATACGTTTCGAGCTGAAGTGGCTCGTGTTGCCATTGAAAACGGAGCTTCAGTAATCAACGATATTTCTGCCGGATTACTAGATGATAAAATGTTGCAAGTTGTTGCCGATGCCAAAGTGCCTTACATCATGATGCACATGCGCGGAACACCTCAAACGATGACAACGCTTACAGATTATGAAGATATTGTCAAAGAAATGATTTTTTACTTTTCCGAACGGATTGCTGCTGCTAGAAGTTTAGGAATTAATGACATCATCATCGATCCTGGTTTTGGTTTTGCTAAAACATTGGAACAGAATTACGAAGTACTACAAAATCTGGAATTGTTTCAGATGCTGGACGTTCCTTTGTTGTCTGCGGTTTCCAGAAAATCCATGATTTATAAGTTGCTCGACACCAGCGCACAAGAAGCGTTGAACGGAACTTCAGTTTTAAATACAATTTCCCTTATGAAAGGCGCTAAAATTCTTCGCGTACACGATGTGAAAGAAGCGATGGAATGTGTTCGGTTGTATAACCAAATACAGCAATAATCTACTGATGATGATACGGTTCGTTGCGTAAAATCGTAAAACCTCTATACAATTGCTCGATGAAAAACAAGCGTACCATCTGATGCGAAAACGTCATTGCTGAAAGTGAAATTTTGCCCTGCGCTTTTTTGTACACTTCTTCACTGAAACCATAAGGGCCGCCAATTACGAATACCAACGTTTTCACGCCCGAATTCATTTTCTTCTGCAATTCTTCCGAAAAACCTACGCTCGAAAATGATTTGCCGTTTTCATCCAATAAAATCAACTGGTCGGTAGGAGAGAGCTTGCTTAAAATCAGTTCGCCTTCTTTTTCTTTCTGCTGATTTTCGGATAAATTCTTTACATTTTTAATATCCGGAATGATTTCCAAATCAAACTTGATGTAAAAAGACAAGCGCTTTGTGTAATCGTCAATTAGCGATTGCAAGGCTTTGTTGTCCGTTTTACCGATGGCGAGCAGTTTGATGTTCATAATAGTAATATTTCCGGTAAAGATACTAAAGGATTTATTAAGAGATTTTCACGGTTAAATTTTCCAATTGTTCTTAATGGCTTCTATTTTTGGAATCAGACAAGATTGTTCTTCATTGGTTTCAGAAACCAATATTTTGATTAAGTCATCTGCCTTTTTCTCATTCAGTATTGAAAAATCAGTAGTGCTAGACTTTCCATAAATTGATTTTCCTGTTCTAGACGGATAAACATAGTTTACCAAAATGCTTTGTCCGAAATTGGAAATAGGCATTCCAGAATTTGGAGTCATTGATAAAATCTTGGCTTCTTTCACAATGCCGTTCTTGTATAAAGAATAGTTTTTCAATGCCGGCACAAGACCAATAAGCATGAAAGGAAAAATGAATAGAAAATAGAATGGAAAACTAAACGGCTCTAATCCTTTAATGACTGATTGATTGTTGTAACTCAGGATTGTCAGATTACTTCCAATGCTGAAGGAGTTTACTTTATAGTGATCTAAGGTTTGAAATTTATCTGATTTAGACTTTCCGTTTTCGATAAATTCATAGGTAATCACAAACGGATGCTTATCATTCATTGAAACATTAGTTTTTTGCTGAATGTCAACAATCTTCCCTGTTATTTCAGTGCCTTGCTCTGCGATTTTGCTGTAATCGTATTTTTCATAAGCTTCTTTCTGTGTAGAGAAAAATATAGCAATAGGAAGAAAAGCTATTGAAACCAAGGTGAAAATTATTCCCATAATTGATAGCTGACCTTTACTCTTTAATAAAGTAAGCAAAGATGAAAAAGGAACTTGCCTCTTGTTCATAATGTTGCAGTAATTGTAAATTTTAATTAATTGTAGTTCCCGGTTTCATGTATTCCAACGCTTCAGGACCTTTGATTAAGGCATAAACAAAACCGCCAATCATGATGAAAACCATGAAAACCATAAAGCCTAAAGCTGTAAAACAAAGGGTTAAAAAAACACGTCCGATTATACCTTTCAAAGGTTTATCGGTGTAAAACCCTTTAAAAAACCAAGTCAGTATAAACGGTACAAATAGCATCGAAATACTTGTAAGAGAAGTAAATGTGGCTGTGTCGTGTTTTAAAAAATACAAGAAAGGATACACTAAAAATATAGTGAAAAGTGTATAGAAACAAAGGATATAGGAGTTGATAACAATATGTTCGTAATAGTTATGACCCCAGCTTCTGAAAGCAAATTTGGTACATATTGCAAAAAAGGGGATGAGTAATAACATCAGTACAGAGTTGTAGCTCGATACAAATGTCATATAATCGTTTATGAAAGGAGAATTCAGGTGCTGCTGTGTATAGTAGTTTTCCATGATTTCCTTAAGACCAATAACCTTAAAGGATAAAAAAGCAGAAATACCACTTAAAACGAATGCTAATAAAATGGGTTTGTAATGGTTTACACGATTCCCATCTACATATTCTCTGGCTGTTTTTCCAGGATTTTTGAGTAAGTTTTTTACCGAGTATAAGAAACCTTTGTTGGTATGTAGAACAGTGTATTGAATCTCATCCCAAACATATTTTTTATCGATGCGTTTGTATTTTTTCTGTCCGCAGTTGCCACAGAAATTAGCGGCAATAGCTTCATTACAGTTTTGACAGGTTTCCATTGGTTATTTCAGATTTCTGGATTTAAGTTCTTTGTTGAGTAAAGCAAAATTTATAAAAAGAGGTAATAAGGTAACAGGCATCATAAACACAGGAATGAGTGTTGCGATGGAAGTGTTTTTAAAACCTTTAGAGATAAAAAGATAAATAAGAATCCCGATTGCAATGGTAAAAACAATACCGAAACCAATAAGTGCTCCCTTGATTAAATTTCTCCTTTTTAAAAGCATTTCATCAGTCAGATTTGCTAAGCTGTTTTCTTTCATGGGTTTCTTATTTTAAGTTTCTGGATTTCAGTTCGGTTTCCAATTCACTGTTTTTCTTTTTGTTTCGAACTAACAGATAGACAAAAAACAACGGAAAAAAAGTAAAAAAGCCAATGCCTTTTGTAAAAGCACTATAAGCAGAAATACCTACTAAAAAGCCAATTAAAACTGCATTGATTATCTGATTGGTTTTGTGTTTTTTGTATTCGGTAAGTAGTTCCTGATCGGAAAGTTTTTTGAAATCGACTGTTTCCATACAATTGTTGCTATTGCGTACAAATATATTGAAAAGATTGAAAGAAAATTTTGAAAAAACTTCAACGCTTTAAATTCAAATTATCATGGTTTAATCCAAAACAGTAGTGTAGACATGCTATTCTTCTTGTGTATAATCACAACCCTTATCAATCAGTATAGTTTTATTGATACTGTAAAAGCCAACAATTTCTTCTTTCATACTCAAATTACCATTGAAATCATAGAGAAGTCTTTCTTTGAAAATCCCATTAGGAATATTTTTGGTACTCTTCCATTCTTCATAGGCGGTCGAAAATTGAAAAACGGGTAAATGAAATGCTGTTTTTTGGTCAATAATATAAACTTCAGTCCCTAACTTTTTTCTTTTTTCCTTTTTTGGTTTTATCGAAGCTAGTTTGTATCTGCTGTATTTAGTACCATCGATTATTGTGTCCGTCATATTAAAAAAATCATATTCCTGTGTACGAAATTTAAATTGATTTTGATAACGATTTACATAAGGACAATCAACAGTAATGGTTTCGGTTTTAGCTAAGTCAGCTTTTAAAAAGTTAACATTAAATGATATTCCATTTTCGTCTTTAAAAACCATTTGATAATTCAAGCTGTCTAGATTTGCAATTTCGGCCAGATAATTGTTTTTCTTGGAGTTAGTAAAATAATATCTGGTTATGTCTTTTTTAGTCGACGAATCTTTGTAAACAGTTAATTTATACTCGATAATGTAATCAAATTCATATTTTTTTTGAGAATACCCATAAATTGAAGATAAGATAGTAAATAGAAATAGAAGCTGTCTCATTGTGTGTTTTGTAGTGTTTTACTGCTTAAAAAGTACGGCAATTTACAAACTATTTATTTTTAAAAAACAAATAGTTTTTTTGATAGAAAATAACACCACGATTATTATCGCAAATTCTTAACTACCTAAATCCTCATCACTCACATACTCCAAAATATCCGCAGGCTGACAGTCAAGTGCTTTGCAAATCGCTTCCAGCGTACTGAAACGGATTGCTTTTGCCTTTCCGGTCTTTAAGATGGAAAGGTTCGATAAGGTCAAATCGACTTTGGCTGAGAGTTCATTCAGCGAAATTTTGCGTTTTGCCATCATCACGTCTAAGTTTACAATGATTGCCATAGCTTATACCGTTAAGTCATTTTCATTTTGAAGGTCAACACCTTTTTTAAAGATAAGCGCAATGATGTAAATTGCGGCTCCAATAAAAATACACGCTTCACTGTCTACCCAAAATTGGTTCAGATTTTCGGGAACAAAACCATGATGCATTAATTTTTTGGCAAGCTGACTGCCAATAAAACTAAACAAACCAATGCCAATAGTGTAGTAACTAATTAGAAAAATCTGCTTAGAAATAAACGTATCGAACGGTTTGGTTAAATCCATTTTGTGCATCAGTCGGATAACGGTGTAAACCAGAATGGCACTCATAATAGAAATGGCTAAAATAAAACCATAGATTCCGAAAAAAGCCATTTTGCTGCTGTTGTACATTTCGGATAAGTCCAGTTTTTGATACAGATTCGGAACAACCTCAGGTTTAAAGATGCTGAAAACAAAATTTACAAGTAAGCCACCAGCTTCAATACAGATGCCTACAAAAATGAGCCAAAAGATTACATATAAGCCCCAAAATACGAATTTGTTTGTTTTTGTCATGATTGCTAAGTTTTAAATTGACAGTACAAACATAAT
This sequence comes from Flavobacterium sp., assembly GCF_032153895.1. Classification (GTDB taxonomy): domain Bacteria; phylum Bacteroidota; class Bacteroidia; order Flavobacteriales; family Flavobacteriaceae; genus Flavobacterium. The sequence continues at coordinate 18,666 of NZ_JALDYN010000031.1, forward strand.
AAATTTTTATTGAAAAACAATAAATAAATAGTTTTTTTCGAGAAATATGTTTTGTTACTTAATGAATTTGAAATACTATAACTGCTGTTAGAGGATGTTTTTTAACCAAAATTTTTCAATAAATTATCCATGATGTTTTTAAACTTTCTTCTTTTAAAAAAACTTTTGTTTAAAGGTTTCAAACTTATTGTTGACCCTGTATAATAACCTTTTGGAATTTCTGATATGCCTGGGTATAAAGTTTGAGAAACTAATCCAATAATTCTTTTATTGAAATCTATATTTGGAATGTTTTGTGAGGTTAGAATCATTAAATCTGTTCTTGCGGCAAATTGACAAGTTCTCCTAAAATAAGCAGAGTAAAATCCTGTGTAATTCATTTGAACAAAAGATAAATCTATCCAAATTATTCCATAAGTATTTTTTGAACTGTCTTGACTTAATCGTTTGTCTAATTGTTTGGATGCTTCTTTTATTCGTTCAGTGATTTTGTCTTTCGAACTGAGTCTTTTACACTCAACGTAAATTTTTTCTTTATCATTATAAGCAATTAAATCACAATCTGAGTCAAGGTCAATTTTATAACCTGCTTTAATGAAATAACTTGCGGCTCTAAGTTCAAAAAGATAATTACGTGATGATTGATCATTTGCCTTCTCTAAATTAATGGCAACTACACCTTTAAGAGTTTTTTTTACATGATTGATGATTTTCTCAGAATCATAATCTAAAAAATTTTGATATATCCAGACTAGTTCGAAAAGTTCTCTACTAATATTTGCTCTATGAATTGTTAAGATGGTTTCATTTTTTGGAACATCAATTAATTCGCTAAAATATTGACGATAAGCTGCAATTCTTCCAATATCAGTTCTTATACCAAGTTTTTCAAGCCATTCTAGAACTTTTTCAAATGTTTCAATAAGATTGGTTATCTCACTTAGTTCATCTCGCTTGCCTAATTCTTCCATTTATTGTTAATGTTTCTACGGCTTGACGCAATAGTCAATTTACGATTAAATATGTTATGAAATACAGTTTTGGAAAATCCGTAGGATTTTCAACTAAAAGTTAAAACTAGCAATGTTCTTAACTGCTACTAGTGGCTGTTATTTATTTCATAATCTAATACGGATATTAATTTTGGCAAGTCTTTGTCAATTAGTTCTCTAAATCTCTGCGTTATCTTTTTTTCAAGTTCTTCTACACTATCGTTATTAAGAAAATCTTGAATATCTTTTGGTGACAAAATTTGCTTTTGAAATGAATGATGCCATTGCGATTTTAAAGGCTTGTCAACTTTTGTAAAGACATCTTTATGTTTCTTATAAATATTGTAAAGTTTTTCCCTTGTGCTTTGATCACCTGCACCAATTTTACAATCAAAATTTACTTGGGTTTTTCTGACATTAAATTCAAAAAGAAAAACCCAATTATTAGACATGTCATCCGTTTGCAGTAAAAGTCCATTTCTTCTTAATTTTTCAATATTATCATGTAAAAAATTTGGCTGAAATCTTACATAAGTATTATTACTTTGAAATTGCCGAATAGTTTTCTCATTTTCAATTAATTCTTTGAGCTTTGTTATGATTTCACTATTGTCCGTGGCAACGGCATATTTTAGTACAAGGTCAAAAGCTGATTTGTATTTTTTGTAAAGTTTTTGAGCAACTTTTTCAATTTCTTCGTTTTTGTTAAGCATTGATTTTAGCGTTTGTAAATATTGTTCAAATACAAATTTTGTCTTGTCTGCAAGTTTTAAACGTTGGCTTGAAATTACTTGTTCAATTAGTTTAATGATATGTTCGTAATTAAGTTGAACGTAAAATTCTTGTTCACTTTCAGAAATTTGTTGTTCTTGAAGCGAAAGGAATATATAAATTTTATGTTTAAAATCAGGATATTCTTTTTCAATTATATCACGGTATTTTTTTAATTGTCCGTTACTTTCTGTTGCATAAATTTTATTTTCAATTACGATACAAAATTGATTTTTTTCAGAAAGGAAAACTAAGTCAATATTTTTGTATTCGCGTCTAATTTCCAAATCATCAAAGTCCAATTGTACAAAATCAAAAACAGAAAGTCCTGTTTCGTGTCCTAAATTTTTGAATTGATTTTCTTTAAAGTAAATTTTGATAAACTCTTTTAATGCAAAGTCACCTATATTATGAGTTTCGTTTGGGTTGAAAAACCAAGCCAAAAAATTTGAATGTTGTAATTCCTTGTGAGAAACGCGTAGAATATCCATTAGGTTTATTTCTTCGTTTACAAGGTTTTGTAGGCTTGTAAAGTCTTCGTCAAGCATTAATTCTTTAAGTTGTATTTCTACGTTTTCTATCATTCTTAAGTACATCTTTTATAATTGCCACTAACTTAAATATATATTCGACAAACCACCATAAACCCATACCAAAAACCAAAAGGTACATGCAGTCACAGCCAAACCATCTCCCAAATATAAAATACTTTTAGCAACCCTCAAAAACAAGACAGTATTGACTTCTTTGGACAAAACACCTTTACAGCCCAAACCCAAAAAGTATATATAGCGTATCAAAGCCGTATCAAAGCCCAACATACTCCGTATATAAGTCGTATTTATAGCGTATATATAGCGTATATATAGCGTGTTTATAGCGTATATGGTTTAGGTAAGAGTTTAGGAGTGTTTTATACTAAGTTTAAGACAATGCCATAACATTCCCGCGAAAACCCGCAAACAAATCCGTACGATTCCAAAATATGTCTTATTTTAGCCAGTAAATTGTACGATTATGATTTCAGAACAACAGTTTCAAAAAGAACTCGATATAATAATAACCAATGCCATTCGGGAAGATGTAGGCGACGGCGATCACAGTTCACTGGCTTGTATTCCGGACTCTGCAACAGGTAAAGCTAAATTACTAGTGAAAGACGAAGGCATCATTGCCGGAGTAGAATTTGCCAAAATGGTGTTCCAATATGTAGATCCGAACCTGGAAGTTGAAACCTTTATACAAGACGGAAGCAATGTCAAATACGGTGATGTAGTGTTCCACGTTTCCGGAAGCTCACAATCGATACTTAAAGCAGAACGTTTAGTGCTAAATGCGATGCAGCGTATGAGTGCCATTGCTACCAAAACCAAAGTGTTTGTTGACTTGTTAGGCGGTACTAAAACCAAAATTTTAGATACCCGTAAAACTACGCCGGGTATTCGTGCTATTGAAAAATGGGCTGTAAAAATTGCAGGAGGAGAAAACCATCGTTTTGCCTTATACGACATGGTGATGCTGAAAGACAACCATAACGATTTTGCGGGAGGAATATCCAAAGCGATTGAGAAGACGAACGCTTATTTAAAAGAACACAATCTCGATTTGAAAATTATAGTCGAAGCCAGAAACCTTGAGGAAGTGTCTGAAATATTGTCCAACGAAGGTGTTTACAGAATTTTGCTAGACAATTTCAATTTCGAAGACACCCGAAAAGCAGTCGAAATGATAGGCGGGAAGTGCTTAACCGAATCTTCCGGCGGAATCAATGAAAAAACCGTTCGTCAGTATGCCGAATGTGGTGTAGATTTCGTATCCTCCGGAGCCTTAACCCATT
>NZ_JALDYN010000001.1:0-249508 GCF_032153895.1 Flavobacterium sp.
TGGAAAAAGCGCAAAACGTATTCGTTTTACCAGCCACTTTCGATTGGAACGATTTAGGAACTTGGGGCTCACTTTATGATAAGTTGCCAAAAGACGAGCAAGATAATGCGGTGGTGAATGCGACTGTTATCTTGGAAAATGCCTCAAATAATATTATCCGCACTGAAGGTAAGAAATTGGTTGTGGTTGACGGTCTCAAAGATTTTATCATTGTAGATAAAGATGATGTCCTTTTAATCTATCCGAAAGGAAAAGAACAGGAAATAAAGCGAATAACAACATTAGCAAATCAAATCAAATAATTGTTTAGATGCTCCAAATAAAACAAGGCTTACTTTTACTTTTTTTCTTAATATCAAATCTTACATTTAGTCAGTTAGAGCCTTTTGTGCTTCAAGTGGGGGTGACTCATGAAACTTGTAGCGGTAACGGCGGTTTGAATTTTGCTGTGACAGATGTTACAGCAGGCTCTTCCATGGTGTATACTGTGTATCAACTGCCTAATCTAGCGTCTCCCATTGCCGTAACGAGCAGTACGTCATTAACGGGTTTAGTCGCGGGAAATTATAGGGTAATTGCAACACAGACTTTAGGAGCAGAATCAAATACACAACAACGCGATGTGATTATTTTGAATCAGATTGCCCCTTTTTTGTATAACCTGGTAAGTCAAAGAGAGGTTTGTGGAAATGATGGTGTAATCACCGTAAATGTCACACAAGGAGTTGCTGTTGGTTATGAAATAATTGCCGGCCCGATGACTTTGCCGTTGCAAACTACCAATGTTTTTAGTGGGTTGGTGGCAGGAATGTATCAGGTAAGGGTTTTTAATACTTGTGGTGATGGAATTGTTCGTGATGTGGTAGTGGAATCCTCTACGCCGGACTTGGATTTTGTTGACTTGGCTCTTGGTGACAAATTTTGTACAGAGATAGTTCTGAATGTTCAAATCAGTAATGGTTCCTTAATACCGGGGAACAACAATGTTATTGCTTATCCGTTGCAAATACTGGCTACTGTTCATCCGCCTTCTGGAGGACCTTCTATTCCTGTAAATCTGACAATGAATAATGGTAATACACAGATTCAGGGTTTTGCTATGGTTTTGCCACTTTTTGTCAATCAATCGTATACCTATGATTTGTCAATTACAGATGCCTGCGGAAATGTGTATCAGCAAAATAATAATGTTATTTATGAACCTATAGGGTTGACAATTTCGGAGCAAATGACTACCGATTGTGTTAAAGTGTTGTCAGTTGTTCCCTCTAATTTACCCATGAATAATTTTACGGTTAATTTTCTTTCGGCACCTGCGGGTTTTAATCCGATAGATTATAATCCGTTGCATCCTGGAGCTTTTGGTGAGGATGCATCATACTATAATACGTCACAACCATATCCAGACGGGACTTATGTGATCCAGATAACCGATGGCTGTGGGAACAGCGTTACTAAAACTTATACAACACAAGAACTTCCTCTTAATTTTACGGTAACAGAGCCTGTAGAGGGATGTAGTAAAAAATTAGTAGTTAAAGTTACTGACCCGGTCAGTTTTACGGTTGAGTTTTTGACAGCACCTGCCGGATTTAACCCTACAACATTTAATAGTAACCATCCTGGGCCTTTTTCTTCAGAAGCTGTTTACTTTAATGCGACAATTCCTTTACCACAAGGAACTTACACCATTAAAGTTACAGACGAGTGCGGTCGAACCAAGACAAGTACATTCAACGTTACAGGAGTACCACAACCGTTAAGTATAAATGTTATGCCAGGATGTGCAATAGGGTCTGGATCTGTAGAATTGCAAATGGCTTTTGATTTTCAATCAGTAACTATTCTGTCTGCTCCGGCTGCTTTAGGACAAACCTTGCCATTTGATGTAAGCGAGAATATTAAGTCAGATGCGGAATTCTTCTCGATGAATTCGTTACCGGCAGGAGTATATATTTTCAGATCCGTTGATGTTTGTGGTCGCTCTCGTATTGATGCGGTTACCATTCCAAGTTATCAGGTGACTGCAAATACTGTTACAGTTACTGATAATTGTAGCTCCTTCAATATCTACTTAAACCATGCTTCAAATGCAAATATGTCAAGTTATTGGCTGCAGAAATATGACGCAACAAATGGAACTTGGGGACATCCACAAAATGGTTTTTCAGACGGTTTTCCGGCAAACCCGGCTAATGCCATTGCTTTAAACAATAATTCGAACAATTTTAGTTTATCGTATTATGGTAATTTTAGAGTAGTACATACGTTTAATGTATATCCTAACGGGGGGTCAGCAGCATTAGGTCGTTGTGAAGAAGTACTTCAGGAATTCGAATATACTATCGGACCAAAAATCAGAAATATTTTCAGTTATTCCTGTTCAGACAATTCGTTTGATGTGATTGTGGATGCCGTTGGTTTTATTCCGTTAGAATATAGAATAACAGAAAAAGACGGACAGCCATTTACAGTAAATAACGGTAATTCCGCATTGTTTTCTGGATTAGGCCAAGGTGTTTATAACTTCCAAATTGAAGATGCTTGTGGTAATATTTTGAATAGGGTTTACGATATCAGTTCTCCGGTAAGTTTTACCATTCAGCCGATTGATTTGTGTGATGGTCAACCGGGAAGCCTTTATGTACCTTATTTTTCTTTTTTTAGTTACGAATGGTGGAAAGACAACAATACGACAACCATATTGAGTACTGCCAATACTTTGGATTTCACGCCGTTTAACGCGGCAATCCACTTTGGGGTGTACCATGTTCGTATAACTAATCCTAGCGACCCGAATTCGTGTATGAATTTAGTGTTGGATTTCGAAATTTCGGCAGATTTGGCAAATCCACAAGCAGGAACAGGTAGTTCAACCTTATTTTGTGGGCCTCAATCCAATATCAATCTTTTTGATTATTTGTCTGGTACCTATTCGGCTAATGGTATTTGGGATGAACTTTCAGATAGCGGCATGCTCATCAATCACATTTGGAATGCTGCAAGTGTACCACCGGGAGTTTATAGTTTTAAATATACCGTAAGCGGTTTGTGTGACTTTAATGCCGAAGCTATTGTTACATTTACCCTTGGTCAAATACCTTTAAGTCCGGAAGCTAGTGCCACCCCAATTGTCTGTGAAGGAGAAACTTTAGAACTTTTCGCAACGGATGTGCCTGGAGCAACTTATCAATGGTCTGGGCCAAACGGATTTGCTTCTACGGAGCAAAATCCGGTTATCCCCAATGCAACAACGGTCAACCAGGGAACTTACAGTGTGATGGCAATTCAAGGAGGCTGTGAGTCGGTTTTGGATACCATTGACATAACGGTAGGAACATTGCCGTATTTTTCAACAACTAATTTATGCGAAGGAAGCCAAACGATTCTTTCTGCTGAAATGTTAAACCCAGCGATTGATTTGAATACGGTAACCTATACTTGGACGTATCCTGACGGAACTACCGTGAGTACCAATCCAATTAATGTGACCGGAGGACAAACCGGAACTTATATATTAACCATTACCACAGCAGAAGGTTGTTCCTATACGAATCCGGTGGAAGTACTTTGTACCTCCTGCGGTATTCCAAGAGGAGTTTCAGCCAATGAGGATGGCTCCAACGACGAATTTGATTTGTCGTGTCTGCAAGGTATAACCAATGTAAAAATTTTCAACCGTTACGGAGTGAATGTATACGAATTGGATAATTATGTAAACGAATGGAAAGGGCAGGATTTCAAAGGTAGATTGTTACCGCCGGCTACCTATTATTACGTTATTCGTTTCGAAACAGGTGAAACTAAAACGGGTTGGGTATATCTCAATTATTAATGATAATAAATAAAAAAGGAGTCAATTTTGACTCCTTTTTTATAGCTATATAATTATAATTTATCGGCTTTGTTTTGTGCCTTACGTACTTTTTTAAACAGTTCCGACGAATACACAAAATCCACAATCGCTTCATTGTCTGTTTTGAAGATTTCTTTTTTAGTACCTTCCCAAGCTAAAACACCTTCTTTCAGGAAAACAATTTTTTCCCCGATTTCCATCACCGAGTTCATATCATGTGTATTAATAACCGTGGTGATGTTGTATTCTTGGGTAATTTCCTGAATCAGGTTATCGATTACTACAGCCGTTTTCGGATCTAGTCCGGAATTAGGCTCATCACAGAACAAATATCTCGGGTTGTTTACAATGGCTCTTGCAATGGCAACACGCTTTTGCATACCTCCGGAAATTTCTGAAGGCTTTTTAGTGTGGGCATTAATCAGTTTTACACGGTCGATAACAAAATCCACACGCTCTTTGATTTCTCTGGCGTTTTTGTTACTGAACATCTTTAAGGGAAAGCCAATGTTTTCTTCCACCGTCATCGAATCGAAAAGCGCACTTCCTTGAAATACCATTCCAATTTCTGTTCGTAAGTTACGTTTATCATCGGCAGACATATCAGAATAAATTCGCCCGTCAAAAGCAATTGTACCGGTATCAACATTATGAATTCCTAACAAACTTTTAAGCAAGACCGTTTTACCCGAACCTGATTGTCCGATAATTAAATTGGTTTTTCCAGTTTCAAAAGTGGTGGTGATTCCCTTTAAAACTTTCTGTTCGCCAAACGATTTTTCTACATTTTTTACCTCAATCATCTTCTTATTTGCTTAACAGTAATTGTGTTAGGATATAGTTCATTAAAATAATCGCAACCGATGTCCAAACGAACGATGTGGTACTCGCTTTTCCAACTTCTAACGCGCCACCTTTCATGTAATAGCCGTGAAAAGAAGGGATGGTTGCCAATAAAAAGGCAAATACGATGGTTTTAATAAAAGCGTACGCCACGTGAAACGGTATAAATTCCACCTGAAGTCCTGTCTGGAATTCTGTACTTGTAGCAAAACCGCCATAAACTCCGGCAATCCAACCGCCAAAAATTCCTAAAAACATCGCCAAACCAATCACAAAAGGATATAACATCAAGGCTATGATTTTTGGGAATACTAAATAATTCAAGGAATTTACACCCATTACTTCCAAAGCATCAATTTGTTCGGTAACGCGCATGGTTCCAATACTTGATGTGATGAAGGAACCTACTTTACCCGCCATAATGATGGAAATAAAGGTAGGGGCAAACTCCAAAATTACCGATTGTCTGGTCGCGAAACCAATCAAATATCTTGGAATTAACGGGTTGGTTAAGTTCAACGCTGTCTGAATTGCCACAACCCCGCCCACGAAGAACGAAATGAATGCTACAATTCCTAGGGAACCAATAACCAAATCGTCAATTTCTTTCATGATGAGCTGTTTCATCATCGACCATTTGGTGGGTTTGTTGAAGACTTCCTTCAACATTAAAAAGTATTTTCCTATCTGGGATAAATATCGAATCATGCTTGTAAAATATCCGCTAAAATAAGGATTAGTTACGACCCGAAAAAAAGAATACTTTATTTTTTGAATTGCCAGTTTGTGAAAGACTGCAAACTGTGACTGCGACTGTAAACTAAAAAAGCTTTTCCTTCATCTTTTTCCAACGGTAACTACGCACAAACTTTGCTTGTTCCGGTGTAACCAACATCGTTTTCTTTTCAGATTGTGCTTTCCAAAACCCTTTTAAATAATCAATAAACAAAAGCGGTTTCCCTTTGCGCATGGCCAATTTTAAAGAAGCAATCGCGGTGATGAAAAAACCATAACCTAAAGTATAAAAGGCTTCGCCTTGTTTGTAGCGCGAGGCTTGGTTGTAATTCGCTCCGGTTGGTTTTAAGTGTTTTACTTTCAAAGATTCGTCAGTAACGACTTTCCAGTTGTAGAATTTGCACAATAATTCGTCAACGGTGTCCCAACCCATGGCTGGTTTCAGCCCGCCGATTTGTTCAAAACAGGCTTTTCGATAAGCTTTGAAGGCGCCGCGAATGTGATCTTTATCGGTTAAATTCTCTAAAATCCAATCTCCATTTTTCTCAATGTAAGCAAATCCGCCTGCCATCCCGATTTGTTCGTCACTTTTAAAATGGCTGATAATCGTTTCGAAATAGTTGTTCGGAAAAATCAAATCCGCATCAGCTTTTACTAGGATGTCGTAATTAATGTCCAAAGTTTCTAAGCCTTTCTGAAACGCCTGAATTACTTTGCTTCCCGGTAAATGAATTGCATCTGAGGTTTTATTCACCAAAGAAATCCACGAATGTTTTTGCGTAAATTCCTGAACAATTCCGGCGGTGTTATCCGTAGAATTGTCGTTCACCACTACCACTTTTGAAGGTAAAACGGTCTGATTTACCAACGATTCCAGTGTCAGAGCAATGAGTTTTTCTTCGTTATGCGACGGAATTACGATGTAATATTTCATATCGGTGTAAAAGTAGTGTGTAAATATCTTTATTTTTGTGGGATTAGAAAAATTACCGACTTGGAAAAGAAAAAAATCGCTTTTATCGAACTCGAAACGCATTCTGCTTTGTTGGAGCAATGGTATCTGCTGTTGAAAGAAATGCCGTCGGTAGATTTTTATTTCTTTATCAGTCCGAAAGTGAAAAGTAAAATTTCTGCTATTCCTTCCGAATTTATAATGCTAGTGCACGATGCCAAAGCAATCGAAAGTGAACTTACCGGTTTTGACGCCGTTGTGGTGAATACCTTTCATAGAAATTTCAAGCAGTACCAAACGATTTTTGAAAAGAGGAAAAGTCTGGTTGTGCTTCATAATCTCAATTTCAGTCTGTTCTTTCAATCGGTTAATTGGAAAAATGTGTGGTCGCAACGAAAACGATTGACTTATTTTTTGAAACTTTATTTGTTAGAAAAAATTGATTCTCAACGAAAAGCCGTTTTGCAAGCAAATCAGTTTGGTGTTTTGTCTCAGAGTCTTCTGAGTGAAGTGTTTAAGTTGAGTCCTTTTGCAGATAAAACGAAGCTACTTCAGTTGAATTACTGTAAATCGTCTTCGTTTGAACCTTCTGAAACCCTTCAAATTGTGATGCCGGGAAATGTATCGGAAAAACGAAAAGACATTAAAACTTTGTTTGAAATTCTTCCGAAACTGCAACCAGAATCGAAATTGCATTTTACATTTTTAGGGAAACCGGAATCGGATGCTGTGTTGCAGCAGCTTGAAAACTTGAAGCAACAATGTGCCTCGCAAATCGAAATTACGCATTATAATAAGTTCATTCCGTGGGAAGAATACAGCCGCGTGATTGCCAAAGCGCATTTGTTGTTGTGTCCGATTAAGAGCGAAACTTCGTTTTATTTAGTCGACGAGGTTTACGGTAAAACGAAAGTAAGCGGTAGCGAAGGCGATTGTATTTACAACGGAAAAGTAGGTTTGTTTCCGAAATCGTACCCAAAAATGGACTGGCACAATTTGTATTACCAAAACGCTTCTGATTTAGAATCGATTTTGAACGAACTTACCATAGAACAGCTTTCCTCAGAATATCAAAAATTGCAACCGTACATAAACAAATACACTTTCGAAAGCGTCAAAAATAATTTAGAAAACCAATTGCTGGCTTTGGCCAATCCCTAATAAATGCTGAAACTTTTAATCAAATTGGCCTATCAATTCTGGCCGTCGTTATATAAGAAACGTTATTACAAAACGTTGGATTCGCTTTCTACAAAAAACTATAAATGCGAACCCGAATTGCTATACATTCAACAAGTCTTGAAATCAGATTCGGTGTTTATCGACATCGGAACCAATAAAGGAATTTATTTGTATCAGGCGGAAAAAGTCATTACCAATGGTAAAATCATCGGCTTTGAACCCAATAAAAGTTTGGTGAATTACATTCAACCATTGTTTCCGAAAGCCGAAATTTATCCGTTTGCCGTTTCTTCCAAATCCGGAACTGCGGTGTTGAACATCCCGAAAAAAGGAAATGGTTTGCAGGATACACGCGCTTCGTTAGAAGCAATGGGCGATGATGTAGAACAAATCGAAATCCAAATGGTGGCGCTAGACGAATTTGCCAAAGAAAAGCAATGGACAAAAATCGATGTCGTGAAAATCGATGTAGAAGGGCATGAGTTCGATACCATCAAGGGTTGTTCAGAAATCTTAAAAACCATCAAGCCGATTTTTATCATCGAAATCGAATTGCGTCACGCCCATTACCCAATTCATGAAATTTTTGATTTTATAACCAATTTCGGTTACGAGGTTTTTTACTTCGATCGAAAAACTTTAACAACCCTTCCTTTTGACTACAACCAAATAGCTGATTTTCAGAAAGACGAATACTTGAATGATTTTAATCGTTATATTAACAACTTCATTTTTATACCAAATCACTAATGTCGGTTGTAGCGCGCCAAAGTCTAAAATACAGCATCGTAGGCTATTTCAGTACCTTCATCGGGATACTGTCTACGGTATTTCTGTATCCGTTAGATTTGGATTTTGCAGGTAAAATACAGTATATCTTACCGGCTGCGTTATTGGCTATGCCAGTTATCACCTTTGGCATCATGCACGCCAATGTTCGGTTTTATCCGAAGATGGAAGCTACCGATAACCGTCATAATTTACTGAAATATTCCATCTGGTTTATTGTAAGGAATTTTGCCATAGTAACCGCGTTGTTTTTCCTGTTGGCATACGGAGTAGAGGCGATTCGGCAAACTAAGTTTTACCAATTGAGTTTTTATATTTTTCCGGTAATTTTTTGTTTGGCGCTCATTCAGTTGTTTTCGCGATTCATCTCGGTAAAAAAGCGCATCGTTGTTCCGAATCTTTTTGAAAATGTGTTTCCGAAACTGGGCTTGATTTTCGCTTTCTCAACCTTTTTCTTTTTTAAAACCGAAGCTACTGCCGCGATTTGGATTGTGGTGTTGTTCTTCGTTTTAGCATTAATCGGGATTTTCTTTTACGTTCAGAAACTCGATCGGTTTACCGGAAAAACCTCTTTTAAATTCTTAAGAGAAGACAATTTTCAAAAAGAGTTGATGCAGTATTCGTTCTATACGTTCTTCGGAAGTTTGGGTTCTATAGTAGCGCTGAATATCGATACCGTAATGATTGGAGAACTCATCGGCGATTTTTCGCAAGTTACCATTTACAATACTTCGGCGAATTTGGTACGGATGATTACCGTTCCCGCTTTGGGCGTTTACACAATTTCCGCACCGATTATCGCTAAATATGTGGAAGAAAACAACATGGGCGATTTAAAAGCATTACACCAAAAAACGTCTTTTTATTTGTTTACGATGGGTGCGGTGCTGTTCGGCTTAATTGCTTCCGGTATTGCAGATTTGTTTGTACTGATGAATAACGGTGAGGAATTGGCAAAAGGACTTCCGGTGGTATACATCCTCGGTTTTGCTTTGTTGTTCGATTTGGCGACTGGTTTTAACGGTTACATCATTACGAATTCCAAATACTATAAATTCAATAATACCACGACCATTGCCTTGGCGTTGCTGACGATTGTGAGTAATCTGGTTTTTCTTAAGCTTTTCAATTTAGGAATAACGGGAGTTGCTATCGCAACGGCTACTTCTTTAACGATTTATAACCTGATTAAAATTGTGTTCAATTACCGCAAGTTTGGGGTGCATCCTTTCAATACTAAATATTTGTATGTGTTAGGGATTTTGCTTGTGGTTTTGCTTGTTGGGTATTTTTTGCCGGATTTTGAGAATAGGTTTTTGACGCTTTGTTATAAGCCTTTAATCGCTTTCGCGATTTTTGTTTTGGGGAATTGGGTTTTTAAGATTATTTCGGTTAGGGAAGTGATGCCGAAGTCGCTTTTTAAATAGTTTTTTTACCTGCGGTGACTGAGGCTCTCGAAGCCACGTGTGTGTCTTCATTGTTAGTTTAGTGTAGCGGAAACGATAATTTTCATGATTGTTTAACTATACTTTTAATCATGATTGCCTCATTAATGTTGTCTTTTTCTTTTGCCTTGATGCAAAAGAAACAAAAAATCAAGACTTGGAACACTCCACCTAAAAAACAAAACCAATTCCTAAATTATCCGGACTCGCTGGCGCTCAAACAGCGGATAATTCTTAACGAAATTGCTTTTATTTTTCTTAACGGTTGCGTGTTCCTAGGTCGCTGGTGCTTTGATTGATGTTTTGGCTTTTACATACCATTGCTGAAGTTCTTTAAAGTGTATTTTCTTGTTCGTAATCGATAACGCGGATTTACAATTTGTACTGAAACAGTAACATAATTGAAGTTGTTGTTTTTATTTGCCGCATGTATATAAAGTGTTGAAAAGAAAAAAATAAAACTAGAACTTTGGGTTTTAATTTTGGTTGTTTTTTTGTGTACAGATTGTGAATTCGATATATAGTGTCTTATTATATTGGTAGTTCAAACTCGAAAATATTTAGTCCGTTTGACCCAATACTATTAGGGTTTTTATGATAGTGAAGTTCAGAATTATGTGCTTTCAAAATTTCTTGGGCAATCCACAACCCCATTCCTATTCCTTCTTTTGAAAACTTTTTTCCAGCTTCACTACGGTAAAATTTGTCAAAAATATAGGGTGCGTCCTCATCACTTACTAAAGGGCCAATATTTTTTACTATTACCTTTAAAACTCCATAATGGTGCTCAAATTTTATTTCAATATCAGATCCAGGTACAGAATATTTTAAGGCATTGTCGAGTAGAATGAGTGGAATAAACTCTATAGATTCATAACAAAGACAGTCATTGACATACACTTCAGAACTGAGTTTTATATTTATATCCTGTTTTTTAGTAGATAAATGCCCAAAAAGAATTTTAATTTTCTCAAAAAGGCGATACATATTAATTGAACGTTTGGTTCCAAAAGAGATGCTTCTTGGATTTATTATAACATCAATCATTCCTAGTTGAGATGTAATCAGGTCAAGAGAATTATAAAGGTCCTTATAGGCATCGTCACTATTTTCCAATTTTTCAAGAAAAGAATTACCTGGAAGTTTGTTGATAATGTCTTGAGTACATGAATAGAAAATACTCATGGAAGTTTTAAAATCGTGAAACATAGAAAAATTTTTTTCAGTGTTTTCATTAATTCGATTAACTAAGTGTTTTTCAATTTCTTCTATTTTACTTATAAATATAAAAACATCAGTTTTGTTTACGATGTGTTCTTTTCTTACATCTTTTCTCCCTAGCGGAATAGTTTTGTTGTCCTTGTATATTAGGCCATTGAGTATGAATTTAATATCGTCAACGATTATTAAAATATTATTGTATCCTTTTGAACAGATGTATTCTGACTTGTTCTGATCAGAATCAAGTAAATTTAAACAATCTTTTTCTTTGCACTTTTCTTTACAAGTTTTATTTTGTTTGAGTTCAGTAGAATCGTAAAGTTCAACATTCGAAGCAAATGGATATTTAGAAAGTGATTTGATTAGTTCGATATCCATAATTTATTTATAAAATTTCAAAATGGTTTTACTTAGAGATATTGTTTGTTTAACTAAATCAGGACGATGTTCTATGAATTCAAGTGATTTGTCCCAATCTGGATTTTTTTTGCTTTTAATTGATTTTGCTAAAATGAAATTATACTTTTCTATATCTTTCGGATTTACATGATTTGCTTGAAGGGTATGAGTCAATGCGCTAATATAACGTTCTGATTTGAATTTGGAAGAAATCAAGTTATTTATAATGCTTTTTATTTTGAGATAATCGCTTGGTTTTGCAATGTTCTCGTCAGCTAATTGGAAAAATTGAATTTTGCTTAAATCATAACTGTGTTGAGAGTATGAGATGACAATTTGTGCAGGATTTTGTTTTTTCAAACTTTGTAGAACTCCAAGACCATCATTTTCTGAGATATGTTGAGCTACTCCTTTTATATCCAAAACGATAATGTCGTAATATCCATTTTCGAGTTTGTTATAATCTTTAACAATGTCCCATTTATCAATAGAATATCCTTCGTCTTGAAAAATTTGAACTGGAAAACTATTTTCATCGTCAATAACTACTATCCTAGTTAATCGTTTTAATTCTTCAAAACTTGAAGAAGTTTCCAATTGTTTTAAGTCTATTTTTTGATCTTTCCACAAAAAATTTTTTGAACTTCCAGTGGCTAAATTATAGACTTTAGTCGAAATAAAGTTAATTAATGAACAACCTAAGGTTATTCCGATTGTTGTAATTGCTTCTTCCATAATTAAACTAATATGACTGTTTTGTAGCAGTCTTTCGGTAACTTGCAGATATGTAGATAAACTACTTCAACACGTAAGTTATTTTTATAACACAAGCCCCAAACATAACCATAAAAATTTACCTACACAATCACCAAATTTAGTGATATTTCAAAAAATAATTATAGAGCTAAAAGCGAACCGTGATTTGTAAAATATTCTAAAAATTTAATCACAAAAACCGTGATTAAATTTTGCTAAATCGAAAACAATCACAATATTTGTGATTCAATCAAAAAAGAACAAAATAAATCACAAATGAAAAACGCAGCAACCTTAAAATCGCTTTTAGGCTTAACACAGGAAGAAATGGGAATGCTTCTAGGAATCCCAACCAGCCAATGGGGTATGTTTAAATCCGGTAAGCGCGATTTGCCACTAGCTGCCTTGCAACAATTAAGCGCCCTTATAACAGAAACTAATAAAGCAAAACCTTCCAAAGCAATCCAACAATTCCTAAAAGCAGAACAGCAAAAAGCCCAAGAAAAAACAAAACTGGAATACCTCGACCTTCAGCTTAAGCTATACAGAACAGAAAAAGAAATCACCACAGTCGAAAACATAAGAACCGAATGCATCGCCGCTCTGGAAGTAGCCACATTATTAGAAAAACAAAACGAAAAAACCGATTTAGCCGCCAGCATAAAGCACAGAGCAACCAAAACCTTAAACAAACATAGCCTACAAAAACTAGAGCAGTTACAACGTAAGAAAGCAATGCTTGAGATTATGAAAAGTGTTTTGGAAAAGTGAGAGGTGAGAAGTGGAAAGGTGCAACCACAAATAAACACGAATCAAAGCGCCCGACCTAGGGACGCGAAGCCGTTAAGAAAATTTAAAGTACTTCCGTTAAGAAATATCCGCTGTCTGAGCGAAGCGAGTTCGGATATTTTAGGAAGTACTTTGAATTTTTAGGCGTAGCGTTCCAAGTCTTGATTTTTTGTTTCTTTTGCATCAAGGCAAAAGAAAAGAACATCAGTCAATAAGATAATTGTCCTAATAAAGATTTTAACATCAATAAGGAAAAGAAATAAGATTTAGTATCGATACACAATCGCATTAACATTCATTCCAGACCCCACAGAAGCAAACAAAACCACATCCCCTTTAGCAATCTTCTGATTCTCAATTTTACCTTTCACAATCAAATCGTAAAGCGTAGGAACCGTAGCAACACTAGAATTACCCAGTTCGTGAATACTCATGGGCATAATGCCTTCGGGAGGCGTTTGTTTGTAGATTTTATAAAACCGCTGAATAATCGCTTCGTCCATTTTTTCATTCGCCTGATGAATCAAAACCTTTTTAACTTCTGAAATGTTGATGCCGCTTTTGTCTAAACAGGATGCCATCGCTTTAGGAACTTGACTTAGCGCAAACTCGTATATTTTTCTGCCGTGCATTTTGATATAACGCACATCGGGGTCGTACTCTTTGTTGAAGGAATTGCCGAAATACAAATAATAAGCTTCATCATAAGTAAAAGTTGCGGTTTCATGAGCTAAAATACCACCTTCTTCATCAATAGCTTCAATAATGGTAGCACCAGCTCCATCCGAATAAATCATAGAATCTCGGTCATGTATGTCAACCACTCTGGATAAAGTTTCCGCACCAATCACCAAACATTTTTTTGCCATCCCGGCCTTAATGAAAGCTTGCGCCTGAATCACGCCTTCCACCCAACCCGGACAGCCGAAAAGCATATCGTAGGCTACACATTTTGGGTTTTTAATGCGTAAATCGAATTTAACTCTTGTGGCTAAACTTGGTAGGATGTCGGTTTGAATGGCGCCCTGTTTTACATTGCCAAAGTTGTGGGCGAAAATGATATAGTCTAAAGTTTCAGGATCGATATTGGCATTTGCAATGGCTTTTTTAGCGGCTATGGTTCCGATATCTGAAGTCAATAAATCATCCGAAACATAACGACGTTCTATTATTCCGGTGATGTCATGAAATTTTTCGGTTATCACTTCATTGGGTAATGGAAAAGGCGTTCCGTCATCGTTTAGAAAAACATGCTCGGCAAAATCTTTATTGGTAACGACTTCTGTCGGAATATAGCTTCCGGATCCTGTTATTTTGACATTCATAGCGATTGTTTTTTACGAAGTTATCGATTAAAACGAGCGAATGTTGGTAAAAGTTTACCGCAAAGTTATTTTTATTGAATACTTGTTATTGATAAGGTGTAATTGTTGAAAATGTTTTTATTTCTTAAATTTTTGAGGATAGTGTAATTTGGAAAATAGGGAAAGTGCCCTTCGACAGGCTCAGGGACCATCTCAGCTACCATAGCGAGCCATATTTGTATAAAAAAAGAACGCGAATCAAACCACCCCGACCTAGGGACGCGAAGCCGTTAAGAAAATTTAAAGTACTTCCGTTAAGAAATATCCGCTGTTTGAGCGAAGCGAGTTCGGATATTTTAGGAAGTGCTTTGAATTTTTAGGCGTAGCGTTCCAAGTCTTGACTTTTTGTTTCTTTTAACTCATTTAGATAATATTTGTCTTGGTATTCGTTGAACCTAAAGGTTTGTGTCAAGACAAAAGAAAAGGGAAAATTAAAAAGCACAGCTTTTTAAAATCGATACACCCTTTTAGAATTCATAAAAACAAAAAGCCCTTTCGCAAGAAAGGGCTTTTAAATATAAAAGAAGAACTATTAACTCTCAATATAAGCCTCAATCGGCGCACAAGAACAAACCAAATTTCTATCCCCATACGCATCGTCAATACGACGCACCGTAGGCCAGAATTTATTCTCAGCAATATACTCTAACGGATATGCTGCTTTCTCTCTTGAATAAGGGAAGTCCCAACGATCAGCCGTTAACATGGTTAAAGTGTGAGGCGCGTTTTTCAATGGGTTGTTGGTATCATCAGCTGTTGCAGCCGAGATTTCTTTACGGATGGCAATCATCGCGTCACAGAAACGGTCTAATTCCGCTAAATCTTCCGATTCAGTTGGCTCAACCATTAACGTACCCGCTACCGGGAACGATACAGTTGGTGCGTGGAAACCGTAATCCATTAAACGTTTTGCAATATCACCTACTTCGATGCCGTTTTCTTTGAAGGAACGACAATCTAAAATCATTTCGTGAGCCGCACGTCCCATTTCTCCTGAATATAAAATCGGGTAGTGCTCTTCTAAACGCGCTTTCATGTAGTTCGCGTTTAAGATTGCATGCTCCGTAGCCGAACGTAATCCTTCAGCACCCAACATGGTAATATAACCGTAAGAAATCAAACATACCAAAGCCGAACCATAAGGAGCAGCCGAGATAGCCGAGATAGCGTCTTTACCACCTGTAGCCACAACCGGGTTAGTAGGTAGGAAGTCAACTAATTTCTCGTTCACACAAATTGGTCCAACACCAGGGCCACCACCACCGTGAGGAATGGCGAAGGTTTTGTGTAAGTTCAAGTGACAAACATCAGCACCAATCGTAGCAGGGTTTGTTAAACCTACCTGGGCATTCATGTTTGCACCGTCCATATAGACTAATCCGCCGTTATCGTGGATCAGTTTAGTGATTTCAATGATTGAAGACTCGTAAACCCCGTGAGTAGAAGGGTAGGTTACCATCAAACAAGACAAATCGTCTTTGTGCTCGATAGCTCTTGCTCTTAAATCTTCTACGTCGATGTTTCCTTCTGGAGTAGTTTTAGTAACGATGATTTTCATACCAGCCATCGCTGCGGAAGCCGGATTGGTTCCGTGAGCCGAAGAAGGGATCAAACACACGTTTCTGTGTCCTTCACCTCTTGAGATGTGGTAAGCGCGAATCGCCATTAAACCTGCATATTCTCCCTGAGCACCAGAGTTTGGCTGTAACGAAGTTCCTTTGAAACCAGTTACAACATTTAACTGCTGTTCTAATTTCTTCAACATCGTTAAATACCCTTGAACTTGGTCAGCTGGAGCAAACGGGTGGATGCTGTTCCAGTTTGGCATTGAAAGAGGAAGCATTTCTGCCGCCGCGTTCAATTTCATCGTACAAGAACCTAAAGAAATCATAGAGTGGTTCAATGATAAGTCTTTACGCTCTAATTTTTTGATATAACGCATCAACTGGCTTTCAGAATGATGGTTGTTGAATACCTCGTGTTGTAAGAACGATGAGGTACGGATTAATTTTTCCTGAATTTTAACTTCCGAAGTCAATTCCGAAACATGCACTGCTGATTTACCAGCCGCTTCCGCGAAAATGGCAACAATCGTGTTGATGTCAGATAATGAAGTCGTCTCGTTGAAAGAAATCGAAACGCTTTCGCTGTTCGGGTAGAAGAAGTTTACTTCGTTTTTCTCAGCGATAGCTCTTACTTTAGCAGCATCAGCTTTTACTAAAATTGTATCGAAGAAAGCAGAGTTTACTTGGTTGATTCCGATGATGGATAAGGCGTTTGCCGTAGTCACGGCAGAAGCGTGTACTTTATCAGCAATGTACTGTAAGCCTTTTGGACCGTGGTACACTGCATACATTCCCGCCATAACCGCTAACAATACCTGAGCGGTACAAATGTTAGAAGTCGCTTTCTCACGTTTGATGTGCTGCTCACGAGTTCCTAAGGCCATACGCAAAGCGCGGTTTCCGTTCACATCAATGGAAACTCCGATGATACGTCCCGGCATCGAACGTTTGTATTCTTCTTTAGTAGCGAAGAAACCTGCGTGAGGTCCACCGTAACCCATTGGAATACCAAAACGTTGTGTAGTTCCCACTACAACAGCCGCTCCTAATTCTCCCGGAGAAGTTAATTTTGCTAATGATAAAATATCTGCAGCAACGGCTACTTTAATATCTTTCGAATTTGCGGTGTTGATGAAACCTGCATAATCGAAAACCTGTCCGTATTTACCTGGATATTGTAAAATCGCTCCGAAGAAATCTTCAGAGAAATCAAATGTTTCGTGGTTACCTACAACCAATTCAATGTTTAATGGCGTAGAACGAGTTTGTAAAATCGATAACGTTTGCGGTAAAATTTCTTCTGAAACGAAGAATTTGCTCACGTTGTTTTTCTTTTGATCGCGGGTTCTTACGTCGAAAAGTAAGGTCATTGCTTCTGCAGCCGCTGTTCCTTCATCCAATAACGAAGCGTTGGCAATTTCCATTCCCGTTAATTCGATGATGGTAGTCTGGAAGTTCAATAACGCCTCTAAACGACCTTGTGCAATTTCAGCCTGATAGGGTGTATAAGCCGTATACCAACCTGGGTTTTCGAAAATATTTCTCTGAATAACCGGTGGAACAATAGCAGGGTGGTATCCTAAACCGATGTACGATTTGAATACTTTATTTTTTGCGCCCAACTGCGTAATATGCGTGTAGTACTCATATTCCGTCATAGCTGGATCTAATTCGATATCTTTTTTCAAACGGATTCCGTCAGGGAATGTTTCGTAAAGCAATTGAGTCATGTCTTTCACCCCAACGGTTTTGAACATGTGTTGTAAATCCGATTCTCTCGGGCCAATGTGTCTTAAAGCAAATGCATCTGTTTTCATCAGTTTCTTTACTGTTTGTTATAAGTGTTTGAGGCAGAACCGCAAACATTGGTTAAGTTGTGTTTTTAATGCGCACAAAAGTAATTATTAATTGGCGAATAATTTCGTTTTTTAATACCATTTTTGGAGGAATTTGTGAACAAAAAACCTACTTCCTTACATATTGTGTACTTTTGTAAGGATGCAACTACTCAAGCGGATATTCGACCTGTATTTACACGGAAGCGTGCACGTAGCGCTGGCAGTGTATGCCTTGGTGCGCATGACGTTTCATTTCTTTCATATCGACTATGATGAACCGATGGCGTTGTTCGCATTCTTCGGAACCATTGTGGGCTACAATTTTGTGAAGTACGATGAACTGGTACGTGCCAAAAAACATAAAATGACTACCGAACGCAAGGCAATTGTGGTGATAAGTTTCGTGTCGCTCTTGGCAACGGCCTATTGTTTTTTTCTGTTGGAGCGAATAACTCAGGTTATCGCGGTTGCCTTTTTAGGGTTGACCATGTTGTACACGTTGCCTTTTTTTCCGAAGCTTGGCAATGCGAGAAACTGGGCAGGAGTGAAGATTTATATAGTAGCGTTTTGTTGGGCTGGAATTACCCTTTTTTTACCGATTCTAAATGCCGATTTGCCCTTGTCTCACGATGTTTGGGTGAAATTTTGCCAGCGTTTTTTATTGGTAATTATTCTGATTCTGATTTTTGAAATTATCGATTTAAAACACGACGATGCTTCGCTGCAAACCGTTCCACAGAAATTAGGTGTGCAAAAAACGAAAATGCTGAATTGGTTTTTACTGCTTCCGTTCTATTGTCTGGAATTTTTGAAGTCCGATTTTCAGACAATTCAGCTTTGGATTAACTTGATTCTGATACTTGTATTAGCTTTGTTTACGCTTTTCGCCAGCCCGAAGCGTTCGCAATATTACACTTTGTTTTGGGTAGAAAGCGTGCCTGTTTTCTGGTGGTTGTTAGTGGTGTTGTTCTGCTAGGTTTTTAATGAAAGCATTTCTTTTTTCAATCATTCGGGTCAAGTATTTTTTTAAAATCAGCCGATTGAAAAGGGTTCCGAAAATTCCAAACGGGACTTCGTACTGAATGTGGTCAACCATCAACGTTTGTCCGTTTTCTTCACGATACAAATGCTCATGCTGGAAAGATTTGAATTGTCCTTTTTGCATCACATCGGTAAACGAATCGTATAATCTCATTTCGGTAATCAGACTTTGATGGCTTAGCGTAAAACCGAAATGTTTGCCTTTAAAAGTAACTGTTTCACCTTCGTTTATCAGACCGGAAGTAACGCCGCCAACCGCTTTTTCGTTGGAGTCTTGCATGCTTTGCTCATGTATGTCAATATTTCGGCTTAAATCGAAAACGGTTTGTTTACTGGCTTTAATTCTTGTGGTTAATGCTATTTTAATCATTGTTTAATAAGCTTTTAAAGGTTTCGCTGATTTCAGGATGGTCAAAGGTAAACCCATTTTCTAATAATCGTTTCGGAATTACATTTCGGCTTTTCAAAACCAATTCGGTTTCGGTTCCGATGATTTTAGCACCAAATTCGAGCATTCGTTTCCCGATCGGTGTTCCGAAGGGAATTTTTAGCGCTTTTCGTAACGCTTTCATAAAATCTTTATTCCGAATTGGTTCCGGAGAAACGATATTAATTTTCCCTGTGATTTCATTTTGGATGACAAATGCTATTGCTCGGGCAAAATCTTCTTCGTGAATCCAACTGATAAATTGGTTGCCGTTGCCTTGTTTTCCGCCAAAACCTGCTTTGGTTAAGTTTTTTAACGGAAGAAAAGCGCCGCCTTTTTTACCCAAAACGATAGAAGTACGTAAAGCGGTTTTCTTAGTGTTTGGCGTTTCGGTTTTGAAAAAGGCTTTTTCCCAGCTTTGAGCCACATTCATCGAAAAATCATTGCCAATTTCGCCAGTGTATTCATCCATTTGTTTGTCTTCGGAATGACGATAAATTGTTGAGGTGGAAGAATTCAGCCAGTGTTTCGGCGGATTTTCACATTGCAAAACAGCTTGGTTCAGAATTTTAGTACTCTTGATTCTGGATAGCAGAATTTCCTTTTTGTTAGCTTCATTGTAGCGACAATCCACAGATTTACCGGCCAGATTGATGAGTACATCGGCGTTTTCCAATTCTTTTTCCCAACCGGTTAAGGTTTTCGCGTTCCAATGTACATATTTAATGTTCTTCTTAATTTCGGATTTTCCTCGGGTTAGCACTATAATTTCTTCAAATTTATTTTGAAAATGATTGATAAGCACATTTCCTAAGAATCCGGTTCCGGCAGCGATGATGAGTTTCATGGTTGTTAGTTTAAAATGATTAGTAATGCAAGCATTCGGTACAATACCCAAGTTGCGGTTAAATAGACAGGAAGTTGAAGCAGTTTAATTCTTCTCAAATGTTCCTTCAGCATCAGTAAAACGGTTATTCCGAACCATGCGAGGACCAACCAACTGCTTAGTGTAATGAATTTTGAAGCAATAATTATCGGAAGCAAAAGTAGTGAACCGAAAAGTGAAACAGTCATCATATTGCCCAAGTAGTTTAGTCTTTTTTTGCTATCACTTTGCATAAGAAATACACTTTGAAAAATGATTTGTCCAGATGCGAGAAGAAATTCTCTGGTAATGCTGCTTTGTGGTAGTTGTGGTAATAATTTAGAACATTCAAAAAGCACCAATGTTGTTACGATTACGGCAAAGAAAAGATAGATGTAACGATAAGTAAAATTGAAAGTCGGTTCGCATTTTAAAGTTTGAGGCTCTTGAACCGGGCTCGGCATAATCACTTTTCTGTTGTAAGAAATGAAAGAATATAGTTTTTTCAAACCGTAATTAATAGGTTTTAAATGCCCAATTTTTGCAACAAACGGAAAAGAATGCCCTATGATGGTGAGCAAGCTTTCAATGCCATAACGAACAGTTTTTGTTTTGTAATCAACCAAAGCAATTTCGTTCGCAGCTCTTTCTATATCGATAAAGTCCGTTTCGGTTTCATCAATGTTGCAATATGGTTTTCTTCCGTTTTGATCTAACATACCTATTTTTACAAAAGTAGAAGTGTAAGCCTGACAAAGCGGACAGTTTTCATCGTACAGTATGGTTTGGTGTTCGAGGGTTTTCATAATACCAGTTTTCGTTTGTTTTTTACTTTAATTTCAGAACCTTCAGCAAGAAATACAGATGCTGGTTTTACATCATTTAAAAATCCGAAATCATTCCCATATACTTTTTCGAAATCAATTTTGATGTTGTGATTTTTGATCAGGTATTGCTTCCATTTTGGATGTTGAACTTCATATTCATAAGTTGTGTTTTCGTTGTATTTGGTATAGCCGAAATAATGCTCCATGATGAATTCAGCCTCACTTTCCGTGTCAATTTCTGTTGTGAAATCATAGGCGTTTACTTTAAGGCTGTGTAGGTTTTCTTTACTGCTCCACTGATAACCAACTGTAAATATTTCGGCTTGTAATTTGTTTTGATGTGTCATGGGCTGAGTTTCGTAATTTTCTTTATAAAAAGTATTTGCTACAAAGGTTATTGCGCTTTTCGGAACAATCTCTTTAATAAAAACAACACCGCGCTTCCATTCTCCGTTTTCAAATCTTTTGACATAAAACCGAAGATTTACTTCTTCAAAATTTTTATGTTTCGGAATGCTTAGGCCTAAAACTTTAGTGTCATTAAAAAGAAAGCCGACAAGACTTACGTAACAGTTGCCGTTCCAGTAATCGAGTTCAGTACCTGCAGGAATGTATTTTTTAAGATATTCAGGGTTGATAATGTAATTTGCCATTATCAGGTTTTTCCAATATGCCGTTAAGAATGTCATGGATTTTAATTTTATTGTTTATTTTAAACTTTCAGAAAAAATTGAAACTTTTAATTAAAAAATATATGAATTGTTACTTCATAAATTTCATGAACAATTGTGCTAACCAATTGTCTTTGTATTCGGTGATTTTATCCAGAACGTTATCGGCTTTTAGAACGAAATCATATAATTTACCGGTTTGCTCTACAAAATGTTTCTCTTCGGCTGTTGCATTGGCGTTGATGGAAGAAACTTCTTTTAAAACTTTAAGCGCAGGTTTGATTTCTCTTTTGCTTCGCTCTTTAGAAATTTTTACCGCCAATTCGTCCAAATCCTTTTCAGCAGTGAAAAACTCGCGACGTTCTCCGGCTTTGAATTCTTTGTAAACGATACCCCAATCCATTAAAGCTCTTAAATTCATGGAAGCGTTTCCGCGAGAAATCTGTAATTCTTCCATAATATCTTCCATAGAAACCGGTTCGTGCGATACCATTAACAAGGCATGAATTTGCGCCATGGTTTTGTTGATGCCCCATTGCGAACCTAATGCTCCCCAGGTTTGAACGAATTTATTTTTTGCTTCATTGAATTGCATAGGTCAAATGTATAACAAAATTTCTAAACTTTCAAAAAATAATGAAACTTTATTTGAAAAAGAAACCGAAGCAATACTTCGGCTCTTGATTTTATAGCAATCCGGCACGTTTTAATAACGCTTCCGGTTGTGGTTCATGACCGCGGAATTTTTTGTAAAGCGTCATCGGCTGGTCGGTTCCGCCTTGAGATAAGACATTGTCTTTAAATTTATCGGCCACTTCTTTGTTGAAGATTCCTTTTTCCTGAAAGTAGGCAAAGGCATCGGCATCTAAAACTTCCGCCCATTTATAGCTGTAATACCCTGAAGAATAACCGCCTTGGAAGATGTGTGAGAACGAAACACTCATACAATTTTCCGCTACATCCGGATACAAAGCGGTGTTTTCCATCGATTTTTTCTCGAAAGCTTTAACGTTGGTAATTTCGGATGGATCGGCTCCGTGGAAATCCATATCCAATAAACCGAAGCTTAATTGGCGTAAGGTTGCCATTCCTTCCAAAAAGCTGGCACTTTCCTTTATTTTATCGACATATTCCTGCGGAATAACTTCTCTGGTTTCATAATGATGGGCGAATAAAGCCAAAGCTTCCGGTTCGTAACACCAGTTTTCCATCACCTGACTAGGCAATTCCACAAAATCCCAGTAAACCGATGTTCCGGATAAACTTGGATACGTTGTATTGGCTAACATGCCGTGTAAAGCATGACCGAATTCGTGGAATAATGTCGTTACCTCATTGAACGTCAGTAAAGAAGGTTTGGTTTCTGTCGGTTTAGTGAAATTACAAACAATCGACACATGCGGACGTTCGTCCATACCGTCTTTTACATATTGTGGTTTAAAAGAAGTCATCCAGGCACCGTTTCGTTTTCCTTTTCTCGGGAAGAAATCAGAGTAGAAGATGGCAACCAATTCTCCTTTTTCATCGGTTACTTCAAAAGTATGAACATCTTCATGATACTTGTCGATATCGAAAACTTCGGTAAAGTTCAATCCGAATAATTTTTTAGCAACTTCAAAAGCACCATTCTGAACATTTTGTAATTTGAAATACGGTTTCAGTTTTTCATCATCCAAATTGAATAATTCCTGACGCAGTTTTTCAGAATAATAAGCGCCATCCCATTTCTCCAATTGATTGATTCCGTCAAGTTTTTCAGCAAAAGAAGTTAATTGTTGGAATTCCCTTTTGGCTGCGGGTTTGGCTTTAACCAATAAATCATTCAAAAATGATTTTACTTTTTCGGGAGTTTGTGCCATGCGCTCTTCCAATACGAAATTGGCATGGGTTTTATAACCTAGCAAATTAGCTCTTTCATGACGTAAATTGGCAATTTTCAATACGTTGTTTTCGTTGTTGAAAGTGTTGTCTTGAAATGCTTTTTTACCATAGGCAATCGCTAGTTCTTTACGTAATTCGCGATTGTCGGCATAGGTTACAAATGGTTGGTAACTTGGAATGTCCAAAGTGAAAATCCAGCCGTCTTTATCGTGGCTTTTGGCTAAAGAATGAGCGGCTTCAATTGTGCCTTCCGGAAGACCTTTCAAATCAGCTTCGTTTGTGATGTGCAATTGATACGCATTGGTTTCGGCTAATACATTTTCACCGAACGTTAGTTTTAATTTGGCTAATTCGGTATCGATTTCGCGAAGTCTTGCTTTTTTATCTTCGGGCAAAAGAGCTCCGTTTCGGGCAAAACCTTTGTATTTTTTATCTAAAAGTGTAGCTTGTTCTGTAGAAAGTTTCAAATTGTCTTTTTGCTCATAAACCGATTTTACTTTCTGAAAAAGCACTTCGTTCAGTGAAATATCATTTCCTAATTCGGTTAACCAAGGTGAAACTTCCTGAGCGATTTTCTGCATGGCATCGCTAGTTTCAGCCGAATTTAAATTAAAAAAGATACTCGTTATTCGGTCTAGGGTTTGTCCTGCAAATTCTAAGGCTTCAATGGTGTTCTCAAAAGTAGGTTCATCAGCATTAGCAACAATGGCATCGATTTCCGAACGGGTTAATGCGATTCCTTCCTGAATTGCCGGAACGTAATCAGATATAGTAATTTGAGAAAAAGGCGCGGTATTGTGTTTAGTGTTGAATTTATGTGTTAAAATTTTCATTTTTTATTTGCAGTTTAACGATAAAAAGTATAATTTTGACGAGTTGACTAATAAAGATATTAGTCTGACTTTTCTTTTTTACTCTAAAAATTTTACGATACACAACACTAATTGTAACCCATTAGTATGTGGACCCCGAAAAAGCGCTAGCCACAAAGCGCTTTTTCTTATTTTATTTCTTTAGGTTTTCTGCTGCGGTAAGTACCGTTTGTTTCAATCCTTCTTTGTATTCGACCATCTTGTCCAAAATGGTTTTATTGTGACTTCCGATGATTTGTGCTGCTAAAATTCCTGCATTTTTGGCGCCGTTTAACGCTACTGTTGCAACAGGAACACCGCCCGGCATCTGTAAAATAGATAAAACGGAATCCCAACCGTCAATCGAATTGCTTGATTTTACCGGAACACCAATTACAGGTAGCGGACTCATCGAGGCAACCATACCTGGTAAATGGGCAGCACCACCGGCTCCCGCAATAATTACAGAAATTCCTCTGTTGTGCGCATTTTTGCTGAAATCGAATAATTTTTCAGGAGTTCTATGTGCGGAAACGATGTCTACTTCCGTTTCAATTCCAAATTGTTTTAATATGTCGATGGCTTCCTGCATAACTGGCATGTCGGAAATACTTCCCATTACGATGGCTACTTTGCTCATGGTTCTATTTTGAATTATAAATTATAAATTATAAATGATTTTACTTTTTCATTCAAAATTTATAATTCATCATTTATAATAACTTTTAACTAATTACTCTAATGCTATTTTTTACTTCTTCCGCAATTCTTCGGGCTTCGGTCATGTTTTCATTCACTATCGTAACATGTCCCATTTTTCTAAACGGGCGCGTTTCTCTTTTTCCGTAAATATGAGGAGTTACGCCATCAATCGCCATGATTTTTTCGATATTCTCATAAACCACTTGTCCTGAAAAACCTTCTTCGCCTACCAAATTTACCATAATTCCGGCAACTTTACTGTTGGTATTGCCTAAAGGCAGATTTAAAATCGAGCGAATGTGTTGTTCGAATTGTGAAGTATAACTGGCTTCAATACTGTAATGTCCTGAATTGTGCGGACGTGGTGCGACTTCGTTTACCAAAATTTCATCGTCTTCGGTTTGAAACATTTCTACGGCTAATAATCCGATGTGATTGAAAGCTTCGGATACTTGTAAAGCCACTTTTTGCGCTTTTACAGCTATATTTTCATCAATTCTCGCCGGACAAATTACATATTCTACCTGATTGGCTTCCGGATGGAATTCCATCTCAACAACGGGATAGGTTTTTACTTCACCGGAAACGCTTCTCGAAACAATAACGGCCAATTCATTTTTAAACGGAATCATTTGCTCGGCAATGCATTCTACTTCTGGTAAATCGATTAAATCCATAGTGGAACGAACGATTTTCACACCGTTTCCGTCATAGCCAAACTGAGCGCATTTCCACACAAAAGGAAAATCTAATTCGTCTTTTTCTATTGATTTTTTTAAGTCGTTGATGCCTACAAAACGTTGGTGAGCCGATGTTGGGATTTCGTTTTCTACATAAAAATCTTTCTGACGGCCTTTGTTCTGAATCAAACGCAAAGTCTTTGGTGATGGATAGACTTTCAAGCCTTCTTCTTCCAAAACATCTAGTGCATCCAAATTCACGTTTTCGATTTCAATAGTCAGTAAATCAACCATTTTTCCAAATTGATACACCGTTTCAAAATCCATTAAATTACCACGAAAAAATTTGGTAGCTCCAAATTGACAAGGTGCTTCGCTGCTAGGATCTAAAACGTACGTTTGGATGTCGAATTTGCGGGTTTCAGCCAAAAGCATTTTACCTAATTGACCACCGCCTAAGATTCCCAGTTTGAAATCGGAAGAAAAATAATTCATTATGTGTGTTGTTGTTTGAGTGCAAAGATACTATTCAATTGATAATTAACAATGAATAATTGATAATGTTAACGGATTGTGATTATTTTGATTTTCCTAAAACTTCACGAGCTGCAGCTTTGTATCCAGCAGATTGATAGGCGTAATCTCGGCTGACGATATCTTTAACTTCTTCAGCAATCCAAGGTTCTTTTTTACCGAAATGATGTAAAGTTTTCATAGCATAGACTTTGCAGGCAACACGTTCATCGCGAATGAGCCAGTCTAGGCAGATTTCAACCAGTTTCTCGTGCTGACTTTCTGTTAAATTGATGTTTTTTGAAATCCCCAGAAAATAAGCAACTCTTGAAATGCCTCGAATTGCCGAATCATTTTTGTAATTGGAAATGGTTTGGCAGATTTTGTCTACAAAAGGAGCAAGTAACTCAGTTTGATGTTCGGCTAACATTTCAATTATCCAAACGCCTTTATGATGGTTTTTGTTGGTTAAATCGGTTCCGAAGGTGATTAGATCATCCAAAAATTCAGGGTTTTGTAAAACAAAATCGCGCATTCGGTTGCGGTTCTCGGTGCTGGCATTGATTAGACTTAATTGTTCGGTAAAACTCTTACTCATTTTTGTTAATCGGTTGTGAGGACTAAAATAGATGAAAAACAGTAATAATTCGCAATTTATAATTCATAACACATAACTAAAAATAATTATCTTTGCCAATTATTCTATAAAGTAACTATGGAGATTCAACTTCACGACAAACACTTTGTTCCTTTCATTTCGGCTGAAGAATTGGATTGGGCTATTGCCCAAATGGCTAAACAGGTAGCGGATGATATGGGCGAAGAAACTCCTGTATTTGTTGGTGTTTTGAATGGCGCTTTCATGGTGGTTTCCGATTTTATGAAACATTATAAAAAACCGTGTGAAGTCAGTTTTATCAAAATGGCTTCGTATGACGGTATGGAAACTACGCATGAAGTGAAACAATTAATCGGTTTGAATCAAGACTTGACCGGACGAACTGTTGTGGTTATTGAAGATATTGTGGATACCGGAAATACGATAGAAGAACTTCACAAGTTGTTTTCGGACAAAAAGCTGAAGCAATTAAAATTCGCAACCTTATTTTTAAAACCCGAAGCGTATAAAAAAGACATCAAAATTGATTATATTGGTATCGAAATTGAAAACCGTTTCATTGTAGGTTTTGGTCTCGATTATGACGGGTTGGGAAGAAATCTGCCAGAAGTCTATCAGTTAAAGTAAATCAAACATAAACAACATACTATACTATTTTAAAATGATTAACATTGTTTTGTTCGGGAAACCGGGCGCTGGAAAAGGAACACAAGCTGAATTTTTAAAAGAAAAATACAATTTAACACACCTTTCCACCGGTGATATTTTTCGTTACAACATGAAAAATGATACGGCTTTAGGGAAAGAAGCTAAAGGTTACATCGAAAACGGAGAGTTAGTTCCTGATAGCCTGACCATCAAAATGTTGCAGGACGAAGTTGAGAAAAACATGGATTCTAAAGGGTTTTTGTTTGACGGATTCCCAAGAACAATTGCACAGGCAGATGCTTTGGACGAGTTCCTGAAAAGTAAAAATTGGGAAGTAACCGCAACCATTGCTCTGGAAGCCGATGACAATGTTTTGGTACAACGAATTTTAGAAAGAGGAAAAACCTCAGGTCGCGCAGACGATCAGGACGAAGAAAAAATCCGTAACCGTTACCAGGAGTACAATGAAAAAACGGCTCCGTTAATGGATTACTATAAAGCACAACAAAAATTCCATGCCGTAAACGGTATTGGTTCTATCGCCGAAATTACAGAGCGTTTGAGTAACGTGATAGATAAATTATAACTAAAATTCTAAAATTTGGAAATAGTCATAATCTTCTTGCTGATTTTACTAAATGGAGTTTTCTCCATGTCAGAAATCGCACTCATATCAGCAAGAAAGAACAGGTTGGAAACCGCCGCTAAAAAAGGTAACACGAGTGCAAAAACAGCTTTAGATTTGGCGAATTCGCCAAACAAGTTTTTATCTACCGTTCAAATCGGGATTACCTTAATTGGTATTTTAACTGGTATTTACAGTGGTGAAAAAGTAACCGATAATGTTCAGTTGTTCTTAGAACAATTTGAAATGATGAAGCCGTATTCTCAAAGCTTGGCCGTTGGGATTGTGGTTGTGGTTTTAACTTATTTTTCATTGGTTTTAGGAGAATTACTTCCAAAACGTATCGGGTTGAATTATCCGGAAACAATTGCAAAAGCAGTTGCGGTTCCAATGAAATTTATCTCGGTAGTCACTGCGCCTTTTATCTGGTTGCTTACTACGTCAACAGATTTCATACTTAATGTTTTGAAAATCAAGCCAACGGCTGATGGAAAAGTAACCGAAGAAGAAATCAAAGCGATTATTAAAGAAGGAACCGAAGTTGGGGAAGTTCAGGAAATCGAGCAAGATATTGTGGAACGTGTATTCCATATCGGTGATCGAAAAGTGAATTCCTTAATGACGCACCGTAAATCGGTAACTTATTTGTCGTTGGAAGATACTTTCGAAGAAACTAAGGAGAAAGTATTGGATGAGTTGCATTCCGTTTATCCAATTTGTGAGGAGAATTTGGATAATGTCATTGGTGTGGTGCATCTGAAAGACCTGTTTTTAGGTTTTGAGAAGAAAGGAACTTTTGATATGAGGTCTATTTCGAAAGAACCGGTTTATTTTATTGAGCACACCTCTGCATATAAAGCACTTGAGATTTTTAAAAGTTCTAAAGTACATTATGCTTTGGTAACGGATGAATACGGTGTTTTTCAGGGTATTATTACTTTGAATGATATATTGGAAGCCTTGGTTGGAGATGCTTCGGAGTTTTATGAAGAAGAGTTTCAATTAGTCGCTCGCGAAGACGGAACTTGGTTGGTTGATGGACATTATTCGCTACACGACTTCTTGACCTATTTCGATATGGACGAGTTGATTAATGATTATGATGTAACTACGGTTAGCGGACTAATTATGACTGAATTAAGTTATATACCGAAATTAGGGGAAAAACTGATTTGGAACAAAATGGAATTGGAAGTTGTCGATATGGACGGTATTAAAATTGACAAAGTTTTAGTGCGCGTACTTAAAGACGACGAATTATAAATGAACGGTTTGTCAAGGGCAAACTGATATTGATTGAAAAATGACAGAGGGGAATTTTGTAGATTACGTTAAAATATATGCCGCTTCCGGAAAAGGAGGTAAGGGTTCTTCGCACTTACACCGCGAGAAATTTATTGAAAAAGGTGGTCCTGATGGTGGTGATGGTGGTCGTGGTGGACACGTGTTTTTAGTGGGAAGTAAAAATTTATGGACCTTGTTTCATTTGAAATTTTTGCGTCACATTAAAGCAGGTCACGGCGGTGATGGAGGAAGTTCCAGAAGTACCGGAGCCGATGGCGAAGATAAATTCATCGAAGTACCTTTAGGAACAGTAGTGAAAGATGTTGAAACCGGTGAAACCCTTTTTGAAATTACTGAAGAAGGCGAAAAGAAAATCTTAGTTAAAGGTGGAAAAGGCGGTTTAGGAAACTGGCATTTCAGAAGTGCAACCAATCAAACGCCACGTTATGCGCAGCCCGGAATGCCCGGTGAAGAAACCGATGTAATTTTAGAGTTGAAAGTTTTAGCTGATGTTGGTTTAGTAGGTTTTCCAAATGCCGGGAAATCAACTTTATTGTCGGTGTTAACTTCAGCCAAACCTAAAATTGCCGATTATCCGTTTACCACTTTAAAACCGAATTTAGGAATTGTGGCTTATCGTGATTTTCAATCGTTCGTTATTGCTGATATTCCTGGGATTATAGAAGGAGCAGCGGAAGGAAAAGGATTAGGGCATTACTTTTTACGTCACATTGAACGTAACTCGACTTTGTTGTTCTTGGTTCCAGCAGATGCAGACGATATTAAAAAAGAATACGAAATTCTTATTGATGAATTGCGCCGCTACAATCCGGAAATGTTGGATAAAGACCGATTGGTGGTGATTTCCAAATCCGATATGTTGGACGATGAACTTAAATCGGAAATGAAAGCACACCTCGACAAAGAACTGAAAGGAATACCGTATATGTTCATATCTTCGGTAGCCCAACAAGGACTCACGGAATTGAAGGATAAACTTTGGCAAATGTTAAATGTATAAGTACGAAAAAGCACTCAGAAATGAGTGTTTTTTTATTTTAACAAGGTTCAAATAAATTGTTATAAAAACATTGTTTCTTAAAAAAAAATAAATAGATTTGCGGACTAACTAAAACTAATAACTATATGAAAATTAAATTACTAGCTCTTGTTTTTATTTCCCAGCTAGGTTTTTCTCAGGAAAAATGTTTGATGGAGGTAAAAATGAATGAAATGTTGTCAAATCCTGTGATGCGACAGAAGTATGAAGAAAGACAAGCGAGATTTGAGAATGAATTTTCTAGATTGCAATCATTACCTTTAGAGAAAAGTGCTCAATCAGGGCCTACCAGAATACCGGTAGCGGTTCATTATCCTAATGCAGGTAGTGCTAATGCTTCGTTGAAAAATTGTCTAAGGGCTTTGGCTCAAAACCAGATAAATATTTTGAATGCAGATTATAATGCGCAAAATGCAGATCTTTCTACTTGGACAAATACTACAAGTTCGTATTTTCCGGGTGTGAATTATGGCTCGCTGAATATACAGTTAGAATTGGCAACTCAAAATCACCCAGCTGGAATGGGTTTAGTTAATGGAGATGTTGCAGTAACTTTTGGATATGATTTTGGTTCTGGAAGTGATTGGGATACTAATTGGGCTGGTTATCTGAATATTATTGTTAGAAATGATTTAGGGGGTACTTTAGGGTATGCCTATCTTGCTTCTGACCCAGCAGATGGGGCGGCTATTTTTATGAATAATACTGCTTTTGGCGCAACAGGAAATGGTTGTTCGGGATATATGCCAGGAGCTCCGTATAATTTAGGTAGAACATTAACACATGAGTTAGGCCACTACTTCAACTTAAATCATATTTGGGGTAACGGAACATGTGGTAATGATTTTGTGGCAGATACACCACAACATAACACTGCAAATGGAGGATGTCCTGCTATTTCACATTTATCAACTTGTGCAGGTACTCCAAGAGAAATGACAATGAACTACATGGATTATACGAACGATGTTTGTATGTATATGTTTACAGCTGGTCAAACGACAAGACAACAAGCTCATTTCAATACAATTGTGGGTTCTTTCAATCAGACAACTTTGTCAAATGGAGAGTTTGTCCAAAAGAATAGTATTTCAGTTTATCCAAATCCGAACAAAGGAAGTTTTGTGATTCAGTTTTCAGACTATGTTAACGATTTCAGCGTTGAAGTTTATGATCAGTCGGGTAGAACAGTTTACAGTAACAAATTTGAAGGAAATTCAGATTTAGAGCAACAAATTAATTTGAGTTCTGCAGCAACTGGTGTATACTTTGTAAAAGTACTTTCTGGCGAAGAATCTTTTGTTAGAAAAATGTTGGTAGATTAAGTTTTACTTTACAATATTTAAAAGCACTCAGAAATGGGTGCTTTTTTTATTTAAAATGCTGTTAAAATTTTCTTAACATAGATTAAATCTCAAGGGTAACTATCAGTCAATTAGTCAAAAAAAACTATATTCGCACCACTAAAAATACATATTACTATGAAAAAATTACTTTTATCTCTAATCGCAGCAGTTATGCTTGTTCCTGCAAGTGTAAAGGCGGATGAAGGAATGTGGTTTTTAATGTTCATCGAGCGTTTGAACCACCGAGATATGCAAAAAATGGGATTGCAGTTAACGGCTGAAGAAATCTACAGTATCAACAACCACAGTTTGAAAGATGCAATCGTTCAGTTCAACGGAGGATGTACTGCTGAAATGATTTCAAAAGACGGTTTAGTATTGACAAACCACCACTGCGGATACGATGCAATTGCTGAATTATCAACTGCAGAAAAAAATCACCTTAAAAACGGATTTTGGGCTAATTCCAAAATGGAAGAATTAAAGCCTTCCAGTTTATTCGTGCGTTTCTTCGTGCGTATGGACGACGTGTCTAAACGTATCTTGTCTCAAGTTAATGATAACATGACTGAGGCTGAACGTGAAAAAGCAATCAACGCTGAAATCGCTATAATTGAAAAAGAAAACAACGAAGGTGGAAAATATACGGTTTCTGTTCGTTCGTTCTTCCAAGGAAACGAGTACTACTATTTTGTTTACCAAGATTATAAAGACGTTCGTTTAGTGGGAACACCACCAGAAAGTTTAGGTAAATTCGGTGGAGATACTGACAACTGGGAGTGGCCTCGTCACACTGCAGATTTCTCTATGTTCCGTGTATACGGAGATGCTAACGGAAATCCTGCTGACTACTCAACAAGCAACGTGCCTTTAAAACCAAAACACTATTTACCGGTAAACATCGGAGGTGTTAAAGAAAACGATTACGCAATGATTTTAGGATATCCGGGTAGAACTAACCGTTGGATGCCTGCTTCAGGAATCGATCAAAACGTAAAATATGCTTATCCGGCTTGGGTTGAAGGATCTAAAACGGGTATGGATGCGATGAAAAAGTACATGGATCAGAGCGACGCTTTGAACTTGGTATATGCTTCTAAATATGCAGGTGTAGCGAACTACTGGAAAAACCGTCAGGGAATGATTGACGCGTTAACCAAATTCGGAACGGCTAAAACTAAAGCGTCTCAAGAAGCGAAATTCAACAAATGGGCGAATAAAAAAGAGAACAAAGCCAAATACGGAAATGTAGTAGCAACGATCAACAATTACTACAAACTGACTAATGATAAAGCACGTCACGATAACTATTTGATGACTCTTTTCAGAACATCAGCTTACGGAACCGCTTCAAGAACGTTAGGTAGACAATTAGAAAACTACGCTAAAGCAGATGCAACTAAACGTGCTCAAATGGCTCCGGCTATTTTAGAAATGGCAGATGAGTTCTTCAAAGAAGTTCACGTTCCTGCAGAAAAAGATATCTTAGCTGCACAATTGAAATTGTACGCTACAAAATCTACAGGTTATGCGATTGCACCAGCTGTTGCTGAGTTGGCAAAAGCAAACAACAACGATTTTACAAAATATGTAAACGCTGCATTTGACTTAAGTATTTTATCTTCAAAAGAGCGCATCGCTGCTTTCTTGGAAGTACCAAACGAGGCGTTAATCTCAAACGATCCAATCGTAAAATTATCGAACGATTTATTGAACCACTACAACGCAAAATCGGATGAAGTTGCTAAAGCGACTAACGATTACGGTGCAGCATTCCGCAAATTGGTAGAAGGTTTACGTGAGTCTAAAATCGGAACAATCAAATATCCGGATGCAAACTCAACATTACGTTTAACTTACGGAAAAGTACGTTCATTACCGGCAGACAAGCGCAACGATGCGACTATCAACAACTACACTACGTTGGCTGGTCAGGTGAAAAAATATAAAAAAGGTGACCAAGAGTTCGATTTACCAACTCGCGTGTTGGAAATGAACAAAAACAAAGAGTTTGGTCGTTATGCTGACAAAGACGGTTCGTTACACGTAAACTTCTTGACTGACAATGATATTACAGGTGGTAACTCAGGTTCACCGGTATTGAACGGAAAAGGAGAATTAATCGGTTTGGCTTTCGACGGAAACATCGAAGCAATGGCCGGAGACGTAATCTTCGACAGCAAATTACAAAGAACAATCAACGTAGACATCCGTTACGTGTTGTGGGTAATTGAGAACTTCTCAAACGCAAAACACATCGTAGACGAAATGACTATCGTGAAATAATTTATCCTTTCAAGGAATTCAAATCCGGATGGCAGCAATGTCTCCGGATTTTTTTTTTTGAAGCAAATATTCAGGCAAGTTTGTTGGCGTCATTCCCGTGTTCCGCTTTACAAGGTGCCGCTCCACCCGGGGCTAAGTGGTGAAGGTCTTTTGTGTTTGTTGTCTTTTCGTTACTTTTGACCCATGAAGTACTTTTTACTAATTTTATTCTTCCCGCTATTCCTCTGGTCGCAATCCGATTTTGAGCAAGGAGAAATGCTGTTCAAGCAAAAAAAGTACACTTCTGCCAAACCCTATTTTCAAAATTATCTCAAGCATAATTCTTCGGATTCTAAAACCATCGAATATTTAGGCGACATTGCCGGTCATCAAAAGCAATGGGACGAAGCGATTGGTTACTATAAAAGTTTGAAAACAAAGTACTCTAAAAATGCGAATTACCATTATAAGTATGGCGGCGCATTAGGAATGAAAGCCAAATCGGTTAGTAAATTCAAAGCATTAGGAATGTTAGATGATATTAAAGAAGCTTTTGGAACCGCGGCCAATTTGGATAAAAATCACATCGAAACCCGTTGGGCGCTCGTAATGCTTTACATCGAATTACCCGGAATTGTTGGCGGTAGCGAAACCAAAGCCCAAAAATATGCCGATGAACTTATGAAATTGTCCAAAGTTGATGGTTATCTTTCCAAAGGTTATATTGATGTCTATTTTAAACGATATCAAAAAGCAGAAATTCATTTAAAAAAAGCACACGAAATTGGTCACTCCAAAACCACTTTTGAAAAGCTTTATGATTTATATTTGAACAAATTAAAAAACGCTGAAAAAGCCCAAAAGTTAAAGGCTGATTTCAATGCATAATTTCACGATTTACAAATGCGTACACATTTTATAGCTATTGGCGGAGCAGCCATGCACAATTTAGCACTAGCCTTACACAGTAAAGGATATCAGGTAACCGGAAGCGACGATGCTATTTTCGAACCGTCGAAATCCCGTTTGGAAAAGAAAGGCTTATTGCCGGTTGAAATGGGTTGGTTTCCTGAAAAAATCACCTCCGATATTGAAGCCATCATTTTAGGAATGCATGCCAAAGCCGACAATCCAGAATTGTTAAAAGCAAAAGAATTAGGCTTGAAAATCTATTCGTATCCGGAGTTTTTATACGAACAATCCAAAAATAAAACCCGTGTAGTAATTGGTGGTTCGCATGGTAAAACCACGATTACTTCTATGATTCTTCATGTGATGCATTATCACGGTATTGAAGTGAATTATATGGTTGGCGCCCAATTAGAAGGATTCGATACCATGGTACATTTAACCGAAGAAAATGATTTTATCGTTTTAGAAGGGGATGAGTATTTGTCGTCTCCAATAGATCGTCGTCCTAAATTTCATTTGTACCAGCCGAACATTGCTTTGATTTCCGGAATAGCTTGGGATCATATCAATGTGT
Source organism: Flavobacterium sp. (assembly GCF_032153895.1). GTDB lineage: Bacteria > Bacteroidota > Bacteroidia > Flavobacteriales > Flavobacteriaceae > Flavobacterium. The sequence continues at coordinate 35,526 of NZ_JALDYN010000001.1, forward strand.
TTCCGACGTATGAAAATTATGTTGAGCAATTCGAGATTTTTATTCAGAAGATTACCAACGGCGGCATCTTAGTCTACAACGAAAACGACTCAGAAGTAAAACGTGTAGCCGAAGCTGCAACCAATCCAATCCGTAAAATTGCTTATCACACACCGGAATATGCGGTTGAAAACGGCGTAACGCTTTTAGAAACTCCAGAAGGTCCAATGCCGATTGAAGTTTTCGGAGCGCACAACCTAAACAATTTAGCCGGTGCCAAGTGGATTTGTCAAAACATGGGCGTAGACGAAGCCGATTTTTATGAGGCAATTGCCAGTTTCAAAGGCGCATCCAAGCGTTTGGAAAAAATTGCTGAGAGTAAAACCAAAGTAGCCTATAAAGATTTCGCTCATTCACCAAGTAAAGTTTCGGCTACTACTAAAGCTGTAAAAGAGCAATATCCTAACCGAACTTTGGTCGCTTGTCTGGAATTGCACACCTACAGCAGTTTGAACGCTGATTTCCTAAAAGAATACGAAGGAGCTTTAGATCATGCCGATGTGGCCGTAGTTTTCTATTCGCCTGATGCGGTAAAAATCAAACAGTTGGAAGAAGTGACTTACGAACAAATTGCACAGGCTTTCAAACGCAATGATTTGATTATTTACACGAATCCGGAAGAGTTTAAAAACTTTTTGTTTAACCGTGATTTAGAGAATTCCGCTTTATTATTGATGAGTTCCGGAAATTATGGCGGATTGAATTTTGATGATGTAAAAGGTTTGATTAATTAGAATATTTATAATGCCCAACAATTTTATAGGAAAACAAACAATCCTCTAAAACCTGTCCGGCTCCCACATTATGAACAATCATCGGGCGTTTTCCGTCCGGTGATTTTTTGTTGGTAACTATGCCAATGTGTGGTAATTTGTCGTTTATCATCCAAGTTACGAGTTCTCCGGTTTTGTAATCTTTGGCGTTTTCTGAAATTGCTAATTCCGTTCCTTTTCGACTGAAAAATACTTCCAGATTCGGTACTCTACGGTGATCGATATTGGTGTCGGTTTTTTTTAAGCCCCATTTCTTCAGGTTCGGATATTTTGAAAAATTGGCTTTCATGTCTTCGTGAACTTCTTTTTGTAAATCGATGCCCAATTTGCGGTAGGCACGAATCACAACATCGGTGCAAACTCCTTTGTTTTTAGGGACATCGCCATTCGGATACTGAATTGCGACATAAGCAGGATCATAAGTCACTTTGTCTTTTGTAAGCACTAAAGCAGCATCTGAAAGTTTTTCATAGAAACTTTTCTCGGAAGTTGCAAAACTATTTAAAAGTAAGAAAAGGATTAAGTATTGTGGGAATTTCATATCTTCGTTTATCAGATATAACGTCAAAATAAATTTAAAAGTATATGCCATGGAAAATACAAATTTTGCCATAAAGTATTGGGCTGAAGACGATAAACCGCGTGAAAAACTAATGCTGAAAGGCAAATCCGTACTAAGTGATGCCGAATTGATTGCCATCTTAATCGGTTCCGGAAGCCGAAACGAAAGTGCTGTGGAATTGTCCAAACGCATCTTGATTTCCGTCGATAATAATCTGAATGCACTCGGAAAATTATCCGTGAAACAGTTAACGAATTTCAAAGGAATTGGGGAAGCCAAAGCGATTTCCATAGTCGCCGCCACCGAATTAGGAAGAAGACGAAAGTCAGAAGAAAGTCTGGAATTGACAAAAATCACTTCAAGCAAAGCCGTTTTTGAAATCATGCAACCCATTATCGGGGAATTGTTGCATGAAGAGTTTTGGGTATTGTATCTGAATAATTCCAATAAAGTTGTCTACAAAACACAAATCAGTAAAGGTGGTATCACGGGAACTGTTGTTGATACACGAATCATCTATAAAATTGCTTTAGAATACAACGCTACTTCGGTTATTTTATCGCATAATCATCCGTCCGGAAGTTTAATCGCCAGCGAAGCCGATATTCAGATAACCAAAAAACTGAAAGAAGCTGGAAAACACCTCGATATTTCGGTATTAGACCATGTTATTGTTACGGAAACGAATTATTTCAGTTTTGCCGACGAAGGAATTCTATAATTAATATGACTTTAAGAGTTTTTCGGTTTGGATTTCCTAAATTGCGCTACTTGTTCAGTAAATTTAACCATGATTCAAACGCAGAAAGTAACGTTTTCCTATAATTCCAAAACTACATTTCAGTTCCCGGACATTTCGTGTAACGAAGGCGAAGTTTGCCTAATTACCGGCGGAAGCGGGAAAGGAAAAACCACGTTGTTGCATCTTCTTGGAGGACTTTTGCGAGCGGAATCAGGTGAAGTAGTAATCAACAATGCCAATATTGAACAATTGTCGGAACGGAAATTAGATCATTTTCGCGGAAAAAACATCGGCTTGGTTTTACAGGAAAATCATTTTATCGAAGCTTTTACAGTTTTGGAAAACGTGATGCTGGCCTCTTGGCTGGGAACGGGTAAACAAGCTCGTGAGAAAGCAAAATCCTTGTTGGAACACCTTGATTTGCAGGAGCAGTTGCATAAATTACCTTCGCAATTAAGTGTCGGGCAACAACAGCGGGTTTCCATTGCAAGGGCTTTAATTAATGAACCGAAAGTGGTTTTAGCCGATGAACCTACCTCGAGTTTAGACGATGAAAATGCTTTTAAAGTTGCCGATTTGTTAGAGAAAATATCCGCAGAATATAAGACTGCATTGGTAATCGTAACCCATGATTCCCGATTGAAAGAACGTTTTACTAACCAAATTTCGTTGTCATGATTGCAAAATTAGCCTGGCGAAATACTTGGTTCAAACCTTTGAATACGATTTTGAGTATTATTTTACTCATGTCGAGCGTAGCGATTATTACGGTACTGATTTTATTGCAAAAACAGTTTGAAGAACAATTTTCAAGCAATGCGGATGATATTGATTTGGTGTTGGGAGCACAAGGCAGTCCGTTGCAGTTAGTGTTGTCATCTGTTTATCAAATGGATGCCCCAACCGGAAACATCAATTATGCCGAAGCTAAAACCTGGATGCAGAATCCGTTTGTGAAATCGGCTATTCCTTTGGCGTATGGCGACAATTATTTAGGCTTTAAAATTTTAGGAACTACTCCGGAATATTTGGCAAAGTTTGGAGGCAAAGTCGAGCAGGGAAAAATGTTCTCGCAAACCTTCGAAGTTGTCCTCGGAAGTGAAATTGCTCAGAAACTGCAACTTAAAGTAGGCGATACGTTTTACGGTTCCCACGGCGATGCCAAAGAAGGTGAAAAACACGAAGAAGCGGCTTATAAAGTGGTAGGAATTGCTTCCAAGACAGGAAAAGTTGTGGATAATCTGATTTTGTCTAACATTCAGAGTGTTTGGGCAATGCACGAAACCCACGATCACGAAGAAGGAGTGCATCCGCATGGTGAAGACGAACACGTTCACATCGAAGGTGATGAAAATCAGGTTTCCGAAGAAGGTAAAGAAATTACAGCCGTCTTAATCAAGTTTAGAAATAAGATGGGAATCGTTTTATGGCCAAGGATGATAGCGCAAAACACAAAAATGCAGGCGGCTTCACCCGCAATTGAAATTAATCGTTTGTTTACGCTTTTCGGAATTGGTTTGGAGGCTTTGCAATATTTGGCTTATGGCATTATGCTCATTTCCGGAATCAGTATTTTCATTGCGCTGTTCAATACTTTAAAAGAACGTAAATATGAATTTGCATTGTTGCGAATCCAAGGCGCGTCCCGTTTTCAGTTGCTGCAGACCATCCTGATTGAAAGTTTGGTTTTGTGCACCATCGGTTTTCTTTTTGGAACAATTCTTGGTAGGATTGCTTTGTTGTTCATCTCCAAATCTTCGGATGAAGAATTTAAAATAGCATTCAATCCGTTAGAGTTTGTTTGGGAGAAAGAAGGGATTTTATTTTTAGTAACTATATTTGTCGGACTGTTAGCAGCCTTTATCCCAGCGATAAAAGCCTACCGATTGAATATTTCAAAAACGTTATCCAATGCGTAAAATATATTGCATAGTATTTCTGATAGTTGTGATTTTAGGATTAGAACAGTTTTACAATCCGAAAACCAAAGCATTTACACAGCCTGCTGTAACTTTGAGTAAGGCTTCTTTTTTGCCGAATTTTGATAATTTATTGCAGAATCATCCGGATACGCTTACCTGGAAACTGTTGGGTGACATTAAATTCGTGAAGAAAAAAGACAAAACCTATGGCGAAGTACAGTTTCCGGTTGTGAATACCAAACTTCGGTTAACCAATAAGCGAAAAGTGGCTATGAGCGGTTTTATTGTTCCGATAGATAATAAGAATTACGCTTTGAGTAAAAACGTGTTTGCGTCGTGTTTTTTCTGCGGAAAATCTGGACCGGAAACGATAGCCGGAATTAAATTTCGTGGCGAAACCCCTAAGTTAAGAACTGATCAATATGTAACCATTGTCGGAACATTTCGTTCCAATGAATCTGATGTAGACGATTGGATTTACCATATCGAGGACGCCGTAATTGTGAAAGGAGCCAAATAATGCGATTTGCTAATAAAACGGATATTTTTTTTGATTTAGATCATACCCTTTGGGACTTTGAACGAAATTCGGCGCTTACTTTTGAAACTATTTTTCTCAAGCATCAAATCGATGTAAATCTGAAAGAGTTTTTAAAACATTATGTTCCGATTAATCAGGAGTATTGGGTTTTGTATCGCGAAGAAAAAATCGGTCATCAGGAATTACGCTACAAACGATTGAAAGATTCTTTTGATTCTGTTCCGTTTGCGATTGATGATACTACAATTGATCTGATTTCAGAAGAATACATTCGGTTTTTGCCAACATTCAATCATCTTTTTGAAGGCGCGATGGAAGTTTTGGAATATCTTAGCGGAAAGTACAAACTGCATATCATTACTAATGGTTTTCAGGAAGTTCAGAACGGTAAGTTACGCAATGCCAACATTGAGCATTTTTTTACTACAGTAACCAATTCAGAAATGGCGGGCGTAAAAAAACCTAATCCGGAAATTTTTGAATTTGCTTTAAATTTGGCAAATGCTAAAAAACAGTCAAGTTTAATGATTGGGGACAGTTTTGAAGCGGATATTGAGGGAGCTTTAAACATTGGATTGGATGCGGTTTTCTTTAATGAGTCAAAGTTGGATATTACAAAAACAATTCCACAGGTATATCATCTGACGGAACTTAAAAATATGTTATAGATGAAAAAAATATTGTTGCTTTTAAGCTTGTTTCTTTCAGTTGTGAGTTTTGCACAGATTGAGAATAAATATAAATATGTAATAGTTCCTGCTAAGTTTGATTTTCAGAAGGAACCTAATCAATACAATTTGAATGAAATCACGAAGATGATTTTTAGAAATCAAGGGTTTGAAGTTTACTATGATACTGAGGAATTTCCTTTAGAGTTGTCACAAAACGGATGTGATGCTTTGTATGTTAATGTTTTAAAAGGAGGAAATCTTTTCTTGACTAAAATTCAATATGTTCTTAAAGATTGTACCAATAAGGAGGTTTTAAGCTCGGTAGAAGGGGTGAGCAGGGAAAAGACATATTCTAAAGCCTATATAGAAGCATTTAGGATTGCAGGAAAATCAATAGCTAATATCAATAGTAAATTGTTAAGAGATTCAAATGAGGTGATTAATAATAAAGTAGTTTCTAATTCAATTGCTAAGGATGCAAATGAAGGCCCAAGTTATAAAGAAGGAACTGTTCTTCTTTTCGCTCAGCCCAACTCTAATGGTTACCAATTAGTTGATACGACTCCAAAAGTAGTGATGAAACTTTACAAAACATCAGCGGCTAACTTTTATATTGGACAGAAAGAAACTGTTCAAGGCGTAGTTTTCAATAAAAATAGCCAATGGTTTTTTGAATACTATCAGAATGAAAACCTGGTAACGGAAAAATTGGAAATTAAATTTTAGTATCCATATTTATCTTCCCATCGGTTTTTTAAGAACTGACGCAATTCTTTCTCACGGGCGTTATTCCCTGGTTCAAAAAATACAGTGTTGCTGATATCGTCCGGAAGAAATTCCTGAGCGGCAAAATTATTCGGGAAATCATGCGAATATTGGTACTCATCGCCATAACCCAATTCTTTCATCAGTTTGGTTGGCGCATTTCTTAAATGCAACGGAACCGGTAAATCGCCGGTTTGTTTCACAATTTGTTGTGCTTTTCCAATAGCCATATAACTTGCATTGCTTTTAGCAGAAGTGGCTAAATAAATGGCACATTGGCTTAAAATAATTCTACTTTCCGGATAACCAATAGTGGTAACTGCCTGAAAAGTATTGTTGGCCATAATTAAAGCCGTTGGGTTTGCATTGCCAATATCTTCGGAGGCTAAAATTAACATTCTTCTGGCGATGAATTTTACATCCTCACCACCTTCAATCATTCGGGCTAGCCAATAAACAGCACCATTAGGATCACTTCCTCGTATGGACTTGATAAATGCCGAGATAATATCGTAATGCTGTTCGCCGGTTTTGTCATATAATACGGTATTCTTCTGAACCAATTGCATCACTTTTTCATTCGTAATTTCAATGGTGTCTGATTCTGAAGCGTTGATGACTAATTCAAAAATATTCAATAGTTTTCTACCGTCACCACCAGAAAGTCGGAGTAGGGCTTCAGTTTCTTTCAATTGAATGTTTTTTTCTTTCAGTACAGAATCAACCTCAATAGCGCGGTGCAATAAAGCGTCTAAATCGTCTTTGGTAAACGCGTTGAGTACATAAACCTGACATCTTGACAATAAAGCGGGAATTACTTCAAAACTTGGATTTTCGGTTGTAGCTCCAATTAAAGTTACCCAACCTTTTTCTACGGCAGCCAATAAGGAATCCTGTTGCGATTTACTGAAACGGTGAATCTCATCAATAAACAGTATTGGGTTTTTAGCGGTAAATAAGCCGTTGTTTTGCTTGGCTTTGTCAATTACTTCGCGAACATCTTTTACGCCGGCATTAATCGCACTCAAGGTGTAAAATGGTCGCTTGCTTTCCTGAGCCATGATTTGCGCCAAGGTCGTTTTTCCGGTGCCGGGTGGTCCCCATAAAATCAGTGATGGAATTATTCCTCGGCCAATTTGATGGGTTAATGAACCGTCAGGGCCAACCAGGTGTAATTGGCTGATGTAGTCCGATAAATGTTGCGGGCGTATGCGTTCGGCTAAAGGTGCTTCCATAGTGGTAAAAGTACATCTTTTTGACTTTTATCTCAATGAAAAAGGTTCAGAAAATTAATTCCGAACCTTGATTGACTATAAAATGGTTTAGTGACTTTTTTGAGCGTTGTTGGCTAATAACATATCACGCGTGTTTTTTTGAACACTAATAGCGGCAAACAAACTAAGTAGGTAAGACATGCCGTAAAATCCCTTTTCGCTTAGCTCTAAGTCTGCGTTCCAAAGGCCGATAACTAATAAGACTATCGCTGCAATTGTGGTAAACCAGCTGATGCCGTAATACATATCGGTAACTGGGATGCCTTCAGCTCTGTCGCGTACTGATTTTTGCACTGAAATGACGGAGAACAATCCGAAAAGCAAGATTGTGAAATAGTATCCTTTTTCGTTAAGTTGCATTTCGGCATTCCAAAGTCCGATGCAGTAGGATACCATACCGGTTAATAAAGTAAACCAAGCGGCACCTACAAAGGCACTGGTGGGTTTCTGCATGATGAATATTTCTTTTGTTTCCGTGTTTTTTACTTCGATTTTGTTTTCTTGATTAGTTTCCATGATTTTTCTGTTTAAATTTCTAAGTCAAAGAAAGGAAGATGTGAAAGGTGAAACAATGAACTTCGGTTAATAAAAATGGAGGTTGTTACAACTTAGCGCGAATTCTGCTCAAAGCTTGTGGTGTAATGCCGATGTAGGAAGCCAGATACTTTTGAGGAATGTCTTGTATGAGTTTGGGTTGCTCTTTGAACAGGTTTAAATAACGCTCCGTTGGAGAATCCTTCATGAAGCTCAATTCTCTTTTGGATTTGTAACGAAAAAATTCTTCCGCAACAATTCTTCCGATGGATTCGCCACAAGAAGTGTTTTTGTAAATTTCCTGTAAATCTTCGCGAGTTATGTAAATCACTTTCGATTTTGTCAAACTCTGAATGCAAGCCACGCTCGGTGTTTGGGTTAAAAAGGAAGAATAACTGCTGATAAAATCATTAGGGAAACCAAAATCTGAGTGAACATCTTTTTCGGGCAATTCAATGAAAATGCGAAAAACACCTTCCAGAATGAAATAAATGTTTTGCTCAATAGTGTTTGTGGTAATGAGATACTTTTTCTTTTTGAATTCCTTGATAGTTATTTTGGAGATGATGAATTCCCAATCTGTAGTTGAAATTTCGACTTTGGAGTTTAAAATGCTGAACAGTCTTTCCATGAGGTTAGTATTGAATGCTAAAATAAGTATCAAATTTAAAAACATGACAAAACTTCATTAAATTTATTTTGGTGGTGTTTTTGATATACAACCAGAAAGTTCAATTGATGAAAGAAACCGATTTTAAATTTTCTCCGTCTGTAATTGCTTGGCCGATGCTCTTTGTGTTGGCTATTTGGGCAGTTTTTTGGCTTGAAATCCGTTTTAAGATGAGTTTCTACGATTATGGAATTTATCCGCGAACTTTGTCTGGCTTGAAAGGCGTTATGTTCAGTCCTTTTCTACACGGAAGTTTGGAGCATCTGTACAACAATACAATTCCACTTTTTGCTTTGGTGATGGCGTTGCGGTATTTTTATCGGGAACAAAGTTTTCAGGTTTTGGTTTTTGGAGTTTTACTTTCCGGATTCGGGACTTGGCTGATTGGGAGGGAAAGCATGCATATTGGTGCCAGCGGCTTGATTTATGTGTTGGTGAGTTTTATTTTTTTCAAAGGAATTCAGTCTGGCTACTACCGATTAGTAGCACTTTCCTTAACCATTGTGGTGCTATATGGAGGAATGGTTTGGTATTTATTTCCTAGTGCGGAAGAAAATATTTCGTGGGAAGGCCATTTGGCGGGATTCATCACAGGGTTTTTATTGTCTTTTTTTATTAAAACACAAGATTATCAAAAACCGATTAAGTACGATTGGGAGAGCCCTGATTTCGACCCAAAACAGGATCCGTTTATGAAGCATTTTGATGAACAAGGAAATTTTGTACCAACTTCTAAACCTGATTTGTCGGAACAGCAATATTCCTATTTTATTTCGAATCTTCCGGTGATATATTTTTTGAAAGACGACAAAGAAGCAAATCAAAACCTGTCTAGCCCCGATAGTATGAAAAGCTCCGAAACGCAGTGAAGGACTTGTAAGGATAGCGGGAATTACAATAACAAAAAAGCCTGAAACTTTCGCTTCAGACTTTTTCTTTTATTTTTAGAAATTAGCTACGCTGTCTAACCGTTTCATATAAAAAAGCCCCACAAGCCACCGAAACATTCAAGGAAGAAATGGTTCCAAACATGGGTAGTTTTGCTTTTTCGTCTACAATCTTAAGAACTGATGGATTTACACCTCGGTCCTCACTTCCCATAATAATAGCAACAGGTTCGTTAAGCTCAATGTCGTAAATGTGTTGCTCAGTTTTTTCAGTAGCAGCTACAGTTTTTACGCCCGAACCTTGCAAATAAAAAATAGCATCTTTGATGTGGTCTACTTTACAGATAGGAACATTGAAAACGGCACCGGCAGATGTTTTAACCGTGTCGCCATTTACTGGTGCTGAACCCTGCTTTTGAATGATGATTCCGTCAACACCGGTACATTCTGCGGTACGAATAATGGCGCCAAAGTTTCTGGCATCAGACAATTGGTCTAAAATTAAGAATAAAGGCTTTTTGCCGCTTTCGATAACACTTTCCACCAAAGTTTCAAGCGTCACAAACGAAATAGGGGCAATGCTGGCCACAGCACCTTGATGGTTGTTATGGGTTAATCGGTTTAGTTTTTCAACGGGAACATAACTGAAATTGATGTTGTTTTTTTTCATCGTTTTCATCAGTTCCTGCATTAAGTCGCCTTGGGCATCTTTCTGAATGAAAACTTTGTCAATTTCTTTTCCGGCATGAATCGCTTCGATAATGGCACGGATTCCAAATATTTGGTGTTCTTTTTCCATGAGACAAAGGTAAAAAAAAACCACCGCTAGCGGTGGTTTTTATAAAAAAGGATTTTTACTTTTTGTGTTTCTTTTTCAAAACAGCTTTATTCGCCATATTTTGAGCAACTCTTCCTTGGAATACAGTTGTTCCACCTGGTTCGTTGATTGTAAAAATATGTCCGTTTTTAATAATCTCAAAAGTGATTAGTGCATTTCCATTTCCATCAGATAATCCTCCATCAGCCATTGGAAAATAAGAAGAGGCATCAAAAGTTTCCGATAAAGTAATTCCAGGTTTGCTGAAGATTACATTTGCAGGAATATTTATTGGTTGTGCATAACCGTTAGTTGTCCATAAACTGGCATCTAATAAATATGTGCCGTCTGGAGCTGAAGTTGGAATTGTGATTTGTTCTGGACAATCATTGTAGCTAACCATGATCAAATCTCCATTTGGATCGTATAATTCCAAATCCATGTCTAAATCACAAAAATCAGTTGGAGTACCGCCGTCGTCAAATGTTCCAGACCAGTTTAAATCGATAATCAAATCACTAGAGTCTTCAATTGTTATAGTAACAATTTGATCTACCATAGCCTCACCTTTACCAGCACTATAAAATCTTAATTTTAAAGTTTCGTTACCTTCAACAGTATTATCAGCAATTACTGGTAATGATAAAGTATGATTTGTGGTTAAGGATGGAATAGCATAATAATACCCATTTCCTCCAAAAAAGCCACCACCAGCATCTTCCATGGTAATAAGATCGCCAAGTTCGAAATCAACTTCTGCTTCTGCAGTTGTTTCTTCTAAAACCTCAATTCTTACTTCTGAATCACTTTTAATTGGGTAACTTAAGATAAAATCTAAATTAATGTTATCCCCTTCTTTTACAACAATATCATTGCTGTCAAATGTAATGGTTGGTTTCCCTTTTCTTTCCAGGGATTCGTCTTCTTGGCAAGAATAATAGGATAACGATAATCCTACGATAGCCAAAAGTGCAATGAATTTATTTTTCATAACTATCTTCTTAAGTTATTAGTTTAAAGTATAAGTTGATGTAGGTACAGGAGCTACAACTGGAGGATCTGAAGGACTTGTACCATTGTGGATAACCAAATTGGTAAATGTTATTGTATTAGCACCTGAGTCAAATACAATATCATCCGCAGTGATTAAATAGGTTCCATCCAAATCAGAACTAACAATTGATAAATTCCCACAAGTGTCATTAAAAACAAAGTAAATTAACTGACCACCTAGTGTATAAACTGGAAAAACTGTTTCAAAAGTATTTGGTGCAATTTCATCAATGTCAGCATTACCCCCAGTTGATCCAGGAAGGTTTGAATTTGCATAATTTCCAGGAATTATTTCAGAGTTACAGCCTACAAATTCAATAGTAATGGATTTTTTATTATTTGCTGGTACAACTGAACCTGTTGGAACAATATTTAATTTAACAAAAGTTGGATTTGTTGGATTTAAACTTCCGGTATTTACCGCGATTTTAAAAGAACCTAAATCATGGTTGGCATCGATTGTGAAATTTTTGCCATTAGGAAAAGAAAATTCCTGTCCTTCTGTTGCAGTACTGCTTGGGTCGATTTCAAAAGTTGCTGTTGTTGTAGAAGTTGAGAAGCCTAAACCTCCTCCGATGATTTCTACAAATACATCATTTTCGACTGATCCAAGATCTTCAAAATAACTGAAATTGACAGCTGTTTTGTTAAAACCAACAACCATCGGTGTCTCTTTTAAATTTTCAGATTCAACTTCATCATCAACCAAACACGATGTAGTGATTGCGCCTAAGAATAGAGTTGCGATTATAATTTTAATATTTTTCATGGTTTGTCTTAATTAGTTATACCAAAATACTTTACTTGTAAATGCATCTCCGGCAGTTTGGTTAGGAACATTGTTTGAATTTCCTGAATATTCAGACTGCGGATATAATAATCGAACAGGTCTGCTTGTTTGAGATGTAATTGTTGGTAGAGGAATGTTCGCAGGGTATCCCGTTCTTGTGTACTCAATCCAACCTTCTATTCCGTTGATGCTATTTAATGCTATCCATTTTTGAGTGATGATTGCTTGGATTTTGTCTGTTGAACCAGTCCATCCTAAACCATCAAGGAAATCAGAATTAGCAATATAATTTGTAGCCGTTGCTCCATCTAAACCAAGTGTTATGAAAGATGCTTCAACTCCCTGATTGAATAAACCTTGTGCACTTCCCGGTAAATAACCTCTTTGTACTGCTTCAGCTTGAAGGAAATAACTCTCCGCACTTAACATTAAATATAAATCTTGATCCGAACCTTTAATGATTCCAGGGCCTAAGTAAGACGGTCTTCCGGTTGTAGCTCCTTGTACAACACCGGCAATTTCTGTTCCAGATCTAGGTTGGTATATTCTAAATCTTCGCTCATCAGGTGTGGTATTAGGAAGGATACCTCTTAAGAAATCTGAAACATATTTGGATGGACCAACCAATCTTCTTGATGAATCTGCATCTGATCCAAGTGCATTGAATCCATATGCTTCATAAAAAGGATTTTGTTTACCTTCAGAATTGATGTAACCTGGGTTAACAGTAACGTCACTTGATACAAATTGAGCACCGTCATTCACTAACTCTGTAAATTTGTCATTAACATAAGTCTGAATTGCAGCATCTGTTTGAGCAATAACCGACTGACGGATTAGTAGTCTTAACTTCAAAGTGTTTGCAACTTTTACCCACTCATCCATATTACCGTTTAAAATAACATCTGCACTTGCAGCTGATTTAACAGTGGTTACATCAGTGTTTTGGATTAACGCTATTGCTTCGTCTAGTGAATCGTATAAAGCCGGGTAAATTTCGGTTTTTGCGTTATCATATTCTGGAAACAATATGTTTCTGTCGTGATTTTGAGAATAAGGAATGTCTCCATATAAGTCAACCAAATATTGAAAATAAAAAGATTTTAATATTTTAGAAATGGCTTTGTGGTAATCCCAGTTTCCCTCTCCATTATATTTTTCAATGTGTGAAAAATTATGTGTTCTAACCATTAGATTAGACCAAATTCCCGTATAAAAGGTACTGGTTAGATCATATTGGAATTCTGTCCTAAATGGGCTTGAAAAATCTGTTGCATTTCCTGACCAGTTTGTTGTGAATAAGTTTCCAAGCTGGTTCATTGTTCCGTTCAATGTGCTTGCAGTAGTGGTTTGGGCACCGGCAAGCATTGCATCTGGTGTTAAATCTTCAACTCCAGGATTGTCTAAATCTTTATTAACATCAACGTAGTCGTCACATGAAACGACTGCGCCAAAAGCTAATGCTAAGATGAAGACTTTGCTATATTGTCTAATTATTTTTTTCATAAAAACTAAAAATTAAAATGCTAAATTGATACTGAATGCATAAAATCTAGTAGGTGGTGTGAAACTGTAACCAGCTAATCCACTACCAGTTTCTGGATCATTGTAGCCTCTGTTTTCTTTAGGTAAAACAGTTAAAAGGTTTCTTCCGCTTACTCCAATATTAAGACGGTTAAGCTTTAATTTTGAAATAAATGCAGTTGGTAAGTCATAAGTTAAAGAAACTTCACGTAGTTTGAAAGCGGTGGCATCCAAAACGAAATTTTCATCAAAGAAACCGTAGTTGTCTGTTACATAACTTTGGTATCCAGCATAAGATCCGCTTCCACCAGATAATACAGAGGTATTCGTTGTACCCGAACCTTGAACTGTTGAGTTTGGCATTACGAATGGCTCTCTACCATTTTGTGCAGATTCGATAGTTCTTCCTTGGCTGTTCAACTGATCAGCAACTCCAGAATAGAATACGTGTCCTGTTCTGTAATCAGCAACAGCACTAAGCTTGAAGTTTTTGTATTTAAAGCTTGTTGAGAAATTTAAAATATAATCAGGAGTTGTTTTTCCAAGAATTTGCAATTGAGAACTTCTGATTGGATTTCCGTTTGCATCAAGAACGATTCTTCCTTCATCATCCCTAGTGTAAGCAGTTCCTCTGATTAAAGGAAATTCTTCTCCTTCAACTGCATAGATACCTGGTGCTCCAGATCCAACAATATTAGAATCATCAGTTACTTTGTCTACAACCGTTTTGTAAGTTGAAAATGAAATTGTGTTGTTCCATTCAATATCATTGGTTTTAACAGGAGTAAATCCTAAATCAACTTCAAATGCTTTTGAACTTGTTTTACCAACGTTGATTAATGTTGAAGTAAAACCTGTTGCATTAGAACTTGTAGTATTCAATAACTGATTTGTGTTTTCTGTGAAGGTAGCAGAAGCGTCTAAAGTAATTCTTCTGTTTAAAAATTCAAGATTAAGGTTGAATTCTTTTGAGGTAACAAACTCATTTTCAATATTCGGGTCAACATTCGTTGTCTCAAGTAAGAATGAGTTTGAAGCAGTAAGGAAGTAAGGGTAACCTGGAGCTTGATTTGCAACAAAGTTAACGCTGCCTGCAGATAACGCAGATGCATTACCAACTTTCACAATACTTGCTGAGATTTTAGCTTTGTTTAATATTTTTCCTTTTAACCCTTCAAAAGCATTTGTTGGAATGAAAGAGATACCGGCAGATGGATAGAAGAAGTTGTTTTTGTTTTTTGGTAAAACGGAGTTCCAATCATTTCTTCCGGTTAAGTTTAAGAATAAATAGTTTTTATATCCTAAATCAAAGTTGGCAAAAACAGCAGCAGTTCTTTGACGGAATCTATCTTCGTTGGCATCAATTACGTTTGAAATATTAGATAAATCATAAAAAAGCGGCAATGTTAAATCGGAACCACCAGCTGATAATCCATGAGATTTGCTGTCAGTAATGTTTAAACCAATATTGGATTTAAATGAAAGATTTTCTGTTAAATCATAATTGAAGTTAGCCATTAAGTCAGTGTATAATACGGTAGACTCAGTGATTGATCTATTGTATGATGAGCGGATTGATCGATTAGTTCCGGTGTATTCATATAAATCGATGAAACTATTTAAATAAGCACTTGAATTTAATGCGGTTGATCTAACGGAACTTCTTAAAATAAAATCAATATTGTCATTTAAGAAATACTGACCTTCTCCCATAAGTTCAGAGATTGTTGTGTGTGAATTCGCTCTTGCGTTTTTCAAAACCCAATATGGGCTATTATCGTAAAGAGTCCAGTGGTCGTTGTTGTCTCCTGAGCTAAACATTTCTACAGGTACGTTTCCTGGGGTATTTGATAAAGTCTGATAAAGCGCTCCATTTGCTCTGTCAGATTTGTCTTTGGTGTATCTGGCAATACCGCTCAATCTGAATTTGCCTATTTTTTTACCAGCAGCAAAATTGATGTAGTTTTTTACTCGGGTATCTTCTGGGATAAGACCTTCAAAGTCTTGTCTGTTGAAGTTTAATGTAGCATAACCTGACTCTTCACTTCCACTTGATAATGAAATACTGTTTTGGTAAGTGATACCGGTATTAAAGAAAGGTTTGATGTTGTCTTCAATATGTTCGTATTTAAACAATCTCCAGTCGCCGCTGTTAGGGTAAGGAATACCTACAATTTGCATTGAACCATCATATTCAGGTCCCCATGAACCTTGATCAGTCCAGTCTAAATCTCCTTGCCATCCCTGACCATATCGGTCTTGTGTTTCCGGTAAATATGCTATTTCTTCGAATGTTACAGATGAAACAATGTCTACGTTTAATTTGTCAGTTTTGTTTCCTTTTTTCGTTGTAACTATAATTACACCATTTGATCCTCTTTCTCCGTACAAAGCAGCTCCGTTGGCTCCTTTGATAACGTTCATGGATTCAATTGAATTTGGATCAATAGAAGCCAAAACACCAGCGCTAGATATAATGTTGTCAATTACAACCAACGCTTCATTGTTTCCAGAAATTGATTTAGGACCTCTTAAAATAATACTTGTATTTGGTGTTAAACCTGTTGAAGTAGTGTTGATTTGTAATCCAGATACTTTACCTGCTAAACTCTGAATGGCATTTGGGTTGTTTGCCTGAGTTAATTCAGCGGTTTTAATAACCTGATTAGCGGTAGTCAATTCGTCTGGCTTTCTTTTAATACCAACGGCTGTAACAACCAAATCTTCTAATTCACTTACTTCTTCTTCTAAAGTAAGGTTTAAAGTTTGTCCAGATACAATCATTTCTTTAGTCTTAAGCCCAATTGAGCTGAATACTAAGGTTGCACCTTTGTTCGCCTGAATAGAGTAATTACCATCTAAATCGGTTTGGGTTCCGTTAGTAGTCCCTTTTACAACAACCGATACGCCTGGTAAGCCAAGCCCTCCTTGATCAGAAACCTTTCCGGACACGGTGCCGGTTTGTGATAAGGCAATTTGTCCAATTAGCAGGACTAGCAAGCTAAGCCATGCGTTGAATTTAAATTTCATATTTAATGTTTTGAGTTAGTAACTGCAAATATTATAAAAAAATGACAGAATATTCAATGATATCTCAAAAATTACTTAAAAAGAATGTGAAATTTAACATGTATGATGGAATTCGATAATTTTATGGCTTGCTTGCCAGTACTTCCATTGGCATAAATTAAATTGAACAAACCGTTTTTTGTCAGCAAGCCAAATCCAAAACCGAGGCCTAATAAGTTCTCTTTAATATCAGAGGTTTTGTCTTGGAAATAGCCGTAATCGGTAATGGTATGAACGTACATTCCTGAGGTAAGTGCATAACGGTATTCTGCCATAATGCCGGAAAACAAATTGGCTTGTAAACTGTTTTCTACAAAACCGCGAATGGAGTTGATGCCGCCAAATCGGTACAATTCATTAATGATATAATCATTACTTTGAAGATAAAAACTTTGATTTTTGAGACTGATGCTGTTTTTAGGATTCAGATAGAAATTGTGATGTGCGTCGAGTTGTATGAAAGATTGCTCTGTTGATTGTACATTGGTTTTCCGATTTCCGATTCCGAGTTTCAGATTTAAACTGGTTTGTTCTCTGAAAATGAAATCATCAGGGTTGAAGTTGACGTATTCATAGGAAGTCGTCCAAAAAGCATTCGAAAAATCACTAATTGCTAAAGTGTTTGAACTTTGAATATCGACAGATTCAGCCGATTGGTAACCTAAGTATACTTTGGAATTGTAATTGAAGTAATAGCCTAAATTCAAATCCGTTGTGGTATTTTGAAAAGTACTGTCTTGTTTGAAAATCTTCAAATTGGCCTTGATTCCTAATGGTGTTTTGAAAATATAGGGAAGTTCTGTCCCGATGTTGAATGTGGTTTGTTTGTTCCCGTCGCTTTTCCAATACAAATTGAGCTTTTCGCCTGTGTTTAAAGCATTGTTCAAAAGCAAATCGAGATAACCATTAAATCGAATTCCTGAATTTTCCTCATTGGCAAAACCGATGAAACCGTCAAAACGATTGGCTTTCGATTTCTCTAAGTAAACATACACTTTTGTGCTGTCTTTGGTGAATAGAATCTCTGGGTATTTTAACTGATTGACAAAGGGCAGGGTTTTGAACTTGTCGTTTATTTCTTTTAAGGTTTCCTGATTGAATGGTTTCTTGCGGTATTGTTTGGAAATGTTTTTTCGGATGCCTTCCGGGAATTTTTCATAACCGACAATAACAATGTCGTTTAGATTTCGTTGTTTTTCGGTTTTGATTTTGAAATCTGCTAGTAGGTGATTGTTTTCTTTTCGATGATTAACGAGTTGGAGCTCGCTTAAAGAATAGCCTTTCTGTTCCAATTTGGCTAAGTTGGTATTCATGAAGTTTTCTACTTCGGAGGTTTGCAGTTTAATTGTGTCGGAAGGGAAGTTGAGCAGTGCTTTTTCTTCTTCGGAAATCTTACCTATATATATATGTATGCGATTCGTTTTTCTTCCGACCATAAATTGAAACAGAAAAGTAGAGTCATTTTCTTTTTTCGAACTTAAAAGTTGCTGTTCCAAATAGCCTTTCTGTAAAAGTGTTGCAGCGATATTTTGGGTTTCATCCAAAATCGATTTGGTGTTCTCGTGCAGTTTTTTGTAACCGATGCTGTCGATGGTTTTGGTTTCTTCCGACGAATTCCCTTCAATTTTCAAATGCAGTTGTTGTGCTTTTGAGGTAAAGCAACAGATAAAGAGGGAAAGAAAAAGGAATAGTTTTTTCAAGCGGAAAAATCTTTTGGTAAAAATAACGCAAAAAACGGTTTGTGATTATGTGATTTTTAAGGAAAGTGAAATTGTGTTGAAAATTAAATAATTAGGGTTTGTTTTGTAAAAATTAATTCCTACATTTGCAGCCCCGAAAAGTGTCGGGAAATAATAACGTTAGTAATTTTATTAAACATTATGCCAACAATTCAACAATTAGTAAGAACAGGGAGAGCCCAAGTAACTAAGAAGAGTAAATCGGCTGCTTTAGATTCTTGTCCTCAAAGAAGAGGGGTTTGTACGCGTGTTTACACTACTACACCAAAAAAACCAAACTCTGCAATGCGTAAAGTTGCGCGTGTACGTTTGACAAATGGTAATGAAGTGAATGCTTACATTCCTGGAGAAGGACACAATCTACAAGAGCACTCGATAGTATTAGTTAGAGGCGGAAGGGTAAAAGATTTACCAGGTGTTAGATACCACATCGTACGTGGTGCTTTGGATACTGCCGGAGTTAACGGTAGAACTCAAAGAAGATCTAAATATGGTGCTAAGAGACCTAAAGACGCTAAAAAGTAATTTTTAACTTTTAAGAAAAAGACATGAGAAAAAGACAGGCCAAAAAAAGACCTCTTTTACCAGATCCGAAATTTAACGATCAGTTAGTAACGCGTTTTGTGAACAACTTAATGTGGGATGGTAAAAAATCGACTGCTTTTGCAGTATTCTACGATGCGTTAGATATCGTTGAAGCTAAAAAGCAAGATGCTGAAAAATCAGCTTTAGAAATCTGGAAAGATGCCTTAACAAATGTTATGCCTCACGTAGAAGTTCGTTCTCGTCGTGTGGGAGGTGCTACGTTCCAAATTCCAATGCAAATTCGTCCAGATAGAAAAATTTCTTATTCTATGAAATGGATGATCTTGTATGCAAGAAGAAGAAATGAAAAATCGATGGCGGCAAAACTTGCTTCTGAAATTTTAGCTGCTGCTAAAGAAGAAGGAGCTGCAGTTAAGAAAAGAATGGATACTCACAAAATGGCAGATGCTAATAAAGCATTCTCTCACTTTAGATTTTAATTCATAAGAAATGGCTAGAGATTTAAAATTCACAAGAAACATAGGTATTGCTGCTCACATTGATGCTGGTAAAACAACAACAACGGAGCGTATCTTATTTTATACTGGAAAATCACACAAAATTGGTGAGGTACACGATGGTGCTGCAACCATGGACTGGATGGCGCAAGAGCAGGAAAGAGGTATTACCATTACTTCTGCAGCGACAACTTGTGAGTGGAGTTTTCCAACGGAGCAAGGTAAATTGGTAGCGGATTCAAAACCTTACCATTTTAATATTATTGATACTCCAGGACACGTTGACTTTACCGTAGAGGTAAACCGTTCGTTACGTGTATTGGATGGTTTAGTTTTCTTATTTTCTGCTGTTGACGGTGTTGAGCCGCAATCAGAAACTAACTGGAGACTTGCGGATCAGTACCGTGTTCCTCGTATGGGATTCGTAAACAAAATGGACCGTCAAGGGTCTAATTTCTTAAACGTTTGTCAGCAGGTTAGAGATATGTTAAAATCTAACGCTGTGGCTATTACTTTGCCAATCGGTGAAGAAAACGATTTTAAAGGAGTTGTAGATTTAGTAAAAAATCAAGCGATTGTATGGCATGATGCTACTCAGGGGGCAACTTTTGATATCGTAGACATTCCTGCTGATATGGTAGCTGAGGTTAAAGAATACAGATCAATCTTAATTGAAGCGGTTGCTGAGTATGATGAAAATCTACTTGACAAATATATGGAAGATGAGAACTCAATTACTGAGGACGAAATCAACGCTGCATTAAGAGCTGCTACTATCGACATGGCGATCATCCCAATGATTGCTGGTTCTTCTTTCAAAAACAAAGGAGTTCAGTTCATGTTAGATGCAGTTTGTAAATACTTACCATCTCCTTTGGATAAAGAAGGTATCGAAGGTATTCACCCTGATGATGCTGATTTGTTAGAAGAAGATCAAACTAAAATCTTACGTCGTCCAGATGTAAAAGAGCCTTTCGCGGCTTTAGCATTTAAAATTGCTACTGACCCTTATGTTGGTCGTTTAGCGTTCTTCCGTGCTTATTCTGGTCGTTTAGATGCGGGTTCTTATATCTTGAACACACGTTCAGGAAACAAAGAGCGTATTTCTCGTATCTACCAAATGCACGCTAACAAGCAAAATCCAATCGAATACATTGAGGCTGGAGATATTGGAGCGGCAGTAGGATTTAAAGATATCAAGACTGGAGATACAATGTGTGATGAAAAACATCCAATTATTCTTGAGTCTATGAAATTCCCTGATCCGGTAATTGGTATCGCGATTGAGCCTAAAACAAAAGCTGACGTAGATAAAATGGGTATGGCTTTAGCGAAATTAGCTGAAGAAGATCCAACGTTTACAGTTAGAACGGATGAGGCTTCAGGTCAAACTATCATCTCTGGTATGGGTGAGCTTCACTTAGATATCTTGGTAGATCGTATGAAACGTGAATTCAAAGTTGAGGTTAACCAAGGTGAGCCGCAAGTTGAGTACAAAGAGGCGTTTACGAAATCTGCACAACACAGAGAGGTGTACAAGAAACAGTCTGGAGGTCGTGGTAAATTCGGGGATATCGTTTTCCGTTTGGAGCCGG
This sequence comes from Flavobacterium sp., assembly GCF_032153895.1. Taxonomy (GTDB): domain Bacteria; phylum Bacteroidota; class Bacteroidia; order Flavobacteriales; family Flavobacteriaceae; genus Flavobacterium. The sequence goes on from NZ_JALDYN010000001.1 coordinate 56,536, forward strand.
CTGAGGCAGTTGATGGTAAACCAGCTGTAGGATTGCAGTTTGTTAACGAGGTAAAAGGAGGTAACGTTCCTAAAGAATATATTCCTGCTGTTGAGAAAGGTTTCCGCGAAGCTATGAAAACAGGTCCTTTGGCTGGATATGTTGTAGATAGTTTGAAAGTTACTTTATTGGATGGTTCTTACCACGCGGTGGATTCGGATGCATTATCGTTCGAATTAGCAGCGAAAATGGGTTACAAAGAAGTTGCGAAAGCTGCTGGAGCTGTAATCTTAGAGCCAATCATGAAAATCGAAGTTATTACTCCGGAAGAAAACATGGGTGATATTGTAGGTGACTTGAACCGTCGTAGAGGACAAGTTAATGACATGGGTGACAGAAATGGTGCTAAAACCATTAAAGCAAACGTGCCGCTTTCTGAAATGTTTGGTTATGTAACTACATTAAGAACATTGTCATCAGGTCGTGCAACTTCTACTATGGAATTCTCGCACTATGAGCAAACTCCATCTAATATTTCAGATGAAGTAATTAAAAAAGCAAAAGGTAACGCTTAATTTTTATCAAGATGAGTCAAAAAATCAGAATAAAATTAAAATCTTACGATCACATGTTGGTTGATAAATCAGCAGAAAAAATCGTAAAAACTGTAAAAAGTACAGGTGCTGTGGTAACTGGTCCTATTCCATTACCAACTCACAAAAAGATTTTCACTGTATTACGTTCTCCGCACGTAAACAAAAAATCAAGAGAGCAGTTTGAAGTGAGTTCATACAAAAGACTTTTAGATATCTACTCTTCCTCTTCAAAAACTATCGACGCTCTAATGAAATTAGAGTTGCCTAGTGGAGTTGAAGTAGAAATCAAAGTGTGATAAATCACGCATTTTAAAGTATTTAGGGATTATGTTTTGGTATTCAAAATATAATCCCTACTTTTGCACACTCAAAAAAATAAGAATTTTTATAATTTATTAATAAATAGTTTAATATGTCTGGGTTAATTGGAAGAAAAATCGGCATGACTAGCTTGTTCGACGAGAACGGGAAGAATATTCCTTGTACTGTAATCGAAGCGGGTCCATGTGTCGTTACCCAAGTCAGAACCAATGAGGTTGACGGGTATGAAGCGTTGCAACTTGGTTTCGATGACAAAACAGAAAAACATGCTACTAAAGCTGAGTTAGGTCACTTTAAAAAAGCAGGTACTGTTGCTAAAAAGAAAGTCGTTGAATTCCAGGAGTTTGAAAACGAGTATAAATTAGGTGATGTAATCACTGTTGATGTTTTCGCTGAAGGTGAATTCGTAGACGTGGTGGGTGTATCAAAAGGTAAAGGTTTCCAAGGGGTTGTAAAACGTCACGGTTTTGGTGGTGTTGGACAGGCTACTCATGGTCAGCACAACCGTTTGAGAGCGCCAGGTTCTGTTGGAGCATCATCTTATCCTTCAAGAGTATTCAAAGGGATGAGAATGGCCGGAAGAACAGGAGGAGAAAATGTAACAGTTCAAAACCTTAGAGTTTTAAAAGTTGTGGCTGATAAGAACTTGCTTGTTGTAAAAGGAGCGGTTCCAGGACACAAAAACTCTTACGTAATCATTCAGAAGTAATGGAAGTAAAAGTATTAGATATCAACGGAAAAGATACTGGCAGAAAAGTACAACTTGCTGACTCAGTATTCGCAATTGAGCCTAATAATCACGCTGTATACCTTGATGTTAAGCAATACTTAGCAAATCAAAGACAAGGAACGCACAAAGCTAAAGAAAGAGCTGAAGTTGCGGGAAGTACACGTAAGATTAAAAAACAAAAAGGTACTGGTACGGCTCGTGCAGGTAGTGTTAAATCTCCTGTGTTTGTAGGTGGAGGTAGAATTTTTGGTCCAAGACCAAGAAACTATTCTTTCAAATTGAACAAAACTTTGAAAAGATTAGCACGTAAATCGGCTTTCTCAATCAAAGCAAAAGAGTCAAGTATTTTAGTTTTAGAAGATTTTAATTTCGAAACACCAAACACTAAAAATTTCATTAACGTATTGAAAGCTTTAGGGTTAGAGAACAAAAAATCATTGTTCGTGTTGGGTGATTCAAATAAAAATGTATATTTGTCGTCGCGCAATTTGAAATCTTCTAGCGTTATAACTTCTTCAGAATTAAGCACTTATGCAATTTTGAACACAAACAGTTTAGTGCTTTTAGAAGGTTCGGTAGAAGGAATTGTAGAAAATTTAAGCAAATAATAGGCTATGAGTATCATAATTAAACCTATCATTACTGAAAAAATTACTAAAGAGGGGGAAACTTTCAACCGCTTTGGTTTTGTTGTTGACAAAAAAGCAAACAAAATTCAAATCAAAAATGCTGTTGAAGCAACTTTTGGTGTGAATGTAGTAGCGGTTAACACTATGAATTACAGAGCTGATAGATCGGTTAAATACACTAAGAGTGGTTTAATCAGTGGAAAGACTACTGCATACAAAAAAGCAGTTGTACAAGTACAAGAAGGAGAAACAATAGATTTTTATACTAATATCTAATAAGACATGTCAGTTAGAAAATTAAAACCTATTACCCCGGGTCAGCGTTTTAGAGTTGTGAATAGCTTTGACACTATTACAACTGATAAGCCGGAGCGTTCATTATTGGCTCCGAAAAAAAACTCTGGAGGTAGAAATAGTCAAGGAAAGATGACCATGCGCTACACAGGTGGTGGTCACAAACAAAAGTACCGTGTTGTTGATTTTAAAAGAACTAAAGCTGGAATTCCTGCTACAGTGAAAACAATCGAGTACGATCCAAACCGTTCGGCTTTCATTTCATTGATCGCTTATGCTGATGGAGCTAAAACTTACATCATCGCACAAAACGGTTTACAAGTAGGACAAACTGTAGTTTCTGGTCCTGAAGCGGCTCCAGAAATTGGTAACACATTGCCTTTAAGCAAAATTCCTCTAGGAACTGTTATTTCTTGTATCGAGTTAAGACCAGGGCAAGGAGCAGTAATCGCTCGTTCAGCTGGAACTTTCGCTCAGTTAATGGCAAGAGACGGAAAATATGCTACAATCAAAATGCCTTCAGGTGAAACAAGATTAATCTTGCTTACTTGTTCTGCAACCATTGGAGCAGTTTCTAACTCAGACCACCAGTTAGTTGTATCAGGTAAAGCTGGTAGATCTAGATGGTTAGGTAGAAGACCAAGAACTAGACCGGTAGCAATGAACCCTGTTGATCACCCAATGGGTGGTGGTGAAGGACGCTCTTCAGGAGGTCACCCACGTTCAAGAAAAGGTTTACCTGCTAAAGGTTATAGAACTCGTTCTAAAGTTAACCCGAGTAATAAGTATATCGTAGAACGTAGAAAGAAATAATAAGTAAGATATGGCACGTTCATTAAAAAAAGGACCTTTCGTACACTTTAAATTAGAGAAGAAAGTTCAGGAGAATATCGAAAAAGGTAACAAAGGAGTTGTTAAGACTTGGTCTCGCGCTTCTATGATTACTCCAGATTTCGTTGGACAGACTATCGCAGTACACAATGGTCGTCAATTTGTACCTGTTTACGTTACTGAAAACATGGTAGGTCATAAATTAGGAGAGTTTTCGCCAACAAGATCTTTTAGAGGTCATGCTGGAGCTAAAAATAAAGGTAAAAAATAATAAGAAGCTATGGGAGTTCGTAAAAGAGAAAGAGCCGAGCAGACTAAAGAAGCTAAGAAACAGGTTGCTGTTGCTAAGCTTAATAACTGCCCAACTTCACCTAGAAAAATGCGCTTAGTGGCAGATTTAGTAAGAGGTCAGAAGGTAGAAAAAGCTCTTAATATATTAAGATTTAGTTCAAAAGAAGCTTCTCGTAAGTTAGAGAAATTGTTGTTGTCAGCTATCAACAACTATCAGCAGAAAAATGCTGACGTTAACATCGAGGATGCAGGCTTATTTGTAAAAGAGATCCGTGTAGATGGCGGTATGATGTTGAAAAGACTTCGTCCGGCTCCGCAAGGTCGCGCACACAGAATCAGAAAACGTTCTAACCACGTAACAATCGTGTTAGGAGATATTAATAACACACAAAGCAATTAATAAGCAGTATGGGACAAAAGACAAATCCAATCGGAAATCGCCTTGGGATCATCAGAGGATGGGACTCAAACTGGTACGGTGGAAATGACTACGGTGATAAATTGGCAGAAGATGCTAAAATCCGTAAGTATATCCATGCTCGTTTATCTAAAGCTAGTGTTTCTAAAGTAATCATCGAGAGAACTTTGAAACTTGTAACCGTTACTATCACTACTGCTAGACCTGGTATCATTATCGGAAAAGGTGGCCAAGAGGTAGACAAGTTGAAAGAAGAGCTTAAGAAAATTACTGACAAAGAGGTTCAGATTAACATCTTTGAAATTAAAAGACCTGAGCTTGATGCGTATTTAGTAGCAACAAGTATTGCTCGTCAGATTGAAAGTCGTATTTCATATCGTCGTGCAATCAAGATGGCTATCGCTGCTGCTATGCGTATGAATGCTGAAGGAATCAAAGTTATGATTTCTGGTCGTTTGAACGGTGCTGAAATGGCACGTTCTGAAATGTTCAAAGAAGGACGTATTCCTCTATCGACTTTCAGAGCTGACATCGATTACTCACTTGGTGAAGCGCATACTGCTTATGGTAGAATGGGTATCAAAGTGTGGATCATGAAAGGTGAAGTTTACGGGAAAAGAGATCTTTCTCCGTTAGTAGGTATGGACAAAAAACAGTCTAAATCTACAGGATCATCTTCTCCAAAAGGAAATGGTAAACCAAACGCTCGTAAAAGAAAGTAATTTTTAAACTAAAGAAAAATGTTACAGCCTAAAAGAACAAAATACCGTAAGGTACAGAAAGGTAAGATGAAGGGCGTATCTCAAAGAGGTCACGAGCTTTCTAACGGAATGTTTGGTATCAAATCTTTAGATTATTCATTCATCACTTCTCGTCAAATCGAAGCTGCGCGTATCGCTGCAACTCGTTACATGAAACGTGAAGGACAATTGTGGATTAAAATTTTCCCAGATAAACCGATTACCAAAAAACCTCTTGAAGTACGTATGGGTAAAGGTAAAGGTGCAGTTGAATACTGGGCTGCAGTTGTAAAACCAGGAAGAATTATGTTTGAGGTTGGTGGAGTGCCAATCGCAGTAGCTAAAGAGGCGTTACGTCTTGCAGCACAGAAACTTCCAGTAAAAACTAAGTTTATCGTTGCTAGAGATTTCGAAGCATAATAAAAAGACATTATGAAACAATCTGAAATTAAAAATCTGTCTGCAGCTGAGTTACAAGGACAACTTAGTCAGTTAAAGAAGACTTATACCGACCTAAAAAATGCTCACGCAATTTCTCCAATTGAGAATCCTTTACAGTTAAGAACTGTGAGAAGATCAATCGCAAGAGTTGCTACTGAGTTAAGCAAAAGAGAGTTACAATAATTGTATTCTGCTGAAAGATGGAAAAAAGAAATTTAAGAAAAGAGAGAATTGGTGTTGTTACTAGCAACAAAATGGAAAAATCTATTGTTGTTTCTGAAACAAGAAGAGTAAAACACCCATTATACGGTAAGTTCGTGTTGAAAACGAAAAAATACGTTGCGCACGACGAAACAAACGATTGCAACATCGGGGATACGGTAAAGATCATGGAAACACGTCCTTTATCGAAATCAAAATGTTGGAGATTAGTTGAAATCATTGAAAGAGCTAAGTAATTATGGTACAACAGGAATCGAGATTAAAAGTAGCAGATAACACGGGTGCAAAAGAAGTTTTGACTATTCGTGTTTTAGGAGGAACGAAACGTCGTTATGCCTCTGTTGGAGATAAAATTGTAGTAGCGATTAAAGATGCAACTCCAAACGGAAACGTGAAAAAAGGAGCAGTATCTACAGCTGTTGTGGTTCGTACTAAAAAAGAAGTGAGAAGAGCTGATGGATCTTACATCCGTTTCGACGATAACGCATGTGTATTGTTGAACGCTGCAGGTGAAATGAGAGGAACTCGTGTTTTTGGTCCGGTAGCCAGAGAGCTTCGTGAAAAACAATTCATGAAAATTGTATCATTAGCACCAGAAGTGCTTTAATTCTTTACATGATGACAAAGCTAAAAATTAAATCAGGAGACGTTGTAAAAGTTATCGCAGGTGACCATAAAGGTGCTGAAGGTAAAGTTTTACGTGTACTTCGCGAGTCAAATAAAGCGGTAGTTGAAGGAGTTAACATGGTGTCTAAACACACTAAGCCAAGTGCTAAAAACCCTCAAGGTGGTATCGTGAAAAAAGAAGCTCCAATTCATATTTCAAACATCGCTTTAATCGATCCTAAAACTAAGTCTGCGACTAGAGTAGGGATTAAAGTAGAAGGAGATAAGAAAGTGAGAATTTCTAAAAAATCTAATCAAGTATTATAGTCATGACTTATATACCTAGACTTAAAGAAGAATATAAGAGCAGAGTAATTGCTGCTCTTACTCAAGAGTACGGTTATGCAAACGTAATGATGGTTCCTAAATTGGAAAAAATCGTTATCAGCCGTGGTGTTGGGGCAGCTGTATCTGACAAGAAATTGGTAGATCACGCTGTTGAAGAGTTAACAAAAATTACAGGTCAGAAAGCGATTGCTACTATCTCTAAAAAAGACGTTGCGTCTTTCAAATTGAGAAAAGGGATGCCAATCGGAGCTAAAGTTACTTTACGCGGAGAGAGAATGTATGAGTTCTTGGATCGTTTGATCACTTCTGCGTTACCACGAGTACGTGACTTCGGTGGAATCAAAGCTACAGGTTTTGACGGAAGAGGAAACTACAACTTAGGTGTACTTGAGCAAATCATTTTCCCTGAAATTGATATTGACAAAGTAAACAAGATTGCAGGTTTCGATATTACTTTTGTAACTTCTGCAAAAACTGACAAAGAAGCAAAATCATTATTGGCTGAATTAGGTTTACCTTTTAAAAAGAATTAAGACATGGCTAAAGAATCAATGAAAGCCCGCGAGGTGAAAAGACAAGCGTTGGTAGAAAAGTATGCTGAAAAAAGAAAAGCTTTATTAGAAGCTGGAGATTATGAAGGTCTACAAAAATTGCCAAAAAATGCTTCTCCGGTACGTTTACACAACCGTTGTAAATTAACAGGAAGACCAAGAGGGTATATGCGTCAGTTCGGTATTTCACGTGTTACTTTCCGTGAGATGGCCAATAACGGCTTAATTCCAGGAGTAAAGAAAGCAAGCTGGTAATAAAAAGTTTGTTTATTTTAGCAGATAGTTGTACATTTGCCGGATTTTCGCCGGTAACGTACAGTTATCTGCTTTAAAAATAGAGTTTAATGGCTTCAGGTTCAGGGAGATAGTCTTTTTGAAAACCGTTGCCGCAATTTAATAAATATGTATACAGACCCAATTGCAGATTTCTTGACAAGGGTTAGAAATGCGGTTCGTGCTAACCACAAAGTGGTTGAGATTCCTGCATCTAACATGAAAAAAGAAATCACTAAGATTTTATTCGATCAAGGATATATCTTAAGTTACAAATTCGACGACAGTACTGTACAAGGTACTATCAAAATCGCTCTTAAGTATGATAAAGATACTAAAGAGTCTGTGATTAAAGATATCCAAAGAATCAGTAAACCAGGTTTACGTAAGTACGCAGGTGCTGCCAAATTGCCAAGAATCTTGAACGGATTAGGTATTGCTATTGTTTCAACTTCTAAAGGTCTTATGACTGGAAAACAAGCGAAACAATTGAATGTTGGTGGAGAGGTAATTTGTTACGTATACTAATTAAAAATACTTAGACAATGTCAAGAATAGGTAAAAGTCCGATTGCAATTCCAGCTGGTGTAACCGTAGAGGTTAAGGATGCTGTAATTACAGTAAAAGGAAAATTAGGTGAGCTTTCTCAAGAGTTTTCAGATGTATCTGTAAAAGTAGAGGAAGGACAAGTAATCGTGGAAAGATCTTCTGATCATAAAAATGATCGTTCGAAACACGGTTTATACAGAGCTTTGATCAACAATATGATTGTTGGTGTATCCGAAGGTTTCACTAAAGAATTAGAATTAGTGGGAGTAGGTTATAGAGCGGCTAACCAAGGACAAAAATTGGATGTTGCTTTAGGTTTTTCTCATAACATAGTTCTTGAGGTGGTTCCTGAGGTGAAAGTAGAAACTGTATCTGAAAAAGGTAAAAACCCTATCATTAAATTAACTTCTCATGACAAGCAATTGTTAGGACAAGTAGCTGCGAAAATTAGAGGTTTCCGTAAGCCAGAGCCTTACAAAGGAAAAGGAGTTAAATTCGTAGGGGAAGAGTTAAGAAGAAAAGCAGGTAAATCAGCTTAAAAATTAAGACTATGTCATTAACAAAATCTGAAAGAAGACAAAGAATCAAGTTCAGAATCAGAAAGATTGTAAGCGGAACTGCTTCAAATCCTAGACTTTCTGTTTTCAGAAGTAATAAAGAAATCTATGCGCAAATCATAGATGACGTGAACGGTGTGACACTAGCTGCTGCTTCCTCAAGAGAAGCCGGAGCAAAAGGAACAAAAATTGAAGTTGCTGCTGCAGTAGGTAAGCTAATTGCTGACAAAGCGCAGAAAGCAGGAATCAGTACTGTTTCTTTTGACAGAGGTGGTTATTTATATCACGGAAGAGTTAAATCATTAGCAGACGGTGCCAGAGAAGCTGGACTTAAATTCTAAGAACTATGTATCATAACTATAAAAACGTAGAACTAGTTAAACCTAGTGGTCTTGAATTGAAAGACCGTTTGGTAAGTGTTAACCGTGTAACTAAAGTTACTAAAGGAGGTAGAGCATTTGGTTTCTCTGCAATCGTAGTAGTTGGAGATGAGCACGGTGTGGTAGGTCACGGTTTAGGAAAATCTAAAGACGTTTCGGAAGCTATTGCTAAAGCAGTAGAAGATGCGAAAAAGAATTTAGTGCGTATTCCTTTATCAGGACATTCAGTACCTCACGAGCAAAAAGGAAAATTTGGTGGAGCAAGAGTATTATTGATGCCTGCTTCTCACGGTACAGGAGTTATTGCCGGTGGTGCAGTACGTGCGGTGTTGGAGTCAGTAGGTGTTCACGATGTATTGTCGAAATCTCAAGGTTCATCGAACCCTCACAATGTTGTTAAAGCTACTTTCGATGCTTTATTGCAAATGAGAAGTGCTTATACTGTTGCTAAACAGAGAGGTATTTCTTTAGAAAAAGTATTCAAAGGTTAATTCAAGGAAATTATGGCAAAAATATTAGTAAAACAAGTAAAAAGTCAAATCAACTGCCCTCTTACTCAAAAGAGAACATTGGTGGCTTTGGGTCTTAAAAGATTAGGACAAACTGTGGAGCATGATGCAAATTCTGCTATCCTTGGAATGGTAAATAAAGTTAAACACTTAGTTTCTGTAGAAGAAACTAAATAATAACATATCGTTATGAATTTAAGTAACTTACAACCAGCTGAAGGTTCAACACATAACCAAAATAAAAGAGTAGGTAGAGGAGAAGGTTCTGGAAAAGGTGGTACTGCTGCACGTGGACACAAAGGAGCTAAATCTCGTTCTGGTTATTCTAAGAAAATTGGTTTCGAAGGAGGTCAGATGCCACTTCAAAGACGTGTTCCTAAGTTTGGTTTCAAAAACATCAACCGTGTTGAATACCAAGGAATCAACCTTTCTGCTTTACAAGCGTTAGTTGATAATGGATATGCAACTGATTCAGTTGATTTTGCTACTTTGGTAGAAAACCGTTTAGCAACTAAAAATGAGCTTGTGAAGATTTTAGGTGGAGGAGAGCTTAAAGCAAAATTAAAAGTAACTGCTCACAAATTTACTGCAACTGCAAAAGCGGCTATCGAGGCTGCTGGTGGGGAAGCGGTAACTTTATAATCCCTTATATACCAAATGAAGAAGTTTATAGAATCGTTAGTTAATGCTTGGAAAATCGATGAGTTGAGAAATAAAATTCTTTTCACTCTTGGATTGTTGGTGGTGTACCGTTTCGGTGCTCAGGTAACGCTTCCGGGTATTGATGCAACAAAATTGCAAAATTTATCGACTCAAACTGATCAAGGTATAGGATGGTTAATCAATGTATTTACAGGTGGCGCGTTTTCGCAGGCATCTGTATTTGCATTGGGAATCATGCCGTATATCTCTGCTTCGATTGTAGTTCAGTTAATGGGAATTGCTATTCCTTATTTACAGAAATTACAAAAAGACGGAGAAAGCGGAAGAAAGAAAATCAACCAGATTACAAGATGGTTAACCATTGGTATTACCTTGTTACAAGGGCCAGGTTATATCTATAACTTGTACAAACAATTACCGGCTGATGCCTTCTTATTAGGATTCAGTTCTTTCTCATTCTTATTCTCAGCAGTTATCATCTTAACTACAGGAACAATTTTTGCGATGTGGTTGGGAGAAAAAATTACTGATAAAGGAATTGGAAACGGTATCTCTTTGTTGATTATGGTTGGTATCCTAGCACGTTTGCCACAAGCGTTCATTCAGGAGTTTTCATCGCGTGTTACAGAAAACAATGGTGGGCCAATGCTTATCGTGTTTGAAGTAATTATCTGGTTGTTGATCATTATTGCCTGTATCCTTTTAACCATGGCAGTTCGTAAAATTCCGGTACAGTACGCTCGTCGTACAACAGCTGGGGATTTCGAACAAGACATGATGGGAGGTAACCGTCAGTGGATTCCGTTAAAGCTTAATGCTTCTGGAGTTATGCCGATTATCTTTGCTCAGGCGATTATGTTTATACCTGCAGCAGTTGCGGGATTATCTTCATCTGATGCTGCGCAAACCATTACGACTAGCTTCCAAAATATCTTTGGATGGCAGTATAATGTAGTTTTTGCTTTGTTAATCATAATTTTTACTTACTTTTACACCGCAATTACGGTACCTACCAATAAAATGGCCGACGATTTAAAGCGTAGTGGTGGTTTTATTCCGGGGATTCGTCCTGGTGTAGAAACAGGTGATTATCTTGATAAAATAATGTCATTACTAACCTTTCCTGGTTCGTTATTCTTAGCATTAATTGCTGTGTTCCCAGCAATTGCCGTTAGTTTAATAGGAGTGCAACAAGGATGGGCCATGTTTTATGGCGGAACATCATTGTTAATTATGGTGGGAGTTGCAATTGATACTATTCAGCAGGTAAATTCATACCTATTGAATAAGCATTACGATGGGTTGATGAAAAGTGGTAAAAATAGAAAAGCGGTAGCTTAATTTTTATGGCAAAACAATCAGCAATAGAACAAGACGGTTCAATCATTGAAGCATTATCAAATGCGATGTTCCGTGTAGAATTAGAGAACGGGCATGTTGTAATTGCTCATATTTCCGGAAAGATGCGTATGCATTACATCAAATTGTTACCTGGTGACAAAGTGAAACTGGAAATGAGCCCTTATGATTTGTCAAAAGCAAGAATTACTTATAGATACTAAAGCTATTATAAAATGAAAGTAAGAGCATCAGTTAAAAAAAGAAGTGCCGAGTGCATTATTGTACGTAGAAAAGGAAGATTGTACGTTATTAACAAAAAGAATCCTAGATTTAAACAAAGACAAGGATAATTATGGCAAGAATAGCAGGGGTTGATATCCCAAAAAACAAAAGAGGAGTTATTGCTTTAACCTATATCTTCGGAATCGGAAGAAGCAGAGCGCAAGAAATTTTAGCAAAAGCTAACGTTAGCGAAGATAAAAAAGTTCAAGATTGGAATGACGACGAAATCGGAGCAATCCGTGAGGCTGTATCTTACTTCAAAATCGAAGGAGAATTACGTTCTGAGATTTCATTAAACATCAAACGTTTAATGGACATCGGATGCTACAGAGGTATCCGTCACAGAGCTGGTCTTCCGTTGAGAGGTCAGAGAACTAAGAACAACTCTAGAACAAGAAAAGGTAAAAGAAAAACTGTTGCTAACAAGAAAAAAGCAACTAAATAATAAGTAGTAGTATGGCTAAGGCAAGTACAAAAAAACGTAAAGTGATCGTTGAATCAACAGGCGAGGCTCATATTAATGCAACTTTTAACAACATCATCATCTCGTTAACGAACAAGAAAGGTGAAGTTATTTCTTGGTCTTCAGCTGGTAAAATGGGCTTCAGAGGTTCTAAAAAGAACACTCCGTATGCAGCTCAGATGGCAGCAGAAGATTGTAGCAAAGTAGCGTTAGAAGCTGGACTTAAAAAAGTAAAAGTTTACGTTAAAGGTCCAGGAAACGGAAGAGAGTCTGCAATCAGATCTATTCACAACGGAGGAATTGAAGTTACTGAAATCATAGACGTAACTCCAATGCCGCACAACGGATGTCGTCCTCCAAAAAGACGTAGAGTTTAATTTATAGTATAACTAAAGGTAGGAATACGATTATCGGAGGATAAGACCTGAATTCATAATCCCTACCTTTTTATTTATTTTAGCAATGGCAAGATATACTGGTCCAAAAACAAAAATCGCCCGTAAATTCGGTGAAGCGATCTTCGGAGATGACAAAGCCTTCGAAAAAAGAAATTACCCTCCTGGTCAACACGGTTTGGCTAAAAAAAGAGGTAAAAAATCTGAATATGCAATCCAGTTAATGGAGAAGCAAAAAGCGAAATATACTTACGGTATTTTAGAGCGTCAATTCAGAGGATTATACGAAAAAGCAGCTGCTTCTAAAGGGGTAACTGGTGAAATTTTATTACAACTTTGTGAAGCTCGTTTAGACAACGTAGTATACAGAATGGGTATTGCACCTTCTCGTCGTGCAGCTCGTCAAATCGTTTCTCACCGTCATATCACGGTAAATGGTGAAGTAGTGAACATTCCTTCTTACCACTTACGTGCAGGTGATAAAATTGCGGTTCGTGAAAAATCGAAATCTGTAGAAGCTATCGATCGTTCGTTATCAAATTCTAGCGCTGTTTACGAGTGGATTACTTGGAATAATGATACTAAAGAAGGAACATTTGTTTCAGTTCCTCAAAGACTTCAGATTCCTGAAAACATCAAAGAACAGTTAATCGTAGAGTTGTACAACAAATAATAACTGACAGCAGTCGAAAAACAAATATGGCATTATTCAATTTTCAAAAGCCCGATAAAGTTATCATGATCGATTCAACCGATTTTGAAGGTAAGTTTGAATTCAGACCTTTAGAACCGGGATACGGATTGACAGTTGGTAACGCTTTAAGACGTGTATTGCTTTCTTCTTTAGAAGGATACGCAATCACTTCGGTACGTATTGAAGGAGTAGAACACGAATTCTCTACAATCGCTGGGGTGGTTGAAGATGTTACAGAAATTATCCTTAACCTTAAACAAGTACGTTTTAAACGTCAGATTGAGGATATCGATAACGAATCTGTATCTATCTCTTTCTCTGGAAAAGATCAATTAACGGCTGGGGATTTCCAAAAATTCATTTCTGGTTTCCAAGTGTTAAATCCGGATTTGGTAATCTGTAACTTAGATAATAAAGTTACTATTAACATGGAATTGACTATCGAGAAAGGTCGTGGTTATGTTCCGGCTGAAGAAAACAAAAAACAAAACGCACCAATTGGAACGATCTTCACAGATTCAATTTACACACCAGTAAAGAACGTGAAGTATGCAATTGAAAACTTCCGTGTGGAGCAAAAAACCGATTATGAAAAATTGGTTTTCGAAATCATCACTGACGGTTCAATTCATCCAAAAGATGCGTTAACAGAAGCAGCTAAAACGTTGATTCATCACTTTATGTTGTTTTCTGATGAAAGAATTACACTGGAGGCTGATGAAATTGCTCAAACCGAATCTTACGATGAGGAGTCATTACACATGAGACAATTGCTTAAAACTAAGCTTGTAGATATGGACTTGTCTGTAAGAGCATTGAACTGTTTGAAAGCGGCTGAAGTTGAAACACTTGGCGATTTAGTATCGTTCAACAAGAATGATTTGATGAAGTTCCGTAACTTCGGTAAGAAATCTTTAACTGAGCTAGATGAACTAGTAGCGGTAAAAGGGCTTACTTTCGGAATGGATTTGGCTAAATACAAATTAGATAAAGAATAATTACTTCATAATTTGCTCTCCAAAGCGGATTGAGCAAGATGAAGTTTAAACAAAAGCGTCATGAGACACGGAAAAAAAGTAAACCATTTAAGTCGTCAGGCTGGACATAGAAAAGCTATGTTGGCTAATATGGCTTGTTCGTTAATCGAGCACAAACGCATCAACACTACAGTTGCTAAAGCGAAAGCATTGAAGCAATTTGTTGAGCCATTGGTAACCAAATCAAAAGAAGATACTACTCACAACCGTCGTATCGTTTTCTCTTACTTGAGAAACAAATATGCGGTAACTGAGTTGTTCAGAGAAGTTGCTGCAAAAGTTGGTGATCGTCCGGGAGGTTATACGCGTATCATTAAGTTAGGAAACCGTCTTGGGGATAACGCTGATATGGCAATGATCGAATTGGTAGATTTCAACGAATTGTACAACGGAGGTAAAAAAGAAGTTAAAAAAGCAACTACTCGTCGTGGTAAAGCTAAAAAAGCGGAGGCTACTGAGGCTCCTGCTGCAACTCCTGAAGCACCTGCGGCTGATGCAACAGAAAATACAGAAGCTACTGAATAATCATGAAACACTGATTTTCAATAAAATTAAGGATGAACTTTTTAAGTTTGTCCTTTTTTTTTGGTTTTTCGTGAGCAAAACATTAGGATTTGTTTAAGCCGTGTTCCCGCTGTCCGCTTTACAAGGTGTCGCTTCCATCGGGGCTAAAGGAAAACTAAGGGCTTCTTTTAAACGAAATTTTTTAATAGCAATTTTTTAACCTAAATTTGCACAACTTTTTACAACACAACAACACAATGAAATATTCAAATCGTAATCAGGCCATTTTATTGTTAAACGACGGAACGGTATTCTATGGTAAATCCATCGGAATTGAAGGGAAAACCTTTGGTGAAGTTTGCTTTAACACCGGAATGACAGGATACCAAGAGATTTTTACTGACCCTTCTTACTTCGGGCAAATTATGGTGGCGACCAACGCACACATCGGAAACTATGGAGTACATGCAGACGAAACCGATTCCGACAGCATCAAAATTGCTGGATTAGTTTGTAAAAATTTCAGTTTCAATTATTCAAGACCCGACGCTGAAGGAAGTTTATTGGAGTATTTCGAAAAAGTGAATCTAGTAGCGATTTCTGATGTCGATACACGTGCTTTGGTAAGCTATATCCGTGATAACGGAGCCCAAAATGCCGTAATCTGTACAGATGGAACTCCATTAGAAGAGTTAAAGAAGCAGCTTGCTGATGTGCCTAATATGAAAGGTTTGGAATTGGCTTCCACCGTATCCACTAAAGAGCCTTATTTCTTCGGAAATGAAAACGCAACCTACAAAGTAGCGGCCTTAGATTTAGGAATTAAAACAAACATTCTTCGTTGTTTAGCTGAAAGAGATTGTTATGTAAAAGTTTTTCCATACAACGCAACTTTTGAAGATTTAAAAGCATTCAATCCAGACGGATATTTCTTGTCTAACGGCCCTGGTGATCCGGAACCGTTAAAAGGAGTACAGGAAGTAGCAAGGCAAATCATTGCAGAAGATAAACCAGTTTTCGGAATCTGTTTAGGACATCAAATGTTGGCCTTAGCGAACGGGATTTCAACCTATAAAATGTTCAACGGTCATCGCGGGATAAACCATCCGGTGATGAATGTCATTACCAACAGAGGAGAAATTACATCTCAAAATCATGGTTTTGCTGTAGTTCGTGAAGAGTTGGAAAAACACCCAGATTTCGAAATCACCCATTTACACTTAAATGACGGAACCGTAGCCGGAATGCGCATGAAGAATAAAGCAGTTTTCTCCGTGCAGTATCACCCGGAAGCAAGTCCTGGTCCGCACGATGCCCGTTACCTTTTCGATGACTTTGTCACCAATATGAAAAACAACTAAAACTAGTTATTAACGACTAATTACTATAGAATATGAGCATGATTATTAAAGTTCACGCGAGACAAATATTAGATTCCAGAGGAAACCCAACTGTTGAAGTAGATGTAATCACAGAAAACGGTATTCTTGGAAGAGCTGCTGTACCATCCGGAGCTTCAACCGGCGAACACGAAGCTGTAGAATTGCGTGACGGCGGAAAAGCTTTCATGGGTAAAGGCGTTTTGAAAGCAGTTGAAAACGTAAACACTACAATCGCTTCAGAATTGGTTGGGATGTCTGTTTTCGAGCAAAATGCTATCGATAAAATGATGATTGAACTTGACGGAACAGTAAATAAATCTAATTTAGGAGCAAACGCTATTTTAGGTGTTTCTTTGGCTGTTGCAAAAGCAGCTGCTAATGAATTAGGATTGCCGTTATATCGTTACGTTGGTGGGGTTTCAGCCAATACGCTTCCGGTTCCGATGATGAACATTATCAACGGAGGTTCGCACTCTGATGCGCCAATTGCATTCCAGGAATTTATGATTATGCCGGTAAAAGCTCAAAATTTTACTCAGGCGATGCAAATGGGGACGGAAATCTTCCACAACCTTAAAAAAGTATTGCACGACAGAAATCTTTCAACTGCGGTAGGTGACGAAGGAGGTTTTGCTCCAAACTTAGCAGGTGGAACGGAAGATGCTTTGGATTCTATCAAATTGGCGGTTGAGAATGCAGGATATACTTTCGGTGATGATATCATGATTGCCTTAGATTGTGCCGCTTCGGAATTCTACGTAAACGGAAAATACGATTATACTAAATTTGAAGGCGCAGGTGGAAAAATCCGTACTTCGGAAGAGCAAGCGCAGTATTTAGCGGATTTAGCTGCAAAATATCCAATTATTTCTATCGAAGACGGTATGTACGAAGACGATTGGAATGGGTGGAAATTATTGACAGAAAAAATAGGAGATAAAGTACAGTTGGTCGGAGATGATTTGTTTGTGACCAATGTTCAGCGTTTGTCTCGTGGAATTTCTGAAAATATTGCAAATTCAATTCTAATCAAAGTAAACCAAATCGGTACCTTAACGGAAACGATTGCTGCAGTAAACATGGCGCATAACGCAGGATATACTTCAGTTATGTCACACCGTTCAGGCGAAACAGAAGATAATACGATTGCTGATTTAGCGGTAGCGTTAAACTGTGGTCAAATCAAAACTGGTTCAGCTTCCCGTTCGGATCGTATGGCAAAATACAACCAACTCTTAAGAATCGAGGAAGAATTAGCAGAAGTGGCTTATTTCCCTAGAGAGCGTGCTTTTAAAGTGAAATAAATTTTTGTGATAAATAAGTAAAGCCTGATAGTTTTCTATCAGGCTTTTTTGTTTTATCAAATTCTAGTTCAAATCTGTGAAATTCTCATTATTCTGTTTGGAAGACACTATAACGGCTATTTTTGTTTTGCAAACATTCACTATTTGTAGAATATGATGATAGCCCGTATTTTTTATGTAGTCTTTTTGTTGGTTTTTGCTAAACTGACAGCGCAAAATCCTGTTGCGGATAGTCTTAAAACTGTCTTGCAGAAAACTACTAATGACATCGATAGGGCTAAATTATTGAACGATATCTCAAGTGCGTACAGGGTTGACAATCCCAAGCAGATGCAATATTATGCTGGTGAAGCACTTAAATTGTCTCAAAAAATCAAATATAAAATTGAAGAGGGTGATGCTTTTCTGAATTTAGGTAACTCCAATATAATCCTTGGAAATTATCCGGAGGCGTTGCGTAATTTTTCAGCTGCTCAATCAGTTTTTGAAGGCGAGGTTGATAAAAAGAATGCTTTAGATAAAGATGAAATCAATAACGGACTCGCCCGAGCTTACGGGAGTATCGGTATCGTTTTTTCGGAACAAAGCAATTATGCCAAAGCGTTGCAATATCATCTGAAAGCTCTGAAAATCTATGAATCGGGAAACAATCCAGAGAAATTAGCCCGAGTTTATAATAATGTCGGAATTGTATATAAATCTCAAGGAGAAGATTTTAAGGCGCTGGATTATTTTGTGAAATGCCTTAAAATTCAACAAAAAATAGGGGATAATACCGTTGGGATTACGACTACTAATATTGGAAATATCTACCTGAATCAGAAAAATTATCCTAAGGCTTTTGAATATTATTCCGAAGCACAACGATTGTTTCAGAAATTTCCAAACGAAAGAGGTTTAGGAGAATTGTACAACAACCTTGGTTTATACTATAAGAATACTAAAAATGATGCGAAAGCACTTGAAAGTTATGCAGATGCGTTGAACGCATTCACGTCAATCGATGATAAATTCGGAAAGTCGGACACCTATTTTTACATAGGAGAAATCAATTTTGAGAAAGGTAACTATCCAGAAGCACTTCAAAATACAACGAAATCTTTACAGTTGGCCAAAGAGCTTGACATTACAGAACAAGTGCAAAACGCCGAAAAAAGGTTGAGTGAGATTTACGAAAAGCTAGGTCAATCTGCGGAAGCATTGGAACATTATAAACTTTACAGTATTGCTAAAGACAGTGTAAGCAATCATGAGAATATAAGAAATGTGGTTCGGGCTGAAATGAATTTTGAGTTTGATAAAAAAGAAGCACTTCAGAAAAAAGAGCAGGAAAAAAAAGAAATCGTTTACACTGAACAAACTAAAAGACACCAACAGCAAATTCTGTTTACAACACTTTTGATATTTTCTCTGTGTGGGATAGGTTTTTTGATTTACAACAGATTACAGTTGAAAAAGAACCTAACTTTACAAAAAGAGCTAGCCGAATATGAACAGAAAGCGTTGCACTTGCAAATGAATCCACATTTTGTATTCAACTGTTTAGGGTCGATTTCGAGTTTTATTGTACAGAACGGAACGGATTCGGCAATTAAATATTTGTCTAAATTTTCCAAATTGATGCGCTTGACATTAGAATATTCTAAAGAATCTTTAATTCCGATAGACAAAGAAATTGAGAGTTTGCAGAATTATCTGGAATTGGAACAATTGCGTTTTAATAAAAAATTTGAGTTTTCGATAACCAAAAGTAAGGATATAGAAGATGATATGGCTTTGCCGCCATTATTGTTGCAACCGTTCGTCGAAAATGCAATCATTCACGGTTTGATTCCTAAAAAAGAATCGGGGACCATTGCAGTAGATTTTACTTTGCAGGGCGACAATTTGATTTGTACCGTTACGGATGACGGTATCGGTTTTAACGCCTCAAAAGAATTAAAAGAAAATTCCGTGACCGTTCATAAATCTATGGCTTTGGATATTACCCGAAAGCGTTTGGAAATGATGGAGGCATACACTTCCAAAAAAGCCAAAGTAGAGATTGATGAACTTTCAGAGAACGGAAAAATATCCGGAACCAAAGTGACCCTAAATTTACCAATTCAATATATTTCAAAGTAATGAGTGCAATAACGGCTTTATTGATAGATGACGACGCTAATTTGCGTAACGGGATGAAAAGTCTTCTGGAGCGATATGCGCCTGAAGTACACATTGTAGGCGAAGCCGATAACGTGAAGTCAGGTATTGAAGCAATGAGTGCTTTGCAACCGCAAGTTGTTTTTCTGGATATTCAATTGGGCGACGGAACTGGTTTTGATATACTGGAGGAAATTGCAAAGAAGCAAGGGAAATCGACGTCTCATATAGTATTTATTACGGCACATGAACAGTATGCTGTAAAAGCATTTCGCTTCAGTGCTTTGGATTTTCTTTTAAAACCAGTTGACCCTGAAGAACTGGAAAAAGTCATCGTCAAAATAAAAAATGTTTTGACCAAGAGTGATGGTTATGCACACATCGATTTACTGTTGGAGAATATTCGAAAAAAAGTGGACAATTTTAAACGAATAGCACTTTCCACTTCAGACGGAATTCATTTGTTCGATGTGAGTGATATTATTCGATGTGAGAGTGAAGACAATTATACCAAGTTTTACATCAAAAACAACAAACCGATAATGATTTCCAAAACACTGAAAGAATATGAGGAGTTGTTAAGCGAACATGGTTTTGAGCGGATTCATCAGTCGCATTTGATTAATTTGACGTATTTAAAATCATATATTAAAAAAGACGGAGGTTACGTGGTGATGGCTGATAATTCACACTTGCCGATTTCCCAACGAAAAAAAGAACGCTTGCAAGAGGTCTTGAAAAGCCTTTAGCAAATTCTAATCAGTATGAGCAGTTTGCTCAATTAACATTATTAAACAAGTAAAGAGTTTTTACTTTTAAAGGATACAAAACCAACTAAAAATGAAAAAAAACTACAATATGAAAAAGATCTATCTGCTTTTTTTGTTTGTAACCGGAATGCTTCAAGCTCAGATTGTTAACATACCGGATGCGAATTTTAAGGCAAGGTTGTTGTCGGCGAGTTCGTCTAATGAAATAGCCTCAACAGTAAATCCTAACAGCACCGCAACTTGGGGGATTTATACCTCTGTTGATACTAATGGAGATGGTGAAATTCAGGTTTCAGAGGCCGAAGCGATTGTTTTTTTAAAACTTAATTCTACGCCAACTGCGATTAATAAAATTTCAAGTTTACAGGGTATTGAAGCGTTTGTCAATTTAAAATACATTTACTGTATGACAAATAACCTGTCTACAGTTAATTTGAACGGATTGACTCAATTGGAGTTTTTTAATTTTGAAAGCAATCAAATTGCTTCAATCAGTACGGTTGGATGTTCCAATTTAAAAACCTTTTCGGCGTCGAATAACTTGTTAACAAGTGTAGATTTTAGCAACACTCCATTACTACAGACCATTATTTTGACGAATAATGATCTGACTTCATTAGATGTTAATAGCCTTCAGGATTTGTGGATATTGAGAGCGGGTCAAAACAATCTTACCACATTCGCACTTTCAAACAAAACAGCTTTAACGACTTTATATTTGGGTTATAATCAATTGACAAGTATCCAATTGGATAATCTTCCGCATTTATACAAAATAAACGTTCAGAATAATTTGCTTACGAGTCTGGATTTGTCTCAAATAGCCTATGAGCCGTATATCAATAATATTCCAAATGCTTCGGTGTATGAAGTTGATTGCAATAATAATTTAGATTTGGTTAACATCAATTTGAAGAACGGATTCCCTAATACCAGTTTAGATCTGTCTTCTTCCAATCTGGATAACGAGGTGCAATATATTTGTATGGATGAAAATGATGTTCTTGGTTTTGCATTTTACAATGATGGTTCGTTGTTTTCTCAATATTGTAATTTTACACCAGGCGGAGATTTTAATACGATAACCGGTCAGGTGCTTTTTGATGCCAATAACAATGGGTGTGATGCCTCAGATATTCCACAATCGTTCATCAAAGTTAAAATTAACGATGGAACAACCGAAGGAGCTTCCTTTTTAAACGAAGATGGGAATTATTTTTTCTATACGGATGCCGGAACTTTTACGGTTGAACCAGATATAGAAAACAGTACTTTTTTTAACGTTACGCCAAGTAATGCTACAATTGTTTTTCCGGATGCCAATAACAATATTGCAACACAAAACTTCTGTTTAAGTGCCAACGGAGTTCATCCGGATTTAGAAATTGTGGTAGCGCCGGTTATTCCAGCTCGTCCAGGGTTTGCAGCAGTTTATAAAATTGTATATAAGAATAAAGGGAATCAAATATTGTCTCAACCCTACGGAATCAATTTTGCATACAATCAGAATTTAATGAGCTATGAAGCGGCTTCTATTTTGCCGGATTCACAAGTTCCCGGAATGATGAACTGGAGTTACGCAAACTTAATGCCTTTTGAATCCCGAAGCATTGAAGTGACCATGAGTATCAATCAGCCAACTGGTACAAATCCTGTAATCGCAGGTGATATACTGCCTTTTACAGTTACTATTATGCCAATGACTGGAGATGAAGTAGTGGCCGATAATACCTTTCAATACAATCAAACCGTAGTGAATTCGTATGATCCGAATGATAAAGTGTGTTTGGAAGGGGAAATAGAATCGCCTACTCAGATAGGAGAGTATTTGCATTACATCATCAATTTTGAAAACATAGGAACGGCTGATGCCATCAATGTAGTAGTTAAAGATGTCATTGATACGACGATGTTTGATGAAAAATCACTTCAGGTTTTGGATAGCTCTCATCTGGTAGAAGCTAAAATTAACGGGAATGTGGCTGAGTTTATTTTTCAGACGATCAATCTGCAACACGGTGGACATGGAAATATACTGTTGAAAATTAAAACCAGAGATCATTTACAGGTTGGCGATGTGGTGACCAATAAAGCGGATATTTTCTTCGATTATAATTTACCGATCGAAACGAACTTGGCAAGCACAGCATTTCAGACATTGGGTCTTAATGATAATATTGCAAGGAATGTAGTAAAAGTGTATCCTAATCCTACAAGCAATATATTGAAAATTGAATCTCTTGAAACCATTCAGTCAGTACAGCTTTTAGATATTCAGGGAAGAATATTGCAAACCAAGCGTTCTGAAGGATTCCGTGAAGTTTTAGAGATGACAACACAGGAATCAGGGGTTTATTTTGTGAAAATCACTACTAATAAAGGCGTTGTGACAGAGCGTGTTGTGAAAAGATAAATTTTTTGTTTTTTAATTTGAATGAAAAGGCCTGAGGATTCATTTCTTTAGGCTTTTTGTTTTTTGTGTTACAGAAGTTAGTTTTTTGAAATAATTAACGAAATGCCTATTCATTTTCTTTTTTAATTAGGATTGAATTTCATAAATTCGCGTAGAACAAAAAATAATTACATTTAATTCTTAATAAAAACATGTCGAAAACTGCAATATTAGAAATCGACGGCAACAAATATGAGTTTCCAGTAATCGTGGGAAGTGAGAATGAGGTTGCTATCGATATAGAGAAGTTGCGTGCTGCAACTGGAGCAATTACGTTAGACCCAGGTTACAAAAATTCAGGATCTTGTCAAAGTGAAATCACTTTCTTAGACGGAGAAGAAGGAATTCTTCGTTACAGAGGGTATTCTATCGAGGACTTAGCAGAAAAAGCAGACTTTTTAGAAGTATCTTATTTGGTTATTTTCGGAGAGTTGCCAACCAAAAAACAATTGGAGCAATTTGAGAATGATATCCGTAAATATACGTTGGTAAATGAAGAGATGAAAAACATCATCGACGGTTTTCCGAGAACCGCACATCCGATGGGCGTTTTGTCTTCATTAACTAGTGCATTAACAGCATTTAACCCAAAAGTGGTAAATGTTGAAAATGAAAAAGAAATGTATGATGCTATTTGCAAGACCATGGGTAAATTCTTGGTGTTAGCAACATGGACATTCCGTAAAAGTTCAGGTTATCCATTAAACTATTACGATAATACAAAAGGCTATGTTGAAAATTTCATGCGCTTAATGTTTGAATTGCCAACAGGACCTTATACTATTAATCCGGTAGTCGTAAATGCTTTAGATAAGTTGTTTATCCTTCACGCAGATCATGAGCAAAACTGTTCTACTTCAACAGTAAGAATGGTTGGTTCATCTCATGCGGGTCTTTTTGCGTCAATTTCAGCAGGAGTTTCTGCACTTTGGGGACCACTTCACGGAGGTGCTAACCAGGCAGTATTGGAAATGTTGGAAGAAATTCAGAAAGACGGAGGCGATGCCGATAAATACTTGGCAAAAGCTAAAGATAAAAACGATCCGTTCCGTTTGATGGGCTTCGGTCACCGTGTATACAAAAACTTTGACCCAAGAGCAAAAATCATCAAAAAAGCAGCTGATGAAGTATTAGCAGAATTAGGCGTTAACGACCCAATTTTAAACATTGCTAAGAAGTTAGAAGAAGCTGCATTGCAAGATGAGTATTTTAAATCAAGAAACTTATATCCAAACGTAGATTTCTATTCTGGTATCATTTACCGCGCATTAGGAATTCCTACCGATATGTTTACAGTATTATTCGCTATCGGACGTTTACCAGGATGGATTGCACAATGGAAAGAAATGCGTGTTAACAAAGAACCAATCGGACGTCCGCGTCAGGTTTATGTTGGAGCACCGTTGCGCCCGTTTAAAAATATGAATGAGAGATAATCACTTTCAGAAATATAAAATAAAAAATCCCGATTTACTCGGGATTTTTTATTTTTAAAAGAAATTATTCCGCCGGTTTTTCTTCCTCTTCAGAATTTCCGGTCAAATCTTCTACTTTATTTTCAACATTATCTACTACATTTGATACCGCTTCTTTGGCATCAGCAGCTTTGTCTTCAACCCAATCAGCAGCTTTGGATGCGGTTTCTTTAGCAGAATCCACTAAATTATTCAAAGAATCTTTTACTCCCAATTCCTCAAATTTTTGTTCTGCTTGATCCGCGATCTCTGAAACTTTTTCACCAGCTTCTTTGGCAAAAGATTCCACTTTGTCTACAGCAGAATCAGCCATGCTGGAAACGTTTTCTCCTAAATTTTCGGTGCTTTTTTTAGCTTTTCCGAAAAGTGAACTAAAAAAATTAGATAATCCCATATTGTTACGATTTTTCTCAAATTTAATAAAAAAACCAATACTAAATTATTTGAAATGATTTAAAAAAACGTTTAATCAATTACGTAAGTACTTCTTTTACTTTGCTTTAGTTGATTTTTGGCATATTTGTTGTCAACTTTGCTTTTATCTGAGCCCTTTTTCTATCTTTGTCGAAAGGCATGAACAAACAAGATGTTTGGGCTTTGGAATGCAAGAAATAAGATTATGAGTAAGAATATTGTTTTTTTAGTAAATAAATCTGAAATCACTGCTGGAACACGGGGTTCTTCTTTAGGACCTGCGGCAATTATGACTGCTGCCAGAAATAAAGGAAGTTATATTTTTGGAGAAAATCAGGTTGAAAAATTGCGCAGTGTCAATGATTTGCTTGATAAACCGACTCCGCATCGCTACGCCAAACGAATTGACGGATTGACAGAAGTTTACACCGTTCTCGATAAAAAAGTTTCTACGTTATTGAATAATGGAGATTTTCCAATTGTGTTAGCAGCTGATCACGGTTCGGCAGGAGGAACAATTGCTGGAATCAAATCGGCGAATCCGCATAAACGTTTAGGTGTAATTTGGATTGATGCTCATGCAGATATACATACGCCATTCACGACACCTTCCGGAAATATGCACGGAATGCCCTTGGCTACCGCTTTAGATATTGATAATCAGGAATGTGGAATTAATGAAGTTGATGAAGAAACAGTCGCTTTTTGGAATAAACTGAAGAATATCGGTGAAATAGCTCCAAAAGTATTGCCTGAAGATTTGGTGTACATTGCGGTTCGCGATACAGAAGAACAAGAGGAAGCTGTTATGCAGCGTCTGAACATTCAGAATTATGAAGTTGCAGAAGTACGTTCCAAAGGAATTTCAATAATGATGACTGAAATTGAAACGAAACTGAGCCATTGTGATATGATTTATGTTTCTTTTGATGTAGATTCTATGGATCCGGAACTGACATCTCACGGCACAGGAACTCCGGTGCCAAATGGTTTAACGCCGATGGAAGCCAAAGAAATTTTACTGCATTTGGCTAAAAATCCTAAAACGGTTTGTATGGAAGTGGTGGAAGTGAATCCGTGTCTGGATGAAAAAGTTAATGTAATGGCAGAAGTAACGCTGGACATTATCGAATCCATAACCAAAGAATTAAAAAAATAACCGATGCGACAAATAACCGATACCGTTTTAATGATTCGTCCAGTGGCATTCCGAAGAAACGAGCAAACTGCAATAAATAATTTTTTTCAGCAACGCGAGAACGGAATTTTGCCCGCAACACTTAATGCCAAAGCACAACAGGAATTTGATGCCTTGGTTTTGAAATTAAAAGAAGCCGGTGTTCAGGTTGTTGTTGTAGATGATACGACATCGACTGATACACCTGACAGTATTTTTCCCAACAACTGGATATCGTTTCATGAAAGTGCTGATGTAACCTTGTATCCGATGTTTGCTGAAAACAGACGCTTGGAAAGACGAGATGATTTGTTGGATTTATTGGAAGAAAAAGGGTTTTTCATCGAACAGCTTGTCGATTATTCGGCTGCTGAAAATGATGGTGTTTTCTTGGAAGGAACCGGTAGTTTGGTGCTTGACAGAGAAAATGGAAAAGCCTATTGCGGAATTTCGCCTCGTTCGGATGAAGAACTGATGATTGAATTCTGCGAAGATTTTGAAATGGATCCAGTTATTTTTGATACCACACATAAAGTAGATGGTACAGATGAGCCGGTTTATCATACCAATGTAATGCTTTCAGTTGGTGAAAAATTCGCCGTGATTTGTTCTGATTGTATTGCAGATTCCAAAGAGCGCAAAATGGTTTTGGACTGTTTAAAATCAGACGGAAAAGAAATCATACAGATAACCGAAGGACAAATGAACGCGTTTGCCGGAAATGTTCTTCAGCTAAAAGGGAAAGAAGGTAATCGTATTATTGTGATGAGTGATCAGGCACATAAAAGCTTTTCTCCTTCCCAATTAAAAGTTTTGGAAAAACATGGTGCAATCGTCACTGCAGATTTGACTACAATCGAAACCTATGGTGGTGGAAGCGCCCGTTGTATGATAGCGGAAATTTTTCTGCCAATGCAAGAAGAAGATTAGAAGAAAAAATAAATCAATAAAATATAAAAGGCCTCCGTTTGGAGGCCTTTGTTGTTATTTAAATCGCTTTGAAAATATTGACAACCGCACTACTGATGTATTGAACTCCGATGGCAATTACAAAAAAACCGATGATTCTGGAAATTGCCACAATCCCCGAAGCTCCTAGAAGTTTTGATAAATAATGGCCGCTTCTCAAGATGATAAAAATGGCAATGGCAACAGCTAAAAGCGAAACACAGATAATGGCTTTGTCTTTAAAATCAGGATAATCTTGGTAAAAAGCAATTAAGAGAGATATCGAGCCCGGACCGGCTAAAATCGGCATAGCCAAAGGTGTTAAGGCAATATCGTTTCGGTTTTGAGCATCACTGGTTGCTTTTTTATTGATACCTCTTTTTTTACTGAATTTTCCGCTTAACAAGGCAAAACCGGAGCTGGCAATCACAATTCCGCCGGCAATACGAAGCGCATCAATACTGATTCCGAAAAAATTGATCACATGTTCACCAACAAAAAAGGAGATGATTAAGATGACAAATACATTTACAGCTGTCCAAATAGAAATTCGCAAGCGTTCAGAAGCTGAATCGTTTTCGGTTAAACCAACATAAATCGGGATAGCTCCTAACGGATTCAATACAGAAAACAAAGCGGCAAAAATGTAAACAAATAATTCCATGGTTTTTGTTGCAAAATTAAAGCGGATTTTCGCAGGAAAGGTAAACGTATATTTAAGTAAAAATTACGTTATCCCGTTTCATCCGTTGTTTACGCCAATATAGGAAAAAAACTAGAAAAGCCGTAACTTTAGAAAAAATAATCGGATGAAAACATTAGTAATTGGAGCTTCATCAAATCCGGAACGGTATTCGTATCTGGCAATCAAAAGTTTGCAAAAACACAATCATGAAGTTCTGGCAATCGGCGCACAGCATGAAATGGTAGGTGATATTGTTATTGAAGCCGATAAACTTCCGTTTCCAGACATTCATACGGTTTCTTTGTATCTTAACCCGATGCGACAGGCGGACTATTATAATTACATCGTCGATTTGAGACCACAACGCGTAATTTTTAATCCCGGTACTGAAAATCCAGCTTTTTTTGCAATCCTCGACCAAGCCAATATCGCTTACGAAGCAGCTTGTACTTTGGTGTTGTTGAGTACTAATCAGTTTTAGAAACGCGTTTGTTCAGTTGTGGGCTTGCTGATTAGCAACAATCCAATAAATGTTATTAATCCGTTAACAATGATTAATTCGTTGTCTATTACATATCCTCCCTTTAATTCTATGATTTTTTCATTAATCCAATAACAAGGTTCGAGAATTAAAAAATGTAATACACTTTGTCCTTCAATTGGACCAAATTGTTGTTGTAAATCTGTGCTTATCAAGAAACAAATTGCAGGCGCAAGAATACAAACAATAGGTACTAATTTATCATGAACCGTTTTCTTTTTTAAGAATATTCCAAATGCATACAACCCTAAAAGAGGTCCATAAGTATAAGAAGCAACTTTAAAAATCATCGTCACAACAGACTTGTCGTTTAGAGAGTTGAATACTAGAATAACTAAAAACATCAAAAAAGAAAACGCTAAATGCACCAAATGGCGAGTTGCAACCGTTTTCGGATTATTCACATTTTCGGATTTATCCATGCCTAAGAAATCAACGCAAAACGAAGTTGTTAAAGCGGTTAATGCACTGTCGGTTGTAGCGAATGTAGCGG
Organism: Flavobacterium sp.; assembly: GCF_032153895.1. Lineage (GTDB taxonomy): Bacteria > Bacteroidota > Bacteroidia > Flavobacteriales > Flavobacteriaceae > Flavobacterium. The sequence continues at coordinate 84,963 of NZ_JALDYN010000001.1, forward strand.
CAGTCAATCCTAATAAAAAGATTATCGCGGGAATGATGCTTAAATGTTTGAAAGCGATTTCGGGAAACAGATAATCCGTTCTCGGAACACCGTCTACTGTCGGGATTGCAATTCCATTTTTCTCGGCATACATATACAACAAAGCACCAACACTTAGGAAGAAAATGTTGATGATGACGAAAATTCCCGTAAAGGTGAACATGTTTTTCTGCGCTTCGCCAATGTTTTTACAGCTAAGGTTCTTCTGCATCAAATCCTGATCTAGACCAACCATGGCAATGGTTACGAAAATTCCACCTAAAATCTGTTTGATAACGTAATTGCCTTTCAGATAATCTTCGTAAAAGAAAATTTTAGAGTACTGACTGTTTTTTACTGCTTCAAAAGCTTGAATAGCACCGAAATCCAAACTCTGGCAAACAAAGATGATGGTTAAAAAAACCGATGATACTAAAAAGAAAGTTTGCAGTGTGTCAGTAATAATGATGGTTTTCAAACCGCCGCGATAAGTGTAAGCGAAAATCAATCCTAAGGAAATTAGAACTGTTGCTGCAAAAGGAATGTTGAAATCGTCAAAAACATAGCGCTGTAACACAATAACCACTAAATACAAGCGGAAGGCAGAACCAATCGTTCGGCTGATTAAAAAGATAATGGCCGAAGTTTTGTAACTGATAGTTCCCAATCGCTGCTCGATGTAGCTGTAAATGGAAGTCAGATTCATGCGATAGTACAACGGCAACAGCAATTTGGCAATGATAAGAAAACCGATGGCATTTCCGATGATGAACTGAAAATATTTGAACTGCAGATTCGGATTGCCAACCTCACCCGGAACTGAAATAAAAGTAACTCCGGAAAGCGCAGTCCCAATCATTCCAAAGGCTACCAGATACCATTTGGAATTTTTATTGGCTTTAAAAAATGTATCGTTGCTTTGGTCTTTTTTACTTACCAAGTTGGAAATCAGAATTAAAACTCCGAAATAAATGATGATAATGGTTAAAATGGTTACCGATGTCATGTTCAAGATTTTACTGCGACAATTTACACAAATATTTGTATGTTTTCAAAGGTCTGCAAATTCAAATTAACTACTTTTGCACTATGGAATTTTCGTCGAAATTATTGGAGAATGCGGTGAATGAAATCTCGCAGTTGCCCGGCATCGGTAAACGGACGGCTTTGCGTTTAGTATTGCATTTGCTCAAACAGCCAAAAGAACAGGTGGAGGGCTTAACTGCTGCTTTGTTGCGTTTGCGGAATGAAATCAATAACTGTCAAAGTTGTCATAATATTTCGGATACCACAGTTTGCGCTATTTGCGCAAATCCTAACCGAGACAAGGCTGTTATCTGTGTGGTGGAAGATATTCGCGATGTGATGGCGATTGAAAATACCGGTATTTTTAAAGGAATTTATCATGTTTTAGGCGGGAAAATTTCGCCTATCGATGGGATTGGTCCGAGTCAGCTGATGATAGCATCATTGGTTGAAAAAGTAAAATCAGGTTCAGTTAAAGAAGTGATTTTTGCTTTGAGTTCCACCATGGAAGGCGATACGACTAATTTCTATATTTACAAGCAGATAAAAGATTGTGAAGTTACTACTTCAGCCATTGCCCGAGGCATTGCCATTGGTGATGAATTGGAATATGCTGATGAGGTAACTTTGGGGAGAAGTCTGATGCAGCGCATTCCGTTTGAGAATTCTTTCAATGCTATGTAATCGTTACAATATTGGTTTATTTAACCGAAAAGTTTAAAAAGTTCAATTGAAAAACTATATTTGTTTTTTTTAATAAAGTACGAATGAGAAAAATCTTTTTTCTTTTACTAATAATGCTAGGTTTAATCAGTGTTTCCTGTATTCCGAATAAGGAGTTGGTTTACCTTCAGAATAAAAACAATGATTCCACGATGGTTGCCATTCAAGCGATTGCTTCCAAGCCTTATCGTTTACAAATCAATGATATCTTGACGATTAAAGTTAAAGCTTTGGATCAGAAATTGGTGGATATGTTCAATCCGTCTGAGGTTCAAGGGGCACAAATGCAGTCAGAGCAAGGTATCTATTTTAATGGGTTTACCGTAGATGATCATGGGAATATCCGTATTCCGGTTTTGGGTGAAGTTAATGTGTTAGGATTTACCACAGAAGAAGTCCGTCTAAAGATTGAAAAACGTTTTCTAGAAGAATATTTCAGAAAAGAAGCCAATATTTTTGTTACCGTAAAACTTTCCGGATTGCGCTATACGGTAAATGGAGAAGTAGGTTCTCCCGGAACTAAAATGCTTTACCAAGACAGAGCTACTGTGTTGGATGCTGTTGCCAATTCTGGAGATATTACAATTACAGGTAACCGTAAAGAGGTAATGATAATAAGACAATACCCACATGGTTCTGAAATACATAGTATTGATTTGACCGATGTTAAAGCAATGCAGTCTCCGTATTACTATTTGCAGCCTAACGACTATATTTATGTGAAACCGCTGAAGCAAAAGTCGTGGGGAACCGGAACTACTGGAACACAATCTGTAGCCACGATTATTTCGGCTTTGTCGTTAGTGACAACAACTTTTTTATTACTTAGAAACCTATAAGATAAGATGCTTGATACCAAAGACTTTTCGTTTTTTGAAAATCAGAACAGTTTTGATTTTAAAGGGTTTCTGATAAAAGTTGCCAGTTATTGGAAATGGTTTGTTGCCAGTTTGATACTTACTTTTTTTATCGCTTATCAGGTGAATATCCGTAAAGAGAAAATTTACGGGATGGAAGCCTCTATTGTGGTAAAGGATGAAAACAATCCTTTCTTTACCTCAAATACCAGTTTGGTTTTTAACTGGGGTGGTACTTCGGATAAGGTTCAGACCATCATGAATATGCTAAAGTCTAGGACACATAATGAGTATGTAGTTGATAGGCTTAATTATTATATTGATTACTTGCGTTTAGGGAAATACAATTATCAGGATGCATACGGTGAAGTTCCGTTTTATGTTGAAATTGACGAATCTAAAGGACAGTTAGCCAATATTCCGATAAAAATCCATTTTCTGAATGCAACAGAGTTTGAACTTTCGGTGAGTTCAGAAGATACTACGGTTAAAAATTATATTTACGAAACAAACGAAGTTGAACCGGTTAGTCTGCAATCAAATGAAATTAAAAAGCGCTATCGCATTGGAGATAAAATCGAGTTGCCTTATTTTAATGGGGTTATTTTATTAAATCCAAAAGGAGGTAAGAATTTTTCTGAAGATTTTTACATTCGTTTCAAAAGTTTCGATGCTACTGTTTCGCATTTTAAATCGATAAATGTGGAGACCGATACTAAAGCGCCCTCCATTATTAGAATAGCTTTACAAGGAACTAACAAAAGTCGTTTAGTAGACTATTTAAATGCTACAGTTGAGGTTTTGAAAAAGCGTCAATTAGACAGTAAAAACCAGTTTGCAAATAATACTATTTCCTTTATCGACAGTACTTTAATTGCCATGGAAGGCGAATTGAAGAAGACAGAAGACGAGCTGAAAGATTTTCGTAAAGACAAGAATATTCTGGAATTAGAAGCGGGTGGTGTAAAATTATCTGAAAAATTATCGACTCTTGATCTGGAAAAAGATGCAGTAACCCGAAAAATCGCTTATTACAATTCTTTGCGCAACTATTTGGTTAGCAGTACAGATTTTTCAAAATTGCCTGCGCCAACTGTTGCCGGTATTGACGATCCTAACGTAATTGGAAACGTGTCCAAATTGATTCAGCTTTCTGCAGAACGTTCTGAAATGGCGTATGCGGTAAAGAACAAAAAAATGTTCGATGAGTTCGATAAAGAAATGGAGGCGTATAAAAAGGTCTTGCTTGAAAATATTAATTCGGCTAAACAGGCTTTGCAGTACGATTTGGCTTTAATCAATCAAAAAATAGGTTCAGCAGAATCAGAGATTAAGCAAATGCCACAAGACAAGCAGGAATTGCTTAAGATAACTCGTAAATACGATTTGAAAGACAATATTTTCAATACGTTCATGCAAAAAAGAAGTGAGGCAGATATTGTCAAAGCGGCAAACGTTTCAGATATCGCTTTCATCGATACTGCTAAAGATGTTGGGGGAGGGCTTTTAGGTCCTAAAACCAGCGTAAACTATATTCTAGCTTTGTTGTTCGGAATCTTTGTGCCATTGTTAATTGTGTTTGCATTGACATTGTTGGATAATACGATTCATAATTCTGACGACATTGAGAAATTAACCAAAATTCCAATTATTGGTGTTGTAGGGAAGAAAAATACGGAAAACAATCTTTCTGTGTTTGAAAAGCCGAAATCACCATTAGCAGAATCGTTCCGAGCCATTCGTTCTTCACTGCAGTATATGTACAAGAAGCAAAAAGCAGACGGAACTAAAATATTAATGTTAACGTCATCGGTGGGTGGGGAAGGAAAAACGTTCTGTTCCATCAATATGGCTACGGTATTTGCTCTGAGCGAGAAAAAAACAGTTATTGTTGGTTTAGACTTGCGTAAGCCAAGAATTTTTGGTGATTTCAACATCGAAAATAATATCGGAGCCGTTAATTATCTTATTGGTCAGAAGACTTTGAATGAAGTGATTCAGGCGACACATATTCCGTATTTGGATGTAATTACTTCAGGACCAATTCCTCCAAATCCTTCAGAACTTATCTTAGGAGAAAGTATGAAGGAGATGATTGAAGAGCTGAAAGAGCAATATGACTTCATTGTTTTGGATACGCCGCCGGTTGGATTAGTTGCAGATGCTTTGGAACTAGCGACTTACTGTGATGCGATTCTGTATGTAACCCGACAAAATTTCACTAAAAAAGGAATGCTTTCTATTGTGAACGAAAAACATAAGCGTGGTGAGTTGCATAATATTAGTATTGTTCTTAATGGTTTTGAAAACAGGGCTAAATACGGATATGGCTACGGATATGGTTATGGTTACGGATATGGTTATGGTGCTTACGGCAGTGGTTATCTGGAAGAGGAAAAACCTAAATCACGTTTTGATAAATTAAAATCTAAATTTGGTAAGAAATAGGTTCAAATGTTTCTGTAGTATAATAAACTGCAGTTCTTGAAAATTGAACTATCTTTGCACCCAAATCTTTTGAAATGTCTCAAAACAAACACACATTATTAATTACCGGCGGCGCTGGCTTTATAGGGTCGAACCTTTGCGAATACTTTATTTCAAAAGGGAATCGAGTGATTTGTCTTGATAATTTTTCAACAGGTTTTCGTCATAATATTGAGCATTTAATTGGGAATCCTAATTTTCAGTTGATAGAGGGTGATATTCGTGATTACACAACTTGTTTGAAAGCTTTAGACGGTGTTGACTATGTAATGCATCAAGCGGCATTGGGTTCTGTACCAAGGTCTATAAACGATCCGATTACTTCGAATGAGGTTAATATCTCTGGTTTTTTGAATATGCTACATGCTAGTAAAGAAGCAGGAATAAAGCGTTTTATCTATGCAGCAAGTTCTTCTACCTACGGCGATTCCGAAAGTCTTCCAAAAATTGAAGATGTCATAGGAAAGCCACTGTCGCCTTACGCAGTTACCAAATACGTGAATGAATTGTACGCCGATGTCTTCAGTAAAACGTATAGTATTGAAACCATCGGATTGCGTTACTTTAATGTTTTCGGTCGCAAGCAAAATCCAAACGGAGCTTATGCAGCAGTGATTCCGAAGTTTGTAATGCAATTAATGAATCACGAAAGTCCGATAATTAACGGAGATGGGAATTATTCCCGCGATTTTACGTATATCGACAATGTGATTCATATGAATGAGATGGCATTGACAACTCAAAATTCGGAAGCTGTGAATACGGTATACAATACTGCTTTTGGGGACAGAACAACTTTAAACGAATTGGTTGCTTATCTGAAAGAATATTTGTCAGAATTTGATTCAAAAATAAAAGAAGTTCCTATCATTCACGGACCTAACAGACAGGGTGATATACCACATTCGTTGGCAAGTGTTGAGAAGGCAAAAAAATTATTACACTATAATCCGCAATATTCTATTTCCAGTGGTTTGAAAGAAGCCGTGAAATGGTATTGGGAAAATTTAAAATAAGATGGAAATAAAGTCTATTTGTTGTATCGGAGCCGGTTATGTTGGGGGGCCAACTATGGCGGTTATTGCAGAAAAATGCCCAAATATAAAGGTGATGGTTGTCGATTTGAATGAAAAAAGAATCGCCGCATGGAATGATGAAAACCTTGAAAACCTTCCGGTTTACGAGCCAGGATTGGACGAAGTTGTAAAGAAGGCAAGAGGTAGAAATCTTTTCTTTTCCACTGAAGTTGATAAAGCCATTGATGAGGCGGATATGATTTTTATTTCTGTAAATACACCAACAAAAACCTATGGAGTTGGTAAAGGAATGGCTGCCGATTTGAAATATATTGAATTGTGTGCCCGTCAGATTGCCCGTGTGGCGAAAACCGATAAAATTGTTGTTGAAAAATCGACTTTACCGGTACGAACAGCTAGCGCCATCAAAGATATTTTGGATCATACTGGAAACGGAGTGAATTTTCAAATTCTCTCGAATCCAGAATTTTTAGCCGAAGGAACAGCTGTAACAGATTTACACAATCCGGACAGAGTTTTAATAGGTGGCGATACTACAACGGAAGGGCAAATTGCGATTCAGGCATTGGTAGATATTTATGCGAATTGGGTGTCTAAAGACCGTATCTTAACAACCAATGTTTGGTCTTCGGAATTGTCAAAACTGACAGCGAATGCTTTTTTAGCACAACGTGTTTCTTCCATAAATGCGATGTCAGAGCTTTGTGAAAAAACGGGAGCTGATGTAAACGAAGTAGCTAAAGCGATCGGGATGGACAGCCGTATCGGTTCTAAATTTTTAAAATCTTCTGTAGGTTTTGGAGGTTCATGTTTTCAGAAGGATATTCTGAATTTAGTTTACATCGCTAAGTCTTACGGATTAAACGAAGTAGCCGATTATTGGGAACAAGTGATTATCATGAACGACCACCAAAAGCGTCGTTTTGCAAAAAATATCATCAGTACTTTGTACAATACCGTTTCAGGTAAAAAAATAACGTTTTTGGGTTGGGCTTTCAAGAAGGATACCAATGATACCCGTGAATCGGCTGCAATTTATGTTGCTGACGATTTGGTAAGCGAACAGGCTAAAGTGGCTGTTTATGATCCTAAAGTAGAGGAAGAACAAATTTATTTTGACCTTAACTATCTTGAAACCAGAACAGAAAGAGAAAATAAAGAAGGTGTTGCTGTGTTTTCCGATGCCTATACAGCATGTCATAATTCCCATGCGATAGCTGTTTTAACAGAATGGGATGAGTTCAAACAATTAGATTGGCAAAAAGTCTACGACAATATGTTAAAGCCTGCTTTTGTGTTTGACGGAAGAAATTTATTAGATAAAAAACAATTGGAAACTATTGGATTTGTTTATCAATCCATTGGTTCTTAATGATATTAGAGTATGAGTACTAAAATTGCGGTTATTGGTTTAGGTTATGTTGGTTTGCCATTGGCACGTTTGTTTGCTACGAAATTTTCTGTCGTAGGATTTGATATCAATCAAAGTAGAATAACCGAATTGAATAGCGGAACCGATTCTACTTTAGAAGTTGAAGATGAGATTTTACAGGCCGTTTTAGTAGATAAGCCCTCAGATGCTGTAGGATTATATTGTTCAAACCAGCTTGCAGATATAGCAACTTGTAATTACTTCGTGGTTACAGTGCCAACACCAGTAGATAAAAATAACCGACCTGATTTGACACCTTTGTACAAAGCCAGCGAAACCGTTGGGAAAGTGCTAAAAAAAGGGGATATCGTTATTTACGAATCAACGGTATATCCGGGTGTTACCGAAGAAGAATGTATTCCAGTTTTAGAGAAAATATCAGGATTGAAATTCAATGTAGATTTTTACGCGGGATATTCACCAGAGCGTATCAATCCAGGCGATAAAGAACACACAGTTGAGAAAATTTTAAAAGTAACTTCAGGATCAACTCCGGAAATTGGTGAGAAAGTAGATGCTTTATACAGAAGCGTAATCACAGCCGGAACCCATTTGGCACCAACCATTCGAGTGGCAGAAGCTGCAAAAGTGATTGAAAACTCACAAAGAGATATCAATATTGCTTTTGTAAACGAGTTGGCAAAAATCTTCAACATATTAGATATCAATACCCATGATGTTTTAGCAGCAGCCGGAACGAAGTGGAACTTTTTACCTTTTAAACCAGGTTTGGTTGGTGGGCACTGTATTGGTGTTGATCCGTATTATTTGGCTCAAAAAGCTCAGGAACACGGTTATCATCCGGAAATTATTTTGGCAGGCCGTCGTCTAAACGACAGTATGGGCGAATATGTTGCGTCACAAGTTGTAAAACTGATGATTAAAAAAAGCATCAAAGTAAACGGTTCAAAAATTCTGATGTTAGGAATTACTTTTAAAGAAAATTGTCCTGATGTCCGCAACACCAAAGTTGTGGATGTTGTGAATGCTTTAAAAGATTATGAAACCGATGTAACGGTATATGATCCATGGGCAAATCCGTCCGAAGTTACACATGAGTATGGTCTTAAAACTACGCAAGAATTGCCAACGGAAAAATTTGATGCAGTTATTTTAGGAGTTGCTCACAAAGAATTCTTGAATTTAGATTTGTCATTATTACAAAAAGAGAGCAGTTTATTGTACGATGTAAAAGGAATTTTAGGTAGTTTGGCTGACGGAAAATTATAATCAGAGCTAATTTTTTTTACCGTGTCACTGAAAAAGCAAACATTTTCGGCCATAATTTGGACCTTTTTGGATACGGTTTTCACAAAAGGAATTACTCTTTTTGCTTCGGTTGTTTTGGCACGTACGCTTGGTCCGGAAGATTTTGGAATCATTGGAATGATTACAATTTTTATTGCTATCGGAACTACATTAACGGATAGTGGTTTGGCTTCTTCATTAATTCGTTCGCAAGAAGCTGATGAGAAAGATTATTCAACCGTGTTTTTTACAAATGTTGGAATTAGTCTCGTTATTTATCTGATACTATTTTTATCCGCGCCATTTATTGCGAAATTTTATAATCAGGAAATACTTGTTTCCGTGGTTCGGGTTTATGGATTGAGTTTTGTTGTGTCAGCCTTGTCTGCAGTACAATTGGCTATTCATACTAAGAACATGCAGTTTAAAAAACTTATGCGTTATAGTCTTCCTGCCAACATCATTGGAGTGGCCACTGGAATCTTTATGGCAAATAAGGGATTTGGGGTTTGGAGTATAATTGGGATGTACTTGACGACTCAAATAATTAACTCGATATTGCTTTGGATTTTTTCTGACTGGAAACCACATCTTTACTTTTCTAAGGCAAAACTCAAAAAGCATTTTGATTTTGGTAACAAGTTAATGTTGTCAAGTCTTTTGAATACTTTTTTTGATAATATTTATAGTGTCCTAATCGGGAAGTTTTTTTCGGTGAGGCAGTTGGGTTTTTATGACAGGGCTAAGGTTTTTAATAATTATCCCGTCACAATTCTGACCACGATTATTTCAAAGGTAACTTATCCTTTATTGTCGAACATTCAGGAAGAGAAAGAGCGCATTGCCCGAACGTATAAGCAAATCCTTCAATTTACTTTTTTTATTACAGCACCTTTAATGATTGGGTTGGCAGCAGCTTCTGAACCTTTGGTGGAATTGTTGTTAGGAAAAGAATGGCTTACTTCGGCGTTCTTTTTTAAAATTCTTTGTTTTTCAAGCATGTTATATCCTATTCATGCATTTAATATTAATATACTCAAAGTGTACGGAAGAAGTGATTTGTTTCTTAAACTGGAAATTATTAAAAAAGTAATAATTGTACTTGGAGTTATTGTTTCATTTTCATTCGGAATCTATGCTTTGTTATGGGCAAGTGTAGTGACTTCTTTTGTAGCATTATTGATTAACACCTATTATAGTAGCGACATGATTCATTACAAAACGTTTCATCAGTTGAGAGATATGTTGCCAACTTTGGTGTATGCGCTACTATCTGGGATTACAATTGCTGCAGTAATCCATTTTCTGGACGATTATTCCATTCTTTTAAAGTTATTTCTGGCAGCATTAACCGGAATAATTGTTTACTTTGTACTGAATAAACTATTTTCAAACCCACCCTATATCTACACCGAACAATTACTTAAAAACAGGTTTTCACGATGATTAATGTTACCAAATGCTTTTTGCCACCTATTGAGGAATATTCCCAACAGGTAAACCGTGCTTTTAAAAACGAATGGCTTACCAATCGTGGTGAGTTGGTTTTGGAGTTGGAAGAAAAGCTGAAAAATTATCTGAAAACTGATAACATCATTATTACCAATAACGGAACCGTTCCTTTGCAGATTGCTATTAAGTTATTGGCCAACGGAGGAGAAGTAATTACAACGCCTTTCAGTTATGTGGCAACGACTGCCGCAATAGTTTGGGAGAATTGTACGCCGGTATTTGTAGATATTCATCCGGATTATTTGACTATTGATGAAACCAAAATTGAACAAGCTATCACTGCAAAAACGAAAGCAATTCTGGTGACGCACGTTTTTGGAAATCCCTGTAATGTTGAAGAGATTGAGCGTATTGCAGTAAAATATAATCTGAAAGTTATTTATGATGCTGCTCATGCTTTTGGAGTTACTTATAATGGTAAATCTTTGTTTGAATACGGCGATGTAAGTACTTGTAGTTTTCATGCCACTAAATTATTTCACACAGGTGAAGGCGGTGCGATGTTTACGCAAAATCAGGAATTATTCCATCAGTTGTTTTATCATCATAATTTTGGTCACAACGGTCCACTCGCTTTTCATGGTTTAGGAGTGAACGGAAAAATTTCAGAATTGCAGGCCGCCATGGGCTTATCGGTTTTGCCCTATATGAATTCAATATTGACTGATCGCAAAAGAATTTGTGATTCGTATGATGCCTTTCTCGATTTTGACCGCTTGAAAAAGATTAAAATACGAGAAAATACGCAGTGGAACTATAGTTACTACCCGGTCATTTTTGAAACCGAAGAAGTTTTGCTTCAAGTTCAAAATAAGTTGAATGAAGCCGATATTATTCCAAGGCGTTATTTTTATCCATCTTTAAATACAATTGAATATACAAAAGGGAAATCAATGCCGATTTCGGAAAGCATCGCCTCAAGAATTTTATGTTTGCCATTATTTGTAGGTTTAGAAACAACCGATATTCAGAGTATATGTGCTATTGTTAATGAAGCATTGTAAATCTAATCTAGATGCTGGAAATGTGTTTTAAAGATTGTTTTAAGGGTTACTTTGTTTGAAGTTATGAAGAAGATTCTACATTTAGTAAATGATGAAAAGTTTATTGGTTTTGCACATCAGTCTTTTACAAGACAGGAAAATGTGCAAAATGATTTTTGGGTATTGTCTTCCGCAGAATCGTTAAAACATATCACATTTTCTTGCAGGCTTCTTACTTTAAGTGAGTTTTACACCGAAGAAACAACAGCGATTGTTAATTCGTATGATTTAGTTGTCATCCATTTTTTAGATGTAAAATACGATCAGCTTCTGCAAAATACTGCTCTAAAACCTAAAATCCTTTGGATAGGCTGGGGAGGAGATTATTACTGGCTGGCAGATACTTTATCGGATTTTCACATGTACAAACCGTTGACAAGGAAATTGGTTTCGAAAATTTTAGGCAATCGATTGCTGTATTTTTTCGCCAAGAAAGTCAATCGGATTAGAAGAAAGAAACGACTTGCTCTGATTAATAAAAGTATTAGCTATTTTGCACCAGTTCTACCAGATGATTATCAGTTGATAAAAAAAAGTCATGCTGATTTTAAGCCAAAATTCATTCAATGGAATTACGGTAATCTGGAAGAGAACTATGTTAAAGGTTATGAGGATTTTACAGTTACAGCTAATGATATTCTTTTAGGAAATAGTGCGACACCAACCAATAATCATTTGGATGTTTTTAAAGTGTTAGGCAAAAATAATTTGGGAAGTCGTAAAATAATTATGCCATTAAATTACGGTGATTTGAATTATGGTAAAATTATCGGGATAGAGGCTGTGCGGTTTTTTCCGCAGCAAGCAAACGTTCTGTCCGATTTTATGCCTTACGCCGATTATATGAAGTTATTGCAAAGTTGTGGCAATGTTGTGATGGGACATGTTCGTCAGCAGGCTTTAGGTAATATAATTGCTATGTTGTATGTTGGAGCCAAACTTTTTTTTTATGAGGATAGTATAACGTACGCTTTTTTCAAAAATCAGGGTTTTATTGTTTTTACGTTGGAAGAATTAGCCCAAAAACCTGAGTTGTTAGATGTGAAATTGGATCCGGAAATTGTATTGTCTCACCGAAGCAAACTTATAACTATTTGGGGAAAGCAACAAAATATGAAAAACACCAATAACGTGATTTTACTGAAATAATGAAGAAAATAAAAGTTTTACATTGTCTGGAAACCTTAGGCGCAGGAGGAGTTGAGCGCAGAAGGTTGTCTATTGTAAAACTTCTGCCCAAAGACCGTTTTGAAGTAAAAATCGTATGTACGCAACTGCAAAGTATACTTCATGAGGAATTTGAAAAATTAGGAATTGAAATAATTGTCGTTGGAAAACTTAAGCATCCGTTTGATTTTACTATTCATCAAAAAGTTCAGAAAGTAATTGCAGATTTTCGTCCGGATATTATTCACGGTGCTGTTTTTGAAGGAGTCTCCATGGCGGCAGTTAATGGTTTCCTGAAAAAGGTTCCTCATATCGTTATTGAAGAAACTTCTGATCCGATTCATCGAAATTGGAAAGCAAATTTTCTGCTGCGAATTTTTTCGTTTGTTTCTGATAAAGTAGTAGGGGTTTCACAGGCAACTTGCGATTATCTTACATATAAGGCTAAAATCAATCCTAAGAAAATCAAACTCATCAATAACGGTGTAAAAGAACCAAGAGCGGTTCTTGAAACCGAAAAAATAGCATTAAAAAAAGAATTGCATATTGCTGAAAACGATTTTGTTATTGGTTCTGTAGGTAGAATGATAGATGACAATAACAAACGTTTTTCGGATTTAATTAAAGCCGTATCTTTACTTTTTGAAAAAGGCTTGCCGGTTAAATTGTTATTGGTAGGGGAAGGGAAGGAACGGCCTAAATATGAGAAGCTGGCTGAAGATTTAGGTATTTCGAGTCAAGTGATTTTTGCCAAATATCAAAATGATGTAGCCAAGTATTATAGTATTATGGATGTTTTTTCACTGGTGTCTGCCAATGAATCTTTCGGTTTGGTTTTAGCTGAAGCCATGTATTGTCGTTTGCCGATAGTGGCTACTAGAGTTGGTGGAATGCAATATATTGTAGATGAAAATATAACTGGTTTTTTGGTCGAAAAATTTAATGTTATGGCCATAGCCGATGCATTGGAAACCATATATAAAAATCAAGAACTGCGAACAGCTTTCGGAGAAAATGGCTATTCCAGAGTAGTTAAAGAATTTTCAGAAACGGTCTATGTCAACAAAATTGAGCAACTGTATCTAGAATTAATGACCAAAAAATAAAGAAGGATGATTGCAAAAATACGGTATGTGTTTTTCAAAATACAGAATGCATTACGGGTTGCTTTATATAAAAATAAAGGAATTACATTGTCCTATACTACTTTGTTCTATAGAAAACCGATAATAGTAAAGGTTAAAGGTGCTTCGATACAAATTGGCGAGCATACTTTAATCAACTCTGATAATTCAAATTATCACATCAATATGCATAGTCCGTGTAAGTTAATGGCAGATCGGGAAGGAGCCAGTATCATAATTGGTAATCACAGTCGAATTCACGGAACTTGTATTCATGCTTATAAATCTATAACCATAGGAGATAATTGTCTTATAGCCGCTAATACCCAAATTATGGATGGTAACGGTCATGCTTTGTCTTTTCCGGAAGTCGAAAATCGTATTCGAACCACAGATTACGGAATTCCTATTGTTATCGAAGATAATGTATGGATAGGGGCGAACTGTATCATTTTAGGAGGAACACGAATAGGTAAAGGAACGGTTATTTCTGCCGGAAGTGTTGTCAAAGGCGATATTCCACCGATGTCTATTTATGGAGGAAATCCTGCAAAACTTATTAAATCTTACCAATAGTATGCAGATTATTATTGCTCCCATACACGAAACTTTTTTTTCCGGCCGTATCTGGATGGGTTTGGATTTGGATCGTATTCAGGCGATTTTGCAACAGGATTTTGGTTATTCAGTTCAAAGGTTTGATTTTTCTGAAATCGCTGCCGATTACAGTTTGTTGCCAAAGGATTGTGTTTTGTTTTATACAGCGAGTTATAATGATAATTACCAGCAGTATATAAAAGATGTGGTATACGATTTAAGTCAATGTCGTCCTGATGTGGTTTTGTTGCCGGATATCAATCAGTTGTATTCGTTTGAAAATAAAGGTTATCAGGAATTGTACAAAAAGCGCATTGGTATTGAAAAAGTACACGGAATTTATTACGGAGATGCAGATGATTTTCCGATTGAAACTACAATTTTCCCTTTTGTTTACAAGAGTCTTAAAGGTGCTATGTCCAGTGGTGTTCGGTTAATAAAAAGTAAAGAAGAATTCGAGAGTATTGCTAAATCGAATAAGAAATTAACGCTGCTGGAGCGTCTTCGGTTGTATAAGAAAGCCAAAAATCAACATAAAGACAAATCGTTGCAGCCGATTAGGAAATACAGCGAAGTCAATTTTAGTAAATTTTTCTCGAAACGCAGTGCTTTTGTGACACAGGAATTTATTCCGAATTTAAGCTGTGATTACAAAGTTTTGGTGTTTGGGGAAAAATATTATGTATTGAAACGAAAGGTTCGCGACAACGATTTTAAAGCCAGTGGTAGTGGGAAATTCGAATGGACAGAGCCTTCCGAAAAGTTATTGGCTTATGCTCATGAGGTAACAACGAAAATGGGAGTTTGGTTTAATTCGTTGGATATCGTCGAAACCGCGACGTTTTGCGCTTTGGTGGAATATCAGGGAATTGGTTTTGGGCCGTTAACTTTAATTGGCTCGGATAGTTATTTTCGAAAGGTCGGAAGTGGTTGGCAGAAAACGCTTGAATCCTCTAACTTAGAAGAATCTTACGCGCAAGCCATCCATTTTGGATTAACACATTACAAACCATGAAAATAATTCGCCTGGCTACTTTTCTTGATTTTGGAGGTGTTGAGCGTCGTTTGGAAATCATCTCACATATTTGTGATGAGCATGAATGGGTGTTTTGTGCCATCAATAAAGGTGGAACTGCCGAAGATTATATTCGGAAGCAAGGCAAAAGAGTGGTTTGTTTTCGGCTTTCGTATAAAATTCCGAGTATTTTGACACTTTATAAATTGTACAAATTCTATAAAAAAGAAAAACCAGATGTAGTGCATACATCAGGTGCGGAAGCAAATTTCCACGGAGTTCTTGCAGCAAAATTGGCTGGTGTTCCGGTTGTGGTTTCCGAAGAGATTGGGATTCCCTCGCAAGGCAGGATGGCTAAGCGCATTTTTAGCTTCATTTATGCTCTTTCAGATTATGTTGTAGGTAATTCTGAGCCGGTAATCAAGTATTTGCAAAAGGAAAATGGAGTGACTTCTAAAAAAACGGTGCGTATTCCCAATCCGATGCTTTTTAAACCGGTATCGCTTCGAATTGAAAATGAGGATGATGTTTTTAGGATTGTATCGGTTTCGCGTTTGGAGCCGGTAAAGAATCTTGAATCGGTACTTAGAGTTGTAGCGCAGTTAATTTCTGAAGGATTTACCATTCAATACACCATTGTGGGCGACGGAAGTCATATCTCGGAATTAAAAGCTCTGGCTTCATCATTAGGATTGGAAGAAAAGGTTGTTTTTGCTGGCTATCAGAATAATCCACTCCCTTATCTTCAGGCTGCAGATTTGTATGTGCTCACTTCCTTTACAGAAGGGTTTTCGAATTCTCTGGCTGAGGCAATGTACAGTGGAACGCCATCTTTATCTACCAAAGTTGGTGCCGCTGAAGAAATTATTTCCGACTCAAAAAACGGTTGGTTGGTTCAGCCGGATGATGATTCAGATTTAAAGCAAAAAATAAAAACGATAATTGGCATAGGCAAAGAAGAAAGAAATCAGATAGGGCAAATTGGAAAGCAAACTATAACAGAAAATTATTCATTAGAAAAGCACGCAGGTTTGCTTATGCAAGTTTATCAAAAATAAGATGGCAAAAATATTATTCATTACTTGGGACGGTCCGCAAACCAGTTATATGGAAGGGTTGTTTTTGCCAATTTTCAATCAGATAAAAAAGACAGAATCGGTCGATTTTCACGTCGTGCAGTTTACTTGGGCTGCTAAGGAAAAGACAGATTGTATAGCACAAATAGCGAAGTCTTACGGGATTCATTATTCGGTATATTCCATTACCAGAAGACCAGTGGCGATTTTAGGTAGTATTTTTACTTTGTTTCAAGGAGTGAAATTTCTTCAGAAATATATCGACAAACACAAGATAGATGTTGTTATGCCAAGGAGTACCATGCCGGCAGTAATGGTAAACAGATTGAAACTGCCAAATTCTAAGATTCTTTTTGATGCCGACGGATTGCCTTTGGAGGAACGTGTAGATTTTTCAGGTCTTTCCAAAACAAGCAAACAATATCGATGGCTGAAAAGCGAAGAAACCAAACTACTACAAATAGCTAATGGTGTTATTACCCGATCTGAAAAAGCCATCGAGATTCATCTTCAAACCATAGGAGAGGCCTTTAAATCAAAGTTTTCAGTTGTTTTTAATGGCAGAAATATCGATTTTTTCCAGCTTAATATAACTCAAAAAGAAATGATGCGAAACGTATTGTCCTTTTCTCAGGATGATTTGGTGTTTGTGTACTGCGGATCTTTGGGCTTGCAATACGGTTGGGAAGAAATGATTTTGATTTTTAAGGATTACTTGCAGAGATATCCGAAAAGTAAATGGCTCATTCTTACCGGAAACACTGCATTTGCCGAATCACGAATCACTTCTGAATTAAGGAATTCAGTTCGGATACTCAGTGTGCCTTTTGAAGAAGTTCCTAAATATTTAAGTGTTGCAGATGTGGCTTTTGCTATCCGTAAACCTACATTCAGTATGCAAGGCGTTGCACCTATTAAGTTAGGCGAATATCTTTTGATGGGATTGCCAACTATTGCTTCTAAAGGAATTGGCGATACCGAACAGCTATTGGACAAAGTTGAAGGTTGTTTTTTGTTTGACCACGATGAAGATGATGCGGCTTCTAAAGCGGTTTCTTTTGTTGAAAATTATAAGTCATATTCTTCTGAAAATCTTCGACAAGTCGGAATTACCTATTTTTCACTACAGGAGAGCGCAGTAACTTATATAAAAGCCTTAAAACAATTATGAAAGTTCTTTATCTGACAAAATACACTCGAAAAGGAGCCAGTAGCAGATTGCGGAGTTATCAGTATTTTCCTTTCCTTGAAGAAAAAGGTTTTGAGATTGTGGTACGACCGTTATTTTCGGATGCATACCTTGATCGGCTTTATGCAGGAGAATCAACTTTTTTTGAGGCGATTCGATGTTATATCCGAAGGTTTTTTGTGTTGTTTTCGGTTTTTCGTTTTCAGAAAATTGTTATTGAAAAAGAACTATTTCCGTATTTTCCAGCTTGGTTTGAGCAAATTTTCAGTTGGTTTGGTGTTTCTTATATAGCTGATTATGATGATGCGGTTTTTCATAATTACGACAATCATCCTAATAAATTTATCCGACAGTATTTGGGTGATAAAATTGATAAGGTTATGAAATCTGCTAAATCAGTACTGGCAGGAAACGATTATCTGGCAGAAAGAGCACGTAAATCTGGTGCTAAACATATAGTTGTTTTGCCAACGGTTATTGATGTTGAGCGTTATACAGTTGTGAAAAAAGTGAGGTCAGGAAGATCAATAATTGGCTGGATTGGTTCTCCATCAACTTTTAAGTATGTAAAAGCTCTGTTCCCGATGTTTGAGGAACTTTACAAAAAAATAGATTTTGAATTGCATATTATTGGTGCTAACTATTCAGAAGAAGTAACGTTTCCAATTGTTTATATTCCTTGGAGTGAAGCTACAGAAGTTGAATCTATTAAAAATTTTGATGTTGGTATTATGCCTCTTGAGGATTCTAATTGGGAAAAGGGTAAATGTGCTTATAAGCTGATTCAGTATATGGGATGCGGAATTCCGGTTGTGGCATCACCAGTAGGTATGAATGTCGAGGTTGTTAAAAGTGGTATTAACGGATATTTGCCTGAAACTCCAGAGCAATGGGCTAAGGATTTGGAAATTTTAATTTCGGACAAATCAAAAAGTTGTACCTTTGGCCTCGCCGGAAAGCAACTGGTCGATGAAAAGTTTACGATACAAAATAGAATAGCGGAATTAGTTGCAATTTTAGAATATCGTGACGAAAAGAAGTAATAAGTCCCAAAATTAGAATGCCTCAGAACTCAAAATCAAACTATCTTGATATTCTCCAAATATACCGTGGAATTGCGGCACTCATGGTAGTTGTACATCACACTGTCGGTTCATTACGATATTACCATCATGTTAATATTCACTCGCTTAATTATTTAGGAAATTTAGGTAAATACGGGGTTGACTTTTTCTTTATTCTTTCAGGATTTATTATTTCTTATTCAGCTTCCTTTCGTTATGAAAACCCTGGAGCCTTTAAGGAATATATAACTAACAGGATATTGAGGGTTTATATTCCATATCTTCCGATTGGGATCGCTATGGTTTTTTTGTATACACTTTTTCCTGATTTTTCAAATGTAGACCGACAAATTAGTGTTTTTACTTCTGTAACCTTGATTCCTTTTGGAAAGCCGGCGTTGTCTGTCGCTTGGACATTGCTTTTTGAGGTTATGTTTTATTTTATTTTTGGAATAACTTTCTTTTCAAAAAAAGTCTGGCATTATTTCATTACAGGTTGGGCAGTAGTGCTTCTTGTGGTTAATTATACTGCGTTAAAACCTATTTTACACGATTCGCATCCTTTTTTGCGCGTTTTTATGTCATTGTACAATCTTGAATTTATAGCAGGATATCTTTTGGCGGTGCTCTACTTAGGGAGAGCAAGAATGAAGACCGAGTATGTATTTTATATTTCTGCGGTTGCACTGATGATTTTCTTGGCAAACTTCAAACTAAAGTTCATTACTACTCGATTTGTGCCTAATATGGTGTTTACAGTTTTTATTTTTTCTATGCTTTATATTTCAGTAACAAAATTGAAATTTAAGATAGACAGGAAAAATTTATTTATGATTATTGGTAATGCTACTTTTTCAATTTATTTGTTGCATAATCCTTTGCAAATGATGATAATACGTTTATTTCCAACAGTTTCAATAGGAAATAGTCTTATATTTGCTTTGCTTTTAGTGTTTATAGTAAGTTGTACAGCCGGTTATATCTATTCTCAGATATTCGAACAAAAAGTTATGAACACAGTTAAAAAGTGGATTGAGGATAAAAGGAAAAATGATAAAAGTTGGACATAATTGCAATATTACTTATTGTTGTAACTGGCTTAGGATTTACCAATCTTTTCAAGAATGACGTAAAATCTGAGGATTTAAAGCGTCTAAAACAGCTGTGGTTTTTTCATATCGTTTTCGGGCTCTATTATTGTTTTTTCGTTCAAGGTGATGCGGTAGGGTATTGGCGGGTTGCCGGTGCTATGACTTCAGAAGATTTTTATACCTTCATTAACGAACAAAAGGGAACTTATTTTTTATTTGCATTAAATTACTTTCCTGCAAAAATTCTTGGTTTATCCTATCTTTCTGGGACGTTGCTTTATTCGCTTCTTGGTTTTATGGGGTTGTGTTATTTTTATGTTATTGCCTATCAAACCGTTCCTTACAATTCAAAATTTAAAAACTACGATTTGTTCCCTTGGGTGTTTTTTATGCCCAACTTGCATTTTTGGAGTTGTGGAGTGGGAAAAGACACCTTGCTTTTTTTTAGTATCGGAATGTTTGCATACGGATTATTACAACCCGTAAAAAGGATTGGTTTGTTGTTGGTTGCATTAGGAATTTCTTATTATATCAGACCACATATCACGCTTTTTCTTTTGGTAGCATTTGGCTTGTCGTATGTTTTTAGTTCAAAAGTTTCGGGAGCAAAACGTGTTGTACTATCAATGGTTTTGATTGGTATTGGTATTGCAATTTTACCGTCAGTTATGGAGTTTGCAAAAATTGAAGAAACGACGATTGATAGTTTTGAACAATTTTCGGAGAAAAAAGCAGGACTGTTGAGTAGAGCCAGTTCAGGTTCTAGAATTGACATCTCGTCTTATCCTTTTCCGCTTAAGGTGTTTACGTTTTTATTCCGACCACTCTTTTTTGATATTAATGGTATACCTGCAGCCATAGCATCTGTAGAGAATTTACTTTTGCTCATCATAACGGTTTCAATTTTTAGAAATAATCCGGTACAAACGTTCAAATCTGCACCATTTGTAATAAAAGGATTGGTGATTTTTTTAATCGTAGGAACTTTGGCTTTCTCACAATCATTAGGAAATCTTGGAATTATGATTCGTATGCGGAATATGTTTTTGCCAGGATTGTTAATTTTTATTCTATGGTCTTTTTCATATCGAAAGGCGTCACTAAAGAAGTAAAATGATAAGTATTTCTGGAAAAAAAGCAGAAAATATATTTTTAAGTGCGTTGTTGTGCTACCACTTTCTTTTTGCCTTTTTTGCTTTTGAATATTTTAAGAAAAACGGTGGAGATGCTTCATTTTATTGGTTTTCTTCAGAAGCCTCAAAGAATACTGTTTTTTCAGAATTACAGTTTTATGGTTCAGATTTTGTGCTGAGGGTAAATTTCTTTTTCGCAAAACTATTGCATTTGGGTATCGAATGGGGTTTTGTTATCTACAGTTTTATTGGTTTTTTGGGTATTTGGCAATATTACAGACTTGGAAAGTTACTTGGTTTTTGTGAATCTACGTTTTTAAAAAAAGCATTGTTTTATTTGATGTTGTTACTTCCTAATTTGCATTTTTGGACAGCCGGATTAGGAAAGGAATCGCTATGTTTTTTGTGTTTAGCCACTTTTTTTTATGAATTAGCACATGAGAGATATCGTTTAATGATGTTGCTTAGTTTTGTGGTTTTAGCATGCATTCGTCCTCATGTGGCGATTTTTTTGATTTCAGCTATTTTTCTTGTGCTCTTTTTTAAAAAAACTATTCCGGTTAAATATAAATTAGGGTTAACCTTTCTTTTTATCGTTGTGTTTGTTGTGTTTTTTTACATGGTTTTACAACTTTCGGAAATTAATTACTTTGATTGGAAACGAATTCAGCGCTATAACGAATATTCTTTATTGTCATTTCAACATTCAAATACCTACGTTCCGATGGTTGAGTATTCGTATCCATTTAGACTATTTACATTTTGGTTCCGACCATTTCCAGGCGAAGTGAACACGCTTTACGGTTGGGTTTTGGGAATGGAAAATCTGATATGGCTTCTGCTTCATTCGGTTGCCGTTTATTTGTTACTGAAAAACTACAAAAAGTTGCATTTTCCGGCTGTGTTCAAGGTAATTCTGATTTTTGCCTTAATTTCTACTCTGATAATTGTGGAACGTTATTCCGGGTTTGGTATTTTTGCAAGAACAAAAATCATGATGCAGCCTTTTGTTGGTGTAGTTTTATTGTGGATTTTTGTGGAATCATCAAGTAGAAAAACAATATGAAGAAAATTGTTCGCATTACAACTGTTCCGTTGTCTCTGGAAAAGCTTTTAGAGCATCAGTTACAGTTTATGAATAATTTTTATCAAGTAACCGCAGTTTCATCTGAAGGGGAGCGGTTGCATAAATTCGGTATTCAGGAAGGAGTGAAAACTTTTGAACTCGGATTAACTCGAAAAATAACGCCGTGGCAAGATATTAAAGCCGTTTGGAAGCTGTACCGATTTTTGAAAAAGGAGCAGCCGTTTATTGTGCATTCTCATACGCCAAAAGCAGGCATTGTAGGGATGTTGGCGGCAAAATTGGCAGGAGTTCCACATCGTTTGCATACGGTTGCTGGATTGCCATTGCTGGAAGCAAAAGGCTTTAAGAGGACTATTTTAGAGAAAGTGGAACAATTAACCTATGCTTGTGCTACGAAAATTTACCCCAACTCCAAAGGGTTGAAAACTATTATTTTAGAAGAAAAATTCTGTTCTGCAACTAAAATTAAAGTACTCGGAAACGGAAGTTCCAATGGTATCAATACAACGTATTTCAATGTTAATCACTTTTCAAATGAAATGCTTTCAGAACATAGGGAAAAGTTAGGGATTGAGAAAAATGATTTCGTTTTTGTGTTTGTAGGGCGATTGGTTGGCGATAAAGGAATTAATGAGTTAATCAATAGTTTCTATGCTATTGCGAAAGAAAATGTAGCGACTAAATTACTTTTGGTAGGGCCATTTGAAGATGATTTAGATCCGTTGAATTCAGAAACGAAAAAGATACTATCAGAACATAAGCAAATCATTGCCGTTGGTTATCAGCAGGATGTTCGACCTTTTTTGGCAATTAGCAATAGTTTGGTTTTTCCTAGTTACAGAGAAGGGTTTCCTAATGTTGTGATGCAGGCCGGCGCCATGGGATTACCGGCAATTGTTTCCGATATTAACGGTTGTAATGAGATTATTTCACACGAAGAAAACGGACTGATTGTAGCGGTAAAGTCAGAAGTAGCAGTATGTGAAGCGATGCGAAGAATGTTGAATGACAAGCAATTGTATAAACATCTTCAGCTAAACGCCAGAAACGCCATCACCTCTCGATTTGAGCAACAAGTGATTTGGAAAGCCCTTTTAAACGAATATCAAAGTTTGGAACATGTATCGTAGCTTTTTTAAAAGATGTATCGATTTGTTTTCGGCAATAATGCTGTTACTGCTGTTTTTACCAATTTTGGTATTGGTGATTGGTGCTTTGTTTTTTGCAAATCAGGGAAATCCTTTCTTTTTTCAGCAGCGACCGGGGAAAGATGGTAAAATCTTCACAATCGCCAAGTTTAAAACCATGAACGATAAAAAAGATGATGCAGGAAATTTGTTGTCAGATGCCGAACGATTGACTGTTGTCGGAAATTTTGTCCGAAAAACATCGTTAGACGAACTGCCGCAACTCTTTAATGTAATCAAAGGCGATATGAGTTTAATTGGACCAAGGCCTTTATTAGTGCAGTACCTTCCGTTATATAATGAACATCAGAAAAAACGTCACAATGTTCGCCCAGGAATTACAGGTTGGGCTCAGGTTAATGGAAGAAATGCTATCAGTTGGTCGCAAAAATTTGAGTATGATGTTTGGTACACCGAAAATATTTCGTTAAAATTGGATGTTATCATTTTGTTTAAAACGATACAGAAAGTTGTAAAAAGTGAGGGCATAAGTGGCGAAGCCGTTGCAACTGCCGAACCCTTTAAAGGAAACGAATTATGAAATATATTTTTGGAGCCGGTGGACATGGGAAAGTGATTGCTACTGCTTTGCAAATTGTCGATGAAAATCAAGATTTAAGATTTGTAGTTGATGATCCTGTTTCTAATATTGTTTTGGAGGTGCCGATTATACGAACGTCTGAAATTACCAGCTTTCATGACAAAGATTTCGTCGTTGCTGTAGGAGATAATGCAGCCCGCATGGAAATAGTTGAAAGTTTGCAGGCAAAATATTTTACGGTAATCCATCCATCAGCAATAGTAAGTAAAAGTGCAACTCTTGGAGTTGGAACGGTAGTCATGCCATTGGCAATAGTTAACGCCGAATCCGTAATTGGAAAACATTGTATTGTAAATTCAGGTGCTGTGGTTGAGCATGATTGTATATTAAAAGATTTCGCACACCTTTCCCCGAATGCATCATTGGCAGGTGGTGTTTTTGTTGATGAAGGGGCGCATATTGGAATTGGTGCGGTTGTTTTGCCAAAAGTTAAGATTGGAAAATGGGCCGTAATCGGAGCAGGAGCCGTAGTTTTAAATGATGTTCCCGATTATGCGGTTGTTGTGGGTAATCCAGGTAAAATTATAAAATATCAAGACCAAAAATAATGCTGTTAAAAAGACTATTTGATATTGTTTTTTCTGCAACTGCATTAGTCTTTGTTGGCTGGATAATTTTTTTATGTTGGCTTGTCGCGACGATAGATACTCGTGAAAACGGTTTTTTTCTTCAAAAAAGAGTAGGACAACATGCTAGGTATTTTACAATTTTAAAAATTCGTACCATGAAAGATGGTAAAGTAACTTGGTTAGGTGCTTTTTTTAGAAAAACGAAACTGGATGAGTTGCCACAATTTATTAATGTTCTAATTGGGGATATGAGTGTTGTAGGGCCACGTCCAGATATTCCGGGCTATTATGATTTACTTGAAGGAGAATCCCGGAAAATTTTGGAATTGAAACCCGGATTAACCAGCCTAGCATCACTTAAATATTTCAATGAAGAATACCTGTTGGAAAAGCAGGAAAACCCATTACATTTCAACGATACAGTAATTTTTCCGGATAAAGTTCGGATGAATCTACAGTATTATCACACCCGTACATTTTGGGGAGATGTGAAAATTGTCTTAGCTACTTTATTTCAAAAAATATTTTGATAACCTCTTAACTTTCAAAACTTTCTGTAAATTTGCGCGATAGTTCCCCAAAACTATGCCTAACTTATTGAAAATGAATAAAGAAAAAATATGGTTGTCTTCACCTCATATGGGAGGAAGCGAACAAAAGTTCGTAAAAGAAGCCTTCGATACGAATTGGGTCGCCCCATTAGGACCTAATGTTACAGGATTTGAACAAGATCTTGAGATTTATCTTCAGCAAAATTCATATGTGGCAGCCTTAAGTTCGGGTACAGCAGCACTCCATTTAGGATTGATATTGTTAGGTGTTAAAGCTGGTGATGAAGTCTTGTGCCAAAGCATGACTTTTTCTGCTTCAGCAAATCCAATTACATATTTAGGAGCCAAACCAGTTTTTGTTGATAGTGAAATAGAGACCTGGAATATGTGTCCGGTTGCATTAGAAGAAGCTATTAAAGACCGAATCAATAAAGGGGTAAAACCAAAGGCAATCATTCCGGTTCATTTATATGGAATGCCATGTAAAATGGATGAAATTCTTTCGGTTGCTTCAAAATACGAAATCCCGATTCTGGAAGACAGTGCCGAATCATTAGGTAGTTTGTACAACAATCAAAGTTGCGGAACTTTTGGAAAATTGGGAATTCTGTCTTTCAACGGAAATAAAATTATTACGACTTCAGGAGGTGGTGCTTTAGTTTGTCGCCAAAAAGAAGTAAAAGATAAAACGGTTTTTTTAGCAACTCAGGCTCGCGATAATGCGCCACACTACCAGCATTCTGAAATTGGGTATAATTACCGACTGAGTAATATATGTGCAGGAATCGGGCGTGGTCAGATGGAAGTTCTGAATAAACATGTGACCCTGCGAAGAGCAATGCATCAGCGTTATTATGATTTTTTTGCAACTATTTCAGGAGTGAAAGTTTTGCACGAACCAGATCAGCGTTTTTTTTCAAACCATTGGTTAACAGTGATTACCATTGATGAGAAAGTTGTGGGGAAATCAAGAGAAGATTTGCGTTTGGCTTTGGAAGAAGCAAATATTGAAAGCCGTCCGTTATGGAAACCTATGCACTTGCAACCTGTTTTTTCTGACGCTCCTTTTTACGGAAATGGAGTTTCTGAAAAGCTTTTTGAAGATGGATTATGCTTGCCTTCAGGATCTAATCTGTCTGACGAAGAAATTAAACGTATATTTACGGTGCTAAAGCTATTTTTTCATAAAGCCTTGTAGTGTTATGGTGGTGAGAAAGAAATCGGGTTTTACAATAAAGTCAGCATTCAATATGGTGCTAAGAGGCAGCAGCTTTAATTTTGCTATTAAAAATTTAAGTTATTTGCCCCGCTGGATTATATTGTCTCTAGATATTTTTATGGTTTTGATTTCCGGTTTCCTTGGACATTTATTGTTGAAAGGAATCGGGTTAAACTTTGAATTAAACCGAAATCTGTTTCTGCTTTTAACACTATATCTTTCGGTTACTGTTTTTTTCTTTTGGGTTTTCAGAACCTACTCCGGAATTATCAGACACTCCAGTTTTATTGATGCGGTGAAACTTTTCATGGCACAGTCTTCCACCTTTTTGTTTTTACTTTTTGTCAATACTTTTTTTGAAGTAATCAAAGGAGGAAAGCTATTCTTGAATACGAGACTGTTTATAAGTATTGTCCTGTCTTTCATGTTGTTGTTGCTATATCGCATCATTGTAAAGCAGGTGTTTGAACATTATATAGATTCGTCAAAACAAAAGGGAGTAACCAAAGCACTGATTTACGGTACAGATTCTAATGCAATATCGGCAGCGAATGCCTTAAGATTTGAGGCGCAATCCCGTTTTAAAATTATAGGTTTTGTTGATAAACACGGAAAGAATACTTCGAAGCGCTTGCTGGATTTACCAATTTTAAATCACGAAAGAAGAATTCCTGTTTTATTGAAATCGCAAGGTGCACAAGCCTTGATTATTGCAGACCGAACCCTGACTAAAGATGAAAAACTATCGTTAGTTGATGAATGTTTAGAATACAATTTTAAGGTACTTTCTGTTCCTGACATCAGAGATTGGGAAAAACAAGAAGACATCTCCAAAAAAATTAAAAATTTCCAGATTCAGGATTTGTTGGAACGAAGCCCAATTCAGTTGGATAACAAATCAATTTCCAATCAGATTAAAGGGAAAACGATTCTGATTACCGGAGCGGCAGGTTCTATCGGAAGTGAAATAGTCTGGCAGGTTTGCGCTTTTCAGCCCAAGCGTGTTATTTTGGTTGATCAGGCAGAAACACCATTACACCATTTATCGTTAGAAATCGGAAAACAGGAAGTTGAAGTAGCGGTTGAAACCATTATTGCAGACATCCGTAACATGAGTATGATGAAAGCTGTTTTTGACAAATGGCAACCCGATGTAGTGTACCATGCAGCAGCTTATAAACATGTGCCGTTAATGGAAGAAAATCCATCGCAAGCGGTATTTACTAATATTTCCGGGACTAAAAATTTAGCAGATTTGGCATTAGAATATAAGGTGGAAAGTTTTGTAATGGTGTCTACTGATAAAGCCGTGAATCCGAGTAATGTAATGGGTGCCAGTAAACGAATTGCGGAAAAGTATGTACAGTCATTGTATTTCTCAGCTAAAAACAAGTCCGCTAAAACTAAGTTTATTACCACTCGTTTTGGGAATGTTTTAGGTTCTAACGGTTCTGTAGTGCCTTTGTTTACGCAACAAATTGCCAATGGAGGACCGCTTACGATTACCCATCCGGAGATTATTCGTTATTTTATGACAATACCTGAGGCTTGTCAGTTAGTCCTAGAGGCTGGTGCCATGGGTAGCGGTGGTGAAATTTTTATTTTTGATATGGGTAAACCGGTCAAGATTATTGATCTGGCCTATAAAATGATACGTTTGGCAGGCTTGCGACCTGAAAAAGATATCAAAATTCAGATTGTTGGTTTGCGACCGGGAGAAAAATTATATGAAGAACTATTAAATGACGGCTCCAAAACATTACCAACGCACCACGAAAAGATAATGATTGCTCAGGA
Organism: Flavobacterium sp.; assembly: GCF_032153895.1. Classification (GTDB taxonomy): domain Bacteria; phylum Bacteroidota; class Bacteroidia; order Flavobacteriales; family Flavobacteriaceae; genus Flavobacterium. Next base: position 112,813 of record NZ_JALDYN010000001.1, read on the forward strand.
GCTGATTGATAATTTTGAAACTGTTAATCTTCAAATAGAAGAGCTTTTAATCTTATCACAAAACTTGAATTCTGATGCAATTGTTGCCAAAATGAAAGTCATAGTGCCAGAATATAAAAGCATGAATTCTGAATTTGAAACCCTTGATGTCTTCAAAAAACCGATTTTAGAATAATTGGGGATTAATTTTATCTTTGCAAAAAACAATTTATGCAGCAACAGTTTAGCTTTAAAAAAATACTTCCTTTTTTAGTTGTTTTTACTTTAATGTCCTGTGTTTCCAGAAGGGAGATGGTATACTTATATAATACTAATCAAGCCACTAAAAAGGAAGAAGGAAAAGAAGCTGCAAAAATAGAGTATGAGTCAGTTTTACAAAGAGATGACGTGCTTTCTATTATCATTTCAGCTGAAAATCCTGAAGTTGCAGCACCTTATAATTTAAAAGCAGTTTCTATTAGTAACACAACGGGTACAACAGCTACTCATGCCGGTAATCTTGAAAATTATATCATTGATAAAAACGGAGAGATTGAATTTCCGCAAATTGGAAAAATTAAATTGGAGGGATTAACACGAAATGAAGCTGTTGAGAAATTGAAAGAGATTTTATCAGAATATATCACCAATCCTACGGTTCATATGCGAATTGTCAATTTCAAGATTTCGGTTATCGGAGAAGTGAGTAATCCGGGAATGCATACTATTTCGAGTGAAAGGATCACTCTTTTGGAGGCATTGAGCTTGTCCGGTGATTTAACCATTTTCGGGAAACGCCAAAATGTAATGGTTATTCGTGAGCAAGAAGGAGCTAAAACGGTAGCTAAAGTTGATATTACCAACGCTGATTTTTTAAATTCGGAATACTACTATTTAAAGCAAAATGACGTGGTTTATGTAGAACCTAATGGAGCACGTCGTAATGCGTCAATTATTGGGCCTAACATCACGGTTGGTCTTTCGGTGCTGTCATTTGCAATCGGTATCATATTGTTAATCAATAAGTAATTGTATGGAATCCGAAAATAATATTCAGCAAAATCCTTTTGAGAACTCTTTTAACTTTCGCGAGCAGGTAGCTTATTATCTGGGAAATTGGTATTGGGTACTTATCAGTGTTTTTATTTTCCTGATTGGAGGCTATGTGTACTTGCGTTATACCGTTCCGCAATATAGTGCCAGTACTATTTTAATGCTTAAGGATGATAAAAAAGGTGGTGTCGATTCTGAGTTAACTGCTTTTTCTGATTTAGGGGTACTTTCCAGTGTGAAAAATAATATTGATAATGAACTGGAGGTAATTAAATCAAGAACATTAATTAAAAGTACCGTAAAAGATTTAGGGTTAAATGTAGCCTATATTAATGAAGGGCGAGTAAAATCTGAAGAATTATATAAAAAGACACCTATACAGTTTTATTTTTCCCGATTGAATGAAGGATTTGAAGATAAGACTGTTGGTTATAAGATTGTTAGTGAAAGCAAAACCACTTTTTCGCTTTATGACCGTTCCGAAAGTAAGGTGGGGGATTTTCAGTATGGACAATCTGTAAAGTTGCGTGAAGGAAGTGCAGTAGTACTCTTAACGCCAATAGGACTCAAACGTAATGGTTTAAACGGTACCACATCAGTTGTGGTTCGTCCAGTTGATGCGGTTACCAGCAGTTTTAAAGGTAGGTTAGGGGTAAGGAAAGTTGGAGACAGAACCAGTGTTGTAGAGTTGTCTATAGTGGATCCGGTTCGTGAAAAAGCAGAAAACTTTCTCGATGCGTTAGTCAGAGTTTATAATCAAGATGTAGTCAACGATAAAAATCTAGTGTTTGAAAATACGTCACGTTTTATCAACGAGCGATTGAAAATTATTGCAGATGAATTGGATGATGTAGAACGTAGCACCGAAGATTTTAAGATTAAACATCATGTAACGGACATAGCTTCGGAAGCTGGTTTGTATCTAAATAATGCCAGTGAGTTTGAGAAGAAAGAAATTGAAACTGAAACTCAGCTTAAGGTAATTGCAACCATGAGTGATTATGTAAACAATAGTAATCACTATGAGTTGATACCGGCTAATGTTTTAACAGCAGATGCAAGTGCTTCAGGGTTAATTGATCAATATAACCAACTTGTTTTGGAGCGCAACCGTTTGCTTAAAAACGGAACTTCTAAAAACGCTGTAATTTTAACGATTGACAAGAAGATTGAGTCATTACGCATGAACATTAAGTCCAGTATGGACAGGTTAAAGTCTGCCTTAGAGATTAAAAAGCGTGATTTGGCCTATCAGAATGCCTTGTTTAATGGGAAAATATCTAAGATTCCTACATTGGAAAGAGAAGCAAGAGTATTAGGACGCCAACAACAGATTAAAGAATCGTTGTATTTGTATTTGCTTCAAAAACGAGAAGAAACAGCTATTTCTTTAGCTGTAACAGCGCCAAATGCAAAAGTGATTGATTCGGCATTGTCTTCTAAGTCACCAGTTACACCAAACCGCCAGTCAATCTACATGGGAGCTTTGGCTATTGGGTTGTTGTTGCCGTTGGGTATTTTGTATTTATTGCAGATGCTGGACACCAAGATAAAAGGACGTTCCGATATTGAGAGCAAATTAAGCATTCCTATTTTAGGTGATATACCGAAATCGATGTCTAATGAAGAAATCATCGATTCTAAAAGCAGGAGCAGTGCTGCGGAAGCCATTCGTATTGCCAGAACCAATCTGGAATTCATGTTGAATCAGGTTGCTGAGAATACTGCCAAAACCATTTTTGTTACTTCCACTTTACCAAAAGAAGGAAAAACGTTTATTGCGGTAAATATGGCCGGAACCATTGCACTTTCAGGTAAAAAAGTATTGTTAGTCGGCATGGATATTCGTAATCCGAAGTTGGAAGATTATCTGCACTTGCCTAAAGAAGGTGTTACCAATTATTTGTCTACAAAGGGCATGGAGATTCATGATTTGATTCATAAAATACCGGAATACGAATCGTTTTACGTATTGCCTTCCGGAGTTATTCCTCCAAATCCTGCTGAATTGTTGATGAGTAGTAAAACGAGTGACTTGTTTGCGCAACTGAAAAAAGAATTCGATTATATCGTAGTAGATACTTCGCCGGTTCATTTGGTGACGGATACCTTGTTGATTGCGAATTATGCTGATGCTTTTGTGTATGTTGTACGAGCCAATTATTTGGACAGAGCATTGTTGCGAGTGCCGTATCAATTACATCTGGAGAAAAAGCTGCCTAATATGGCAATCTTAGTGAATGATACTTTAGTTAATAAAGGCTATGGTTACGGTTACGGCTATGGTTACGGCTATGGTTACGGCTACGGTGTAGAACAACCGAGAAAAAGCTGGTTGCAACAGCTTAAAGATAAATTTAAAAAAGAGGCTTAAGCCTCTTTTTTATTGGAAAAAATTATTGTTTTGCAGTGCTTCTTTTAGTGCTTCGGTTTCTTTGATTTTTAGTTTCTTGGAAAATGCTTCGATATGGTTTTTGTGATGCACATCGGAACCGGTAAAATCGATAAGTCCTTTTTTAAGTAATTTTTCTGCAGTAGCGGCAACATCAGGCCCGTAATAACCAACGGTTGATAACAGATTTAGTTGGAACAGACATCCTGCTTTTTTAAGTTTTTTATACTCCTGGAAGTTGTTGTGGAAGTAGGCGTAACGCTCCGGATGCGCTAAAACTGGTACATAACCGGCTAATTGCAGTTCAAACAAAATATCCATCAGATTGATTGGCGGACTCATGTAGGATACTTCAACCAATACATATTTATCTTTTAATGTGAGCAGTTGTTTGTTTTTGAAAAGCGAAACAAAGGCTTCGTTGATCATGTATTCCGACGCGGCTTTTAACTGAAGTTTAGTCGTTAATTCCGAAGACAAACGCTCTAGGTCTTCTTTGCGAGATGTGATAATTTCAGGCGTATTATCCCAAACATTTTCGATGGTATGCGGTGTGGTAATGCATTTGGCAAAACCGAAATCAATAAGGGATTCCATCAGGAAGTTGGAATCTTCAATAGTTTTGGCTCCGTCATCAATACCAAAAAGGATGTGGGAGTGTATATCAATGTACCCGTTAGGAATCATTTCCTTTAAAACGGGTTTGGATTTTAAAAAGGATAACATGGGAGCAAAGTTACGTATTTTGTTGTTTGGGTTGACGGTACTTTTAGGAGTGTTTTTAGTAGCTGTTTCTAACTATAAATCGTTGTTCGGCTTTACTCGGCTTTGATATGGCTTTGATATGGAGTATTATTGAAGTAAATTTAGGTCAATTTAAAGTAGAACGATTTTTGACAAGCGATAGTGGCATGTTTTTGGGTTTGGTTGTCATTGTGCTATGCCAAGGATAATGCTTTAAGATGTTCCGATACTTGAAAACAGGCTTTAAAGTTTTTTACAATGAAAGATTACTTGTTTTAATAACGGGTGGTAGTAAATTAGCATGCAAAACTTTAGTATATTTGGCCAAATAAATGTTAAAAATCCTGTGGTTACAACCTTTTTAAAGAAAACGATTAAAGATAATTTTTCCACCTTTGTTTACTTCTACAGGTATTTAGGGTATAGGCTGTTTGTAATTGTAGGACTTAGTATTGCTGTCGGGTTTTTAGACGGGATGGGCTTGACGATGTTTCTTCCCTTGTTAAAACTTGCTGAAGGAGGTGATGTTAACCAAGATGATTCGTTAGGAGATTTGTCATTTATAGTCGATGCTGCTGACAAGATAAATTTGCCACTTTCCTTTGGTGTGGTATTGTTGTTTCTTATGGTTTTCTTTGCTCTGAAAGGATTGGTGAGTTACTTGAGCGGGATTTATAAGATTACAACAAAGCAATATTTCACCAGAGAACTGCGATTAAAGCTTATTCGACTTTTTGACAGGTATTCGTATACACGATTTGTACTCAGTGATGTGGGTCATATCCAAAACGCAATGACTGGTGAAGTTTCGAGGGCAACAGGAGCTTTTACCAGTTATTTTTCCTGTTTTCAGAATGGAATTTTAATTTTGGTATATCTGTTTTTTGCCTTTTTGGTGGATTGGAAGTTTACACTTTTAATTTCTTTAGGTGGTTTGTTGACCAATTTTTTTTACAGGATAATCTATAAAAAGACCAAAACAGAATCCGTTTCACTGTCTCAGAGTAACAGCTCTTTTCAAGGATTGATTATTCAGTATATAGCCAATTATAAATATTTAAGAGCTACTGGTTTTTCGAAAAATTACAGCGAGCGTTTGTCTGATTCCACCAAAGAGATTGAACAAAAAGTTAAGACTATCGGGAAGTTGGATGTTTTGATAAGCGCCTCTCGGGAGCCGATATTGGTAGTTATTATATGTTTAGTGATATGGTTTCAGACGTATTATCTGAAAGGTAGCTTCAGTGCTATATTGGTTAGTTTACTCTTTTTTTACCGTGCACTAACATCGCTCATTGTATTGCAAACCAATTACAATTCCTTTTTGGCGGTGTATGGTTCGTTGGATGCCGTTTCCTCCTTTGAAAAGGAATTGAAAAACAATCAGGAAAAAAATGGAAAGGAGCTACAACAAAAGGCTATTTCAACTATCGAAGTACAAGAACTTTCTTTTGCCTACAATAGCGAAACAACGGTGTTGCAAAACGTGAATCTTGTTTTCAATGAGAAACAAACCTATGCTGTAGTTGGAGAAAGTGGTAGCGGTAAAACCACATTGGCTAATATCGTTACCGGATTGTTAAAACCAACTGTCGGGTCATTATTGATAAACGGAGTGAACAGTACTTTGCTTGATATGATGTCTTACCAACGAAAAATAGGATATATTTCTCAAGACCCAGTTATTTTTTCAGATACGATATTTAACAATATTACTTTGTGGGCCGATTATACTGAAGAAAATATTCAGCGTTTTAACGAGGTGATACAGCAGGCTTCCATTGCGGATTTTATTAAAAATTTGCCAGCAAAGGAGCATGCTGCTTTGGGGAATAATGGTGTTAATTTGAGCGGTGGTCAAAAACAGCGAATTTCTATTGCGCGAGAATTGTTTAAAAAAGTAGATTTGCTGATATTGGATGAGGCAACTTCAGCTTTGGATTCTGAAAACGAGAAGATAATTCAGGAGAATATTGACCTATTACACGGACATTGTATCTTTCTGATTATCGCCCATCGTTTGTCGACGATTAAAAATGCGGATTCAATTATAGTGATGTCTGAAGGGAAAGTAGTAGATCAGGGTAATTTTTCTGAATTGCTGACTTCTTCAGAAAATTTTAGAAAAATGGTACAAATGCAGGGGATGGTTTAGCATTTATGCAGAGGTAAAATTATAAGGTAGAGATGAGAATAGATATAATTTCAGGAGCAAGACCTAACTTTATTAAAATAGCACCAATTGTTGATGCTATTGCGTATTATAGCGGTTTAGGAGCTAATATAAGTTACCGATTAATTCATACGGGTCAGCACTATGATAAGGAAATGAGTGAAACCTTTTTTACTCAATTAGGGATTCCGGAGCCTCATTTTAATTTAGGCGCCGGTGGAGGCAGTCAGGCTGAACAAACGAGTGCAATCATGATTGGTTATGAAAGACTGTTGTTGGAGGACGGATTCTCGGATTTGTGTCTTGTAGTGGGAGATGTAACCTCGACTATGGCCTGTTCAATTGTAGCCAAGAAAATGAATATTAAAGTTGCTCATGTTGAAGCCGGTATCCGTTCGGGAGATTGGACCATGCCTGAAGAAGTAAATAGGGTAATCACGGATAGTATTACAGATTATTTTTTTACCACATCCCATACTGCCAATCAAAATTTAGTGAGTCAGGGTGTTCCATCAAGCAGTATTTTTTTTGTTGGAAATACTATGATTGATTCCTTGAATAAATTCAGGTCAAAATTTCAGAAGCCTCTTTTTTGGGATGAAAGAAAACTCGAAAAAGGGAATTATCTATTGCTTACCATTCACAGACCTTCAAATGTTGATGACCAGCAGCGAATGAAAGAGTATTTGGAAGTGATTTTAGAAAATTCTTCCGATTTGCAAATTGTGTTTCCGGTGCATCCTAGATCGGCTAAAGTTATTGCACAACTTGGGATTAATGACGAACGCTTGTTTTATACCACACCTTTAGGGTATTTAGAGTTTAATTATTTGGCTGAGAATGCGAAAATTGTTATTACCGATTCGGGAGGAGTTACTGAAGAAACTACAGTAATGGGTGTGCCTTGTATTACCCTGAGAGATAATACCGAACGACCGGAAACGGTGACTGAAGGGACAAATGAACTTGCAGGAACAAAACCTCAGTCAATCAAGCCTTTTTTAGTTAAACTGTTTTCTGGAGAATGGAAAAAAGGAAGTGTGCCTGAGTTGTGGGATGGCCAAACATCGAAAAGAATTATTCAAGCACTGTTAAGTATTTTCAATCATGACGATAAGTAAACGAATTTTAGTGGTTGCAGAATCCATTGATGTCAGTGACAGCAGTGGTACTAAAGGCAGAGTTGCTTTAATTAAGAATTTACATGAATTAGGCTATCAGTTAAGGGTTTGTCATTATACTAAAAAAGAAATTCAACTTGAAGGGATAGAATGTATTCAGATTAAAGAACTGAAGTGGAGTCTGAATTATATTTTAAGCCGAAGTGAAAGAATTTTTACCCGACTGACGAAGATTAGTTTGAACAAATTCCTTGAAAGCAACATTGGTTTTTCATTTACTTTTTTGAACGACAGCAACAGTATTGCCAAAGGAGTAAGAGAACAGTTGGATTTTAATCCGGATTTGGTACTTACTCTCAGTAAAGGGGCCAGCTTCAGGACACATCATGGGCTTTTAAAGGTTCCGGAAGTGCATCAAAAATGGGCGGCTTATGTTCATGATCCGTTTCCATATCATTTTTATCCGCGTCCTTATACGTGGGTTCAGCCCGGATACAAACAAAAAGAGCGTTTTTTTAGAGAGGTTTCTCAAAAAGCAGGAGTGAGTGTTTTTCCGAGTTTGCTTTTAAAAGAATGGATGGGAAGTTTTTTTGAAGGTTTCGAAAAGACAGGGCAAACAATTCCACACCAGATTAGTGAAACCATTACAATAAAAGGAGAGCAAAACTTTCCGGACTATTTTGAAGCCCAAAAATTCACATTGCTGCATGCCGGGAATTTAATGAAACAGCGAAATCCTATGCCGCTGATAGAAGCGTATAAGTTGTTTTTAGAAAGAATGCCGCAAGCGGTAAATCAATCGCAATTACTTTTGTTAGGGCCGTCTAGTTTTTTCTCTGAAAAGTTGAATGCACTTAAACCAGAACTTCCTTCTCTGGTAGTTAAAAATGAAAATGTCCCTTTTTATGAAGTTTTGAAAATGCAGTTTCAATGCAGTGTTAATGTAATCTTAGAGTCTAAATCGGAAATCAGTCCTTTTTTACCGGGTAAATTTCCACATTGTATCGCAGCCAACAAACCGATTTTATTTTTAAGCCCGTATTATAGTGAGACAAAACGCATTTTGGGGGATGACTACCCTTATTGGTCTGAATCCGACAATGTTGAGCTTATTAGTAAGCAAATCGAGCAGTTGTATGAAGAATGGATTGCTAATAATGGTGTTGTGAATTTGAACCGAAACGATATTGAATCTTATTTAGGTAAGGAATATTTAAGGGATAAGATGCAAGAGATTTTAAATGATTTGACCTAAAATTTTATCTTATGGTTTCTATCATCATACCCGTTTTTAACAGCGAAAAATTTATTGAAGAAACACTTCAAAGTATTTCGAATCAAAATTATTCAGATTGGGAGTGTATTCTGGTGGATGACGGCTCAACAGACAATTCTTGGGAAATCATGCAGCGTTTTGTTGTTAACGATACTCGTTTTAAAAGCTACAAGCGACCCGATAATTTGCCAAAAGGCGCTAACAGCTGTCGGAATTTTGGTTTTGAGCAAAGCAAAGGAGAATGCATCAACTGGTTTGATAGTGACGATGTGATGTTGGAGAATTTTTTATCCGTTAAAATGGATGTGATGAACAATGCGCTAAAAATGGTTATCGCTTCAGGAAGTTTTGCGGATGAATCACTTAAGCAACAAAAAGCAATTCCTTTAGTCTTGAAAAGTACCTTGTATTTGGATTATATTGGATGGAAACTCAAAGTGCTGACACCTTCTATCCTTTTCAAAAGGGAATTTTTAGTAGATAAAGAATTGTTTTCTCATAAAATTAAGAAAGGTCAGGAGATGGAGTTTTTCTCCAGAATATTTTTTGATGTATCTCCCGACGATTATGTGATTGTTGATAAAAGTACCTATTTGTACCGATCTCATGAAAATTCATCAACGGCACAAAATCAGATTTATAAGAAGGAATTTAAGGAATCAGAAGCTTATACTTTATTTGAAAACCTTAAACGTGTTCAGCAACTGCAAAACAAACCCATGATTGCCAGTCGTTACCGTTTGTTGGTGAATTTATTGTTTAAAGCTTTAAAGAACAAGCATCCGGAAAATGTAGCCTATATTTTAAGCGGATTCAGACAATATCTTTATCCTAACAATAAAATGGTTATCTTTCTATTGGAAAGAGTAGTGGCGAGTCAAAAGTTGGTTAAGACTACTTTTTTACCTTGGGATAAGATTTTTAAAAAAATGCCAATACACTAAACATGAAACAATCGCAACCTTATTTAATCGCTGAAATCGGTCAGGCTCACGAAGGCAGTCTTGGAATTTTACATTCCTATATCGATTCGGTAGCCAAAACCGGGGTAAATGCTGTCAAGTTTCAAATGCATATAGCCGAAGCTGAGAGTAGTATACATGAGCCTTTTCGGGTTAAGTTCTCGTATGAGGACGCTACGCGTTTTGAGTATTGGAAACGTATGGAGTTTACTTTGGAGCAATGGAAAGATATTAAAAGGCATTGTGATGAGGTTGATCTTGATTTTATCTGTTCGCCATTCAGCAACCTGGCTGTAGACTGGCTGGAAGAAATTGGCGTAAAATGCTATAAGATTGGTTCTGGTGAAGTAAATAATTTTCTGCTTTTGGAAAAGATTGCTCAAACCGGAAAGCCTTTAATATTGTCATCTGGAATGAGCAGTTATGCAGAATTGGACAAAACGGTTTCTTTCTTGAGAAATCGAAATGTTTCTTTTTCCATTTTACAGTGTACAACCGCTTATCCGACCATGCCGGAGCAGTACGGACTTAATGTTATTGGTGAATTGAAAGCCCGATATAACGTACCGGTGGGTTTTTCTGATCATTCTGCCCAAATAGCAACTAATGTAGCGGCTGTTGCTTTGGGAGCTGAAATTCTGGAGTTTCATGTGGTTTTTGATCGCAATATGTTTGGTCCGGATGCGAAATCTTCGTTGACTATGAGCGAAGTTGCGCAATTAACAGATGATGTAAAGGCAACGTACAAAGCAGTACAGCATCCTATTGATAAAACATCCAATAGTCAATTTGCAGAATTAAAGGCAATATTTGAAAAATCATTGGCTGTCAATAAAGATCTTCCGGAAGGACATATTATAAGTTTTGCTGATTTAGAAGCGAAGAAGCCAAAAGGTTACGGTGTTTTGGCCAGTGAATATGAAAAACTTCTGGGTAAAAAAATTAATAAACCACTGCAGCAATGGGATTTTATAACAGAGTCTGATTTTGAATAAACTCTTTAAAAAATCATTTTTTATCTGATTTTATTAAACGGATATTAATCTACTCTTCTTGTTTAAAATACAATCTCTTAATACTTTTTTCTGTATTTTAGCCCACTGAAGAATTTGAATACATGAGCAGAAGAAAAATAGCCGTTGTCATTACTGCCCGCCCTTCATACAGCAGGGTTAAAACCGTTCTTAAAGCGATACAAGAACATGAACAGCTGGAACTGCAATTGATAGTTGCCGCTTCCGCATTGTTAGACCGTTATGGCTCTGCCGTAAATTATATCGAAAAAGACGGTTTTCCGATAGCTGCAAGGGTCTTTAATGTTTTGGAAGGCGAAAATTTAACGGCTGCTGCCAAAACTACCGGAATTGGTATTCTAGAACTTTCAACAGTATTTGACAATCTGAAACCTGATATTGTTGTTACGGTTGCCGACCGATTTGAGACGATGGCAACTGCCATTGCTGCTTCGTATATGAACATTCCTTTGGCCCATATTCAAGGCGGTGAGGTTACCGGGAATATCGATGAGAAAGTAAGGCATTCGATTACGAAATTAGCAGATTACCACTTTGTAGCTTCAGTAGGAGCACAACAGCGTGTTCTGAAGTTAGGTGAAAATCCTGAGATGGTTTTTAATACCGGTTGTCCGTCTATCGATTTGGCTGATGAGGTAATGGATAGTAAGCAACTTTCTTTTGACCCGTATTCCAAATACGGTGGAGTAGGTTCTTTACCGGACTTGAAAAACGGATATCTGGTGGTAATGCAACACCCGGTAACCACAGAATATAAAGATTCACGAAAACATATTGAGGCTACCTTAAAAGCTGTACATCAGTTGCAGTTACCTACTTTGTGGTTTTGGCCGAATGTTGATGCCGGAGCCGATGGTACTTCGACCGGAATCAGAGCGTTTCGAGAACAACATCAATTACCGTATGTTCACTTTTTTAAGAACATGGAGGGGAAAGATTTTCTTGAATTACTGCAACACAGCAAATGTTTAATAGGTAATTCGAGTGTAGGTATTCGGGAATGTGCTTATTTAGGAGTTCCGGTGGTTAATATCGGATCTCGTCAGAATAGAAGAGACCGAGGAACTAATGTTATTGACGTTGGTTATGACGAGCAGGATATACTTGCTGCTATTCAAAAACAAATTCAAACCGGAAAAGCCATCCCGTCTGAAGTATACGGTGGAGGTAATGCAGGAACTACAATAGCCGATTTACTAGAAAATCTACCGTTACAATTCCACAAAACCATTGAATATTAATGAAGGTTTTAGCGATAATACCGGCACGAGGTGGTTCTAAAGGTGTTCCGGGAAAGAATGTGAAAGATTTGGGCGGTAAGCCATTGCTACAATATACTTTTGAAAGCGCTTTTGAAAGCGAACTTTTGTCGAAAATAATTTTATCATCGGAAGATGCTGCAATTATAGAAACAGCCAAAAGTATAGGTTTGGAAGTGCCTTTTGTGCGACCAGACGAATTGGCAACCGATTCTGCTTCAAGCATAGAAGTCGTACAACATGCTGTTGCTTTTATGGAAAGTCAGGGCTTTTTTTATGATGCCGTTTGTTTGTTGCAGCCTACTTACCCTTTTCGTGAACGAGGTTTTATTGATAAAGCCATTAAGAAATTTACAGAAACCGAAGCTGATACCTTAATTAGCGTTTTGCCAGTGCCGCATGAATACAATCCGCACTGGACTTTTGAAGCTAATACTGAAGGCTATTTGAAAATTACAACGGGAGAAGAAGAAATCATTAAAAGAAGACAAGAGCTTCCAACTGCTTATCATCGCGATGGAGCAATTTATATCACTAAAGTGGCGTATATTAAACAGGGTACCTTTTACGGAAAAAAGATGGTTTCTATAGAAAGTGCTCTTTCAAATTATGTGAATATAGATACTTTGGACGACTGGACTAAAGCCGAAAATTATTTGAAAAGAAATTAAAATACAATCATGTTATTCAACTCCATACAATACTTGTTTTTTTTACCCTTGGTTTTTATTCTGTACTGGTTGGTAAATAACAAATCGTTAAAGCTGCAAAACATTTTATTGTTGGCAGCAAGTTATTATTTTTATGCCTGCTGGGACTGGCGTTTTTTGTTTTTGCTAATGTTCTCAACAGGTTTGGATTATTATACCGGACTTAAGATGCATGATTCTCCAAACATTAAGATGAAAAAGTTCTGGTTTTGGTTGAGCATACTTGTAAATGTTGGTTTTTTAGGGGTGTTTAAATACTATAATTTCTTCGTAGAATCTTTTGCTGAGCTGCTTTCAACTTTTGGTTTGCAGGTTAATTTATGGACGCTTCAGATAATTTTGCCCGTAGGAATATCTTTTTACACCTTCCACGGATTATCCTATGTGATAGATATTTATAAAAACCGAATTGAGCCAGAACGAAATGTTGTAGATTATTCTTTGTTTGTAAGCTACTTTCCTTTATTGGTTGCCGGGCCTATTGAACGTGCAACTCATCTATTACCCCAGATTAAAAAAAAGCGTGTTTTTAACAGTGACCAAGCTATAGATGGTATTCATCAAATTATTTGGGGATTGTTTAAAAAAGTTGTTATTGCAGACAGTTGTGCAATCTATGCCAATGAAATATTTGGAGATTATGAAAGTGCCAATTCGTTAACCTTATTTATAGGAGCATTGTATTTTACATTTCAGATCTACGGTGATTTTAGTGGCTATTCTGATATTGCGTTAGGAACTTCTAAGCTTTTTGGAATTGAGTTGCTTCGTAATTTTAATTATCCATATTTCTCAAGAGATATTGCAGAATTTTGGAGAAGATGGCATATTTCCTTGTCTTCCTGGTTTAAAGATTATCTCTACATACCTTTAGGAGGAAGTCAGGGCGGAATGGCGATGAAAGTTCGCAATACCTTTATCATATTTCTAGTAAGCGGTTTTTGGCATGGCGCAAATTGGACCTTTATTGTTTGGGGATTTTTAAACGCCCTTTATTTTATTCCTTTGTTGTTGTCCGGAAAGAATAGGTTTAATATTGATATTGTAGCAAAGGGTAAAATGTTTCCAACCGTTAAAGAGTTTTTCGGGATTTGTGTGACTTTTTTCCTTGCACTGGTAGCCTGGGTGTTTTTCAGGTCTGAAACGCTGAGTCAGGCATTTGTTTATTTGAAGCGTATGTTCTCGTTTAATTTTAACGGAGGAATTGAATATTTGTCTATAGAACGTTATTCAGTAGAACTTTTATTGTTGGTTTTCTTTTTCCTGATTATGGAATGGATTTCAAGAGAACATGAGCATCCGTTTTTTGGAAGATTTAAATGGCTGAAGATTGTAGCAATACTATTTGGGTTAATAGCTTTTGGAGTGTATTCGCAAGCGAGTGATTTTATTTATTTTCAATTTTAATGAAGCGTTTTCTCATTTACATTACAAGTTTAATTTTACTGACATTGTTACTCATGACTTTGTTGGATGAGATTTATACGGGGGTGTATGAGAAAGGTTTGCCACAAAATAAGATTCAATATGTTTTAAAGTTAAAAGACGAAAAAATTGATTACATCTTTTTAGGGTCTTCGAGAGTTCAGCGACATATAGTAACAGATATAGTTGAAAAAAAAACGGGTAAAAATGCGATTAATTTAGGGGTTTCGGGTGCCACTCTGGATGATGTTTATTTGCTTTTAAAGCTGATGGTGAACAATAATGTTAAAGCAGATAAGGTTTTTGTTCAGGTTGATTATGCCTTTAACACCAATGAACCATTGAAAATTGTTGGTTCTGAAGCCTTGCCTTTTGTGAAGTCTAATGCCGTAATCAAGTCACATTTAAAAGAAAATCCTGACTTTAAAAATTATATTTATATTCCTTTTTATAGGTATACTAAAAACGATTTTAAGATTGGATTTCGAGAATTTTTTTCAAACCTACGAGGAAAACAAAGTAAAGAGGATTTTGAGGATGGTTTTGAGCCTACTGTAAAACGGAAAGTGCAGTTGTCTAAAGATTATAGCTTTCCGGATACTATTATTTCAAAAAATGATTCTTTTAACGGAATTCAAGAGCTATGTAAAGCGAATAATATAGAAATAGTTTATTTCATTGCTCCTTTGTGTAAGGAATTAAATACGGATAACTATATTGAAAAACTTAAAAGTAAAGTACCCAACTTGGTTGACTTTTCCAGTATTGTGTCTGAACAGGAATTGTTTTATGATTGTTTACATCTGAATGAGGAAGGAGCAGAAAAATTCACCACTATTTTTATTGACTCATGCATAATAAATACAAAACAATTGAATAAGATTTAAGAATGAAAGTTTTTTTAAAATATTTTTTTGGTTTAGTTGTTATCACGTTGTTGTTGATGTTGGTTTTAGATTCGGTATATACAAAAGTGTACGAATCGAGCATCCCGAGAAACAAAACACAGTATGTTTTACAATTGAAAAACACTAAAATCGATTATGTTTTTTTAGGATCTTCAAGAGTTCAGAATCATATAGTCACTAAGTTAGTTGAAAAAGAAACGGGGAAAAAGGCATTAAATTTAGGGGTTCAAGGAGGAAAGCTTGATGATGTAAGTTTACTTTTGAAGTTACTGAAACAAAACAATAATACTTTTGAGAAAGTATTAATACAGGTTGATTATTTGTATAATTATGAATCACCTTCAACAATAGTTGGTTGTGAATCATTGCCTTATATTAGGTCTAACGACATTGTAAAAAAGCATGTTAAAGAAAATAATCCTGATTATGAACAGAATCACAACGTGCCTTTTTATCGTTATAATGTGAACGATTTTAAATTAGGGTTTCGTGAATTTTTTTCATCCTTAATAAATAAAAAAGCCAGATTGGATTTAAGCGACGGTTTTGAAGCTAAAAACCAAAAATTTAGAAAAAGTAATTATAAATTACCACAAAATATTGCTGATAAAAATGACGACTTGATTGCGATTCAAACATTTTGTAAGGAAAATAAAATTGAGGTAGTTTATTTTTGCGCCCCATTTTGTAAGTATGCAGGGAATTTAGAGTACGTAGAAAAATTGAAAGTTAAGATTCCTGAATTGAGAGATTTTTCCAAAGCAATATCTGACGATGATTATTTTAAGGATTGCGCGCATTTAAACGGAAAAGGAGCAGAATTGTTTACAAAAATGTTGGTAGATTCTTGTTTGGTTAAAAAATAATGTAAGGGTAAATGAAGACGATAGGTGTAGTCATAACAGATGGTGTGGGGTTTCGAAATTTTATTTTGAGCGACTTTATCGATGAGGCCAAAATCAAGTTTGGAAGAGTTGTTGTGTTTTCGTGTTTACCAAAAGAAATTTACTCGGTTTTAAATTTGAATGTTGAGGTTGTTGAGCTAGAAGTTTATGAAGAATCCTTTATTACATGGTTTTTAAGGAAAAATAAAGAAGTAGCACATTTACAATTACATGCAAAAGATAATTTTGGAATACAGAGTAATTTGGTAAAAAATTATTCTCATTCCAAAAATATTAGAGGAATTGCCACGCGTTTTGCTCACCGTTGGACAAAAAAATTTCACACTGAAAAATGGATACAACGCTATAATAATTGGCAACAAAAAACCTTTAAATCCCATGTAGTTACGGAAAAGTATGTGCAATTATTAGGGGAGTATAATATAGATTTGCTATTTTTTACACATCAGCGTCCACCTTATATTGCACCATTAATCTATGCCGCTGAAAAATTGAAAATTAAAACTACAGCCTTCATTTTTAGTTGGGATAATTTAGCCTCAAAAGGCAGAATGGCCGGTAATTTTGATTGCTATATGGTATGGAGTGATTTAATGAAGAAAGAGTTGCTTCAGTATTATAGCCAAGTTAAGGAAGAAAATATTGAAGTTGTTGGGACACCACAATTTGAGCCCTATGTTTTGGAAAGGTACGGTTTTGACAGGGAGCAATTTAATCAGCGATTTACAATAGATGCTACAAAGCCAGTCTTGTTGTTTAGTTGCGGAGATGTTTCTACCAGTCCAAATGATGGGGTTTATATCAAAGCGATAGCAAACGCAATGCTTGCCAAAAGTATCCCAGATGTGAATTTTATCGTCAGGGTTTCGCCAGCCGAAGAAGGAAAACGTTTCGAAGGACTCATTGCCGAATACCCTTTTATCAAGTGGAATTTTCCAAAATGGGAGCAAACTCGTTTTGAGCATCAGGAAATGTGGTCACAGCGGGTACCCACACCTGAAGATTTATCAGATTTGAAATCACTTTTACAATATTGTGATGTTAGTGTCAATATGTTGTCTACAATGAGTTTAGACGCGATGCTTTTTGATAAACCTGTTGTGAATACAGTTTTTGGTAATAAAGACAACGAATTAGGGGATGATCAGAAGTATTTGAATTATATCCATATCAAAAAAGTATTGGATAGTGGAGCAGTTCAATTAACTTTGAATGCTGCTGAATTAACAGCTGCAATTAATGAAAGTCTTTCGAATCCACAAATCAGATTGGAAAATCAAAAAAAACTCTTAGCCATGCAAATCGGAAAACCTTTAAAAGGAACTTCAAAACGCATCGCTGAAACTTTACAAAAATGGAGTTAAATACAACCAAAAAAATAGCAGTACTTTGTGACTATCGTTTAATGCCGGAGCGCGTTGGCGGTATGGATCGTTTTTTTTGGAAATTTGATAAATATTGCAAACAAAATGGTTGTGAGATAGTTTGGTTCTTTCCTAATAAAGCCTCACATGGAGAATACGAGAATCTGGTAATTCATAGTGCTGAAACAAAATCCATCGAGGCTGCATTTTTAGCTTATTGCAGTTTTCATAATTGTGAATTCGATGTTGTTGTAACCCATTTTTTAGAGTTATGCACCTCATTTTTTAAAAAAGTAAAGGCAAACTCTTCTTGTAAAACTATTGCTGTAGACCATAATCCGAGACCTATTAGAGGTTATTCTTTGAAGAAGAGAATCGGTAAAAGAGTAAAAGGACTTTTGTATTCCCGATATACTGACCTTTTTGTTGGAGTTTCAGAATATACACAAAATCATATTTTAAGGGATTTCGGTTTTCATCTTAAAAGTAAAACCATAGTTGTGTATAACGGAATTGTCCATGAGTTATATCAGAAAAGAAGTCAAAGAAATTTAAGCAAACCAACATTTCTAGTAGCCTGTCATTTGCGTTTTTCGAAAGGAATTCAGGATTTGATTAAGGCCGTCGCCATGCTGCCTGATTCAATTAAAAAGGAAATTCGTATTGATGTGTATGGTGAAGGGGAGTATAAATCAATATTGGTTAATATGATTGAAACATATAAACTAGCGCCTGTCTTTACTTTTAAAGGAAGCGTTCCGAATTTATATGAAGTCTACGGCCAATACGACTATTTATTGCAACCTACTCATATGGAATGTTTCAGTTTGTCTATTCTGGAGAGTCTTAGTGCGAATGTTCCTGTGATTACAACATCTGTGGGCGGTAATGAAGAAGCCGTGTTTGATGGTAAAAACGGTTATATTTTTAAGCCAAAAGATGTAAAAGCATTAAGCGGAATACTTGAAAGAGTATATTTGGGAGAATCGCACATTGATGAAAAAACAAATTCATATATCGAGGAAAATTTTTCGATTGAGAAGATGGTATCCGAACATTATAAATTATTATGAAGATAGCGTTTTTAACCCCGGAATATCCTCATGAGTTAACAGGTACCTCAGGAGGATTAGGAACAAGTATACGAAATCTTGCTCTTGCCATGAGTGAACAAGAAAACGCAGTAACCGTTTTGGTTTATGGTCAAAAAGAAGATGCGGTATTTAATGATGGGGTCATAAAAGTTCATCAAGTCAAGAATGTGAAAGTAAAAGGGTTGTCCTGGTATTTAACGCGGAAGAAAATTGAAAAGCTAATCGATAAACTTTATTCTTCAGGAGAAATAGAAGTTTTGGAAGCAGCGGATTGGACCGGTATAACGTCTTTTATTACGCCAGAAAAGTGTCCTGTTCTGATTAAACTACATGGTAGTGATACTTATTTCTGTCATTTAGACAATCGTCCGGTAAAATGGTGGAATCGTTTTCATGAACGAAGAGCTTTAAAGAATGCAGACGGACATATAGCCGTAAGTGCTTATACTGCTGCGATGACGAATAAGCTTTTTGGATTGTCTCTGCCTTTTCAGGTTATCCCAAATGGAATTGACCCTTTGAATTTTAAAAGTGACCAAATTGTAGATAATACAAAACCTATTATACTGTATTTCGGTACTTTAATCCGAAAGAAAGGTCTTTTAGAGTTGCCTTATATATTTAATAAGGTTCACGCAGAATTTCCAGAAGCAACTTTACAATTAGTAGGAAGGGATGCCTCAGATATTATTACCGGAAACCGTTCAACCTGGAACATGATGCAAGATTTGTTTTCATCAGCCGCAAGAGAGAATGTTCTGTATCTTGGAAGTGTGCCTTATAAAGAAGTGCGTGAAAAGATTAGCGTTGCAACCGTTTGTGTTTTTCCTACCTTTGCAGAAGCTTTGCCAGTAACATGGTTGGAAGCAATGGCCATGGGAAAGGCAGTGGTAGCCTCTAACATCGGATGGGGAACAGAAGTAATTTCAGATGGTGTTGAAGGTTATTTATCACATCCTAAAAATCATGATGAATACGCTGCTAAAATAGTTGAATTGTTATCAAACGAAATCTTGCGGACTCAGATAGGAGAATCTGCAAAAGAAACTGTGAAAGAAAGGTTTCATATAAAGGATATTGCACAAAGAAATATTGCTTATTATAAGCATGTTTTGAAGATAAAATCATAATGAAAGAATTTAAAGAATATATTGCATCTAACGGAGAAACCCTTTTGTATGTCGGAAATCCAAACCTTGAAATGCTGAACGATTTGGCAAGAGGTGCTGGTGATTTATGGCACAGTTCTTTTGAGCAGGGTTTTAAGAATGCTTTTTCTGATATCGTCTATTTTTCTGCGGTTTTCTTTTGGTATGGTAATGATTTTGATGGTTTGGATGAATGTGTGAGTTGGCGGATTAACCCGGAAGCTTTTGTTGTTCGGAAGTCTGTTTGGCAATCCGTAGGAGGTTTTGATGATGACTATAAAAATCCAATTTTGAAAGCATTTGATTTTGGATACAATCTTCTTAAAAATTCTGGAGGAATTCCTTTTTATGTGAAAGGATTGTTTTCGAATTCGACATCTTTACCCATTAAAATTTCCGTTTTAGACCGTCATGTGTTTTACCGTAAAAATTTTAAAGCTGAACACGGTATTTATATGTGCCTCCGAAAAGGTTTTTGGAAAATAAACGAGTGGGATGCGTTTTTTAAGGCGAAAAAAAGATTTGCAACACGAAAATCATGCCCAATAGTAGCGCCGCGAGAATTGCGTCCTATTGAAGGGAAACCTACAGTTAGCTATGTTATTCCTACCATGTTGCGTCAGGAATTTACATTAACCTTACTTAATGATTTAAAAAATCAAAGCTATTTGCCCTCTCAGGTTGTAGTGGTTGATGCCACTCCTGAAGATAAACGAAACGAAAGTCTTTACAATCCCGAGGATTATCCTTTCGAGGTAGTTTTTAAATGGCAGACTACCAAAGGAAGCTGTAGAGCCCGTAATGAAGCTATTGATTTGTGTACCGGAGATTATATTATTTTTGGCGATGACGACGTACGTTTTCATGCTGATTTTGTTGAAAATCATATCCGTTTTCTACAGACTTACAGTGCCGACGCATGTAATGGACTTGACTTAATGGCAGATCATTTAAAGCAGGATTTGAACGATTTAAAAAGCAAGTTAGATAAACTAAGTGATTCCAGATGGCGAGCAGGAGCTTCTAATAATTTCAGTAACGCTAACTCATGTGTTAAGAGAGCGCGTGTGATTGAACTAGGAGGTAATGATGTTAACTACGACGGTGGTTATGGTGAAGATGGTGATTTTGGTATTTCGCTGACTAAAATAGGAGCTACCGTTTTGTTCAATCCTTTTTCGGCCAACCTGCATTTGAAACCACCTGTTGGCGGCTACCGTTTTTGGGGTAGTCAGGCAAAAATAATGGGTAAGAAAAGAAAAAAACAACCTTGGGAATTAGATTCGCCAGTAAAGTGGGTTCGACCAGTACCAAGCCCTACTGTAATGTATCAGTTGTACAAACAATTTACGCCACAACAAAGAACAGAATATAAATACAAATATTTTTTCAGATTTCTGACTAAAGGTAATAAATGGCAAATTCCGGTGAAGCTTTTCAGATTACCGTATAAGTTGTTACAGTTCAATAAATCGGAATTTTATGCTAAAAAACTATTGGCCTTAGGGAAAAGAACTGCATAATATGAAATTTACACTCATCGTTTGTACTTATATGCGCCCACAGCCACTACTGACACTTTTAAAGTCTGTAAGTGAGCAATTGCTGTATCCTGATGAGATTTTGATTGTTGACGGTTCTACGAATGAGGAAACAAAAGAAATTCTTGAAAAGTATTCATTTACTAATTTAAAGTATTACTTGGTTCCTGATCAGGAAAGAGGTTTGACCAAACAGCGAAACTTTGGAATTGAAAGAGTTAATTCAGCATCAGATGTTATTTGTTTTTTAGATGATGATACGGTTTTGGAAAAAGAATATTTTTCTGAAATTTTTAAAGCCTATCAGAAATTTCCAGATGCAGCAGGAATAGGAGGTTATATAACTAATGAAGTGGTGTGGGAAACTGCAGGTATTCATTATACGCCTAAAATAAATGAGTATTTTTTTGACGGATGGAAGCGTAAAGACGGAAGTCGTTTTGTATGGCGTAAAAGGTTGGGCTTAGACAGTGATAAAAATCCGGGTTATCTTCCTGAATTTTCTCATGGACGAAGTGTTGGTTTTTTGCCGCCATCCGGTAAGATTTATCAGGTTGAGCAATTAATGGGAGGAGTTTCGTCTTTTAAAAAATCTGTTTTTGAAGAAATGAAATTTTCAACCTATTTTGAAGGATATGGTTTGTATGAGGATGCTGATTTTACATTGCGATTGTCAAAATCAAAGGCTTTGTATGTTGCCACTTCGGCTCGATTAGCACATTATCATGATGCTTCCGGAAGACCTAATAAATTCGCTTATGGGAAGATGGTTGTTCGTAACGGTTGGTATGTTTGGCGGGTAAAACATCCTCAGCCTTCAGTAAAATCGATATTGAAATGGCATTCCATAACTTTGTTGTTAACTATTATTAGAGGAACTAATGTCATAACCACTAAAAAGCGAAAAGAGGCTTTTACCGAAACTATGGGAAGGTTGTTCGGGTGGTTTTCATTGTTTGTTGATTCGCCTAAATTAGGATAATGAAATTTGCAGTTTATACACATGTAAATCACACTAAGTTTAATGACCAAATTTATGGTTATGGCCCATATATTCGTGAGATGAATATTTGGATTTCTAACGTTGATACTCTGGAAATTGTTGGGCCTGTAACCAACAGGGAAATTACTCCGCTGGATATACCATACAAGCATTCTTGCTTAACATTTACTGAAATTCCGCTTTTTAATGTAACCAATTTAAAAGATGTTTTTAAGACCTTTTTTAGATTGCCGCTTTTGTTTTGGGTGATTTTTAAAAGTATGAAAAGTGCAGATCATATCCATTTACGGTGTCCTGGTAATGTAGGTTTGATTGCTTGTTTGGTTCAAATTTTATTTCCAAAGACTCTTAAAACTGCAAAGTATGCCGGAAATTGGGATTTGAAAGCTAAACAGCCTTTAAGCTATCGAATTCAAAAATGGATTTTAAACAATACTTTCCTTACTAGAAATATGAAAGTTTTAGTTTATGGCGAATGGGAAGGAAGCAGTAAGAATATTAAGCCCTTTTTTACGGCAACTTATAAAGAATCAGATAAAAAGAATATTCCTGTAAAGAGTTTGCAGTCAAATACATCAAGTACAATAAACTTTATATTTGTAGGGACTTTATCCGAAGGGAAGAGGCCGCTTTATGCAGTTAGGATTGTAGAATCTTTAAAAGCAAAAAAATATTCGGTACAACTTCATATTTATGGCGAAGGACCACAGCGAAAAATTATTGAAGATTACATAAGAGAAAATAATTTAGAAAAAGAGATTGTTTTGTGTGGAAACCAAGAAGCTGAAGTTGTTCTCCAAGCTTATCAAAAAAGTCATTTTTTATTACTGCCTTCAAAAAGCGAAGGATGGCCAAAGGTAGTTGCAGAGGCAATGTTTTGGGGGGCTGTTCCGGTATCTACAGTAGTTTCTTGTGTACCTTATATGGTTGGCGAAGGAACAAGAGGTTTACTTTTAACTATGGATTTAAAATTGGATTCAGCAAATCTGGAAAGTGTCATTAATAATGACGAGCTATACAGTCAGATGTCTCAAAATGGTTTAGATTGGTCGAGACAATTTACTTTAGATTACTTCGAAGAGGAAGTTAAAAAAATGGTGTTGAAAAATTAATTGCAGCAGTGTGAGGATACTTCAATTAATAGACAGTTTAGAATCGGGTGGGGCTGAGCGTATGGCTGTTAATTTTGCCAATGCTTTTGCCAAACGAGGTGTTTTTTCGGCGCTGATTGCAACAAGAAGAGAAGGTGATTTAAAAGAAAGTCTTTCTTCGGATGTGAATTATTTATTTCTTTCCAAGAAAAACACTTTTGATTTTAACGCGCTGTTTAAATTAAGACATTTTGTTAAAATCAATAATATAGATATTGTTCATGCTCATGGTACATCTTTTTTTTTAGCAGCACTGTTAAAAATGATTTATCCTAAAGTGAAACTGTTCTGGCATGATCATAATGGGAATAGGCTGAAATCTTCTCAAAAATCGAATAGAGTAATAGTTAGATTGTCAAGTTTATTTGACGGAGTTATTTGTGTGAATGAAGAATTGAAAGAATGGGCTATTAGTAATCTGAAAACAAAGAATGTACATTATTTGCCTAACTTTACGACAGCTTCTGAATTTAATCCGACATATACAGAATTGAAAGGGAATGCTGGGAAAAGAATTATTTGTTTGGCTAATTTAAGAGAACCTAAAAATCATCATAGGTTGGTGTCAGCATTTAATGTTTCAAAAGTTTATTTAGAAGATTGGACACTACATTTGGTAGGCCGTGATTTGCATGATGAATATTCTGCTAAGTTAAATGAATTAATATCCGAGAATAATTTGCAGTCCTCAGTTTTTATCTATGGAAGTAAATCAGATATATTTGAAATTCTCTCACAAGCGGATATTGGTATATTGGTTTCAACACATGAAGGATTTCCAGTTACTTTGTTAGAATATGGTTTGTCAAAACTGGCGGTTATAGCTCCAAATGTCGGATATTGTACTGATTTAATGAATAACAAAAGAGGTCTTTTGATTGATCCATTGTGTATTGACTCGATTTCTGATGCTATTCAAACATTGGTTTCTGACCTTGATCTTAGAAATACAGCCTCTGAATTGTTTTACCAGCATGTTTTGGAAGAGTATTCTGAGAATAGTATATTGAATCGATTGGAGGGTATTTTTAATAATGACTGAAAACAGATATAGTTACATAAAGCCACTTTTAATACATCTCTTTCTTGGGGGATTGATATTCTTACTGCCATTTATTACTAAGATTTATTCGATTTTAATTTTTGGTTTTGGGTTGTATGTCATTTCTAAAAAAAAGAATCAAAACAACGAAGCTTTAATTTTCTCGGCCTATGTAGTAGGTGTGGAAGTGTTACTACGGATGACAGATGGAATGCACTTTAATGAATATGCTAAGTATAGTATTATTATTTTTATGCTGTATGGGATTTTTTATCAGGGAGTTAGGCGTGAGGCTTTTGTATATTTTATTTTTATACTATTCTTATTTCCTGGAGTTCTTTATGGAGTTTATTCTTTAAGTTTTGAAGCAAATATTCGTAAAGCCATTGCTTTTAATATTTCTGGTCCTGTTTGTTTAGGAATATCAGCGATTTATTGCATTAACAGGGTGGTGACTTATTCTCAGATGCGGAACATAATTTATGCGTTTAGTTTGCCAATTGCCTCTATTATAGTGTATCTTCTTTTATACAATCCAAGTATAAAAGATGTAGTAACAAGTACACAGTCTAATTTTGAGACATCAGGTGGATTTGGACCTAATCAGATGTCTACCGTATTAGGATTAGGCATGTTTGTTTATTTTGCCATATTTTACCTTTTTTTAGAATCCAGAACTGAAAAGATAGCCGTGTTGGCTATGACAACAATTGCTGCATTTAGAGGTCTTATGACATTTTCTAGAGGGGGAATGTATACCGGTTTGCTGATGATAGTTAGTTTGGTTTTTGTTACTTTTTTCTTTGTAAACAAAAAAGTAAAGGCGGGTATAGTTGTGATGGCAATGTGTCTTGTCTTGGCAGGTATGGGGATTTGGGTTTATAGTACGATACAAACAGGAGGGTTAATTGATAAACGTTATGCTAATCAGGATGCCAGAGGAAGAGAAAAATCGAGTGCTTTAACTGGTAGAGAACAGTTGATAGAATCTGAGTTTAAGATGTTTTTTGATAATCCGATAACGGGAGTTGGCGTTGGAAGAAACAAAGAGTACAGAGAAGAGATGACAGGAATTAAAGCAGCATCCCATAACGAGATTTCCAGAATGTTAGCCGAACACGGAGTGTTGGGAGTAATTTGTTTACTTATACTTTTCATTACACCATTTTTGGTATACATTAATAACAGGCAGCACGTTTTTATGCTCTGTTTTTTCTTGTTTTGGTTGCTGACTATTAATCATGCCGCTATGCGATTATCTGCTCCGGCCTTTATTTACGGACTTTCATTATTAAAACTTAAAATTGTTGATGAAGCTACTGTACATCGGGAATAAACTTTCAACACATGGGCTGAATAAGACTTCAATCGAAACTCTTGGGGCTTTTTTAAAAACCGAAGGATTTGTTGTTCACTATTCATCCTCTAAAAAGAACCTTTTTTTTAGAATATTGGATATGCTGTTCAATGTATGTAAGTACAGCAGAAAAACGGATTATGTTTTAATAGATACTTATAGCACTTCTGCTTTCTGGTATGCTTTTATGGTTAGTCAGTTGTGCAGAGTCTTGCATGTGAAATACATTCCGATTTTAAGAGGAGGTGATTTGCCAAACAGATTGAAGGTAAGTCCGATGTTTTGTAACTTATTATTCAAAAACGCCTACAAAAACATCGCACCATCTCATTATCTGCTTACGGAATTTGAAAAAGCAGGTTATACCAACTTAGCGTATATTCCGAACACGATAGAAATTCAAAACTATAACTTACGTCAGCGAAGTGTAATTCAGCCGAAAATTATTTGGGTAAGAGCTTTCGCAGAAATTTACAATCCTAAAATGGCTGTAGATGTTCTGCATCAAATAAAAACATATTATCCCAATGCCGAACTTTGTATGGTCGGTCCTGATAAAGACGGAAGTGGCGCTGCAACTCAAGGTTATGCTAAATCATTAGGGCTTGATGTTCGATTTACCGGACAATTATCAAAAAAGGAATGGACAACTTTGGCAAACGATTACGATATTTTTATCAATACGACCCATTTTGACAATACGCCAGTTAGCGTAATGGAAGCCATGGCTCTCGGCTTGCCTGTAGTGAGTACGAATGTTGGTGGGATACCGTATTTGTTGAATCACAATGAAAATGCACTATTGGTTGCAGATGACAATGTTTGTGAAATGGTAAAAGCGGTTTCGTTATTGTTGGAAGATACGGTTTTGACTGATAAACTATCCAAAGCTGGAAGAGCCAAAGCAGAATCGTGGGATTGGCAAACGGTTAAAAAGGATTGGATTGCTTTGTTGCGCTAAGTTTTAGCGTTATTTGAACGATTAGTTTGTATTTTTTAACAGAATTGATTTTCATCTAATCAATATTTTGTTATTTTGCAGCAAATGCAGCACCCAAATGACCAGTAAAAAGAAAATCCATTTTGAAATCTCGGAACGAAAAATTCTATTACGACTTTTCGATGTCTTTTTTGTGCTCTTGGCGCTCTATATGGTTTCGAATCTTTTTGAGTTTGATTATTTCAGAATCTCCATTCATAATTATTATTGGACCTTCGTTTTAGCATTTTACCTGCTTTTTTTCGGAACTTTGTTTGAAATGTACAATCTTCAGATAGCTTCCAACCAGTTTTTGGTGGTTCGGAGTATAGTACTAACTGCAACATCAACGGTTGTGGTGTATCTTTTGACGCCGATTTTAACGCCTTCTTTGCCAAAAAACCGTTTGCAAATTATCTTTTTTTATGTCGCTATTGTAGGCGCCTTATTTTTGTGGAGAATTGCCTATCAGAAATTGTTGGCTTCACAACGTTTTCATAAAAAGGTGATTTTTTTAGGAGAAGATAAGTCGGTAGATAGCCTGATTCACGAATTGGAAAAAGCCGATCCGAATTACAAAGTAATGGGTTACTTAAGTACCAAAGAATCTTTGAAAAAAAAGGTAAAAATTCCAAAAATTTTGATTGACGATATTGAGAGTTTTGTTAGTAAACACGCAGTGTCAGAAATTGTAGTAGCTCAGAAAAGTACCGAGGAAGTTCCGGTTGAGATTTACGATAAACTTTTACATCTTTTAGAAAGCGGTATCATCATCCGCGAGTATTCTCAGGTTTATGAAAACAGTACCCAACGTTTGCCTGTGCAATACGCCGAGAAAGATTTTTACAAGTATTTTCCATTTAGCCGAAGCAATAATAATCGTTTGTATATACTTGCTATTCGTTTGTTTGATATTTTAAGTGCTATCATTGGATTAAGTGCCGGAATGGTATTTTTACCATTAGTATTGATAGGTAATTTAATTGGAAACCGAGGTTCGTTATTGTACACACAGGAGAGAGTCGGTAGAAACGGAATTCCGTTCAAAATTTACAAATTCCGAAGCATGGTTAAGAATGCGGAAGCTGGCGGAGCCGTATTTGCTACGGCAAACGATGTACGAATTACACCATTTGGGAAGTTCTTGCGCAAATCTAGACTTGATGAATTCCCGCAGTTTATAAATATTCTTAAAGGCGATATGGCAGTAATTGGACCACGTCCGGAACGCCCCATTTTCGTGGAACAGATAGCGGAAATTATGCCGTTTTATCATACGCGTCACGTTATTAAACCAGGTTTAACCGGTTGGGCTCAAGTGAAGCATGCTTATGGCGAAACCATTGACGATAGCTTGATTAAATTGCAATACGATTTGTATTATATCAAACACCGAAGCCCTTTCTTAGATTTGAATATTGTTATTAAAACCTTGAGTACGGTTTTGTTTTTTAGAGGACAATAGAGTTAGTTTTCAGTCGCAGTCGCAGTTTTCAGTAGATAGTAAAAAGGAGAAGACTTTTAATTAGTTAGTTGTTACTTTGTTTTTCCAGAGTTTCCAAAGTAAAAGTCCGTGTAAAACGATTAGTGGCAACATCATTAAGAATTGTACTTTCAAGCTGATGAAAAGCGTATAAATTATTAAACACACGGCGCATCCAACAACAAAGTATTTCGTTAAGTTTTGTTTTTTCAAGCCGATTGAAATGGCTAAAATTATAAACAACGGATTCATCAATAACGCATTGTAGTTCAGCAATACTTCTTTGTGTAACGAATATAAGCCTACTGAGCTGATGAATAATCCAAACAAACCTGCAATTGTCAGCCAAATGATTTGGAACTTACGGTTACTGGTCAGAAAAAATAATCCGATACAAATAGCGGCAAACGTTAGATAACTGTTCCACCAGGTTTTTGATTCTTCCGATTCTCTTTTGGAATAAACAATGCGTTCCGCTTTAACTAACTTCTGATTCTGGTTTTGACTCAGATTCACACCTTGTTGCAATTCAACTGGTAAAAATAATTTATCTGATTGTTGATCTGTTTTTAAACCGAACATCAGGTTAATTCCTAAATTTTCATAAAAATTATTATCCAGATAGCCATACAAAATACGACGGTAGGTATGCTGTGTGTTCGGTATGTCGGTTGAAATTTTTTCTTTCAATACACTGTTAATCAAATCAGCAACCATAGTGGTACAGTTGCGGTCGATGAATTTGTAAGTGTAAAAACGTTTATCGGAACTTAAAACAGCACTCAATTCGTTGAAAATTTTTTGTTTTTGTTCCTGAGATAAGTTTAAAACCTGTTCAATGATTTCGCGATTGTCATAAATGTAAGCGTAATTGAATTCTTCAAACGAGCTGGTTGAAACAAAATACTGCAAATCTCCTTTAATGAATTTTCCGTAGAAATTTGGCGTGGAAAAATCGAAAGTTCCGTAATTGTAAACAATGTCAAGGCCTCTTTCGGCATCATTAATTCGGAGTGCGGTGTGTCCGTAAATGGAATACAATTCGTTGCCGCTTCCGCAAGTCAGCAAACTGATTTCTGCTTTGTCAGACAATTGGAGTTGCCCGAAACTGAATTGTGTCTGAAAACTTAAAAGAACAATGGCGAGAACCTTGAGAAATAATTTCATGTTATCTGAAGATGCTGAAATCAAGTTTTAAAGAGAAAATGTTAGAATACAAAGCGGCACTTTGGTCGCCAATGTCGGTCAATGCATAATCAACCTGAATACCTTTGTATTTGAATCCGACACCGATGTTCGGCTGAAAGCTTAAGCTTTTGGAATTGTCGATTTCGGTAATATTCTGAAAATTACCAACACCGCCTCGTAAAAATACCAAATCAAGATATCCGGCTTCAAAACCGATGGCAGGATCAATACTCGCCACATCTGTTGAAATGATATCGTTGGTTTTGGCAAACTGCATGTTTAGATTGGCAGCGGCTAAAATGGTATAATCGTAATGGATGGTGTATTTTTTTGAAAGGCCTAATTGCGCCTTCGGTAAAGTGATTTCCGAAGTTTCAGGTAATTCCTGATTTTCGCCCGGAACAGCATCTTTAATTTTATTGTATTCGTCTTCGTTGATAGCCCAAACGTTATATGTTGTGGTAATATCACGCAACATCAAACCGAATTTCCACTCGTTTTGGGTTTCGTATTGTATGCCTAAATCAAATCCAAATCCCCACGAACTGGCAAAATCTCCAATAATACGACGAATGATTTTGGCATTCACACCATAATTAAACCCCTGAACCGGTAGTGCTCTGGCGTAAGATACCGTTAAACCATAATCAGCGGTTGAAAATAGGCTGATGCGGTTGTAATCGATATTGCCTTCACTGTCAATTAATTGGGTGGTATTCAAAATGTCATCAACTCCAAAACGGATTAAGGAAACGCCTACAGCACTTCGGTCGTCTAAAGGCATGGCAAAACCCGCGTAGTCGTATTGGGCAATGTTAGCGAAATAACTGGCGTGCATTAAGGAAAGCTGCTTGTCTTCCAGTTTTAATAAACCGGCAGGATTCCAATAGCCGGAATTGACATCCGAAGTATGTGCTGTAACCGCATTGGCCATCCCTAAGGCCGCAGCATCCACCCCGATATTCATAAACTCATTCGAGTATTTTCTAACGGATTGGGAAACAGCAATGCCTGTAATAAAGAGCAATATGAATGCGTAGAATTTCTTCAATGTCAATTATTTTTACAAATATGGTATAAAAATCTCAAATACTAAACTCAATTTTATATAACTTATTGTATAACTTTGTCTATCATAAAACAAAAACTATGTCATTTAAAAAACAAATCCCAAATCTGATTACTTTTTTAAACCTAATTTGCGGTGTCTTGGCTTTAATTCATGCGTTTAACGGGAATTACAACGAAGCTTTTTCATTGGTTTGTTTAGGGATTTTCTTTGATTTTTGGGATGGTTTTTTTGCCCGAATTTTTAACGCACAGAGCGCTTTAGGAGTGCAGTTGGATTCTTTGGCGGATATGGTTACCAGTGGTGTTGTTCCAGGTGTGGTGATGTATAAGATGTTGTCGGATATTCAGGAAAATCAGGAGATTTATACTTTGACTTCGGATACTTACTACATGGCGGCTGTTCCGTATATCGGTTTTATCATAACGATTGCTTCTTGCTACCGTTTGGCAAAGTTTAATATTGATGAGCGTCAGACAGATTCATTCATAGGGTTGCCAACACCGGCGAATGCCTTGTTAATCATGAGTATTCCGATGATTTTGTTTGCAAATCAGTTCGATTGGCTTTCGAATATTCTGAGCAATCCTTACTTTTTGGTGGGAATTAGCTTTTTAAGTGCCTATTTATTGAATGCTGAAATTCCGTTATTTTCGTTGAAAGTGAAATATTTCAGTTGGGAAAATAATAAACTTCAGGTTTTCTTTTTGGTAATTTCAGCCATTTTATTGGTGTTGTTGCAGTATTTGGCGATTCCAATAATTATTTTGTTTTACGTTTTGTTATCGGTTGTAAATAACAAAGTGTTGAGCAAATAAAGTTGTCATGAAGCGAATTCCGCCGAAGAAAACTCCGTCAAAAAAATCGGCTAGGCCAAATCGAAAAAAAGGGAAAACTATTCCGTATTCCAAAATGGTATTTTTTGGACTAGGATTGTTATTGGTATTATTCCTGCTAGGAACATTGTACCATTATCGCAACGGTTTACTCTACTATTTTGGTTTTTCCAACGGAACTTCCACTACTGAGTTGTCTCCTGAAGAACGTAAAATTCAAGACATCCGAATATTTGAAGTGCTGAGCCGTCACGATACGAAATTAGTTGGTTTTGATGTTTCGGAATATCAAGGGAAAATTGAATGGGACAAAATCAATAAGATTGAAGACGAATTTCCGTTGTCGTTTGTTTTTATACGGGCTACCGCCGGAAATGACCGTCCCGATTCCCGTTTTGAGGAAAACTGGAAAAAGGCGAAAGAGCATTTTTTTATTCGAGGCGCTTACCATTATTATCGTCCCAATGAAAATTCAATCGAACAGGCGGAACATTTTATCAAAACGGTCGATTTGCGAAAAGGCGATTTGCCACCGGTTCTGGATATTGAAAAATTGCCTAAAAATCAGTCGATAGATAGTTTGAAAGTAGGATTACGACGTTGGTTGAAACGTGTTGAAAAGCATTACAAAGTGAAACCGATTATCTATTCTGGTGAAAGTTATTATACCGATTTTCTAAAAGACGAGTTTGAGGATTATCCGTTTTGGATTGCCAATTATAACTTTTTTGTCGATTCGATGAAGAAAGACTGGCTGTTCTGGCAATTCACTGAAAAAGCCCAGATTTACGGCATCAAAGGCTTAGTAGATGTGAATGTTTTCAACGGAAACAAAGAAGATTTGAAAGCTTTAACGCTAAAAAAATAAATCCCGGCTAAACCGGGATTTGCTATTTAAAATTCTAATTTCTTTTTACGCAATTCGAAATTTTGTCCTAAGTATACTTTTCGAACCATTTCGTCTTCGGCTAGTTCTTCAGGAATCCCGGCTTTTAGAATGCCGCCTTCAAACATCAAATAGGTTTTATCGGTAATGGCTAAAGTTTCCTGAACGTTGTGGTCGGTAATTAAAATTCCGATGTTTTTGTTTTTTAACTGCGCCACAATTCTTTGAATATCTTCTACCGCCACCGGGTCAACTCCTGCAAACGGTTCATCCAATAAAATAAATTTCGGATCGGTAGCCAAACAACGCGCAATTTCTGTTCTTCGTCTTTCACCACCCGATAATAAATCGCCACGGTTGGTACGAATGTGCTGCAAACTGAACTCGTCAATTAGGGATTCCATTTTGGCTTCCTGTTCTGCTTTTGACAAAGTTGTAAGCTGTAAAACACTCATGATGTTGTCTTCGATACTCAGTTTTCTAAAAACAGAAGCTTCCTGTGCCAAATATCCAATTCCGTGCTGGGCGCGTTTGTACATCGGGAAATCCGTGATGTTCATGTCGTCCAGATAAATGTTTCCGGCATTGGGCTTAACCAAGCCTACAATCATGTAGAACGATGTGGTTTTTCCGGCACCATTCGGACCTAACAATCCAACGATTTCGCCACGGTTCACTTCTACGGAAACGCCTTTTACGACGCTTCTGCCTTTGTAGGTTTTGATAATATTATCGGCTCTTAATTTCATGTTTTTTTAGAATTGCAAAAGTAACTAAGTTGCTATGTGACTAAGTTTATATCGGTACAAATAAACGAATAAACAAGTTAATCGAATCTATATATTAACAATTATTTAGTTTGGTTTTCTAAGGCTTCCCAAAATTCGTAAGCTCTTCGTAAATGTGGAATGACAATGGTTCCGCCAACTAATGTCGCAATACTCATGGCTTCCATCATTTCAGCGCGCGTGATGCCTTGTTTGTAAGCGGTTTCCAAATGATATTTGATGCAATCGTCACAACGTAAAACTGCTGAAGCTACCAAGCCTAATAATTCTTTGGTTTTTACATCTAAAGCACCTTCCATGTAGGCGTTAGTATCCAGATTGAAAATGCGTTTGATTACTTTATTGTCATCGGCTAATAATTTTTCATTCATTTTAGCGCGATAGTCGTTGAATTCGGTTACTAAATCTGCCATGTTAGGTGGTTTTTAGTTCGTCTTTTTTGTTTACAAATTTCGAAATGAAGATACTTGCTTCGTATAAAATGATTAACGGAATGGTCACGATTGTCTGACTGATTACGTCTGGTGGCGTTACAATTGCGGCAATAATCAAAATGACAACGTAGGAATATTTTCGGTAATCGCTTAAAAATTGCGGTGTGACAATGCCTAATTTGGACAGGAAGTAAATCACAATCGGTAATTCAAAAACTAAGCCTGTTGCTAGGGAAGTGGTTTTGACCAATCCGATATAGGAATCCACATCAATCGCATTTTTAACCTGATCACTAATGGTTAAATTGGCTAAAAAGTTGATGGAAAGCGGCGTCAGTACAAAATATCCAAACGCAACTCCTAAAAAGAATAATATAGAAGCGATGAAAATGAAAAGCTTGATGTTTTTCTTCTCTTTGGAGTATAATGCCGGGCTGATGAAAAGCCATAATTGCCATAAAATATAAGGGAAGGCAAAAATAAATCCGCACGTAATTGATGTCCAGATGAGCATGGAAAACTGACCTTCCATAGTTCTATTCTGTAATTCAAATGGTAATTCCTTAATGCAGAAACTTTTGTCTAAATCGTATTGGTTTGCCAAATCGCAGAAAAAACGATAGGTTACGAAATTCCCGTCTTTCGGACCAAAAATTACGGAGTCAAAAATAAAATCACTGAAATAATACGCCACACAACCACCTATTAAAATGGCGATTGAACTGCGCACCAAAACCCAACGCAATTCTTCCAAATGGTTCAAAAAGGACATTTCTTTTTTCTGATTGGTGTCTGCCATTATACAATCCCTTCTTTTAAAATGTCATGAATATGCAGTACGCCTTTGTATTCACCATTATCTACTACAACCATTTGTGTTATGGAAAAGTCTTCCATTGTGTTGAAAGCGTCTACAACCATGTCGGAAAGTTTAACCGTTTTAGGGTTTTGCGACATGATGTCTTTGGCGGTTAAATCGTTGAAAGTGTCTCGTTTTTCAAGCATTCTACGGATGTCTCCATCGGTGATGATTCCGACTACTTTGTTGTTTTCTACTACAGCAGTAACTCCAAGTCGTTTTGCGGAAATTTCCACGATAACATTTTTGATACTGGCATCCGGTGCCACTTGCGGACGGTGTGTCTGATCCAACATATCGACAACGCGAAGCAATAGTTTTTTTCCCAATGCGCCACCCGGATGGTATTTCGCAAAATCCTCACTTTTGAAATTACGCATTTCCATTAAACAAACCGCTAAAGCGTCCCCTAAAACCAATTGTGCCGTTGTACTGTTTGTTGGAGCCAGATTGTTTGGACAAGCTTCTTCTTCTACATAAGCATTTAAAACATAATCGGATTCTTTACCTAAAAAGGAAGTTTTGCTCGCAGTCATTCCGATTAAAGTGTTTCCAAAACGTTTTAACAAAGGAACCAAAACTTTAATTTCCGGGCTGTTGCCACTTTTTGAAATACAGATAACCACATCACCGGGTTGTACCATGCCTAAATCACCGTGAATGGCTTCTGCAGCATGTAAAAACATCGAAGGTGTTCCGGTTGAGTTTAAAGTGGCTACAATTTTAGTGGCGATGATGGCACTTTTCCCGATTCCGGTGACAACTAAACGACCTGATGCGTTATAAATGATTTCGGCAGTTTTGACGAAGTCATCATCTAGGAAATTAACAAGATTCGCAATGCTTTCACTTTCAGAAAGTATGGTTCTTTTGGCTGCGGCTAAAATGGTTTCTTTTGGTGTCAAATCTTAAGTTTTAAGAAATTTGTGTTTATTAAAGAAATTTGTATCTTTAATCTCTGCAAATTTATGTAAAATACCTATTACAAAATAATGAAACCAAGCGAAATTGACTTACATAAAGAGTTAAAAAAATATTTTGGTTTTAACCAATTCAAAGGTTTACAGGAAGGTGTTGTTAAAAGTATCATTACTCATAACAACACTTTTGTGATTATGCCTACGGGTGGAGGGAAGTCATTATGTTATCAATTACCGGCTTTGGTTTTGGACGGAACTGCTATTGTAGTTTCGCCATTAATCGCCCTGATGAAAAATCAGGTAGACGCGATACGAAGCCTGTCTTCTGAAATGGGCGTGGCACACGTTTTAAACTCCTCGCTTACCAAAACTGAAATTACGCAGGTTAAAAAAGATATTACATCCGGATTGACCAAATTGTTGTATGTGGCACCGGAATCTTTGACGAAAGAAGAATATGTAGAATTCTTGCGAAGCGTTCCAATTTCGTTTGTAGCTATTGATGAAGCGCATTGTATTTCAGAATGGGGACACGATTTCAGGCCGGAATACCGTAATTTGAGAAGTATAGTCAAGCAATTGGGCGATGTATCTATCATCGGATTAACAGCTACGGCAACACCTAAAGTTCAGGAAGATATTCTGAAGAATTTGGATATGACGGATGCGACAACCTTTAAAGCATCGTTTAACCGTCCGAACTTGTATTACGAAATACGTCCGAAAACTAAAAATGTAGAAGCGGATATCATCCGTTTTATCAAACAACATAAAGGAAAATCTGGGGTTATTTATTGTCTTTCCCGTAAAAAGGTGGAAGAAATTGCGCAAGTTCTACAAGTAAACGGAATTAGTGCTGTTCCTTATCATGCCGGATTGGATGCCAAAACCCGCGCCAAGCATCAGGATATGTTTTTGATGGAAGATGTAGATGTGGTGGTGGCTACCATTGCTTTCGGTATGGGAATTGACAAACCGGATGTTCGTTTTGTGATCCATCACGATATTCCAAAATCATTGGAAAGTTATTATCAGGAAACGGGTAGAGCAGGTCGCGATGGTGGCGAAGGTCATTGTTTGGCGTACTATTCGTATAAAGATATCGAGAAACTTGAAAAATTCATGGCCGGAAAACCGGTTGCTGAGCAGGAAATCGGTTATGCGTTATTGCAGGAAGTGGTTTCGTATGCGGAAACATCAATGTCACGCCGTAAATTTCTACTGCATTATTTCGGAGAAGAGTTCGACGAAGTAAACGGCGAAGGAGCCGATATGGACGACAACGTTCGCAATCCGAAGAAAAAAGTTGAAGCCAAAGAGCAGGTTGTTACTCTTTTGGAAACTGTTCGCGATACCAAACAGTTGTACAAATCTAAAGAAGTGATTCTTACTTTGATTGGAAAAGTCAATGCAACGATAAAAGCCCATAAAACCGATACGCAACCCTTTTTCGGCAAAGGAAGTCAGTTTGATGAGAAGTATTGGATGGCATTAATCCGTCAGGTTTTGGTAGACGGATTGTTAGTCAAAGATATTGAAGCTTATGGTGTGATGAAATTGTCTGAGAAAGGACATAGTTTTATTAAATCGCCGGTTTCGTTTATGATGTCAGAAGATCATGAGTATAGCGAATCGGATGATGAAACTGTGGTAACTTCTTCAAAATCATCCGGAACTTCAGACGAAGCTTTGATGGCGATGTTGATTGATTTGCGTAAAAAAGTAGCTAAAAAACTGGGAGTTCCGCCGTTTGTGGTATTTCAGGAACCTTCTTTAGAAGACATGGCTTTAAAATATCCGATTACCATTGAAGAACTAAGTAATGTTCACGGCGTTGGTGAAGGAAAAGCTAAAAAATACGGAAAAGAATTTGTCGAACTGATTGCTCGTTACGTAGAAGATAACGATATCATGCGCCCAGATGATTTGGTGGTGAAATCGACTGGAGCCAATTCGGCTTTGAAATTGTATATCATTCAAAATATTGACCGTAAACTTCCGCTAGACGATATTGCTAAATCCAAAGGCTTGGATATGGATGCTTTGTTGAAAGAAATGGAGCAGATTGTTTATTCCGGAACGAAATTGAACATCAAATACTGGATTGACGATATTTTAGACGATGATCAACAGGAAGAAATCCACGACTATTTTATGGACTCACATTCTGATAAAATTCAAGATGCCCTTGACGAATTTGACGGCGATTACGACACAGAAGAACTACGTTTGATGCGCATCAAATTCATTAGTGAAGTGGCTAATTAATTTTTGTAAACCTTAAACAAATATATTTATGTCTGAAAATCAAAACGTATGGAAACCTACTGAAGAAGCTAAAGGACAAGCTACGCAGTTTCGATTGTTTGCAGTTTTGTTATGGCTTGGCGCTATTGTAGCGCAGGTGTTTGCGATTCGCATGTTTTTAAAAGCTGTGAATTCAGGTGAATCACCAGTAAATGCTTGGGTTATAGGATTGATGGTCTTGGATTTGATTCTGGTTTTTGCCGGTTCTTACCTGTGGAAAAAATCAAACAGACTTGATCCGCCTTCAGAAAAGAATAAATTTCTTTTTTACATGCAAAGCCAATTGGGAGTTGTCATGGCGTTTGTTGCCTTTTTGCCGCTTATCATATTCATTTTAACTAACAAGAAAATTGATGGCAAAAGCAAAGCAATTTTAGGAAGTATCGCCGGTGTTGCTTTAGTAATTGCAGGTATTGGTGGTGCGGAATTCAATCCCGCTTCGGTTGAAAAATATACTGAAGAAACCAATATGGTAGAAGCTTTGACAGGAACAAATAACGTTTATTACACCAAAGGCGGCGGAAAATATCATATTTATGAAGAT
The DNA here is from genome assembly GCF_032153895.1 of Flavobacterium sp. GTDB lineage: Bacteria > Bacteroidota > Bacteroidia > Flavobacteriales > Flavobacteriaceae > Flavobacterium. The sequence goes on from NZ_JALDYN010000001.1 coordinate 150,747, forward strand.
TGCTATACTATTAAAAATAGTGAGCGTTTGAACGGAACTGTAGCTGATGCTCACGCTGGTGTAGCGAATCATTCTGATTTTGATCTTTGCGGAATCTGTAAGAACAAAAAAATGAAAGAAGACGGAATGTCAGAAGAAAGCTTAAACGAAAAATTAGAACAAGTAAAGGCAGGATTGAATAAAGAGAAATCTGAAGAAACTCAGACTACTACTGAAGAAGAGCAAAAAGATGCTGCTTAAAAATTAGTTGTGAAAACAATATAAAACCGAGTTTCAAGCTCGGTTTTTTTATGGGTAAATTTCTCCACGATGTGGCTTTAACGAATCCCGAACTGAAATCATGTGCTCATCGGTTACCACCATAAAAGCAATGGCGTGCATATCATTCAAGATTTGAAATCCGGTAATTTTTAACGGAAGTTTTTCGATTTCGATGTATTCTTTTAAGTGAATCTCATGATGTTCGGCTGTTTTTGCTGCGGCCGGCCCTCGAAAATCCCAAATAAGTTTGATTTGTCGTTGCATCAGTTTGGTGTTTATAGAAGCAAAGGTAAAATATTGCTGATTTTTTAAAGCTTAAAATGTTTAGATTTGTAAGAATTCAAAAATTTGTTGATGAAAAATATCTTCGCGATTGCAATTTTCATAGGTTTTTCTTTAAACAGTTTAGCACAACAACTTAACTTGGAACAGGCAAATCGACTTGCTTCATTGCCTTTAAAGTGTTTGCAGCAGGAATATCCGAATAAGTTAGGACAACTTTTGCAGGATTCAACAGAAATAGCCTCGCCAAAAGCTCTTCATCCTTCTTTTTATGGTTGTTTCGACTGGCATTCTTCCGTGCACGGACATTGGTCGTTGGTGTATTTGGTAAAACGGTTTCCGAATTTGAAAAATCGTTCCGAAATCATTCAGAAATTACAAACAAATCTTTCTAAAGAGAATATTGCTCAGGAAGTAGCCTATTTATCAAAAAAGCATGAAAAATCATTTGAACGGCTTTATGGTTGGGCTTGGGTATTGAAGTTGCAGCAGGAACTGTCAGATTTTAACGAGCCATTTGCTCAGGATTTAGCTAGAAATCTGCAGCCTTTGTCGGATTTATTGGTTGAAAGATATTCAGAATTTTTACCCAAATTGTATTATCCGGTTAGAGTCGGAACGCACACCAATACTGCTTTTGGAATGACCTTGGCTTGGGATTATGCGGTTTGTTCCAAGAACGAGTCGTTTAAAAAAATACTGAAAGAAAATGCCTTGCGAATGTTTCAGAATGATGTTGATTGTCCATTTGCTTGGGAACCGAGCGGAACTGATTTTCTATCACCTTGTATGGAAGAAATGGGAATCATGCAACGTGTTTTGAACGAGCAGGAATTTTTGAAATGGTCACGTAAGTTTGCTAAAAGCCTATTCGATAAAAATTTTGCATGGAAAACAGCTGTGGTTTCTGACCGAACCGATGGTCATTTGGTGCATCTTGATGGGTTGAATTTCAGCAGAGCTTGGCATTTTTATGCTTTGGCGAAACAATTTGATAAATTTCGTCATCTGCAATCAGTTGGAAATATTCATTTTAATCAATCCTTACCTTCTTTGGTGGATGGAAATTATGAGGGAGAACATTGGTTGGCTTCTTTTGCTTTAAGAGCATTTGAACAAAAGGGTTTCTGAATATAATCGGTCAAATTTGTACTTTTGCCGTATAATTTGTTTGTAAAATAAAAATTTACCAGCTCATGCCGAAAGAATTATTAATTCAAGTAGCTCCCGAAATAGCTTCCAACGAAGAAATGTTGAAGGTTCATGTTTCGAAATTGCTTCATGTTTCTGTTTCTGAAATTCAACATCTGACCATTTTAAAACGCTCTATAGATGCGCGGCAGCGTGCGATTAAAATCAATCTCAAAATTGTGGTTTTTTATCAGGGAGAAGAAGTGCTTCATGATAAAATTGAGCTACCGGAATATAAAGATGTCAGCAATGCACCTGAAGTTATTGTAGTTGGAGCCGGACCAGCCGGTCTTTTTGCAGCACTTCAATTGGTTGAACTAGGGTTGAAACCGATTGTCTTGGAACGAGGCAAAGATGTTCGTGGAAGACGTCGCGATTTAAAAGCCATCAACCGCGATCATATTGTAGATGAAGATTCCAATTATTGTTTTGGTGAAGGCGGAGCAGGAACCTATTCTGATGGGAAGCTATATACACGTTCCAAAAAACGCGGTGATGTTGATAGAATTCTACGACTTTTAGTGGCTTTTGGTGCAACACCGGATATTTTGGTGGAAGCGCATCCGCACATCGGAACCAATAAATTACCACAAATTATTCAGGATATCCGAGACAAGATTATTGAATACGGAGGAAAAGTGCTGTTTGAAACCCGAGTGTCTGATATTCTGGTAAAAAGTAATGAAGTTCAGGGAATTGTAACTCAGAACGGAGATATAATTGAAGCGAAGAAAATTATTTTGGCAACAGGTCATTCCGCACGCGATATTTTTGAATTGCTTGATAAGAAGAAAATTTTAATTGAAGCCAAACCTTTTGCGCTAGGCGTTCGGGCAGAGCATCCGCAAAGTTTGATTGATAGTATTCAATATTCCTGCGATTTTAGAGGGGAATTTTTGCCGCCGGCACCGTATTCCATTGTAAAACAGGTTAATGGTCGTGGCATGTACTCTTTTTGTATGTGTCCCGGAGGTGTTATCGCGCCTTGTGCAACCAGCCCAGGTGAAGTGGTTACTAACGGCTGGTCACCTTCTAAACGCGATCAGGCAACAGCCAATTCCGGAATTGTGGTCGAATTAAAACTAGAAGATTTTAAGCCATTTGCCAAATTCGGAGCTTTAGCCGGGATGGAATTTCAGAAGGCTATTGAGCAAAAAGCTTGGCATTTAGCAGGAGAAACTCAAAAAGTACCAGCACAGCGTTTGGTTGATTTTACGCAAAGTAAAGTTTCTGGAGATATTCCAAAAACATCTTATGTTCCAGGTACGACTTCGGTAGAATTAGGACAGGTTTTTCCGGGATTCTTAACCCAAATCATGCGAGAAGGTTTTACACAGTTCGGAAAATCAATGCGTGGCTACTATACCAATGACGCTATTCTACATGCGCCTGAAAGCAGAACTTCGTCACCGGTGCGAATTCCACGTGATAATGAAACTTTAGAGCATCTTCAGATAAAGGGTTTGTATCCTTGCGGAGAAGGAGCCGGATATGCCGGAGGAATTATTTCAGCAGCTATTGATGGAGAGAAATGCGCTATCAAATGTGCGGAAACATTAAGTGTCTAAGTTTTAAAAGCTTTTTGTAATTTTACGGAGCTATACAATACAATGAAAGAAGAAAATGTAATATTAGTTAACGAACAAGACCAGCCAATCGGTTTAATGCCAAAGTTGGAAGCACATGAAAAGGCATTGCTACACCGTGCTTTTTCGGTTTTTGTTCTGAACGATAAAAATGAAGTGATGTTGCAGCAACGGGCGCATCATAAGTACCATTCGCCGTTATTATGGACGAATACTTGTTGCAGTCATCAACGTGAAGGAGAAACCAATATTGGAGCGGGAACTCGTCGTTTACAGGAAGAAATGGGTTTTACTACGGAGTTGAAAGATTTGTTTTCATTCATTTACAAAGCACCATTTGACAATGGTTTAACCGAACACGAGCTAGATCATGTTTTAATCGGTTATTATAATGATGAGCCTGCAATTAATGATGATGAAGTAGAAAGTTGGAAGTGGATGGCAATTGACGATATCAAAGCCGATATGGAACAAAATCCGGAGATTTATACGGTATGGTTCAAGATTATTTTTGACGAATTTTACCATTATCTTGAAGCGCATAAACTATGAGAGTAACCATTTCCAGAAAAGCACATTTTAACGCTGCACACCGTTTGTATCGGAAAGATTGGTCTGATGAAAAAAACGATGCGGTCTTCGGTAAATGTAACAATCCGAATTTTCACGGACACAATTATGAACTGATCGTAAGCGTAACCGGTGCAATTAATCCAGAGACGGGTTACGTAATGGATATCAAAGATTTGGCGCAACTGATTTATGAAGAAGTGGAACAGCCATTTGATCATAAAAATCTGAATCTTGATGTACCGGAATTTGAAAATCTGAATCCAACCGCTGAAAATATTGTTGTTGTTATCTGGGATAAATTACGCGCTAAAATAGCTTCAGATAAAGATTTGGAGGTGATGCTTTATGAAACTCCTCGTAATTTCGTAACCTATCGCGGGAATTAATGAAAGGGATTCAAGAAGGCAATTTGCTGCCGCAATTTGAAGCAAAAGATCAGAATGGAGAACTTTTTAAGCTATCTTCAGTTCTAGGAAAAGTCTTGGTGATTTATTTTTATCCGAAAGATGATACGCCCGGTTGTACTAAACAGGCTTGCTTTTTCAGAGACCAATACGAAGAATTTACAGATTTGGGAGTTGAGGTGATCGGAATTAGCAGTGATAGTGTTGCTTCACATAAAAAGTTTGCGGATACTTATAAACTGCCTTTTACGTTATTAGCAGATGAAGGTAAAAAGTTGAGAAAACTTTTCGGCGTTCCGACTAATTTACTAGGTTTGCTGCCGGGACGCGTGACTTATATTATTGATAAACAAGGAATGGTTCAAATGGTTTTTGATAGTATGAAAGCTGAAAATCATTTTCCTAAAGTAATCGAACAGGTAAAACGATTTTTATAATGCACACTGAATTATATCCGCTGATTTTTAAACCAATTTTGAAAGACCGCATTTGGGGTGGCACGAAGTTAAAGTCTTTGCTCCAGAAAGATACGGTTGGTACTTCAATAGGGGAAAGCTGGGAAATTTCTTCAGTTCCTGGTGATGTTAGTTTGGTTGCAAACGGAACTTTTAAAGGATTATCGCTGAATGAGTTGCTTTCCAAGTTTCCATCCGAAATTTTAGGACGCAAGGTGTATGAGAAATTTGGCTCCGAATTTCCTTTATTATTTAAGTTTTTGGACGCAAAAGAAGATTTGTCGATTCAGTTACATCCGAATGATGAATTAGCGATGAAACGTCATAATTCCTTTGGAAAAACGGAAATGTGGTACGTAATGCAAGCCGATTTGGATGCAAGAATCATTGTCGGTTTCAATGAAAAGGAAACTCCGGATTCGTATTTGTTGCATCTTGAAAACAAAACACTTCCTAAAATTTTAAAAGAAATTCCGGTGAAAAAAGGAGATGTTTTCTTTTTGGAAACCGGAACCATTCACGCTATCGGTGCCGGAATAGTAATTGCCGAAATTCAGCAAACTTCTGATATTACTTATCGAATCTATGATTGGGATAGGGTGGATGCTAATGGGAATTCAAGAGAATTGCACATCGATTTGGCTTTAGAAGCAATTAATTACGAAGTAATCAACGCTAAAAAACGGTATTCGAAAGAAATTAATAGGAGCAATCCGGCAGTGATTTGTGATTATTTTTCCACGAATGTTGTTTCACTTGACGGACAAATGTTTTTTGATAAAAATGGTGAATCATTTACGGTTTTGGTTTGTACGGAAGGAACTTTTGAAATTAGTCTAAAAGACTGTGATTCAGAATATTCTTTTAGCAAAGGGGATACTGTGTTGTTGCCTTCGGTTTTGAGGAATTTTAAGTTGATAGGAAAAGCAACGGTATTAGAAATATTTATTTCTTAACCATAATTCAGAAGATTATTGTAATTTTGCAAACGAATTTTAAACAAAAATAAAATGGCAAGTGTAAGAAATTTAAAGAAAGACATCAATTTTGTATTGGGTGATATCATTGAAGCGGTTTACATCCACGAAATGACCACTACAGGAAAACCATCAGCAGAAACGGATGCCATTATTGAAGAGGCTATAACATCTTTCGACGGATTAATCACTAGAATTAATCAAAGAGGTGTTGAAAATAAAAAAGCACACTTTAAAGTAATTAATAACGATTTAGAAGCGGCTGCTAATCAATTGGTTGATAAAATCAACGCTTTGTAGTAGTACGATTTCATTAAAAAAGTGCCTTGAAGTATTTGCAAGTTTGAAAAACTCGCTTATATTTGCACCCGAAAATGAGTCGCCGGTGTAGCTCAGCTGGCTAGAGCAGCTGATTTGTAATCAGCAGGTCGTGGGTTCGAGTCCCTCCATCGGCTCGGTAATTAATGAAAAAACCATCACTTTTTAGGTGATGGTTTTTGTTTTTTATAGCAGTTTTGACTTATTCAGTTTTTCTTCTTTCTTCAATAAAGGTCGTTAATTGCTTTCCGTATTTGGATTTGGCAACTTCTGGAGACATTGATTTTTGTATTGTATCAAGATATTTAACATTAACGTCATAAATTTCCGTTAAAGCAATGTAAGGAGCAACTTCATGTTTTCCGTTGTTTACAGCGAAATTTACAGCGTTAAGATAACGTCTAACAGTTACTCGTTCACTATCCTTATCCAAACTGTCTATTTTCTGAGTTTGACCTTTCTTTTGAGCTAAAATTGACAGACTCAAATTTTTATTAATATTGTTGGTGTAAACCGCTTTGGTTTTGTTGTATTTTTCATACAAATCGTGATTTTCTGAACCAGTCACTTTGGCTTTAAAGAAAAATTCTTTTAAGGAAGTTTCGATTGTCATTTTACCCGGTTCTGCAAAGAATGGTAGTAAATTGTCAATTGATGTAGTAGTACCGCGATCTAAAGAAAGATAAAGCATTTCTGGTTCACTCAGTTCGATTTGAGAGGTGAACTCGGAATTTCCTTTGATGTCAATACTGTCTAATGTAATTAAAGAGGTGTCGTTAATTTTCTGAATGTATAATTTCCCTTGTTTTAAACCGTCTACTTTTACGGTAAGGTCTAGTCCTTTGTTTTCAGTTTCATTTTTGTTACAAGCAGCTAAAAGGAAAAGAGCTGCAACAGTGCTAAGTATTACTTTCATTCATGTCTTTTTTGGTGCTGCAAAATACAGAAAAATATCGAAATAAAAATCCCCAATCTACAAGTGTAAATTGGGGAAATTTTATAATATAATTTTGAGATTATCCTTTTAACCAAGCTTCTTTTACTTTGGTTTTGGTTGCGTCAACAGCATGATATCCGTCAGCATCCTGCATCGGTAAAGTTACTTTGCCTTTTAAAAGTTGTTCTTTGCCATTGCGCTTAATTTTAACAGTAATCGCATCGCCTTCTTTCCAATCCATGCTTAACATAATCATATCGTAGATGTTATCTAAGTTGTAATTGGTATCGTTGATGGCAAGAATAGTATCATCGTTTTTAATTCCTAAAGTGGTCATAAAACTGTTCAATTCTGTATTTGGAAGGATTTTGATTTCCTTAGTCGTTGGCTCCACCGTAATGTATGGCGTAGTTTCATCTTTTAAGAACGGATTGCCCGGCTTTTTGATGGTTGTTTCCTTAACGCCCATTTTCGCAAAAAACTGCTCGTATGGAATTGGAGTTTCGCCAGCTACATAAGTATTTAAAAATTCACCAACAGCAGGATAAGTCAACGAAGTGATTTTTCCGAACAATTCATCATCGTTAAATGGTTTGTTGATGCCGTATTCGTTTGATAAAGCCTGCATCAAATCTAAAATTCCTTTTTCACCATTGCTGCTTTCGCGCATCTGAATATCGATACACATCGCTATTAAAGCACCTTTTAAATACACATTGTAATAAGAATCTTTGTATTTGGCATCTAAAATGTCTTTACTCATTTTGGTGAATGGCATTTTTTCGTCAAAACGCTTGGATTGGTCGATTTTATCAGCCATTCTGTTGTAGAATTCTTCTTCAGTAATCAAGCCTTGGTTTACCTGGAATAAATTGGCAAAATATTCAGTAACGCCTTCATACATCCATAAATGCTGAGACATTTTCGGGTTGTTAAAGTCGAAATAATGGATTTCTTTCGAATGAACCGTTAAAGGTGTTACAATATGGAAGAATTCATGGGAAACCACATCTTTCAATTGCTCCAATAAAGCTGCTTTTGGCATCATTTCTGGCATAACAACCGTTGTAGAAGTCGTATGTTCCAAAGCTCCGAAACCTTTAGCGTCTTTGGTTTTCATATCAGACAGATAAAGCAATACGCTGTATTTTTTAGTAGCGTTTACTGGTCCTAAGAATTTTTTCTGAGCACGCATCATCGTTTCCATTGCAGGAGCGATATCGGCTGCTTTGTAAGTTCCGTTTGGTGAAAAGATACTGATTAAAATGTCCATATCATCTACTTTAAAAGTAACATAATCCGGAGCGGAGTACATGATTGGATGATCCACTAATTCAGCATATCTTGAAGATAAAAAAGTGTCATTTTCGTTGCTTGCATCCGTGTCATTCATTGAGGTAGCACCCCATAATGTTGCCGGATGCGATACGTTTACTTTGTATGGAAGTTCTTGTTTTCCTTCGAAATAGCCCACAAAACCATGTGTGTTAATCATGAAATTTTTGCCTTCAATGATATTGGTTCCAGCTGGCGAGAAAACATCTTTTCCTCCCATACCACCAGAAGTTTCAGTATCAAAACTGTCATTTACCCAATAGGTTACTTTAGCAAGAGATTTTGCGTTGGCAATGTTCCAAGTGTTGTCACCATCGCGAACGACTTTCAATTCGGCTCCTTTTGAATCGTAAGCTTTTAAATCGTCTACAAAACGACCATAATTGTCTGTAGAATAGGTTCCCGGAACCGTTTTAGGGATGTTAAAACTGATGTTGTCTGTTGCTATAGACGGTGCCATAATGGTTACCATAACTTTATCGTCTTTAACATTTTTCAAATCGATGGAAACATCAACCTGATTTTTCGTTGCTGCCGATGCCGTTGTTGTAGCGTTTTGTGTTTTACAACTCAATAAAGTTGCTGCAATTGCTACGGTATACAATATTTTTTTCATTTTACATGGTTTTAATAATATGTAGAGGTTTTTATTTTTTTGTTACAAATTTTGAAAATAAATTAAAAATCAGCTAATTGAAAGCAGTTGATAAAGAAAAATCTCCTTTATTAGGAGATTTTATTTTAATCGAATTTATTTTTAAAATAGTATTTGCTGTCTAAATCGTCATCCTCTAAATCATTAAATTTTTGAGGTTTGGGTTTCGGTTTGCTTGCAGTGACCTTTTTGCGCCACAATTCGAAATTGTCTTTGGAAAGCTTTTTTCGCATGAGTTCTGTTACATCACTTTCTGTAATTCCGAATTCTTCTTTTAACACTTCAAAAGGTTTGCGTTCCTCCTGAGCCATAGTAACAACGCGGTTTAAAGTCTCGTTGTCCATTTCTGAAATTTTACTTTTTTTCATCAGATGAAAAATTAAATCAAATACGTTTTTTTTAAGTTTTACAAAATTGCTTACCCAATATTACTAAAAAAATGAATTTATAAATCAGGCAGTTTTATTTTTTGAGAATTTTCAAAAATCAGGCCATTTTTATTTTTGAGTTTACATTTTGTTTTGGAAAATGGTTCGAAACGTAAGATTTATTCTAGGATTTATTGGTTTTACTGTTTTGGGAATTTGATGTTTCCAGTAATGTTGCGTGGTGCCTTTCATCAAAAGGAGGCTTCCGCTTTCCAATTCAATAGTTTTTTTTACTGTAGAATCGATTTTATGTTTTAATTGAAACGGCCGTTTTTCTCCTAGACTTATTGAAGCAATAACAGGATTTTGACCAAGAGTTTTTTCATCGTCGGCATGCCAACCATTACTGTCTTTGCCGTCGCGATATAGGTTGATCAGTACAGAATTGTAGGTTTGTTGGGTATGATTTTCCACTCTCTGTTTAATTTCAGATATGGTTTTGTTCCAAGGAATTGCGTTCATAGTGATGCCAGAGTAGGTGTACTGCAAGCCGAAATCGCCATAGAAACAAGTTAAACGCGGTTGGTTATAGTTTTTTCCGAAAATCGTAATGATATCTTGCTGCCACGGAACCGTTGCAAGTAATTCTTCAAAAAGAATTTTGGCTTCCTTTTCGCTGAAAAAAGTAGGTGTATATTCAATCTCAGCATCTGGAAGATTTAAAATAATGGTGTTGTTTTCGAAAAGAGGATTCATCGTTCAAACATAAAAAAAGCGATGTAAAAACACCGCTTTTCTTTATAATTTATTCGTTGTCGGATGATTGTAGCAAGGTTTTGTAAATCAAACCACCTACAATTGCGCCCGCTATTGGTGCAATCCAGAACAGCCACAACTGTATCAAAGGTTCGCCTTGTGTAAATAAAGCTTGCGAAGTTGAGCGCGCCGGATTTACTGAAGTATTTGTAATGGGAATACTGATTAAGTGAATTAAAGTCAATCCTAATCCGATGGCTAAACCGGCAAATTTTCCGTTGGCAAATTTATCTGTTGCGCCTAAAATGATTAATAGGAAGAATAGGGTTAACACAAATTCAGCAATAAATGCAGAGGTCATCGAGTATCCATCCGGTGAAAATGCGTCAAAACCATTCGTAGCGAAGGCTCCGGCTTTCGTGTTGTCGATAGCAAAACCTGCTTTTCCGTTTAAAATTGTAAATAAGGTTCCGGCTGCAGCAATTGCTCCTAAACATTGTGAAACGATATAAGGAACTAAATCTTTGGTTTCAAAACGTCCACCAGCCCAAAGCCCGAATGAAACGGCAGGGTTAAAGTGTCCACCCGAAATGTGTCCGACAGCATAAGCCATCGTAAGTACTGTAAGACCGAAAGCTAAGGCAACTCCGGCAAATCCTATTCCTAAATCTGGGATTCCGGCTGCAAATAGGGCGCTTCCGCATCCACCGAATACCAGCCAGTACGTTCCGAAAAATTCTGCAAATAGTTTTTTCATAAAAAATAGTTTTGGTTTTACTCAAATTTATGAAAAAAAGCTCACAAATGTTAATTTTTTCTGAAATTCACATTCATTATGACAATTGCTAAGATGATTAGCAGAATTCCGATCCACTGAGAGAACACTACGGTTTCGTCAAGAATGATAAAAGCCATCATCACAGAAACAGGTAATTCTAAAGAAGAAACAATACTTCCAAGGCCAATTCCGGTATGTGGAAATCCGGCGTTCATAAGTAGTGGAGGGATAATCGTTCCGAAAACGGCTAACACAATACCCCATTTTGCGAAAATGTCAAAATTAAAAGGAGTCACTTGAGTCGCAATTGAAAAACCAAAAACGATTATTGCTCCGCCTAAAAGCATGTATAAGCTGCGTTGTGCAGATGAAATTCCGGTAGCAATTCGGTTGGCGGTAAACATAGTTGTGGTGAAAGAAGCGGCTGCTAGCATGCCCCACATGATACCTCTCCAATCTAAATTGATATCGCTTTTTAAAAGATTTGTCGCCAAAGCTGTTCCGATTAAAACGATGAAAACAGATACAATCTTTTGAATTGATGGGGCTTTCTTGTCCAAAATCCATTCTAATAAAACGCCCATCCAAACGGTTTGCATCAACAGCACAATTCCTATGGAAACCGGAATGTATTTTACGGCTAAATAGTAAAAAACACTCGTCATTCCTAACGAAGTTCCGGCCAACATCAAGTGAAAAATATTTCTGCTACTTGCCTGAACTACTTCGTTTTTCTTTTTCGAACGTTGAAAAGCATTGATTAAAAGAATGCCAAGTATTCCTAAAACGAATTGTGATGTGGTAACTTCAGCCGTCGTGTAGTTTTCTTTATAAGCCAATTTTACAAAGGTAGCCAGCATTCCATAACTTGTTGCACCCAAACCAACCAGAAAAACACCTTTCAACATTCTATTTCCAAACATAATTTTCAAAATTTAAAAGCCGGCAAAGATAAGTTTTTTGATTTAGTTTCGCAATTGGAGTAAAAACCATAAAAAAAACTCCTGAGCAAAAGTCAGGAGTTTTTAATGATTTTTTTTTTTTACAAGTTAACTTGGTAGACTACACCGTTTGAGTGTGTATAAGTGGCCTGATTATCACAGGTGTTGTTTCCGTAGTCTAAAACTCCGTCTAGAAAAGTTCCGTTTAAATCAAGTTGTCCTTGGGAAATGTAATTACAGGCATATTTTTTGATCAAAGTTTCTAAAACCGTTACGGTTAGAGAAGTTCCGTTAGGGCGATTAACGGTATGGGTTCCTGAAAGCACATGGTAGACATTGTCTCCTAAAGTTAGCGTACTAACACCTTCAGTTTGTTTAACGGTGCGCGTACCGTTATGTGTATAAACTTCCCACTGCAGATTAGTTATCTGGCCATTTGTAATTGTTCGTGTCCATTGTGGTGTTTCCGGATTCGTGGTTTCACTCACATAAGTAACAGTGCCTTCAACATGCCTTCCGTTTACATAGTAATTAGATCGCTCAATGGTCATCACACTTCCATTATTGGTAAAATATCCTGAAAGAGTAACAATTAAAACTCCCGAACGTGTTATGCCGTTTATAGTACATCCCGTTCCGAAATTTAATGTAAAAACTTTAGGAAATACTCCTGGTGTAGCATTGTCTACAGTAATGGTTGCACAGGTAGTAAGTGGAGAAGAAGTGTTGTTTGTTTTTCCTGAGTAACTCGAGTTGTCGTTGGCAACTTCAATTCCGGAATTGAAATCCAATTCGTTTGAAAAATCAATTTCTGCAGAAGCCACTAGAAGTTTTTGATCTAATTCAACGTTTTTTACTTCGTCTTCTTTGGTACAGGAAACCAATATAAGTGATGCAACCAGTACACCGCTCCATAATTTTAATTTTAGATTTTTCATAATTTTTAGTTTTAAAGCTTTGGGAATTAGACCTAAAGTACTAAAAATGGTTTAAAGAAAACCTAAAAAAATATTAAATAAGCCCGTAACAATAGTCGCGGGCTTATTCTGTAAAACTTATTTAATCAATTCGAAACTTCTTTTTACGAAAGCGGTCAATTCTTCGCCTTTTAAAAGACCTTGCGATAATTTAGCTAAATCCAAGGCTTGTTTTACCAAACGTTCTTTGGTGTCAGATTCCTTTTCACTAAGAATCGTTGTGGCTAAATCGGAATTGGTATTAACGACCAAATTGTACATTTCCGGGAAATTCCCCATGCCGAACATTCCGCCGCCGCCAGATTGACTCATTTCTTTCATACGACGCATAAATTCTGGTTGTGTGATGATGAAAGGTGCTGCTTTACTGTCCATAGCTTCCAGTTGAACCGTGTAAGTTTCCTTCGAAACTATAGTTTCAATCGCGCTTTGCAACTGCGTTTTTTCTTCTTCGGATAATTTTGATAACTGATTGTCGTCTTTTTGTATTAATCGGTCTATGTGATCAGAATCCACGCGAACAAAAGTCAGATTCTCGTTATCGGCTTCCAATTTCTGAATTAAATGCGAAACAATTGGCGAATCTAAAAGTACTACTTCGTAATTTTTCTCTTTGGCCGTTTCGATGAAACTGTGTTGCGCATCTTTGTTGGAAGCGTACAGCACGACAAGTTTTCCGTCTTTATCGGTTTGGTTTGCGGCTAAAGTTTCTTTGAGTTCGGTTAGTGTGAAAAATTTCCCGTCGGTGGTTGGATACACTACAAAATCGCCAGCTTTTTCATAGAATTTCGGTTCCGACAGCATTCCGTATTCCAATACAATTTTGATATCATTCCATTTTTGTTCGAAATCTTCGCGGTTCTCATTGAAAAGCGATTTCAGTTTATCGGAAACTTTTCGGGTGATGTAATTTGAAATCTTTTTCACGTTGCCGTCGGCCTGTAAATAGGAACGCGAAACGTTTAGCGGAATATCCGGTGAATCGATAACACCTTTCAACATTGTTAAAAATTCTGGCACAATTCCTTCTACATTGTCAGTTACAAAAACTTGATTCTGATACAATTGGATTTTGTCTTTTTGAATTTGTAAATCGGCAGAAAGCTTCGGGAAATACAAAATTCCGGTTAGATTGAACGGATAATCGACATTCAAATGGATGTTGAACAACGGCTCGTCAAACTGCATCGGATACAATTCGCGGTAGAAGTTTTTATAATCTTCATCCGATAAGTCAGAAGGTTGTTTCGTCCAGGCCGGATTTGGGTTGTTGATGAAATTATCAACCTCGATGTATTCGGTTTTATAGTCATCACCTGTGTTTTCAGGTTTTGGTAACGCTTCTTTTTTGGTTCCGAATTTAATCGGAATTGGCATGAACTTGTTGTATTTTGTCAGTAACTCACGAATTTTGCCTTCTTCTAAAAACTCGGTAGAATCGTCAGCAATGTGAAGGATGATTTCGGTTCCGCGATCAGATTTTGCGTGTGGTTCCAATGAAAACTCTGGGCTTCCGTCGCAAATCCAATGCGCTGCGGGTTCATCTTTGAACGATTTGGTGATGATTTCCACTTTGCTGGCTACCATGAAAGCTGAATAAAATCCTAATCCGAAATGTCCGATTACACCAGAATCTTTCGCTGAATCTTTGTATTTCTCCAAGAATTCTTCGGCACCTGAAAACGCAATTTGGTTGATGTATTTTTCTACTTCATCGGCGGTCATTCCTAAACCTTGGTCAATGATGTGCAGTTTTTTACCTTCTTTGTTGATTTTTATTTCGATGATTGGGTTGCCGTATTCGGTTTTCGCTTCACCAATGCTTGTTAAGTGTTTTAATTTTAAAGTTGCATCAGTAGCGTTGGAAACCAATTCTCTTAAAAAGATTTCGTGGTCGCTGTATAAAAATTTCTTAATTAAAGGAAAGATGTTTTCTACGGATACATTGATTTTTCCTGTGGTCATATGTCGATAGTTTAATTTATAATGATGTATTCAGTATGGCAAATTGAATACCAAAAGCATGAGTTGTGACAAAATGGCACAAGTGTTAAATAATCGTGAAAGCAATGATAAGGGAGTAATAATTTGTAAATTTAGTACGTTTTTAATTATTAAAATAACCGTATTTTTGTAAAAAAAAGTATTACTATGAGAAAGTTATTTGTGTTAAGTCTGTTTATGGTGCTGATGGTTTCTTGTAAGCCGACCATAGATACTAAATCCCAAGTTGGATTGCGTGGGAGTTGGCGAATTACTAATGTAACCTATCCAGGTTCGGAGTATTTTAAGGCTACTTCATTCCAGATAGCCGATTCTAAATGTTTTATTGGAAGTAACTGGACGTTTGTTTCCAATAATAACAAAGGAACTATGGCTTTAAGTCAGTGTACAGATTTTAAGAGTGACATCGTATGGTCTATTACACCGGAGCAGGAGTTTACTTTGAAATTCATCGGGGAAGATGCTAAAGCGAGAAAAGTGACACAAGGCTACCGATTGCGTGTGGCTAATCAGTCTGCAAATTCTTTCCAGTTGATTGACAAAATTAATGTTGGTGGAAACCAAGCAGATATTGTATACCAATTTGAAAGAACAAACTAAAAAGAAAAGATATGAAAAAGATAAGTATTTGTGCAGTGGCACTGGCTTTAACGGCTAGTTCTGTTTTTACGGGATGTAATTCGGTTAAGAATGCAAACAATACACAAAAAGGAGCTGTGATTGGAGCCGTTGGTGGCGCTGTAATCGGTGGTGTTTTAGGAAACAATCTTGGAAAAGGTGGAAAAGGAGCCTTAGGCGCAGTTCTTGGCGGTGTGATTGGTGGAACCGCAGGAGCCATCATCGGTCGCAGTATGGATAAGCAGGCTCGTGAAATCAAAGAAGCTTTACCAGGTGTTGAAGTAGAACGAGTAGGAGAAGGAATTAAATTGGTTTTAGGTGAAAATTCGGTGAATTTTGATTTTAACAAATCGTCATTGACTCCAACTGCCAAACAAAATTTAGATAAATTGATTCCGGTTTTCAAACAATATCCGGATACCAATATTCAAATTTATGGGTATACTGATAGTAAAGGTTCTGATGAATACAATTTAAGTTTGTCTGAACAAAGAGCTTCTGCCGTTAAGAGCTATATGGCTAGTAAAGGTTTAGTGGGTTCTCGTTTCAATATTGTTGGAATGGGAGAAGCTGATCCTATTGCAACCAACGATACCGATGCCGGAAGAAGTAAAAACCGACGTGTTGAGTTTGCCATTACAGCAAACGATAAAATGGTTCAGGATGCTCAAAAAGAAGCAGGTAAATAATTGAAAGATGATAAATAAAAAAATCCCAAACATTGTTTGGGATTTTTTTTATGTTATTGTTGACCGAAGGTGTAAGATAGTCCTAAGGTTAAATTGTAAATGAAGGTTGTGGTTGCATTTGGAGAACCGTTGAATTCCGGACTCGTATAAGTGTAGTTACCATCAAACCAATAATGTTGAGACAAGTGAATGATTCCGGTAGCATCCAATCCTACAGCTAAATTATCGGTAATTGAAAACTGAGGTGTAATACCAAAAATAATATGACCAATTTCATCCGTACCGCCTTCTGGAATCGTAACTGATTTTTGCATCGAGTAACCTACTCCAGCATGTCCCATCAAATTGAATGTGCGACTATAGAAATAACTTCTACTGTCAATGATATTGGTTAAGTTAAAATATCCCTGTGCAGAAATTCGAGATATATCAATTCCCTCTTCGGTTGGTGTTTCCTGTGTTCTGAATTTATCCTGACCGTAATCCAATTTAAGCCCCCAAAGATCATTAAACATATAACGTACTCCGAAATCGAAGTGCGAAAAATCGCTTAAGCCTGGGTCTTTTACTCCTGAAATACCATAATTTGCATCAATCGCCAAACCTCCATATGGGCTTTGAGAGAACGATAATGATGTAAATAATAGCAGGAAAAAAGTCAATTTTTTAACTGAAAATTTCATGCAAATAGTAGGTTAAAAATTTTTTGCAATGTTAGTTATTATCTTTCAAATAATTAGAATAAGTTTTTAAAATATTGTTTCTTAAAGTTAATTTTTTTGTTTTGAGTTCTAAATACCATGTAATTTTGTGATCTTAATTAAGTAGCATGCTTCACGTAAATACAATTTCATTTGGTTATTCAGATACAAAAGTTATCGACACCATACAATTTTCAGTCGAAAGAGGAAAATGCATCGCTATAATTGGAGAAAGCGGTTGTGGAAAGAGTACGCTTTTGAAGTTGATTTACGGCTTACACGATTTGGATGAAGGCGAAATTTTTTGGAAAGATGAACAAGTGACCGGACCTAAATTCAATTTGGTTCCCGGTATGCCTTTTATGAAATATCTGGCACAGGATTTCGATTTGATGCCCTACATCAGCGTTGCTGAAAATGTTGGAAAGTACCTGTCTAATTTTTATCCGGAAGAGAAACAGGATCGTATTGCAGAATTACTTGAAGTAGTTGAAATGACCGAATATGCCAATGTAAAAGCAAAATTTTTAAGCGGCGGACAGCAGCAAAGAGTGGCTTTGGCTCGAGTTTTGGCTTTAGAACCGGAAGTTTTGTTGTTGGACGAACCGTTCAGTCATATTGACAATTTCAGAAAGAATGCGTTGCGCAGGAATTTGTTCGCTTATCTTAAAACCAAAGAAGTGACAGTTTTGATTGCAACACACGACAGTAGTGATGCTTTATCGTTTGCAGATGAAGTGATTGTGCTGAAAAGCGGTAAATTACTCGATAAACGCTCTTCGCATGAGATATACACTAATCCGAAGCAAAAGTATAGCGCATCTCTTTTTGGAGAGGTCAATGAAATTGCTTTGTCAAAATTGACGGGAGATGCTGAAGAAGATGAGGAAATGTTATTGTTATATCCACATCAGTTGAAAGTGGTGGAAAACGGACATTACAAAGTAATCGTCAAGCAATCCTATTTTAAAGGAAGTACTTTTTTGATTAAAGCTTCGGATGAAGGAAAAGCAATTTTCTTCGAACACGAAACCGCTTTAGAATACAATAAAGAAATATTCCTGATGTTAGCATAAAAAAAGCCTGAAGTAAATTTCAGGCTTTTTGTTTGTTAGTTTTTCAAATACTTTTCTAAGAACTGATCTTGTTCCCAAAGCAAGTGTAAAATATTTTCCTTAGCAGCATAACCGTGAGATTCTTTTGGTAACAAAACTAAGCGAACCGGAGCTCCTAAACCTTTCAAAGCTTGGAAATAGCGCTCTGATTGCAAAGTAAACGTACCCGGGTTGTTGTCCGCATCACCGTGAACCAACAACAAAGGCGTTTTCATTTTTTCAGCCGACATGAAAGGCGACATCCCGTTGTAAATATTCGGGACTTCCCAGTAATTGCGTTGTTCACTTTGGAATCCGAAAGGCGTTAAGGTTCTGTTGTAAGCACCACTTCTGGCAATTCCGCAAGCAAATAAATTGGAATGTGTCAATAAATTTGCGGTCATGAAAGCGCCATACGAATGTCCGCCGACAGCCACTTTTTTACGATTGATGTAACCTAAATTATCCACCGCGTTGATAGCAGCTTCCGCATTATCTACCAATTGTGTGATAAACGTATCGTTAGGTTCAGTTTTACCTTCTCCAATAATAGGGAACGAAGCATCGTCTAAAACCGCATATCCTTTCGTTACCCAATACACGAAGGAACCATAATTTGGAAACGTAAACTCGTTAGGGTTTTGGTTCGATTGCCCAGCAGAATTTTTGTCTTTGTATTCTGTCGGATACGCCCAAACCAGTAGCGGAAGTTTTTCTTTTTTAGCTTTTCGGTCATAGTTGGCCGGTAAATATAACGTTCCCGAAAGTTCCACACCGTCTTTGCGTTTGTATTTGATTACTTCCTTGTACACATTTTTGATACTTTCAAACGGATTTTGGAACGCGGTAATCGGCGTTACTTTATCTTTCGATTTAATGTTTCGGAAATAGTAATTCGGAAATTCGGTTGGCGACTGAATCTGAACCAAAACATCACCTTTTTTAAAATCTTCTATCGATAAAATAGCTTCCTTTTTAGTTTTGTAAGCCGATTGATACAAACGTTTTTTCTGCAATGTTTTAGTGTTGAACTCATCAATAAAAGGGAATTGACCGTCTTTGGTAAAACCTTCACCAATCAAATACGTATTGTCACCTTCAAAGGCAAGCACATATCTGCCGTATTCGTTTTTCTTGGTTTCAAAATCGCCCGGATCAGAATAAATGTCCTGAGAATTTCGGTCGGAAATCACTTTTGGTGCCTGAGCAGGATTAGCAGGATTGAATAAATAAGTTTTAGTATTTCGGGTGTCGTACCAACTGTCAAAAAGAATCGCAGTATTGGCATTTCCCCAAGTGATTCCGGTGTAACGCTGTGGAGTTTTTACCAATGAAGTTGGCTGTTGATTGAACGGTGCTGTCCACAAGAAAACTTCATCTCTGAAATCTACTTTGGTAGCAGGATCTCCACCGTCTAAGGCTTCTACAAACGATAAAGTAGCCGGAGCGTCATTTCTCCAGCCCATACTTCTTTTTCCTTTGCGAACTGCCATAAAACCTTTGGGCATGATTTCGTTTAACGGAACTTCGTTCACTATTTTAATTTCGTTGCCCGATTTGTCGTAAACAACAGTTTTTTGCGGAAAACGGCTCAACGGAACAATGTAAGAATAAGGTTTTTCAATAGTGGTAATCATTAAATAATTGCCGTCAGGTGAAAAAGATTCGCCAGCATACATGTCAGCTTTTTTGAATAGGGTTTCTTTGCCGTTCAAATCGATTTTATACAATTCCGAAGCGACTAAAGTTTCAAAATTGGTTTCATCGGTTTTGTTTTTTAGCAAATCCTGATAGGTTCTGTTTTGGGAAACTTTTCCATCACTGTTGGAAACGGTTGGTCCGTTAGGAATGTCTTTTTTTCCATCAATTAACTCCGGACGGTTCGTAACCAGTTTTTTAACTAACAAGCTTTGTCCGTCGCGAAACCAGCTAATCGGATTGCCTAGATTTGCATTCAAATTGTCAGATGAAAGTTTGGTGGCTTTTGCCGAAGCAATGTCTAATATCCAAAGCTCAACGCCATTGTTTGTGGTGTTGGTAAATGCCATTTTCTTTTCATCTGGCGACCATGATAAATTAGTGATTTTGGCATTCTCCGGTAAACCCTGAACCTGAATTTCGTTTTTGTCTTTAATACGACGCACTTTCAGATTGTTGATGTAAGTTACCGTGCTGGAAATGTTGGTAATCGGATTGATACGCAAACCGGCCAAACGCATTTCTTCCTGATTCAGTTCATCTAAAGTTTTGTAAGTGTTGCGGTAGGAAAGGAGCATCCACTCTTTTTTGGTGTCCATCATAACTGACGGTGCTCTGTCATAATCTGCTAAGGCTAAAATTTCTTTCGATGGCTTTTGAAAAGTTAGGTTTTCTTGTGCAAATAGCGCAGAACCTGATAAAAGCAACAGCCAAAAATAATTTTGAAGTTTCATATACTGTACGTTGTGATTATTTTTAGAATAATTGGTCTAAGATACAATTTTGTGTTACACGATGAACTGTTAAAATTAGTTGTTGAGCAGTTCTTTTTGAGTGTAATCGAAAATTCAGTGTATTTTTTTAATAAAGATGTAAATATGTTTAAATTTGTAGCCCTATTTTTAATAATAAGATAAAAATGTATACTTCAAAGATTTCAGGATTAGGCTATTATGTTCCGGAAAATGTGGTAACTAACGACGATTTGTCCAAAATCATGGATACCAACGACGAATGGATTCAGGAACGAACCGGTATTCAGGAGAGAAGACACGTTAACAGTCTTGATGACACCACGACTTCCATGGGTGTGAAAGCTGCCGAAATGGCGATTCAGCGCTCCGGAATTGCCAAAGAAGATATCGATTTCATTGTATTTGCGACTTTAAGTCCCGATTACTATTTTCCAGGACCAGGTGTTTTGGTGCAACGTGATTTAGGTTTAAAAACCGTTGGTGCCATAGATATCCGAAATCAATGTTCAGGGTTCGTGTACGGAATTTCAGTGGCCGACCAATTCATCAAAACCGGAATGTATAAAAATATCTTGGTAATCGGTTCCGAAGTGCATTCAAGAGGTTTGGATTTTACAACTCGTGGTCGAGGCGTTTCCGTAATTTTCGGAGATGGCGCCGGAGCAGCGGTTTTAAGTCGTTCCGAAGATAGTTCCAAAGGAATTTTATCCACTCATTTGCATTCCGAAGGACAGCATGCAGAAGAATTGGCTCTAATTGCGCCAGGAATGGGAAAACGCTGGATTACCGATGTAATCAAAGACAACGACCCGAATGACGAGAGTTATTATCCGTACATGAACGGACAGTTTGTGTTTAAAAATGCCGTAGTTCGTTTCAGCGAAGTGATTATGGAAGGTTTACAAGCGAATAATTTACAGGTTTCTGACATCAACATGCTGATTCCACATCAGGCGAATTTGAGGATTTCACAGTTCATTCAGCAGAAATTCAAATTGGAAGATTCTCAGGTACACAACAATATTCAGAAATACGGAAATACGACTGCAGCGTCTATTCCAATCGCTTTAACCGAAGCTTGGGAACAAGGTAAAATCAAAGAAGGTGATTTGGTGGTTTTAGCGGCTTTTGGTTCCGGATTTACTTGGGGAAGCGCTATTATTCGCTGGTAAAGTTTTTCAAAATAATGAAGAGCAGATTTGTGGATTGGATCTCAAATCTGCTTTTTTATTACTTTTTACCGATTATCTGTATGTTAAATCCTATGTAATTGCTTTTTTGTTTGCGACTATTTTTTTAATTTTAGAACATAGTTACCATTATTAATCTTTAATAATTAGCAAATTATGGCAAGAAAAGTAGTGTACAACGAAGGTCAGGCAAGGTTATTTGAAAACAGGTATTTGGAAATGCTCACCAAAGGCAATCCGATACTCATTTGGAGCATGTATATCCCAATTTTAGCCTATCTTATTTACCGGGCATTGGTGGTTTATCAGATTCCGACAACAATTACAGCAATCCTTTTTTTTAGCGGAATTCTATACTGGACGTTTTTCGAATACATCGCCCACCGTTATATATTTCATTGGGTAAGTGAACATGTTGGCATTCAAAAAGTGGCTTATATTATGCACGGAAATCATCATGAATATCCAAGAGATCGCGATCGACTTTTTATGCCACCAGTTCCCAGTATCATTTTATCAACAGTGCTTTTCGGATTGCATTACTTGTTATTATCAGATTACAATTGGGCGTTCTTTCCGGGTTTTATGTTGGGCTATCTTTTGTACGCATCGATGCACTACGCTATTCATGCTTTCGAGCCGCCGTTTGAGTTTATGAAACCGTTATGGCGCAATCATCAAATGCATCATTATCGTAACGAGCATTTGGGTTTTGGAGTAAGCAATACTTTTTGGGACAGACTTTTCGGAACTACTTTCGATTTACGAAAGCACAAAGAAGATCCCGACAAAGCCAAAGCTTTGAAATTTCAACAAGAAGATTAAAATAAAAAACCTCGAAGCGTTCAACAACTTCGAGGTTTTTTGGTAATATAAAATCGAAAAAAAACTCAGATTTAGAACATTCCGCCGCCGCTTTGCGTTTCGTTGGCATCACGTTGTTTGCGTTGCATCGCTCTGTTCTTACCACCACCAAAGTTGTAGTTCAAACCAACGTAGAAAGTCTGACTTTCCCAGTAGAATGCTCCGTATTGTCTGTAAGGAATGTTTCCGTCGAAAGCAAAACGCATGTTTTCGAAAACGTCATTGTAACGAGCTGTAATGGTTCCCTTGCCTTTTAAAATGTTGTAGGTGGCACCGATATCCATTTTATACATTTCCTTTCTTTCAAACTGTAAGCTTAAGTCGCGACCACGGTACATTCCGAACAATTGGAAACGTAAGTTTTTAGTAGCGGTAAACGTATTATTCATTCTCGCGTTGAAAGTAGTTACGTCTGCTTCAGCATTTTCTAAATCGCCGGTTGTTGCATTTTGAACAGTTCCGCGAACAGTTTTGAAATACGCATCAGCACTTAAATTGGTCGACCACCATTTGGTAAATTTTAAGTTAGCCGATGATTCGATTCCGTAAGCGTTGTTGTCGTCAAAATTGTCAAACGATAAAATTTTACGGTTGATGTTGTTCGGATCGTTGTAAACCACACGCGAAATTTCATCACTAATTCTGCGGTAAAATACTCCGGAAGTAATAGATCCCATTTTGGTTACACGCGTATAATTGATTTCAAAGGAATTGGTGAATTGTGGTTCCAAAGCTGGATTTCCTCTTGATTCCATAAGTGGTGTAGTCCACTCACGAATCGGGTTGATTTGTCCAATTCCTGGGCGATCCACACGTCTGGAATAGTTGAAATTGAACGAGTTTTTCTCATCCATAGTATAATTTAAAAACGCAGAAGGATAGAACGTGAAAATATTATCGCTTACTGTTTGTAAATCGCTGGTAGTTGTAGTTGTTGGAACCTGATCCGACTGAAAACGGGTTTCATTGCTCGCAAATTCCGCATCAATGTTGTAATATTCCATACGAACCCCGATTTGTGAACTCCATTTGCTGCTCAATTCTGTACCAATATTTGCGTACAATGAACTGATGTCTCTGCTGAAATGAAAATTGTTGTCACCAACTGTCGAGAAAGTGTATGGCGTATCGTATTCTGTTCCGTTTACTGTAGCGTTAAAATCACTTTTTGTGTTCTGGATACGGGTTTCAGCACCTAATTCCAATTTTGTTTTTTCTGTGATTGGATTGGTGTAATCGATATTGATTTGTGTGTAATCTGTTATGCCTTCAATCAAATTTCGGTCATTAGAATCTCTGTGGATTGTATTGTCTGATTTTACAACAGAATTGTAATAACTGGTATCTTCGTTGTTTTTTGTTTTAGAATAGTTTACCTGTACTTCTAAAGTTTCGTCTTTTTTATCGAATTCGTGTTTGAAAACCAAGTCATAAGTCTGGTTTTTGTTTTCGTTTTCGTTGTCATAGTGCTGTTTGTCGTCGTTGTTAGCAGCATCATAATAATTTACTAATGTGTTTCCGAAACCGTCAGAATGGGTGATATTCTGGTTGGTATAAACCGATAAAGTGTTTTTGTCGTTGATGTAATAATCCACGCCAAATTTCACCAAATGAGAGTTGTTTAAGTTTCTGAAATCAAAATCCTGACGATTTTCCAAGCCTGGATTATCACTATCTACAAAACCGTGATTCGCGTTGATTCCGTGGTTGTAGCCGTAATTTGTGTAAAAATTCACTTTCCCTACTCTGTAATTCAGGTTCAAAGCTGAATTGGTTTTTGGTGTAATGCCGAAAGTAACTCCCGTGTTTATCGAACCATTGAAACCGTCGTTACTGTTTTTGTGTAAAATAATGTTGATGATTCCGCTCATTCCTTCCGGATTGTATTTTGCCGAAGGATTGGTAATCAGTTCCACCTGCTTAATCGAAGACGACGGAATTTGCTGTAACAATTGCGCCGCATCCACATTTGATGGTTTTCCGTCAATCAAAACGCGAACATTTGAGTTCCCTCTTAAACTTAATTCTTTCGTTTGTGGATCGATACTTACTGTCGGAACGTTGTTCAAAATTTCAGAAGCAGTCGTTCCCGAAGCAATTAAATCTTTCCCGACGTTTACTACTTTTCGGTCAATTTTCTGTACGATGTTCGAACGCTCAGCAACAACTTCAACCCCTTCCAATTGCGTAGCTTCTGCTTCAATTGAAATTGTGCCAATGTTAGCAGATTTGTTGTCTGCCGATAAAGTGATTGCTTTTGAAAAAGTTTTGTAGCCGATGAACTGAACTTCAACAGTATAGGCTTTTAGCGCTAGATTCTTAACTTCAAAATTACCATTGTCCTGGGTGATGGCTCCGGTTACAATTTTGTCACCTTCTTTAACCGAAACTGTGGCGTAACCTACTGGTTCTTTGGTGGTTTTGTCGATAACTTTTCCGGAAATATTTCCCGGATTGGTTGTGGTGCTGGATTGCCCTTGCATCAAAGCATGTCCTAAAAAAGTAAAAAGACAGGCAATTAAAAATTTAAATTTCATGTGTAAAAGTGATTATTTGATTGATGTTGCTTGTTTAGGTATTCAATGCTTGTATGACTGCTTTTGTGCGTTATTGTTACAGTGTTTTTTGTCTTTTTTTAAAATTTAAAACCATTATAAATAGCGTCATTTTTTTGCGCTTAAAAAAATTGCTGCGTCTCAGTTAATTAGTATCTTTGCACCCTTAAAAAAGGACAGTTATGACACTTCAACAAATTCTTACGGAAAAAATCCAGAAAGCAGTTCAGGATTTATTTGATGTTACACTCGATAAAGTGGAATTTCAGGCAACCCGTCGGGAATTTGAAGGCGATATTACTGTAGTAATTTTTCCGCTTTTAAAGTTGGTAAAAAGTAATCCGGTTGAATTGGGAAATAAAATCGGTGAGTATTTGGTGCAAAACGTAACGGAAGTAGAGCGTTTCAACGTTGTTTCCGGTTTCTTGAATATCGTCATTTCCGATGCTTATTATCTGAACTTTTTCAACGAAATTAAAAATCAGGAAAACTTCGGATTTGTAGCACCAAAAGCTGGCGATAAAGCGGTAATGGTAGAATATTCGTCTCCCAACACTAACAAACCATTGCATTTAGGGCACATTCGTAACAATTTATTAGGGTATTCGGTGGCTGAAATCTTAAAAGCATCGGGTAAAAAAGTTTATAAAACACAGATTATCAACGACCGAGGTATTCATATCTGTAAATCGATGTTGGCTTGGCAGAAATTCGGAAACGGAGAAACGCCGGCAACTTCAGGTTTAAAAGGCGATAAATTGGTCGGTAAATATTACGTAGAATTTGATAAAGCTTACAAAACCGAAATCAATAACTTAATTGCCCAAGGTAAAACAGAGGACGAAGCCAAAAAACAAGCCCCAATGATTTTGGAAGCTCAGGAAATGCTACGTCAGTGGGAAGCCGGAAACGAAGAAGTAGTTGCACTTTGGAAAACCATGAACCAATGGGTTTATGACGGTTTTGGCGAAACGTATAAAAACCTTGGCGTAGATTTTGATTCGTATTACTACGAAAGTAATACCTATTTGTTAGGAAAAGAAGTCGTGCAATTCGGTTTGGAGAAAGGCATTTTCGAAAAAGATCCGGACGGTTCGGTTTGGATTGATTTGACTGCCGAAGGTTTAGACCGAAAAATCGTATTGCGTTCAGACGGAACTGCGGTTTACATGACACAAGACATCGGAACTGCTATTCAGCGTGTGAAAGATAATCCTGATGTTGGTGGAATGGTGTACACGGTTGGAAATGAACAGGATTATCACTTTAAAGTATTGTTCCTGATTCTGAAAAAACTAGGTTTCGACTGGGCGGAAGATTTATATCACTTATCCTACGGAATGGTGGAATTGCCATCTGGAAAAATGAAATCCCGTGAAGGAACAGTAGTAGATGCTGATGATTTAATGGAAGAAATGACGACGACTGCACAATCGATTTCGGAAGAATTAGGAAAACTTGATGGTTATTCTGATGCTGAAAAAGCGGAATTGTACAAGGTAATCGGTTTGGGTGCGTTAAAATATTTCATGCTGAAAGTCGATCCGAAGAAGAACATGATGTTCAATCCGGAAGAATCCGTTGATTTTGCTGGAAATACGGGGCCGTTCATTCAGTATACTTACGCTCGAATTCAGTCGATTTTAAGAAAAGCCGATTTCGATTTGAATAAAAATATTACCATCGAATTCCACGAAAAAGAAAAAGAACTTCTAAAACAAGTTGAACTTTTCCCAAGTGTAATTCAGGATGCAGCTAAAAACCACAGCCCGGCTTTGATTGCAAATTACACCTACGATTTGGTGAAAGAATACAACTCGTTTTACCAATCCGTTTCGATTTTGGGTGAAGAAGATGAGAACAAGAAAATCTTCCGTGTCCAATTGTCGAAAAAAGTGGGAGAGGTGATCAAATCTGCCTTCGGTTTATTAGGAATTAATGTTCCGGAGAGAATGTAAAGAAGTAGTTAGCTGATAGTAATTAGTAGTTGGTAAAAACATACTAAACCCTAAGTACTAATTCCTAACCCCTGAATATAAAAATGAATCAAAACAAATCATACTTCGCGCAATCCTTAGCCATTTTTGCTATTTCAATCATAGCTTTTATTGGTTTTAAATCGTTTTTGCCGAAGAAAATCTTTTCGGAAAACACGGCCAATTCCAAAAATGTGGTCATAGACAGCATGTTGTTGGAAGCGATTGAAGAAGAAAATCCGGCCGAAGAAGGCGATACCTTATCAAATCAACCCATTACATTTACTGCAGTGGACGGAATTTCCTTTCCGGACGAAACCTATGGTGATTATAAAGGATTTCAGCATTTGGTGCAGTTTTACGAGAAATTATATCAGTTAGAAACGTCGCATCAGGGCAATGTTCGTATTGCGTATTTTGGCGATTCGATGACGGATGGCGATATGATTGTGCAGGATTTTAGAACCAGTTTTCAGAATCAGTTTGGCGGACAAGGTGTTGGTTTTGTGAATATTACTTCAGAATCGGCAGGTTCGAGAAATACCGTAAAACACGAATTTTCAGGGAATTGGAAAACGCAATCTTATCTGAATATTAAAAAACCGAGAAGTCCTTTTGGTGTTAACGGTCACGTGTTTTTCGCTAACGATACCGCGCATGTTGAATGGGTAAAATATCAGGCAAGCAAGTTGAAAAACTTAACGGAATTGCCTAATCCGACACTTTTCTACGGAAAATCAACAAATAAATCAGGAAAAGTTGCGTATAAAATTGGTGCCGATACAATTTATAAAAAGCTGAATCCAAATAAATTGGTGAATACTTTAGTAGTCGGAAACACCACAAAAAGTTTAAAATTAGATTTTGTCAAAGCCGATTCCATTCCAATTTACGGAATGAATTTCGACGACGGAAAAGGTGTTCACGTGGACAATTTCTCCAACCGTGGCAATTCCGGATTACCGATTTCCACTTTCAATACCGAAGTAATGCGTCAGTTTCAGGACAAATTGGGCTACGATTTGATTGTTTTACATTATGGAACGAACGTTTTGAACTACGGCTCACTAAATTACACTTGGTACGAAAAAAGGATGAAACGCGTGGTAAGTCATTTGAAAGAATGTTTTCCGGGTGTGGCGATTCTGATTATTTCCACGGCTGATAAATCGACAAAATACGACTTGGAGATGAAAACGGATTCCGCAGTTGTTCCGTTAACTCAAGCTCAGAAAAAATATGCCGTTCAGGCGGAAGCCGGCTATGTGAATTTGTACACGCTCATGGGCGGGGACGGTTCAATGGTAAAATGGGTAGAAGAAACGCCAGCCTTGGCCAATAAAGACTATACACACTTCAACTATCGTGGTGCGAAACGAATTTCCTCCTTGATTTACAACCAGATTTACAGCGGTTACGAACAGTTTAAAAAATTGCGAGCGAACCGTAAAGTTGCCAAGCCGGCGGTTAAAAAGGATTCTGTAACGGTTAAAAAAGATAGTGTTCATGTGGAATAAGTTTTTCATAGCGTTATTCGGAATATTTTTTTCGATCGGGCTTTCCGCTCAGGTGGTGGACTCTACTTCAGTTGAGGTGGATACGCTTGGCATGGAAGAAAATGTGAGTTACGGTGAAAATGCCGTTTACAACACGAAAGCACTGGAAAAATTCTTCGAAAAATTATATTTGCTGGAAACTACAAAATCCGGAAAAGTCCGCATCGTTCATATTGGTGATTCCCACATCCAGGCAGATTTGTTTACCGGAGTAATCCGCAGAAATCTTCAGGATAAATTTGGAAATGGAGGTTTAGGGTTTTCATTTCCGCACAATTTGGCGAGAACCAACGGCAATTATTTCATAAAATATTCGTCGAATGAATCGTGGAGCAATCATCGGTTGACTAAAGAAAAAAACGGAAGTCCTATTGGTTTGAGTGGTATTTCTTTAACAACACGTTCCAAAGACTTTGCCGTGGAAATTAATGTTCGGGACAATGCATACCAATTCAATACGTTAAAAATTGTTTCGCCGGAGAATCAGAATATGTTTGAAGTGGCGACCGCTAAAAAAACTATTACGTTAGAATCGAATGTGCCGAAACGTATCGTTCATAAAATCAAAAATGGCGAAGCACTTTCAATCATTGCTGATAAATACAATATTTCTACAGCCGAGTTGAAACGCTACAACGGTTTGAAATCGAACAACATTCGCGCAGGAAAAACGCTTAAAATTCCAACGAGTGAAATGCAAAAGCGCAGTGTGAAACGTTCGGAATTCATTCCACTTTCTTTAACGGAAGAAAACGGGGTACATTCTTTTTACTCGGAAACGGCGATGGATAAAATTTATCTGATTCCCAATAAAGCAGCGTCCAATTTCGCGTTAAACGGATTGATTTTCGAGAAAAATGAACCTGGAATTACCTACAGCGCTATCGGTGTAAATGGTGCCAAAGCTTCAGATTACAATAAATATCCGATGTTTTTCGAGCAAACTTCAGCCTTACAAGCCGATTTGATAATAGTGTCGTTAGGAACCAATGAAACGTTTGACAAAATGCCATCTTCAGATTATATGACGCAACTCAATGCATTCGTCACTTCTGTAAAAGATAAGAACCCAAATGCAGAGGTTTTGGTCATGTCAACACCGCCGTCGTTGTTATACCGTCGTTCTCTGAATCGTTTTGCTGATGCTTATGCACGCGACATCAATACACAGGCGGTTGATAAAAATCACGCCAGTTGGGATTTGTTTGCAATTATGGGAGGTATGTACGGCGTGAACAAAAACTATCGTCAAGGTTTAATATCAGGCGATAAAGTGCATTACACCAAATCGGGATATGAAAAACAAGGCGAATTGTTTAGTCAGGCTTTGTTAAATGCTTACGAAAATTTTAAAGTAACGAAGAAGAATTAATATGCAGGATTGGTTTACCCAAAATATAGCCTCATTGTTTACCGATATTACCGCCGAAACGGTCATGAACTGGTTTGTTTTCAATCCGAAAGAGCCGATTTTGTTCAACACCGCCTTGTTTTTAGGCTTGTTTTTAGTGTTTTACAGTTTTTACATTACGCTAAAAAATACGTTTTATCCGCGATTGGTTTATGTGATTTTGTTCTCGTTATTCTTTTACTATAAATCCAGCGGAATTTTCTTTTTACTACTATTGGGGTCATCCATAGTAGATTACAACTTAGGAAATTTGGTACATCGTACACAAAGTGAAGTAAATAAAAAATTATGTTTAGCGTTCAGTGTCGTGTTGAATTTAGGTTTCTTGGGCTATTTCAAGTATACTAATTTCGTCATTGATACGTATAACAGTGTTTCGGGAGCGAATTTTGCTTTTCAGAAGATAATTCTTCCGGTAGGAATTTCGTTCTATACGTTCCAGTCTATTAGTTACATCATTGAAATTTACCGCAAGGAAATTGAGCCGACAAAAAACTATGTGGATTATTTGTTCTTCGTATCGTTTTTTCCGCAGTTGGTAGCTGGTCCGATTGTTCGTGCTAAAGATTTCCTTCCGCAGATTTACCAGAAGTCAAACGTTACCAAAGATGATATCAACCGAGCTTTCCTTTTAATTATCGGAGGATTGATTAAGAAAACGGTGATTTCCGATTATATTTCCATCAACTTCGTAGATCGTGTTTTTGATGCACCGTCAAGTTATACCGCTTTTGAAAATTTAATGGCTTCGTATGGGTATGCGATTCAGATTTACTGCGATTTTTCGGGATATTCCGATATGGCGATTGGTGTAGCACTTTTATTAGGTTTCAAATTACCGACCAACTTCCGTACCCCTTATCAATCGGCTTCCATTACCGAATTTTGGAGAAGATGGCACATTTCGTTATCGACATGGCTGAAAGACTTTTTATACATTTCAGTAGGAGGAAACCGTAACGGAACCTTTGCAGGCTTTTTATTTCCGGCTTTGTTTTTCTTCGGTTTAATCGTTTGGGGAATTACATACGCGCCTGTGTCAAATATTCCTTTGATGATAGCGATTGCGTCAACCGTAGTTTTTGCGTTGACGTTTTTACTTTCAAAAGATAGAGAGCGAACAATGTTTACGAACGTCAATTTAATGACTACAATGTTGTTGGGCGGATTATGGCACGGAGCAAGTTTGCGATTCATCATTTGGGGCGCACTTCACGGAATGGCTTTGGCGGTACATAAAATTGTCATGGAGATTTTTCCGTCCAAAACAGAGAATAAGAATTTGTTTTTCGGCGGTATTTGGAAAGTGATTTCAGTATTGTTAACCTTTCATTTTGTGGCGTTCTGTTGGATTTTCTTCCGTGCCAAAGATTTTGATACAGCACTTCAAGTAATCAACAATATCGGGAATGTGACTTTTGATATCCAGCAATGGTTGGTTATCGGTGAAGGATATAAAAACGTTTTCCTGTTGATGGCGATTGGTTATTTGTGGCATTTCATTCCTGAGAAATGGGTTGAAGCAATGCAATCGGTTTTCAAAGCGCTGCCAATTATCGGAAAAGCCATTATTTTAGGATTGGTGTATTGGTTGGTTTATGCAATGGCATCTGCTGGACCACAGCCTTTTATTTATTTCCAATTTTAACTATATTTTTGGTTTTTGGGTAAACTAAATTTCTATATTTGGCTCAAGAATTAGTAAAAACTATTAAAATTATACCATTATGAAAAAATTAGTTGCTATTGCAGTTGTTGCTTTGTTTACAGTTTCAATGAATGTAAATGCTCAGGAGAAAAAAACTAAAGGTCCTGCTAAAAAAGAAGCTACCACTAAAAAAGAATCATGTTCAAAAGAAGCTAAAAAAGACTGTGCAACTGGAGAAAAAAAATCTTGTTGTGCTGCTAAAAAAGCATAATTTCTTTGACGAAATAAAATTTAAGAAACGTTCCAGTTTATGGAGCGTTTTTTTATTCTTTTAACTTAAAACTTTGCAGCTCTGCCACTTTGAACCTTTGCGACTTTGTATTATCTTTGCACCTCATTAAACGAAAACTATCATGTTTGATAATTTAAGCGATAAGCTCGACAAAGCCTTCCATATATTAAAAGGTCACGGAAAAATCACCGAAGTAAACGTAGCCGATACTCTAAAAGAGGTTCGCCGCGCGTTATTAGATGCCGACGTGAACTTTAAAATTGCCAAAGATTTTACCACACGCGTGAAAGAAAAAGCAATTGGTCAGGACGTATTAACTACGTTACAGCCGGGGCAATTGATGGTGAAAATCGTTAAAGACGAATTAACCGAATTGATGGGGGGTGATGCTGCCGGTGTAAACCTTTCCGGGAATCCTTCGATTATTTTGATGTCGGGTTTACAAGGTTCGGGTAAGACGACGTTTTCGGGTAAATTGGCGAACTTCCTAAAAACTAAAAAAGGAAAGAAGCCACTTTTGGTTGCCTGTGATATTTACCGTCCGGCGGCGATTAATCAGTTACATGTAGTTGGAGAACAAATTGGTGTTGAAGTTTATTCAGAGCCTGAAAATAAAAATGCGGTTTCTATTGCTGAAAATGCAATCAAACATGCCAAAGCAAACGGATTCAATGTTGTAATTGTCGATACGGCCGGTCGTTTGGCAGTAGACGAGGAGATGATGACCGAAATCGCCAACGTTCACAAAGCAATTCAGCCACAGGAAACGTTGTTTGTTGTGGATTCCATGACAGGACAAGATGCGGTAAACACAGCAAAAGCCTTCAACGACAGATTAGATTTCGACGGAGTAGTTTTAACGAAATTAGACGGTGATACCAGAGGTGGAGCAGCGATTTCGATTAAATCCGTAGTAAATAAACCGATTAAATTCATCGGAACTGGTGAAAAGATGGAAGCGATTGACGTTTTCTATCCAAATCGTATGGCCGACCGAATTTTGGGAATGGGAGACGTAGTTTCCTTAGTAGAAAGAGCGCAGGAGCAGTACGATGAAGAAGAAGCGCGTAAACTACAAAAGAAAATTGCTAATAACGAATTCGGTTTTGATGACTTCTTGACGCAAATCCAACAGGTGAAGAAAATGGGTAACATGAAAGACTTAGTCGGAATGATTCCCGGAGCTGGAAAAGCTTTAAAAGATGTTGAAATTGAAGATGATGCGTTCAAACATATCGAAGCAATCATCCACTCGATGACGCCAGCGGAAAGAAGCAAACCTTCAATGTTGGATGCCAAACGTAAAACAAGAATTGCTAAAGGTTCTGGAACGGATATTCAACAGGTAAATCAATTGTTGAAGCAGTTTGATCAAATGAGCAAAATGATGAAGATGATGCAGGGAGCAGGTGGTAAAAACCTGATGCGCATGATGGGCGGCATGAAAGGAATGAGACCATAAGTATAAAGACGCGACTTTTCGCGTCTTATTTTTTTTATAAACAACACACTAACAACAAAAAGAATGCAATTACTAGACGGGAAAAAAGTATCGGAAGACATTAAAAACGAAATTGCCGAAGCAGTTCAGGAAATGAAAGCTAACGGTGAGAAAGTGCCGCATTTGGCTGCCGTAATCGTAGGGAATGACGGAGCGAGTTTAACTTATGTAGGCAGTAAAGTAAAAGCTTGCGAACGCGTAGGATTTGAATCGACTTTGGTAAAATTACCGAGCACTACTTCTGAAACATAATTGCTTAAAAAAATTAAATAATTAAACGAAGACGACAATATTGACGGTTTCATTGTACAGTTGCCATTACCGGAGCAAATCGATACTCAGAAAGTGTTGATGGCAATTGATCCGAGTAAAGATGTTGATGGTTTCCATCCCGAAAACTTTGGGAAAATGGCGTTGGATATGAGTACGTTCATACCGGCAACTCCGTTTGGAATTTTAGAGTTGTTAGAGCGTTACAATGTGGAAACGAAAGGAAAACATACAGTGGTTATTGGTCGTAGTCATATTGTAGGTCGTCCGATGAGTATTTTGATGGGGCGTAAAGGATTTCCAGGGAACTCAACAGTAACGTTAACACACAGTCATACCAAAAACATTACACAGATTACATCGCAAGCCGATATTATCATTACCGCTTTGGGAGTTCCGAATTATTTAAAAGCCGAAATGGTAAAAGACGATGTAGTAATCATCGATGTGGGAATCACCCGCGTTGCCGATGAAACCCATCCAAAAGGATATGTAATTACCGGTGATGTGGATTTTGAAAATGTGGCTAGAAAAGCCTCTCATATTACCCCGGTTCCTGGTGGAGTTGGTCCGATGACGATTGCGATGTTGTTGAAAAATACACTTCTTGCCCGCGAAAACAGAATGCTGAAATAAATGCAGATACTTCAAGTCAAAAAAGAAGAACTTCATATAGTTCGTGATTTAGCCTGTAAAATCTGGCCTGTTGCTTACGGTCAGATTTTATCGGAAGCACAGTTGGATTACATGTTGGAGAATTTTTATGCGATTGATTCTCTTGAAATGCAATTGGCTTCAGATCACGTTTTTTTGCTTGCAGAAGAAAATAATGTTTTTTACGGATTTGCTTCCTACGAGGTGAATTGCAACAATTCTGGAAAGACAAAACTCCATAAAATTTACGTTTTACCCGAAACACAAGGTAAAGGTTTAGGGAAATTATTCTTAAATGAAGTTGAAACTGCTGCTAAAAAAGCTGGAAATAGTTGCTTGTACCTTAATGTAAATCGATACAATATTGCCCAAGAATTTTACAAACGACTAGGTTTCTCAGTAGTTCATGAGGAAGATATAGATATTGGCAATGGTTATCTTATGGAAGATTACGTGATGGAGAAAAAGATATAAATAAAATACCCCAAGACTTCGTCTTGGGGTATTTCGCTCTAAAACAAATTACTCCCCTAAATAAATAAAGAGATTTGTAACCATATGCATTGGTGCTGCATTAATAGGGATTCCCAATCCACCAGAAGGTACCGTAACACTATGATTGTGAATGCCTTCATTATTTGTGGAGTATAAGTTACCTGGAAGTATATCGTTAGTTCCTACAGTTTCACTAATAAGCGGAACAAGTGCAATGACATTGGTGGCAAGGCCTAAAGATTTTGGACCATTGTGAAAATCTGTGTAAGCGTGAGAATGATTGCCGTTTGTGCTAGTAGTTGTTACATAAGTGATGTTGGGTAAATTACCCTGGGTAAGTGTGATGGAATTAGTACCGCCCATAGTTTGGATGCTTTCGGTTCCATTAGTTGTTTTTAAGAAAGAATCACTGCAATTGGGAAGGGATAGTCCAATTCCGATTGCGGTAGCGTTATTTTGTGCCAAATTTGGTAAACTAGATTTATTTCTTCCATCTAACAAATACCAGCCACTATGATCGTTGCTTTCGAGAGAATGTTTGATATCTCCTAATGATGTTGCGTTTGGCCCCATTAAATTCCATTGAACACCATCATTATAATATAATCCTTCGTGCACCGAAGAGGAGCTGTAATTTCCTGATTCAGTAAGATTGTAGGTTATTATTCCTTCTGTATGAGCCGATAATGGATGTTCGTCATTAGTTGCAATAAGTTGTAAGCGAGTTGGTAAGAATCCTTTTCCTGAATCATCAATGTCTAATATAGCATCGACATTTGGAGATACTGTATTGATGCCAACATTTTGTGACCACAAGAGATTGCTTTGACCAATAAGGAGCAAGTACAAAAAAAATAATTGAGTAGGTTTTTGCATAATCAGTTTTGAATTAACTTCCTAAATAAACAAATGTATTGGTAATCATATGAGAAGGTAAAGGAAGGACATCGTCATTTCCGCCAGTGCTAACCGTAGCGGTATGATTATGATTTCCGCTAACACTAGAATTTGATGTTGTGGCAGTCAGTGAGCTATGTCCAATATCATTATTCAATATGTTTAGTAATATACCACCTAGAATTCCCAATAAACCAGTAATAAGGTTCAGGTTTTCTGGAATACCATGGTACTTATCTTCGTATTGATGAGAATGATTGCCGCTTGAATTTGCAATACCGTTAAAATTTACATTGGGTAGATTAGCTTGTGTCAGTACTCTGTTATTATTACCGCCGTAAGACATAATTGTCTCACTCATAGATTTTCCTTTTAAGAATCTGTCTGTGGCATCTGGAATGTTTGTGCCAAAACCAATTGAAGCTGCATTTGTTTGGGCATTTGTTGGTAAAAGTGAAATGTTACGACCATCTAGTAAATACCAACCATTATGATCAGTTGTCAAGATGCTGTTTTTAATGTCGCCAATTGCCGTTGTTGTTGGTTCTAATCGAATCCACTTACTACCATTGTTATAATAGAACCCTGGTATTACTGCAATGCCATCAACTCCATTTGTAGCGGTGTTATATACAATCATCCCTGCAACATGTGAAACTAACGGAGTAGGGCTATTCGTAGCTTGCAATGGAATTCGAGTTATCAAAATTCCTTCTGTATTACTTGCAACTTCCAAAGCTGCATCTTTGTTTGGATTTGAAGTTCCAATACCAATTTGTGCTAATGCAATTTGCCAATTTATCATTAAAATTAGCAACAGAATTATTTTTTTCATAACTACACGATAATAAGTTAATAGCCTAAATAAATGAAAATGTTTGCGGTAATGTATTTTGGTACATTTTCTATTGGAGTGTTGCTTCCCCCTGAATTGAAGGTAACCGCGTGGTCGTGGCTTCCATCCGTATGAGTGTCTCTTATTGTTGTTAGCGAATTTTCTTTGGCAACAGTTTCAGTAACGAATAAGGTGAGAATAGTTGTAGACAGAAGACCTATATTTTCATTGCCCCGATAACTATCTACATTATGACTGTGATTTCCGGAATTATTTGTGCTCCCAATAAAATTCACATTGGGTAGATTGTTTTGATTTATGGTTAACGTTTGATTACCTGAAATACTTCCTAAAATTTCAGAACCTGATTTGGCTTTCAAAAATAGATTATCCATAACAGGTAAATTAGTAGGATAGCCTAATGAAATAGCTTGATTTCGCGCAGTTAATGATAAGCTTGAAATGGTTCGTCCATCCAAAAGATACCAGCCATTGTGATCTGCATTGTGAAAACTATGTTTTAATTCTCCAACAGTTGTTGTTTTTGGAACAAACCGAATCCATCTGTTTCCGTCATTATAATACATTCCTGGATATACTCTGGTTACTCCAGAGCTGTTTTCGGCAACGTTGTAGACTAACATTCCCTGAACATGTCCTGATAATGGATTTGCAATTGCTGAGTTTTGTAGTGCAACGCGAGGAAGTAATATTCCTTTTGAATCGTTGTATACTTCTAACATAGCGTTGTTGTTAGGCGTGTTTGTGCCGATGCCTACTTGTGCGAAAATCGGGCTATTTATAAGCAGAAGTAATAGTATGCGCATATCGTCAGAGTTTAGATTATTCTTCTTTTAATCTTGTTGTTTCTGATTCAACACCTTATACTAATTGGGGACTTAGCAAGTTGTTTTAACAGTAAGGAATTATGTTCCAGTAGGCTTATATCATAAATTTACTATTATTTCGTTTGAACTTTATTTTTCTATTTTTTGAGATATAAGGGTTTGATAATGAGTTTTTTTGCTTGTTTTTTTTAATCAGTTATTTTTTTTTGCCAACACTAAAACTATATTTTTGAGTAATAGATTTTTTTTATCCATTGTAAGTTTTTAAAATTGATATAATCTGTTACTTTTTTAATATAAATAGATGTTAACTTGTTGTTCTTTATTTTTTATTGACAATAAGTATACATTCTATTTCATTAAAAAAAGAATCTTTGAATATTAAAAAAAATAGAGCTCTACAATGTCAATTTTAAGGAGAGGTTTTTCTAACCTTGAATTCTATGGAAGTAAGTTGTCGGTATTTTTCACTCGAAGCACCAAAAACACTTTTTATGTATAGTTTTACTTTTTTGGCAATAGTAACGAGCCCATTTTCGTCATTGTACAAAATTTGATTCCGTTGATTTAAAGCAGTACTGTATTGAGTATTGCTTTTTGTCAAAATAGCATTTTGAGTTTGTAAATGAGTCAGTTTTTTTTGAAGCGTAGTTACTTTGAGTTCTTCCTCATTTGGATTATATATCGGGTTTGAGGCAAGTAAATTAATTAAATCTGAAAAGTGCTCAATTTTTCTATTATAAGATTGTTGAGATGCTAGATACGAGTTGTCTTCGATTTTTAATTTCGCTCCTTGAATTTTCTTATTTATTACTTTTGCCTCAGTAAGAGTTTGTTTGGAAACACCGGAAACAGCAAATGCATTGATGATTTTCGTGGCATAAGGTTTTAAATTTTCAAAAGCGCATTTTCTGTTTATTGTTTCGGAGGCAAACAATTGACGATAGTGTTCACTAGCTGTGATAGAATCCAGTGATTTTTGATAACAACGCTCAAGTTGTTCTATTTTTAAAACTTCGTTAGACGGATTGTATGCGGATTCTAAATTTTTACAAAATGATATTAGTTGCTTGAAATTAGCAACATTTTTAGTATGCCCAGTTTCCTTAATACATGTTTTGTCTATGTATTGTACGAAATTATGGATATCTTCTTCAATGTGAAGACGTGTCATTTTGTAGGTTTTAACTTAAAAAAAGCAAAATTACTAATAATGTTTAGAAGTAAAAAAATATTTGTCTTTTATAAAGAAAAAGTTTGATTTTGTTAATTACTCTACTGTAATTGAATACGTTTTAGAATCAGTATCGTCGTTAAAACAATCTTCTTCGTAAATATCTTTGTGATCTACATTAAGATAAATGGTAAATGTATACGTACCAGGCTCATCTGGAACACCATAAAAATGAACATCTCGATAATCGAAAGAATAGACTAAACCAGGCGGAATTTCACCAGCTACATCAAAATTGTAATAGTAATTATCATCATTAGGTTCGTTGGTAACTTCAGAACCTACTTTTTCAGAATAATAATTACCAACGGTGGCAGTTGGGAAAGTCCTGTCGTATAGCTTAGCTCTTCCATTGATAAGACAATCGGCTAAAACCTCACAACCTGAAAAAGTTGATGTCAAAAGGATGAGTGACAAAAGTGTAAAAATCTTTTTCATAAAATTTGAAATTAGGATTTTCTTTTAAAATTTTTTCCTGAGTTTTTAAAATCCGTTTTAGGTTTGAAAGTTGTTCTTTCAGTTGTTCTTTTTGGCTCAGGCTTGGGAAGACTTGCCTCTTCGGTTTTACTGGAAGGCTCAATCAGTTTGTTTAATTCTTTAATTTCAGCATCCGTTAAATCACGATAACGACCAACAGGAACATCCAGTGAAATATTGATAATTCGAATGCGTTTCAAGGCTGTTACTTCATAACCTAGATATTCACACATACGACGAATCTGACGGTTTAAACCTTGTGTAAGAATGATTCGAAAGACAAATTTGCTGATTTGTTCTACCTTACATTTTTTAGTAACCGTGTCCAAAATCGGAACGCCGTTACCCATTTTTTGGATGAAACGGTCCGTAATTGGTTTGTTTACAGTAACTACATATTCCTTTTCGTGGTTGTTTCGGGCTCTTAGAATTTTGTTTACGATATCGCCGTCATCCGTCATGAAAATCAAGCCTTCACTAGCTTTGTCCAAACGTCCGATGGGAAAAATACGCTTCGGATAATTGATATAATCGACGATATTGTTTCTAACATTTTGATTCGTTGTGCATTCGATTCCTACTGGTTTGTGAAATGCTAAATAAATTGGTTTGGATGTTTTTTCACGAATCAGTTTTCCGTCCACCCGAATTTCATCTTCAACAGAAACTTTGGTTCCTAATTCCGGTACTTTTCCGTTGATGGTAATTCGGCCTTCTTCTAAAAGTTTGTCCGCTTCCCGACGCGAGCAGTATCCGGTTTCTGATAAAAATTTATTGATTCGGGTTTTGTTTTCTTCCATGTCACAAAGGTAATACTTATTTGAATAATTTGTTGAATTGTCCTATCTCGCCGAAACTTTTTTATATCTTTGATTTTTAATTTGTTAACGTGTTGAAAAAAGTACTTTTAGCTTTACTTTTAATCAGTCAGTTTTTGTTTTCGCAAAGCCGAAAAGGGAATCTTCATTTTGCTTCTGAAAATGAGGCGCATTTGTTATATGTAACGTTTTCAAATTCAGTGGATTTTCATGATGCCGATGTTAAATCAGAATTAACAGGACTTAATCCTGATTTTCAACCTGTTTTTGATGAATATCAATTTACGTTACTTCCCGCGATACAAATTTCCGAAGATAAACTCAGTCAATTATCCGAAGCATCCATTCGATTGACTAAACAAGATGAAGCCGTTCAGCGTCTGAAGCAAATTTATAAAGTTGAAGTTTCAAATACGGATAACCAAAAGTTATTTGAGTTGGCTAAGAAATTGGAAACTTTTGATGAGGTTTTGAATTGTGAATTGATTAGTCAAACTCCGGTTCCGCCACCAACAGATATAGCGCCCACCACCAATAATTACGAACCAAATCAAACGTATCTAGGAGCAAATCCAGGCGTAAACATGCAATATGCTTGGGGATTAGGTTTGACCGGAACAGGAATCAGGGTTCGCGATGTAGAATACGGTTTTAATCCTAACCACGAAGATTTAAATAGTGTGAACGCTTCTTTGGCGAGTGGCATGACAATAAGTTCTTCGGCAACAGCAACATATACAGAGCACGGGACTTCAGTTTTTGGAATTGTGTTTGCTCACAAAGGAACTTATGGAATATCGGGTATGGCTTATGGAGCACAGGAAATGATTCTGTTTCCAGAGTGGCAGCAATCCGGTTATGATAGGGTAAATGCTGTGGCACAATCGGTTGCTAATTCTCAGGTAGGGGATGTAATTATCTATGAAATGCAAGCGTTTGGTCAAGGGGGAAGTAGTGCCACAAATTATGTACCAGCAGAATATTCTCAAGCAGTTTGGGATTTAACCCGAGCAGCATCCGATGCCGGAATTATCATTGTAGAAGCAGCAGCCAACGGAAATCAAAACTTAGATGCTCCTTTTTATGCTCCCTATATGGCAAGAGGAGATTCCGGAGCGATTATAGTTGGAGGCGGAAGATCTAATACAACACACAATCGTATTTCATATAGTACTTATGGAACACGCGTGGATGTTCAGGGTTGGTCGGAAAATGTATTTGCTTGTGGTTACGGCGATTTTATTCAGGTAGGAGGTGATTTTAATCAAGGATATACCAATTTTTCAGGAACTAGTTCCGCAACACCAATTGTGGCAAGTTGTGTAATTGTCTTGCAATCCTATTATTTTGCGCAAACGGGAACTTATATGACGCCTTTGCAGATGAGAACGTTGCTTAAAACTACAGGTATTCCTCAGGGAACCGGAGTTGCGGGTAATATCGGGCCGTTACCAAATATGCAGGCAGCTATTGCACAAATCAATGCGACGCTTTCGGTTGAAAATCCTTTGTTTCAGGCAGTTTCGATATATCCGAATCCGGTGCAATCAGGGTTTTATGTTTCAATAGGTTCGGAAATTTCATTCGGACTTGAAATTGTAGACGCCATTGGAAGAGTAGTTTTGTCCAATTCCTCAGTTGCCTCCAATGAAGCCATCAATATTGCGAATTTGCCTTCTGGGATGTATTTGATTAAGATTACTTCAGAAGGAAAATCAACGGTAAAGAAGTTGTTGAAACAATAAATTATTCCTCAAACAAAAAGGCATAAATTTTCTGGTACAAATGTTCGTCGTGCATGCTGTGGCCTAAGCCGCGAGTTTCTACAAATTGAGCTGTTTTCCAAGCTTCGGCTATTTGTCTTCCCTCGTTAAAGGCGACAACGTCGTCATCTACATCGTGAGCGATTAGTCCTTTCAAATTGAAGTTGGATGCAAATCGTTTTCCGGAAAAATCAGAAGGAGAAATCTGAAAGCGTTCTGTAAATCTTTTTTTAAGCAGTTGAAAAGCCCTATTGTTCAGACTAATCGTTTTTTTGTAATTACGCAGCAGAATTTCAAATTCACTTGGTGCTCCGAGAATTACCATTTTTTGCAATAAAGGATTGTTATACTTGAACTGGTAATACAAACAAGTCGCGCCACCCATCGAATGGCCAATCATGTATTGTGGTTGGAATTTCTGTATTAAAGCATCCACAAACTTAGCGTATTGCGGTATGTTGAATTCGGTTCCACTAGAAAGTCCTTGAGCAGGGCCATCCAAAGCAATAACCGTACTGCCGGATTTTCGCAACTGCGGAATCATCAATTCCCAACGTGACGCATTACTTTCCCAACCATGAACCAACAAAATTTTATTGTCGTTGCCCTTCCATAAATAGGTTTGGATGGTTTCGTTTTCGTGTTGTAAAACTTCGTGTTCGGCTTCTTTTAAGATGTTGGGAATTGTATTTCGGTTCAAACGGCCTTCGCGTGGTTCGGTAAAGTATTTGTAAGCCAGTTTGCTTGATTTTTCAGGAAAAACATAACTCAGCGCATTGATGTACAAACCAATGGATTTTGTTAAAACAAAATACGATACCTTGCTAATGTAGTTCATAAAAAAAGCTTCCGTTAGGAAGCTTTAAGTTACTTATATTTTTGCAAATAATTGTTGCATTTTTTCTTTTTCTTCGTCAGCCAACAAGTTGTCAACCAAGATTCTTCCACTGTGTTCATCGGTTAAGATTTTTTTACGGGAAGCA
Organism: Flavobacterium sp.; assembly: GCF_032153895.1. Classification (GTDB taxonomy): domain Bacteria; phylum Bacteroidota; class Bacteroidia; order Flavobacteriales; family Flavobacteriaceae; genus Flavobacterium. The sequence continues at coordinate 193,367 of NZ_JALDYN010000001.1, forward strand.
ATTTCCATTTGTGTTTGTGGTGGAATGGTAAAGAACGATCCTGCCGATGCACCACGCTCAATAGAAACTACTGCTAAACCGTTACGAACGCTTCCACGGATTCTGTCGTAAGCTGTTAGTAAACGCGCTTCAATCTGACCACGGAATTCTTCAGATTTACCTTGTAAGAAGTTTTCTTCTTTTTCAGTTTCTGCCATAATATCGCTCAATTCTGCTTTTTTGTGCTTCAAGTGCGATTGTTTTCCGTCTAATCTTTCTTTGGTTTCGTTTAAAACCACTTTTTTATGCTCGATAGAAGCTTTCATTTCTTTAATGTGCTTCTCTGCCAACTGAATTTCCAATTCTTGAAACTCAACTTCTTTAGTTAAAGCGTTGAATTCGCGATTGTTACGAACTTCTTTTTGTTGCGTAGCGTATTTTTTGATCGATTCTTTGTGACCGTCGATAGCATTTTTCTTTTCTTTGATTTGCTCTTCGATTCCGTCCAAATCACCTTTTAATTTTTCTAAACGAGTGCTTAATCCGGCAACTTCATCCTCTAAATCTTCAACTTCTAAAGGTAATTCTCCTCTTACGTTTCTGATTTCATCAATTCGAGAATCAATTAACTGTAAGTCATAAAGAGCTCTTAACTTTTCTTCTACACTTAGTTCTTTAACGTTTGCCATATTTTAAAAGTACTTAACTGGATTTGTATTTTCTTCCGATAAAATGATTGCAAAATTACTAATTTTTTTCGTAAGATAATCAACTATGTAATTTTTTGTAAATCTTTCACTTTCAAAATGTCCGATGTCGGCTAAAAGAAGGCTGTTTTCGGCTTCGTAAAACTGATGGTATTTCAAATCGGCGGTTAGAAAAGCATCGGCTCCGGAATTGATAGCGTTTTTGATGGCAAAACTTCCGGAACCACCTAAAACAGCTACTTTTTTAACCGGTTTGTTTAAGAATTGACTATGACGGATTCCGCCACATTGCATCTTTTCTTTTACCATTTTAAGGAAATTAGATTCGCTCATTTCGGATGGCAATTCACCAATCATTCCTAATCCAATCTGTTGATGGGAATTCTGTAAATCGTAAATCTCATAGGCAACTTCTTCGTAAATATGATTAGAAAATAGTGCTTTCAGAATTTTATTTTGCAGGTATTTTTCGAAAATGACTTCGATTTTGACTTCGTTAGTTTGTGTTAATTCGCCTTTATTTCCAACTGAAGGATTGCTGTTCTCGTTTCCTTGATACGTGCTAAAACCTTCCGAATTGAAACTGCAATTGCCATAATTTCCGATGGTTCCCGCTCCGGCTTGTAAAATTGCGTTGCGAACTTTATCAGCATTTTCCGGAACCGTATAAGTGATTAATTTTTGAATAAAATTTTGCTTCGGAACTAAAATTTTAGTGTTCAGCAATCCTAAGGCATCGCAAAAAATCTTATTCACACCTTGTTGATGGTTGTCTAAAGCCGTATGCACCGCGTAAATAGCAATATCGTTTTTAATGGCTTTGATAACAGCGCGTTCCACATAATTTTTTCCGGTGATTTTCTTCAACCCAGAAAATAAAATAGGATGGAAGCAAACCACTAGATTACATTTCTTAGCTATTGCCTCGTCAATAACAGCTTCTAAAGCATCGTGACAAACCAAAACGCCTGTTGCTGCTGCATTGGAATCGCCAACCAAAAGACCAACATTGTCAAAATCTTCAGCGTAGGCAAGTGGAGCCATTTCTTCTAAAACGGCGAGTATATCTTTAATTTTCATTCGGATAATTTCTGTAAAACAAAGTAACGAATTTATAGTAAAGATAAAAAATGCTACATTCGTACTATGAATTTTCTCAGAAAACTACTCTTTCCGGTTGCTGTTTTATATGGTTTTATAACCTCTATCCGTAATTTTTGCTACGATAAAGGAATTCTGAAATCGCATTCATTCGATTTGCCGATTATAGCTGTTGGAAATTTGAGCGTAGGCGGAACAGGAAAAACACCGCAGATTGAATATCTGATTCGGTTACTTTCGGATAAATACAAAATTGCAACATTGAGCCGCGGTTATAAACGAAAATCAGAAGGTTATATTTTAGCCGATGCAACTTCAACTGCGCAAATTTTAGGCGATGAACCATTTCAGTTTTATCAAAAATTCCCGCAAATTCAGGTAGCTGTTGATGCGAATCGCGTTAATGGAATTACCCAATTGTTGAATCAAAATACTAGGCCACAAATCATTTTACTGGACGACGCCTTTCAACACCGAAAGGTAAAAGCCGGATTTTACATCATGCTAACCGCTTACGACGATTTGTATTGCAACGATTTGATTCTGCCAGCCGGAAATCTTCGGGAAAGTCGCTCGGGTGTGTCGAGAGCGGATGTGGTGATTGTAACGAAATGTCCGTCGGAACTGACTTCAATTCAGCAAAATACAATAAAATCTAAATTGAATTTAGGAAAGCATCAACAGTTGTTTTTTACCACAATTGCGTATGATGACAATGTGTATTCGGAAGAAAGTCAACTTCCAGTGTCTGAAATCATTACAATCGATAAAATACTTTTAGCCGGAATTGCAAAACCCGATTCTTTTTTCGCATATTTGCAGGCAGCTCCAAATGCAACGATGGTTTTTCCGGATCATCATGATTTTACGCAGCAGGATATTGAAGCAATTAAAAATAAAGCGAAAAATAAGCTTATCATTACTACAGAAAAGGATTTTGTGCGATTAAAAGGAAAGCTACCGAAAGAACAACTTTTTTACCTGCCTATAAAAACTGCTTTCCTGAATGATCAAGCCGATTTTGATAAAACCATTTTGAATTATGTGGGAACAAGTACAGGAAACCGTTAATTATATCAAAGGAAAAACCAATTTTACTCCAGAGTATGGTGTGATTTTAGGTTCCGGGTTGGGAGGATTTACAGAAGATATTCAGATAGAATACACATTACCCTACAATGAAATTCCAAATTTTCCGGTTTCGACGGTAGAAGGTCATAAAGGCGCTTTGGTTTTCGGAACAATTGAAGGCAAAAAAGTGGTAGCGATGCAAGGCCGTTTCCATTACTACGAAGGCTATTCGATGAAGGAAGTAACTTTCCCTGTTCGTGTGATGAAACATCTTGGTGTCGAAAAATTGATTGTTTCCAATGCTTCTGGCGGCGTAAATCCGAATTACAAAGTAGGCTCGATTGTTATTATCAAAGATCATATCAATTTTATGCCGGAGCATCCGCTTCGTGGGAAAAACGATTTGCGTTTTGGACCGCGTTTTGTAAACATGAGTGCGCCGTACAGCCGTAAAATGATGGCGAAAGCCAAGGAATTAGCTTCAGAATTGAATATTGAAGTAAAAGATGGCGTTTATTTAGGGTTGCAAGGACCAACTTTTGAAACCTTATCCGAATATCGAATGGTAAAAATTTTAGGCGCTGATTGTGTTGGAATGTCAACCGTTCCGGAAGTTATCGTGGCGGCTCATATGAGTTTGGAAACCTTCGGAATCTCAGTAATTACCGATATGGGTAACGAAGAAAGTATCGATACCATTACACACGAAGAAGTACTAGAAGCTGCCAAAGAAGCTGAGCCTAAAGTGCGTAACTTAATCAAAAACCTGATTATCCGCTATTAGTTTGGATTCTGATTGATGGTGATTGCTATCGTTTCGTAAAATTTGTCCGGGTTGAAAGGTTTGGTAATCACTTCGTTCATTCCGTATGACAATAACATTTCCCTGTTTTCATCTAGTGAAATTGCGGTTAAAGCAACAATTGGAGTTTTGGTGTCGAATCTTCGTATTTCTGCAGTGGCGGTTGTTCCGTTGATGCCTGGTAAATGGACGTCCATCAATACTAAATCGTATTTGTTCTCTTTCATGTGAGCAACGGCGTCCTCACCATTTTCGATGACAAAACAAGACATATTTTTGCGTTCCAGCATTTTAACCGTAATCATTTGGTTGATTTTGTTGTCTTCAACGAGTAAGATCTTTTTGTCTTTCAACCAGGCTTCGTCGTAAACAATTTCCGGTTTTTTCACGATTTCAACACTACTTACTTTAAAGGATAATTCAAAGAAAAATGTACAACCCTTATTGGTTTCACTTTCCAAACTGATTTTTCCGCCTAAAATATGAACCAAGCGTTTTACAATGGCCAGACCTAATCCTGTACCACCATATTTCCGGTTGATTTCCACAGAACCTTGGGTAAAACTGTCAAAGATAGTGTCTTGTTTTTCTTTTGGAATACCGATTCCGTTGTCGCGAACTTCAAAATAGATTTTTACCGATTTCGTTTTTTCTTTTACCACCATGGCATTAATCCAAACATCACCTTTTTTAGTAAATTTGATGGCGTTGTTGATTAAATTGATGAAAATCTGAGACAATTTCGTAGGGTCACCAAGTAAAACCGACGGAATTTTTTCATCAATCTGTAAATGATAAACCGTTTTGTTTTTATTGGCGATTTCGGTGAATGAATTCAAGATGTTTTCCAAGAGTTCACGCAAATCGAAAGGGATTTTTTCAATTTCCACAGCATCCGATTCCACTCGGTTAATTTCCAAAATGTCGTTGATGAAAGTAAGCAGATAGTTTCCGGAAAACTTAAGCGAATTCAGATAATTCATTTGTTCCGCTTTCGGATTGTCTTCCAGTAAAATATGGGTAATTCCGTTGATAGCGTTTAGTGGTGTACGCAATTCGTGACTTACTGTTGAAAGGAATTCTGCACGCGCTTTGGATGCTTTTTCAGCCTTTTCTTTGGCCAATTCCAATTCCAGATTTTTATCTTTTAATAGCTGATTGGTTTTGGTACGAATGATATTATTTTTATACAACGACAAACTCAATAACGATAGAATCGAGATGAGCGCAATACTCAAAATACTAATCAGTTTAGAGAATTTAACCGATTTTTCTTGAATGGTATTTTCTTTGCTAACTCTATCGATGGTACGAAGTTGCTCGTCTGCAATTAATTTTTCATACGACGGATCACCAACCAACTGATTGCGAACCCCTAAAATGGAATCCCGAAGCCGAACAAAACTTTTTAAATAAACCAATGATTGACTCGGTGCTTTATTTTTATCGTGAAGTTGGCTTAAACTTCTTAAAATTTTCAGCTTTTGATAATTATTGGTGTTTTCTTTGGCGATTGCATAGGCTTTTTCAAGTTGTTTAATAGCCTCGCTGATGTTGTCGCCTTTAGAAATCTCGCTTAACTGATAATACGCTTCTGATTTGGTGTCAAAAAGATTTTCAGAATTGTCCTGTCCGATAATTTTATTAAAGTTTTCGATAGCTTCCGCTTTCTTTCCTTTTTGCTTTAAAATAATGGCTTCTTGCAGGTCAATTAAATCATCCGCATCCGGAATGTTAACTTGTTTGTATTCCGCAGAAGCTTTACTGAAATAATTATCCGCCAAGGCATAATTTTTTTTATCCAAATAGCTAAGGCCAAGATTATAATAGCAATACGCTTTGTTGGAAGATGATTCAAGCGTGTTGTAAATCGCAATTGCACGGATGAGATTTTCAATAGCCAAATTCGTTTTACCCAATTGATAATGAATGCTTCCGATGGCTAAATAACTGTCTGCAATATCTTTTTTGGATTTGCTTTCTTCTGCGTAAATTCTGCTTTTTTGAGCTAAAACCAAGGCTTTTTCAAACGAAAAATTGTTTTTGTGAAAGTTGGACAACTCAAGATAATAGGCAGCGCTGTCTAGTTTGGTATTATTGTCAAGCTTTTGTGAAAAGCCGGATTGGGTAAGAAAAATGTATACAAAAAGTAAATAATACCTCATACTTTGCGAATAATCAGCATAAATATAAGAAATTATTTTTTTGAAATGAAACCGATAAGGTCAATTATGCGAGAAGAATATCCAATTTCGTTGTCATACCAGCCCACAACTTTAACCATTTTGTCGATTACAGAAGTAAGTTGCGCATCAAAAAGGCAGGAATTCGAATTGCCTAAAATATCAACCGATACAATTGGGTCTTCTGTGTAAGCCAGAATTCCTTTCAGTTCGTTTTCTGCTTTTTCTCGAAACGTTTTATTGATTTCTTCGATGGAAACCTCGCGTCTTACATTGAAAGTGATATCGGTTAAAGAACCATCAGGAACCGGTACACGAATTCCGCAACCGCCAATTTTGCCGTTTAAATCAGGGAAGATTTTGGTAATGGCTTTAGCTGCTCCGGTTGTAGTTGGTACAATGGATTGTGCAGCTGCTCTCGCTCGACGCAAATCTTTATGGGGTTGATCGTGTAAACTTTGATCAGTAGTGTAGGAGTGAACCGTTGTAATGTAAACCTGTTCGATTCCGCAAAGCTCCTGAATAACTTTAATCATCGGAGCTGCGTTGTTGGTTGTGCAACTTGCGTTGGAAATGATTAATTCGGATCCGTCTAAAATTCCTTCGTTAACACCTAAAACTACAGTTTTAACGGAATCATCATTTGGTGGAGCTGAAAGAATAACTTTTTTGGCTCCGGAAGTAATATGTTGATAAGCAGAATCGTAAGTTAAAAACTTTCCGGTGGCTTCAATGACAATATCGATGTTTAAGTCTTTCCAATTCAGATTAGCAATTTCTTTTTCATGAAAGAAAGCAAAAGATTGATTCTGAATACTAAAAGAATTTTCTTCAACAATAATATTTTCATGTAAAATACCGTGAATACTGTCGTATTTCAGTAAATGTGCCATCGTTTTTATGTCGGCAATGTCGTTGATAGCAACAACTTCGATAGTAGGATGATTGAGCAACAATCGGAACAAATTACGTCCGATACGTCCAAAACCGTTGATGGCGACACGTGTTTTCAAATTGCTGACGGCTGAAAAATTACAGAATATGTTTTTGCGCGTGATAAGACGAACGTACCAAAGCACCGCTTTCCACATGGCGGAAGCCTAATTCCTTACCGATTTTTTCGTATTTCTCGAATTGTTCCGGTGTGATGAATTCTTTAACCGGCAAATGTTTTTTACTTGGCTGTAAATATTGTCCAATGGTTACGATATCAACGTTGGCTTCGCGCAAATCTTTCATCGTTTGGATTACTTCTTCTTCCGTTTCGCCCAAGCCTAACATAATTCCGGATTTGGTTCTGCGGATGCCTTGGTCTTTTAAATATTTTAAAACGGCTAAGCTTCTATCGTATTTTGCCTGAATGCGTACTTCGCGAGTTAAACGGCGAACAGTTTCCATGTTGTGAGAAACAACTTCCGGACTTACTTCAACAATTCGGTCTAAAATACGTTCCACACCTTGAAAATCAGGGATTAATGTTTCTAAAGTGGTTTCTGGATTCATTCGTCGGATAGCTTTTACCGTTTCTGCCCAAATAATCGAACCCATGTCTTTAATGTCATCTCGATCAACACTGGTAATTACCGCGTGTTTGATATTCATGATTTTGATAGAACGGGCAACTTTTTCAGGCTCGTCCCAATCCACTGTTTCGGGTCTTCCGGTTTTTACACCGCAAAAGCCACAAGAACGAGTGCAGACATTACCTAAAATCATAAAGGTGGCTGTCCCTTCTCCCCAACATTCCCCCATATTCGGGCAACTTCCGGAAGTACAAATCGTGTTCAATTTGTATTTGTCCACCAAACCGCGTAGTTCGGTATATTTTTGACCGGTCGGTAATTTTACGCGAAGCCATTTCGGTTTGGCTTTCGGTAAGATGTTAGTGTCGAGAACTGTATCCATAAATCAGGTAATAAAGTGAAGCAAAGATACTAATTGTTATGAACTTGTACATTCGTTTAACGCATTTTTAATAAGGCAGGATTACACGGATATTTGTCAAAAAAGTGGTATTTTAGCCGAAATTCATTATAAAAGCCAAAAATCGCATGAAAGTTACCCAATTGTTTACCGAATTTTTTGAAAGTGAGAAAGCATCCGGAATTGTTTTAATTCTTTGTACGGTGCTGTCGTTGTTATTGGCGAATTCGATGTTTCAGGAAAGTTATGAGGCGATTTGGCATTATCAGTTAGGACATCATTCGGTGGAATATTGGATAAATGACGGTTTGATGACGATTTTCTTTTTGTTAATCGGTTTGGAATTGGAGCGTGAGATTTATATCGGAGAATTATCAAGCGTTAAAAATGCTTTATTGCCCGTTATTGCAGCGGTTGGGGGGATGTTAGTACCAGCCGGAATATATATGATTTTCAACTACGGAACGCTTACTCAAGCGGGTGCCGGAATTCCGATGGCGACGGATATTGCGTTTGCTCTTGGGGTTTTATCGCTTTTAGGAAGCCGAGTTCCGACTTCGCTTAAAGTTTTCCTGACGGCTTTGGCGGTTATTGACGATTTAGGCGCGATTTTGGTAATTGCCATTTTTTACACGGATAATCTTTCCTTGCTGAATTTAGGTATTGCTCTTGGAATTATGGGCGTTTTGTTCGTGTTCAACCGAATGAAAGTAAACAACTGGATTCCGTATATTCTTGGAGGAATTGGAATGTGGTATTTTATGCTGAATTCCGGGATTCACGCAACGATTGCCGGAGTTTTACTGGCTTTTGTAATTCCATTTGGAGACGGAACTAAGAAGACAATTTCATACAGTTTGCAGCATTTTTTACACAAACCGGTCGCTTTTGTAATTCTACCTTTGTTTGCTTTGGCGAATACGGCTGTTATTTTCGGTGGCGATTGGGTGGAAGGCCTAACTTACGAGAACAGTATCGGTATCTTTTTAGGTTTAGTCTTAGGAAAACCGATTGGAATTTTCCTATTCTGTTTGCTTTTCGTAACGCTTGGCGTATGTAAATTGCCAGAAGATTTGCGTTGGAAGCAAATTATCGGAACTGGATTTTTAGCCGGAATCGGATTTACGATGTCCATTTTTATTACGCTTTTAGCATTCAAAGGTCAACCCGAAGATGTGACCATTTCTAAAATTGCAATTTTAATTTCGTCTTTGGTGGCTGGAATCATCGGCTATACGTTTCTGTCTATTTCACTTAAAAAAGGCAATAAAGTAGAGTAAAAAAAAGACTGAGAAGCCTCAGTCTTTATTGTACATTCACCACGATGGGCAAGTTGTATGCGGTTCGAACGGGTTGTCCGTTTTTGTAGCCCGGTTTCCATTTGGTTTTCATATTGCTCAGCACTCTGAAAGCTTCTTTTCCTAAATCATAGCCCGGATCGCGCGTGATTTTGATGTTGGATAATGTACCGTCTTTTTCGATTACAAAGAATACCAAAACTTTTAGTGTTTTAGAATCAGTTTCGATGGTTGGACTGTTGAATTTCTCGCCAACATCTTTTACGAATTTGGTTAAACCACCCGGATATTCAGGTTGCGCTTCTAAAGTGGCGGCCATTTCGATAGTTGAGTTAGTGCCGCCATTCCCACCAGTACCTGTTTCAGTGTTTTTAGGTGTTTTGTCCAGATTGTTATCTGTGTTGTGCGTTCCCTCTTTGTTTTCTGAACCGATTTGTGCGTTTTCAAACTCTTTGTTTAATGAAGGTTCTTCTGTGATATTCTGCTTTTCCGACGGAACCATTTCAACATACTTCGCCATTTTTTGATCGGTCAACGGTTCTGAGATTTCAGGTCCTTTTGGCTCGTCCTTTTTTGGCTCGTCTTCTTTGAATGCACTCGCGTCTACTAAAATTACTGGTTCATCAATAACTGGGTCTTTAATGTTTAAGGCGGTTTCTTTCGGCTCTAAATAATTTATCGCCAAAGGAATAGCGGCCAATGTTCCAAATAAACCCAATGCAGAAAATAACGCCCGTAATGTAGTTTTAGGGTTTTCAGCTCGTAACTGATACGCACCGTAGGCTTTGTTTCGTCCTTCGAAAACCATGTTTAACCAACCGGTTTCGAAAATGTTGATTTTAGACATACTAACTAGTTTTTAAGGTTAATTAAATAGCTTTTTTATTTAATAACGAAAACTATGCTAGCATAGTATATAAAATGTTAAAAATTTTATAAAATAATTTATAATTAACAAAAATACTAAAGAAATGATTTTGATAAAATTTTAAAGAAGTAAAGATTAATGCTTCTGTTGGATAATTTCAGCTAAAAGTTTTTTAGCACGTAAAAGTTTGATTTTTACGTTGTTAAGAGGTTCTTGTAATTCATCTGCGATTTCCTGGTAACTCATTTCTTGAAAATAACGCAACTGAATTACTTCCTGATAAGCAGGTTTTAATTCTTTAATAAATTGCAGTAAACGGGCAAGATTTTGCTCTTTAATGATTTCATCTTCAACCGTTGGGCTTGTATCGGCTACATCATAAGCCTGATGGTCTTCTTCATCGGTCATTTCAACAAAAAGCGCAGATTTTTTCTTCCGCAACATGTCAATATGCACGTTTTTGGCAATCGCAATCAGCCAAGTATTGAAGCCGTATTCCGGATTGTAAGTGGCTATTTTGTCGAAGGCTTTGGCGAATGTTTCAATAACAATATCTTCAGTGTCGGTTTCGTTTTCTGTACGTTTCAGCATAAAGCCATAGACTTCGTTCCAGAAAAAATCCAATAAAAAAGTAAAGGCTACCTGGTCGCCCATTTTAGCCTTTTCAATATTTTGTTGTATGAATTCCGAAGTTATTTCCAATGTACTGGTTTTGAGACTAAATTAGTGAAAAACACATTCAGTTGTGTGAAGATAAGAATTATTTCGATGATTGGAAACCAATACATTACGTCTTTCTCTTTTAATTTTCCGGCGGCGTAACCTAAAGTAATCCAACTGAAAATATATCGGAAGACAACAAGTCCTCCAACAATCATCCATTGAAACTGAAAAGCTAACAATACAATCGCTAAAATCAGAAATAATAATTGCGAAAAGTAGAACAATCCTAATTGGAATTTATCAAACCCTTTGTACAATTTCGCTGTAGAAACATGTCTTCTTTTTTGATTAAACCAGTCTTTCCAAGCAGTTTTGGGTTCGGAAATGGTAAAACTTTCCGGTGTATAACAGCAAGTTGTATTGCTTCCTTTGGCAGCCTGATTGACAAACAAATCATCGTCACCTGAACGTACACTCATATGGTCAATAAAACCATTTACACGGAAAAATTCTTCACGTTTGTACGCTAAATTTCTTCCAACACCCATATAAGGTTTCCCCATTTTAGCCCAAGAAAAATACTGTGTAGCCGTTAACATGGTTTCAAAACGGATGATTTTATTCAGGAAAGAACCTTTGATTTTTTCATACGCTCCATAACCTAAAACAATGGTTTTATGCATGGTGAATTGAGAACTCATGTTTAAAATCCAATCTTTGGAAGTCGGGAAACAATCCGCATCGGTAAAAAGTAAATATTCTCTTGAAGCGGCTTTGATTCCTAGAGTTAAGGCGAATTTTTTGTTGCCCCAAAAAGCTTCATTATTTTGAACTTTTACGAGTTTGACATTGGAATATTGTTTTTCAAAGGATTCAAATAATTCCAAAGTTTCGTCGCTGGAAGCATCGTCAATTAAAACGATTTCGTAATCCGGATAGTTTTGTTCGGCTAAAAGAGGAATGAACTCCTTCACATTATCCGCTTCATTTTTAGCGCAAACAATAACGGAAATCGGAATACGTTTCGGAGTAATCTGTTGTTTTTTCGAGAAAGAAAATTTACCGAAAACCACCAAATAGTAAAATAGTTGAATAGCAACAATTCCGATAAAAGCGTAAAGTAAAATTAGCAGCATATGTAACCCTTGAATTTCGCCGCAAATTTAAGGAAAAGAGTTTACTAAAAGCGTAAGTAAGGTGTTAGTTTTTAACAATCGACAGAATTATTTTCTTTCTTTTTTCATAGCCTCGGCAATTGCCTTAGCATTACTGTCTTTTTGATTTTCCAATTCGGATATGATTACCGTATGGTTTTTGTCATCTCGGTTTTGGGAAAGTTTATGAACGGCTTGAATTTCGGTAATTTCGATTTCAAAAGCGACAATTCCGTTAATTTGACGCATGGTTTTGTCGGATAAATTTTCAATACGAACCGGATTTTTGGACTTGGCTTCGTATTTGTCTACCAGTTTTTTCATGGCAAACATCAAGTCGTTTCCTTCGATAATTTTGATTTTTCCGTAGATGTGAACGGCAATATAATTCCACGTCGGAACATTTTCATGATCATACCAAGAAGAAGAAATATACGAATGAGGTCCGCTGAAAATGGCTAAAACTTCCTCATTTTCTTCAAATCCTTTCCATTGCGGATTTTCTTTGGAAATGTGACCGAATAGCACTTCTTTTCCGTGTAAATTTATTTCCAGTTCCAACGGAATGTGTGTTCCCCAAAGTTTTCCTGAAGTCTGATTCACCAAAATCCCGAAGCTGTTATTCTTGATAAAGCTTTTGATTTCTTCGGTGTTTTCGTTTTTATATAAATCAGGAATGTACATTTTAGAATTTAGAATTTCATCCATTAAATAATATTCACTTCCGCTTCAATCGCAATACCGAATTTCTCTAAAACAGTTTTTTGAATGTCTTTTGAAACGTTCAAAATGTCTTGTCCGGTAGCATTTCCGTAGTTGACTAAAACTAAGGCTTGTAATTTATGAATACCGGCGTCACCAAAGCGTTTACCTTTAAATCCAGCTTGTTCAATTAGCCAGCCTGCGGGAACTTTTACTTCGTTTTCGCCAACCGTATAATGTGGCATGTCGGGAAAATTAGCATGTGCTTTTTCGTAAACTGATTTTGGAACAATCGGATTTTTGAAGAAACTACCGCTGTTACCCAATTCTTTCGGATCCGGTAATTTGCTCTGACGGATGGCAATTACAGCATTACTTACTTCTTTAATCGTAGGATTGCTGATGTTTTGTTTCGCTAATTCACCATCAATTGCGCCGTAGGAAGTATTTATTTTGTGGTTTTTCTTCGTCAGTTTAAAAGTAACCGATGTGATGATATATTGATTTTTCGCTTCGTTTTTGAAAATGCTTTCTCTGTAACCGAATTTACATTCTTCGTTGGTAAAAGTGATGATTTCCTGCGTGTCGATTCTCATTCCTTCGCACGAAACAAAAGTGTCTTTAATCTCAGCGCCGTAAGCACCAATATTTTGAATAGGTGTTGTGCCGACATTACCCGGAATCAACGACATGTTTTCAATGCCACCGAAATTCTGATCGATGTTCCACAAAACGAATTCATGCCAGTTTTCGCCAGCATTTCCCTGAACCCATACAAAATCATCGTCTTCTTTTACGACTTTTTTACCTTTCAGATTGACGTAGATTACCAAAGCATCAATATCCTGCGTTAACAGCATATTACTGCCGCCACCTAAAATGAATAATTTTTCGTTTTGATGGTCCTTTAAAATTTGCGCCAATTCTTCAGTATTGGAAACTTCTACGAACTTTTTGGCTTTAGCTTCAATTCCGAATGTATTGTAGTTTTTTAAAGAGAAATTATCTTGAATCTGCATCGATTTCGAGTTTGATTAGTTAAGTTGTGCTTTCAGTTCTTCTTCGGCTACAAAACCGGTCTTTTTCCAAACTTCTTTGCCGTTTTTGAAAATCAAAACTACCGGAAGTTCCTGATAACCTAATCCGTTGAACAAGGTTTTATTCTTATCGGCATCCACACGAACGATTTTAGCTTTTCCTGCGTAGTCTTTTTCCATTTTAGCTAAATAAGGCGCCATTTTTTTGCAAGGGCCACACCATTCAGCATAAAAATCAATAACTACAATTTTATCGGAAGCAATCAACTTCTCATAATCGGATTTGGTCATGCCTTTCTCTTCCATTTTTTCAGGTGACGGATGAGCATCACTCCATTTTATATAGCCGCCTTTCATGTCGTAGATTTCCGTAAAACCCATGCTTGCCAATTTATGAGCAGCTTTGTTGCTTCGTCCGCCGGCTAAACAATATACAAAAACGGGTTTGGATTTATCCAATTTAGCAACTTCAGCTTCAAAATTATCGCCGTTCCAATCGATGTTTTTAGCATCGGTTAAAGCACCATCTAAATATTCGTCCGGAGTTCGAACGTCAATTAATTGAGCATCTTTTGCATTCTTCAACTTGGTTTCAAATTCCGAAACCGGTAAAACAGCCAAATTTTGACTTTTACTGCAATTGCTGAATAAAAACGCGGAACAAAAAATGGTAAGTATTTTAAAAATCTTCATTTTAGATAAATTTGAGTGATAAATTTACAAATTAAATAGTTTGTATGACTGATGGGTTGATTTGACAATATTTTCCGTTCGCTCCGGATGCGTGTCAGAAATAAACAATTGTCCGAAAGTGTCGTCGTTCACCATTTCTACGATTTTGCTCACACGGGTTTCGTCGAGTTTGTCGAAAATGTCATCAAACAATAGAATCGGTAAAACTCCGGATTGTTGTTTCAAAAATTCGAATTGTGCCAGTTTCAAAGCAATGAGAAAAGATTTTTGTTGTCCCTGTGAACCGAATTTCTTTATCGGATGTTCTTCAATTTCAAATAGTAAATCGTCTTTGTGAATACCCACGCTGGTGTATTGTAATGCGCGGTCTTTTGATAGAAATTCTTCGAATAATTCCAAAAGTGATTTTTCAGAAAGTTGGCTGTCGTACACAATCTGTACTTTTTCCGCCGAGTTGGTAATCGCTTGATGATGTTTGTTGAAAATCGGAATGAAATCGTCTAAAAAATGCTTCCGTTTCTCGAAAATTTCATGTCCTAAAACCGACAATTGTTCGTTGTAAATGGAAAGTGTTTCTTTGTCAAACGTATGATTTAAAGCAAAATATTTTAATAACGCATTGCGTTGGGCTACCGTTTTTTGATAGTGAATCAGTTGTTGCAAATACTGATTGTCCAATTGACAAATGACGCTGTCGATGAATTTTCTTCGCGTTTCACTGCCTTCAATAATCAAATCCTGATCGGATGGAGAAATGATAACCAATGGAATTAATCCGATGTGGTCTGAAAAGCGCTCGTACGGTTTGTTGTTGCGTTTCAGTACTTTTTTTTGTCCTTTTTTCAGGCTGCAAACGATTTGTTCGTCGCGTTCATTTTTTTCAAAAACACTGTCGATTACGAAAAATTCTTCACCATGACGAATATTCTGCAAAGCCAATGGGTTGAAATAGCTTTTTCCGTATGCCAAATGATAAATAGCATCTAAAATATTGGTCTTTCCGATGCCGTTTTTCCCTACAAAACAATTGATTTTAGCGTCGAAATCAAACGAAGCTTCGGCAATGTTTTTATAATTGAAAAGAGAAAGTTTTTTGAGATGCACTGAAAATCGGAATTATGCCGTGATTTTAAATCAATTTTAAAAGTGGGTGCAAATTATTGAAAAATATCGACAAAAAGGATTTTCATATATGAATAAAAATTTTATTTTTGCCGTTCAATAAATTAAAAATAGATGGCAACATATAACAAAAGAGGTTATAAACAACCAAAACCACAAGACGAAGCAGTTGAGAATCAAGTTGAAGTTGATGCATTAGACAACATCAAAGAAGAAGACAGTGCCACGGCTGAGGTATTTAATACATTAGACGAAAGTGCTAATAAATTAGAGGATTGGGTTGCTAAAAATCAGAAATACATCTTTATAGCCGTTGGAGTTGTAGCTCTTGTGGCAGCTGGATACTTACTTTACAATAAATTTATTGTAGAGCCGAAAGAGAATGAAGCAGCAAACGAAATGTTCCAGGCGCAACAATATTTCCAACAAGCAGTTGATGGTCAAACGGCTAACGATTCATTGTACAACTTAGCTTTGAAAGGTGGAGAAGGTAAATTAGGATTCACTGGAATCATCGAGCAATACAGCGGAACTAAAGCGGCTAACTTAGCACATTACTATGCGGGAATGTCGTATTTGAACATGAATAAATTCAAAGAAGCAGTTACGGAATTGGAGCAATTCAAATCGGATGACAAATTCTTAGGGCCAATTGCTATCGGTGCTATCGGAGATGCTTTTTCAGAATTAGGTCAAAAAGAAGACGCATTGAGCTACTACAAAAAAGCTGCAGATGCTAATGTTAATGATTTTACCACACCAAGATACATGTACAAAGCTGGTTTATTAGCTTTGGATATGGGTAAAAAAGAAGAAGCATTGAAATTGTTCACAGACATTAAAGAGAAATACGAAACGTCTCAAGAAGCTGTAAGCATTGATGCTTTGATTGCAACATTAGAAAAATAATGGCAACAGAAAATAAAAATTTATCCAATTACGATAAAAACACAATCCCAAGCGCGAAAGATTTTCGGTTTGGGATTGTTGTTTCAGAGTGGAATGATAAAATAACCGAAGGTTTGTATTCGGGCTGTGAAGCAGCATTGTTAGACTGTGGCGCATTACCTGAAAATCTTGTTCGTTGGAACGTTCCCGGAAGTTTTGAATTAGTCTACGGAGCGCAACGCATGATTGTAACCCAAGAAGTAGATTGTGTCATCACGATTGGCTGTGTTATCAAAGGCGAAACCATGCACTTCGAATTTGTATGTGAAGGCGTTACACAAGGCATCAAAGATTTGAACGTGCAAACTGATGTTCCGGTAATTTTTTGCCTATTAACTGATAACAACGAACAGCAATCTATCGACAGAAGCGGAGGGAAACACGGAAACAAAGGTGTTGAAGCCGCAATTGCAGCCATAAAAATGGCCGATTTGAGAAGAAAATCAGCACAGTAAGCTGATAGAACATAGTTTTAAAAGGAACCTATTCGAAAGAGTAGGTTTTTTTATTTTTTATGATTTTGTAAACGATAAAAGCCAAGAGTTTTTCGTTAAATTTGTGAACTTGGGTTTTTCCCAGATTTAAATCGAAACCGAATTCATTCAATGTCAAGTATCATTCAACTATTGCCGGATCATGTGGCGAATCAGATAGCAGCTGGAGAAGTTGTGCAACGCCCTGCATCCGTGGTAAAAGAATTGGTTGAAAATGCGGTCGATGCCGGTGCTACAATGATTCAGTTGATTGTCAAAGATGCCGGTAAAACCTTAATTCAGGTAATCGATAACGGAAAAGGAATGTCAGATGCCGATGCCAAATTGTGCTTCGAGCGTCATGCTACTTCCAAAATCCGTCAGGCGGAAGATTTATTTTCATTGCATACGAAAGGGTTTCGCGGGGAAGCATTGGCATCCATTGCCGCGATTGCTCATGTGGAACTAAAAACAAGGCAAGAACACGAGGAATTAGGAACCCATTTAATCATCGAAGGTAGTAAATTTGTTTCCCAAGATGTAGCGGTTTTGCCGAAAGGAACTTCTTTTTTGGTTAAAAATCTGTTTTTCAACATACCGGCGCGGCGTAATTTCCTAAAATCGGATACCGTAGAATTTCGTCACATCGTAGATGATTTTGAACGCGTGGCTTTGGCGCATCCGAATATCCATTTTATTTTGATGCATAACGGCAGTGAAATGTTTAATTTGCCGAGTTCCAACACCAGACAGCGCATCGTAAATGTTTTCGGTGGAAAAACCAATGAAAAACTTGTGCCCATCTCTGAAAGTACTGAAATTGTTGAAATTCAGGGTTTTGTCGGAAAGCCGGAATTTTCTAAAAAGAGTAGAAACGAGCAGTTTTTCTTTGTCAATAATCGATTTATCAAAAGTCCGTATTTGCATCACGCGATTATGGCCGCTTTTGAAGGATTGTTGAAAGATGGTAACCAGCCGAGCTATTTTTTGTTTTTAGACGTTCCGCCTCATAGTATCGATATCAACATCCACCCGACCAAAACGGAAATTAAATTCGATGATGAACAGGCGATGTACGCAATTTTGCGCTCGGCAGTGAAACATAGTTTAGGGCAATTTAATGTAGCTCCGATTTTGGATTTTGAAAGAGATTCTGCCCTAGATATTCCTTATGATTATAAAGATAAAGAAAGCGAAACGCCTTTAATTCAGGTAGATACGAATTTTAATCCTTTTGCTGAGGAAAAACCATCTAAATCGTTTTCTAGTTCGTCAGGCGGAAGTTATTCTTTTGGTGGGAGCTATAAAAAACAAGAATCGTCTGCAAGTTGGGAAAGCCTTTATGTTGGGCTGTCTAGTGCTGCGGATGAAGTGGATGTAAATGAAATTCAGTTTGAAAGCGAAGAAGTAACTGGTTCTCTTTTTGAAGAATCCACAACGGAAATATCTAGTAATAAAACCTATCAGATTCAGAAAAAATACATTGTAAGCCCAATCAAATCGGGCTTGTTGTTAATTCATCAGGAGCGTGCGCACCAACGCGTTTTATATGAACAATTTTTTGTGAATATCACGGTTCAGGAAGCCGCTTCCCAGCAATTGTTGTTTCCGTTGGAATTGCATTTTACACCGTCTGAAATGATGATTCTAAAGGAATTGAAAGAATCTTTGGAAAAAACAGGTTTCGTTTTTAGTGCCATGACTACCGAAATAGCTATGATGACAGGTTTGCCGGTTAATTTATCCGATAAGGAAGTACAAGCTTTATTGGAAGAATTGATCAATAATTTTAACGAAAGCATCCCAGATTCCGGATTTTCACAAACCGATAAAATCGCACAAACGATGTGTAAAAACTTGGCGGTTAAAACTGGAAATTATTTATCGGAGAAAGAGCAGGAGGGAATCGTGAACTCCTTATTCGCCTGTAAAGAACCTAATGTTTCGCCTTTTAACAAACCTACTTTCGTTACCATAGGAATGGAAGATTTAGATAAATTATTTGCCTTATGATGAACATGACCGAAACTGTTAAGCAGTTGATTATTATAAATGTGATTCTTTTTGTTGGAACTATTTTCGTTCCGGCAACCATGGATTTCTTACCAATGTTTTACTTTGAAAGCGACAATTTCAAGGCTTGGCAAATAATTACGCATATGTTTATGCATGCCCCGTTTCCTAATTTCATGCACATTTTGTTTAACATGTTTGCCTTGTATTCGTTCGGAAGTACTTTGGAGCATTTTTGGGGAGGTAAGAAATTTTTATTCTTCTATATTTCTTGCGGATTAGGAGCGATGCTTCTTCATACCGGAATCAATTACTATGAGTTTCATACGATTTACGACAAACTGATTAATTCCGGATTAACTCCAGCAGACATCGAATCATTTTTTAAAACAGGTTCAATTTCATACAACACAGAATTGATAAGCAGAGCAGATTTGCAATCCATCATCAATATTTATAATGGCAGAATGTTAGGCGCTTCCGGAGCCATTTACGGCTTATTGGTAGCTTTCGCCTTCATGTTCCCGAATGCAGAATTAGCCCTGATGTTCATTCCGGTTCCAATTAAAGCAAAATATTTTGTACCAGGTTTGTTGGTTTTGGATTTGTATTTAGGACTTTCCGGGAAATCTATTTTTGGAGGTTCAAGTGGTATTGCCCATTTCGCGCATATCGGTGGAGCAATCATCGGGTTTATCATGATGTGGTATTGGAAGAAAAATCAATTTAACCAAAATCGTTGGGATTAAGGATGAACATTATAGACGATTTTAAATTACAATACCGAACCGGAGGCATTGCGCAACAACTGATATTTTGGAATGTTGGTATCGCGATTGTACTTTTTATTTTAGAAAAGCTTGCCCAAGGTTTTTTTTGGTCTATAATTTCCAATTTGAACCTGTCTTCTGAACCTTCGCAATTTTTGTTCAAACCTTGGACATTTATTACTTATGCCTTTGTTCATGCTAATTTCTGGCATTTGGTTTTCAATATGATAGTTTTAAATTTTTCCAGTCGATTGTTTTTAACCTATTTCACTCAAAAGCAGTTTTTCGGGTTGTACATTTTAGGTGGAATTTTTGCCGGACTTGTTTTTGTGTTGTCTTATCTGATTTTAAAGGATGTAAGCGGATTAGTTGGTGCATCGGGAGCAATTATGGCTATTTTGATGGCTGCAGCGACGTTTTCGCCTTTGTCTGAAGTTCGGTTGTTGTTGATTGGTAATGTGAAATTGTGGCATATTGCTGCTGTAATTTTAGTTTTGGATTTGATTCAGATTCCTGTGAGCAATACCGGTGGGCATTTGGCGCATTTAGGTGGTGCTCTCTTCGGATTTATTTACATCAAATTGCTCCAAAATAGAACGGATTTAAGTAAAATCGTCTCGAATATTTTGGATTATTTCGTTACTTTGTTCCGCCCAAAAAAATCTACGCCTTTTAAGAAAGTGCATCGCAATGATACGTTTTCTAAGCAATCACAACCGAAACCGCAAAAGGATTTTACCCAGAAACAAATTGATGAGATTTTAGATAAAATCAGTAAATCAGGGTATGACAGTTTAACCAAAGAAGAAAAAGAGTTTTTGTTTAAAGTAGGAAAGCACTAAGCAACACAAGAGTACGTGAAGAAATTATCGTGGTTCAATAAAACAGCATTTTTTTTCAACATCGTTTTAGCGGTGTTGACGATAGTTGCATACGTACTCCCTTTTTTAGCGCCAAAAATGTTTCCTTTTTTATCGGTTTTGACTTTGATTTTACCGTTGATGTTGATACTCAATATTGTATTTCTGATTTATTGGGGCATACAGTTGAAACGTCAGGTGTTTTTATCGGCAATTGTCTTTTTAATCGGAATTACTTTTTTTAATAAATTTTATAAATTTTCGGGAAAGGATTTAATTGAAGACGAAGCAGACTTTACCGTAATGAGTTATAATGTGCGTTTGTTCAATGTTTTTGAATGGATGAGCAAACAGAACATTCCCGAAGATATCGTTGATTTTATTGGTTCTCAGGATCCGGATGTGCTATGTATTCAGGAGTTTTCTACTTCGGCTGATGTCAAGTTGGAAGCTTATAAACACAAGTACATTTTGATGCAAGGCGACAACATCCGTACCGGACAAGCCATTTTTTCCAAGTTTCCGATTATTCATCGTGGTGAAATTGAATTTCCCGGTTCAAACAATAACGTGATTTTTGCGGATATCAAGATGCGTCGAGATACGATTCGCGTGTATAGTATTCATTTGCAGTCGACAAAAATCAGT
The DNA here is from genome assembly GCF_032153895.1 of Flavobacterium sp. GTDB lineage: Bacteria > Bacteroidota > Bacteroidia > Flavobacteriales > Flavobacteriaceae > Flavobacterium. The sequence goes on from NZ_JALDYN010000001.1 coordinate 214,382, forward strand.
CCGGACATTCATGAAGAAATTGATGAAGCTAAATCGAAGAAAATCTTCAGACGTGTAAGCGAGGCATTCACCGAACAACAGGTTCAGGCAGAACTCATCAAAGAGCACAAAGCAGAATGTACTTTCCCAATGATTATTTGTGGAGACATGAACAACAGTGCGTTTTCATACACCTACAGAACGATTAAAGGCAGTATGAAAGATACTTTTGAAGAAGCGGGTGCAGGTTTCGGAAAAACGTACGATTACGAATTTTATCCGGCTCGCATCGACTATATTTTAGTAGATAAACGTTTTGAGGTAAAAAGCTTCAAGAATTTTGACAATTTTGTCAATTCCGACCATTTCCCTATTGTGTCGCGCATTGCTTTAAAAGAGGAAGAATAAATCTTAAAGTTGTTGGTTTTTAAGGTAATCCATCGCGTAACGACCTTCATTGAATAGCAAATCCAAAATACTCAGATTGTTCAAATAACCGTGTTTTTCTTCAAAAACTTGGGTGTACGATTCAAATTGTGAATGGTCTTTTTTACCGTTCGTTAAATGACGGAAATCGGTTTTGTCGGTTCTTTCGTGAAAGTATTCTTCTGTTTTCTCAAAGCTGATATCCATACCTAAACAATCCGTTACAATTTCGATGGTTTGGAAAGTCAAATCCATCATGAATTCCTGTTTCTTTTCAAATATAGGGCGGATGTCGTCTTCAAAATATTCAAAAAAAGGCGAAGTTCGGTACGCAGCTTCCAACGATTTGAAATGGTTTTTCTGCCAGTCAAAAGCATTTTCGATACGAATGTCTTTGAACTTCTGATGTAACTCTTTACTGTGTTTCACCGGAATATTCAATAATTGAACCCCGTTTGGCGAATAAATATACATCCGGTTACGATTGGTTTGCTTCTGAAAATTGTCTTCCACTTCAAAAGTAATCGAATCGGCTTTCGCCATCGCCACAAAATGACTAATCGACGGGAAATAGGTAGGATGTATTAGAATGTTCATTGTCAATTACGCTTTTTTAGCTTTTCTTTTTTTGAAAAAACTATAACCGTACCAACCAACAAGCAACAACAAGAAGTATTTGAAATACGAAACCGGTTGCCCGTCACCGCCTACAGTAGTAAATAAACGCTCCCAACGGATTTTGTCAATCGCTTTACTCCAAGGAATGTTTTGGTCTAAACTCATCCAGATAAATACGGGTTTTCCAACGATATGATCGGCCGGAACAAAGCCCCAATAACGAGAATCTTCAGAATTGTGACGGTTGTCGCCCATCATCCAATAGTAATCTTGTTTAAAAGTATAATCCTTAACTACTTGTCCGTTGATGCGGATTTCGTCACCGTTTACTTTTAAATCATTGTGTTCGTATTCGGTAATGATTCTTTTGTAGAACGGTAAAGTTTCGCTGTTTAGTTCAACTGTTTTCCCGGCTTCAGGAATGTAAATTGGGCCCATGTTGTCTTGAGTCCATGGTTTGGTGTGCGGAAAGATTCTTGAGTCGCCTTTTGTGTCAATTATTTTAGTGACTGAAGTGATTCCGGGTGTATTCTTAATTACTTGAGCTCCCTCATCGGTTAAAGCACTGAAAAATATTGTGTCTTTTGCGGTTTGTCCGGCTGGGTCAGTAATATTTAATTCTTTTGCTAAATATTCAAAGTTGATTGGCGTTTTTCCATCAACACTCACTTTGTAAGAGTATTGTAACTTCTGTCTATCATGAAGTTTAAGAGGTTCATTGTTAATTGCCACAACACCATCCTTAATAGAAAGATTATCTCCAGGAATACCCACACAACGTTTTACGTAATTCGATTTTTTGTCGATGGGTTTGTCCGCTCTGCGTCCGGAACGATCGAAAAATTGGTAAACCGTATCTGCCGGCCAGTTAAAAACAACAATATCATTACGCTCAATTTTCTGAATACCCGGAAAACGGAAATACGGTAACTGCGGAAATTTAGAATACGATTTCACACCTGCAACCGGAATCGTGTCATGCACCATCGGAGCAGCAACAGCGGTCATTGGGGTTCTGGCTCCATAATGAAATTTACTTACGAAAAGAAAATCTCCAACTAACAACGATTTTTCCAAAGAGGACGTAGGAATCGTGTATGGTTGCATCACGTAGGTATGAACCAATGTCGCGACTACAATCGCAAACAATAAAGAGCTTAAAGTGTTCTCTTTAATGATTTTATTCTTGTTCGGAATATGCGTTACATTTTGTGTATAGTTGATGTAGTATATGTAAAAACCAAGGGTTACCACACCTAAAATTGTGTCAGTGGTTGAATTTTTGCCAAAAGCGCGCAAGGTTTCTACCCAAACTACAGGAAACATAATCAAATTAACAATCGGAACGAAAAGTAAAGCAGTCCACCAGGTTGGACGGTCGATAATTTTCATCAAAACAATAGCATTATACACCGGAATGGCTGCTTCCCAAGATTTTCTACCTGCTTTTTCATATAATTTCCAGGTTCCTAAATAGTGTACTACTTGAATAACCAGAAAAAAGATAAACCATTGTAATAGTGTCATAATCGTATGTTTTTGATTCCTGTTGGAATTTGTGTTCTTGTCTTATTTTAAATTCAGGACGTCTTTCATAGTGAAAACACCTTGTTTATTTTGTAACCATTCCGCAGCGATTACAGCGCCTAAAGCAAAACCTTCTCTGCTGTGAGCCGTGTGTTTGATTTCGATTTGGTCTACTTCTGAATCGTAAAAAACACTATGCGTACCTGGAATGTTTTCAATGCGTTTGGCTACAATATGAATTTCGTTTTGTTGTGCCGAATCCATCGTCCACTTTGTGTAATCAGAATTTTCGATGATTCCGTTGGCTAAGGAAATAGCAGTTCCGCTGGGCGCATCCAGTTTTTGAGTGTGATGAATTTCTTCCATCGTCACATTGTATTGCTCCAGATTGGACATCATCTTCGCCAGATAATTATTCAGTTCAAAGAAAATATTTACCCCTAAACTGAAATTAGAACCATAAATGAAAGCGCCTTTTTTAGCATTACACATAGCGACCATCTCGTCATAATGTTCCAACCATCCGGTAGTTCCTGAAACAACTGGTATATTGGTCTCAAAACATTTCGAAATGTTACTTACGGCCGCATCAGGAATGCTGAAATCAATGGCAACATCTGCATTTTCAAGTCCGGAATAATCGGAATCGTGATCTTTACGAAGTACAATTTCATGACCGCGTTCCAAAGCAATCCGTTCGATTACTTTACCCATTCTTCCGTATCCTAAAAGTGCTATTTTCATTGTAATTAAAAGTTGTAATTCAAGGTTAAACCGATGTTGTGTTTGTAGTCAATTTCGTTTTGGTACAAATCCGGTTTGAGTGATAAGTTTTCGTTTACGTTGAATTGCATCAAATGTGCATCAACATTGGCGTCAACGATATTTAAAATGTAAATGGCTGTAGTAATCAATACAGACAAATCACGATTTCGCTGATAATATTTTTGACCGTCTCTAATTTTACTATCATCTACACCACCAAAGTAAGGGTCGTTGGGGTCGTTTGTTCCGTTTAAACGTTTTTTGTATTCGTCGCGAAAGCGGTGGTATTTTTTATTGTTGTCTGCGTAAAAGTAAATTCCGGTACCTAAACCAATATAAACGATTGGAATCTTCCAGTACTTTTTGTTGTAGGCTTGTCCTAAGCCTGGTAAAACTGCAGAATAAAAAGCAGCTCTAGAAGGTGCTAATACATTTGCCTTTTCATTTTTTACAGAATCCTGCACCACCAATTTTACTTCTTCCTGAGAAAAAGCATTTAGGCTGAAAAGGCACAGCGTAAAAAATATTATGGATAAGAATCTGTTCACTATCCGTTGATTAATTTGATAATGCGGTTAAAATCTTCTTCTGAGTGGAATGGAATGGAAATTTTTCCTTTCCCGTTTCCAGCTACTTTTACATCTACTTTGGCTCCGAAGAAATCATTAAAAGCTTTTTTCTTATCGGAACTTACATCAAACGATGCGCTTTTAGTAGCTTTTGCTGCAGCAGGTTTTAAGCTGTCCTGATATGATTTCACTAAAGCTTCCGTTTCACGTACCGAAAGATTTTGGCTCACAATTTTTTGATAAATATCGGTTTGAACGTCTAAATCTTCCACGTTGATGATGGCGCGTCCGTGTCCCATAGTGATAAATCCGTCGCGGATTCCGGTTTGGATAATCGGGTCTAACTTTAACAAACGCAAATAGTTAGCAATAGTTGAGCGCTTTTTGCCAACGCGGTCACTCATTTGTTCTTGAGTTAACTGAATTTCGTCAATTAAACGCTGGTACGACAAGGCGATTTCGATTGGATCCAAGTCATGACGCTGAATGTTTTCCACCAAAGCCATTACTAAGGAATCGTTGTCGTTTGCCAAACGGATGTAAGCAGGTATAGTTTTTAAACCGACTAATTTTGAAGCACGCAAACGGCGCTCTCCGGAAATTAACTGGTATTTATTGAAATCAATTTTGCGAACGGTAATCGGTTGAATCACACCTAATTCACGGATGGATGACGCTAATTCTTGTAGCGATTCTTCGTTGAAATTGGTTCTCGGTTGGAACGGATTGATTTCAATCGCTTCGATTTCCAATTCGATGATATTCCCGACAACTTTGTCTGCATTTTTGTCTTCTGCAGATTTGATATCGTTTTCAGGATCTTTTAATAATGCTGATAATCCTCTTCCTAATGCCTGTTTTTTTACCACTTTAGTCATACACTATTACTTGCTGTTTTTCTTGATAATTTCTTCTGCCAAGTTCAGATAATTCGATGCGCCTTTACTGGTAGCGTCGTAATTGATGATGCTTTCCCCGAAACTTGGTGCTTCACTCAACTTGATATTTCTTTGGATAATCGTGTCAAAAACCATGTTGTTGAAATGTTTCTGAACTTCTTCCACCACTTGATTTGACAAACGTAAACGGGAATCGTACATTGTTAGCAATAAACCTTCGATATCCAACTCCGGGTTGTGGATTTTCTGTACACTTTTAATTGTGTTTAATAATTTCCCTAAACCTTCCAAGGCAAAATATTCACATTGAATTGGGATTACAACCGAATCAGCAGCCGTTAAAGCATTCAAAGTCAGTAATCCTAAAGAAGGAGCACAGTCGATGATGATATAATCGTATTGGTCTTTGATGCTTGCCAACGCTTGTTTTAACATGTACTCACGGTTTTCCTTGTCTACCAATTCGATTTCGATAGCCACCAAGTCAATATGTGCCGGAATTACCGAAACGTTTGGCGCAGTACAAGCGATTGTTGCTTCTTCGGGCGAGTTGCTATGCTCAAGAATTTGATAGGTTCCGATTTCAACAGCTTCAACATCGATACCTAATCCGGATGAGGCATTGGCCTGCGGATCGGCGTCAATCAATAAAACTTTTTTCTCTAAAACACCTAAAGCGGCCGCTAAATTTACGGAAGTCGTAGTTTTTCCAACGCCACCTTTCTGATTGGCAATAGCAATGATTTTACCCATTTCGTTTTTACAAATTTTGAAGCGTAAAAATACAATTTATTATGGTTTATGAAAATGTTATTTGTTAACAATCTTGTAAAGTTGACAGTGTTCAGTGTTGAGTATTCAGTTTAATTGCCTTAAAAAAGAAAAGAGCGAAAAAAATCGCCCTTTTACTGTTTACTAATCACTGAATACAGATTACTGTTATTTATTTCCTTTCGACTTAATCATCATTTCCAACATATCCCACAATTCTGGTGGAACCTGCTCTAATAAATTGAATTGTCCGGCGCCTTGTAACCATTCACCACCATCAATGGTAATAACTTCACCATTGATATATGCAGAGAAATCCGAAACCAAATAAGCTGCTAAATTGGCTAATTCCTGATGGTCGCCCACACGTTTTAAGGGCACTTTTTTAGCCAAATCAAATTTCTCTTTCAAGTCGCCAGGTAACAATCTATCCCAAGCGCCTTTGGTTGGAAATGGTCCCGGTGCAATGGCATTCATTCGGATACCGTATTTGGCCCATTCTACTGCTAAACTACGTGTCATCGCTAGAACTCCAGCTTTTGCGGTTGCCGAAGGAACTACGAAAGCAGAACCCGTCCAAGCGTATGTAGTGACAATATTTAAAACATTGCAATTGGTTTGTTTGGCTTCAATCCAGTGTTTTCCGAAAGCCAGTGTACAGTTTTTGGAACCTTTTAAAACGATATCGATAATCGTATCCCAAGCATTAGCTGATAAACGCTCGGTAGGAGAGATGAAGTTTCCGGCTGCGTTGTTCAGTAAAACATCCACTTTTCCGAAGGTTTCCAATGTTTTGGCTAACATAGCTTCCACTTGGTCGTAGTGACGAACATCACACTGAATAGCCAAACATTGTCCGCCGGTTTCCGCTTCTAATTCTTTGGCTGTGGCTTGTAATTTTTCTAAATCTCTAGAAGTGATGGCCACTTTAGCACCTAATTCAAGAAAATATTTGGTCATGGCTTTTCCAAGACCGCTTCCGCCCCCGGTTACAACAATTACTTTGTCCGATAAGGCGTTATCACGTAGCATTTTTGCTGAAAAGTTCATAAGGTGGTTTTTAAGAATTGTAAAGATAATTAAAAATACTATGCTTGCATAATATGTTTTAATTTTTAAGCAGATAATCTTCCAAGCGGTCTAAAGTACCTTTAAAGCCTAATTCCATGTTTTCGTGATTCTCTGAAAAGGTTTTCAGTTCTGCATCAGAAGCATTGTATGGAGAAATAATGAAAGTTAAAATAGTAGTTCCTTCATTTTCCTCCAAGGTAATGATGTTGAACATTTCCAACGGCCAGTTTTCATCAAAAGGCGCACGAATTACACCCGCATTTTCGTCCGAAAAGCAATTTAGGAATTCAATTTTTTTATTCGGTAAAATTTCTTTGAAAATAAAACGTCCCCACATTTTTAAGCCATCAGGGGATTCAAAACAGTAATGACAAATGCCATCCGGTTTGAAATTAAACTGAATCACTTTGGTTTCAAAATTGGAAGGACCCCACCATTGTGCGAAGCGTTCTGATTCAGACAGCGCTTTAAAAACAAGAGTCTTCGGCGCTTTGAAGTCTCTGGAGATGACAAGCCTGTTGTCAATGTATAAATTGTGCTGCGACATAAGTTATAAAAACTTGTTATAGCTTAAAGTTACTAAAAAAATGCTACAAATTGTTATTTTTCAATTAAATTTTAGTAAGTTTTTTAGCCGCTTCTATGAGCGTTTCATCGGTTTTTGCAAAACAGAATCTGAGCATTTTTCTGTCCGTAGCATCATTATAAAAAACTGAAATCGGAATCGCGGCAACACCATGTTCAGTAATCAGTTCCTTAGCAAAATCGACATCATTTTTTTGACTGATATTTTTGTAATTCACCACCTGAAAATAGGTCCCTTCACAAGGCATGAGTTCAAAACGGCTGTCTTTTAGTAAGGACTGAAATAAGTCGCGTTTCTTCAAATACATCTTCGAAATTTCGTCAAAATTAACAATGTCCAGATATTCTGAAATGGCGTGTTGGGAAAAACTATTGACGCTGAAAACCAAAAACTGATGCTCTTTCTTCATCTCATTCATCAAATGTTCCGGAGCGATTAAGTAGCCTACTTTCCAACCGGTTACGTGGAGTGATTTTCCGAAAGAGGAAGCAATGATGGTTCGATTAATTAATTTTTTTCGAGTATGAAACGAAATGTGCGGATGCAGAAACGAAATGTATTCGTACACTTCATCGGCTAAAATTAAAACCTGCGGATGTTTTTCCAGAATTGTTTCCAAAGCCTCAAAATCTGAAGCATTCCAAATTTTTCCCGTTGGATTGTGCGGGTTGTTGATGACAATCATTTTCGTTTTAGAAGTGATCGCCGTTTCAATTCTGTTGAAATCAGGTGAATAATCTTCATTTAAAGAAACGCGTACCGGTTTTCCGCCGGCTACTAAAACTGAAGGTTCGTAACTGTCATAACTCGGGTCGAGAATGATAACTTCATCACCATTACCTATGAACGTATTAATCGCAGTATAAATTCCCTGTGTAGCACCGGCGGTTATCATTATTTCCGTTGCAGCATTCACGTTTCGCAAGTACTTCTTTAACGTAAGCGCTGCTATTTTTTCTAAAAGTGACGGTAAACCAGCCATCGGTGTATACTGATGAATGTTTTCGCGTTGCAACCGTACGGAAAGTTGAAGCAATCGTTCGTCTACCGGAAAATTTGGAAAACCTTGCGATAAATTTATCGCGTTATGTTGGTTTGCCAATTGCGACATTACGGAAAATATGCTAGTTGTGATGTTGGGAAGTTTTGACATTTGATAAAAATAAAAAACATCAACTATAAGTTGATGTTTTTTACAAGATTTTTTACGGGATTACTCTCTCGTGGAAATATTAAAGATTGTTAATCTTCCAATAAAACATTCAAAATAGTTATCGCTGCCTCACTAATCTTAGTTCCCGGTCCGAAAACCGCAACCGCTCCAGCATCAAACAAATACTGATAATCCTGCGCCGGAATTACTCCGCCAACAATCACCATAATATCTTCACGACCGTATTTTTTAAGTTCTTCAATTACCTGCGGAACCAATGTTTTGTGTCCGGCTGCTAACGAAGAAACTCCTAAAATGTGAACGTCGTTTTCCACGGCTTGTTTGGCTGCTTCGGCTGGAGTTTGGAACAATGGTCCGATGTCTACGTCGAAACCAACGTCGGCATAACCGGTAGCAACTACTTTTGCTCCGCGGTCGTGTCCGTCCTGACCCATTTTGGCAATCATGATACGCGGTCGGCGTCCTTCTTTTTTAGCGAAGTCATCCGCTAATTGTTTTGCTTTTTCAAAACTCTCGTCGTTTTTAATCTCTTTGCTGTACACGCCACTAAACGATTTGATTTGTGCTTTATAACGTCCGAAAACAGTTTCCAGCGCATCACTGATTTCTCCTAAAGTGGCTCTGTTTCGCGCTGCATCTACTGCTAATTCTAATAAGTTGCCCGGTTCGCCATTAGCACAAGCTGTCAGTTTAGCTAAACATTGTTGTACTTTGGCATTGTCACGGGTCGCTTTGATATGGTCTAAACGTTCGATCTGTTGTTTACGAACGGTTTGGTTATCGACTTCTAAAATGTGTAAAGGATCTTCTTTCTCTAAACGATATTTGTTTACCCCTACGATAATATCCTGACCGCTGTCGATTCTCGCTTGCTTTCTCGCGGCTGCTTCTTCAATTCTCAATTTCGGAATTCCGGCTTCGATGGCTTTGGTCATTCCGCCTAATTCTTCTACTTCTTCAATTAAAGCCCAAGCTTTGTCTGCGATTTCTTTGGTTAATGATTCTACGTAATAACTTCCCGCCCAAGGATCCACCGTTTTGCAGATTTTGGTCTCTTCCTGTAAAAAGATTTGCGTATTACGAGCGATTCGTGCCGAAAAATCCGTAGGTAAAGCAATGGCTTCGTCTAAAGCATTAGTGTGTAACGATTGGGTTCCTCCAAAAGCTGCTGCCGCTGCTTCAATAGCGGTTCTGGCTACGTTGTTGAAAGGATCTTGTTCGGTTAAACTCCAGCCTGATGTCTGACAATGCGTTCTTAAAGCTAACGATTTGTCGTCTTTCGGATTGAATTGTGTCAATAATTTCGCCCACAATATACGTCCGGCTCTCATTTTGGCAATCTCCATAAAGTGGTTCATTCCAATAGCCCAGAAGAACGACAAACGAGGTGCAAAAGTGTCAATATCCATGCCTGCTGCCAAACCGGTTCTGATGTATTCCAAACCATCGGCTAAAGTATAAGCTAACTCAATATCTGCGGTAGCTCCAGCTTCTTGCATATGGTAACCCGAAATCGAAATTGAGTTGAACTTCGGCATATTGTTACTCGTATATTCGAAAATATCAGCAATGATTTTCATCGATGGCGTAGGCGGGTAGATGTAAGTATTACGCACCATGAACTCTTTCAAAATGTCATTCTGAATCGTTCCGGAAAGTAATTTAGCATCAACTCCTTGTTCTTCCGCAGCTACGATATAAAAGGCCATAATTGGTAAAACCGCTCCGTTCATGGTCATTGATACCGACATTTCTCCTAACGGAATCTGGTCGAACAAAATCTTCATATCTTCCACCGAATCAATAGCTACACCTGCTTTTCCAACGTCTCCCACAACTCTTTCATGGTCTGAATCGTAACCTCGGTGTGTGGCTAAATCGAAAGCTACGGATAATCCTTTTTGTCCGGCGGCTAAGTTTCTTCTGTAGAAAGCGTTACTTTCTTCGGCAGTGGAGAATCCTGCGTATTGGCGAATCGTCCAAGGTCTGCGAACGTACATAGTCGCGTAAGGGCCACGTAAGTTGGGTGCAAATCCGGCTCCGAAATCTAAATGTTCCAGATTGGCTAAATCGGCTTCAGAATAGTTGGATTTAACTTCGATGCCTTCGGCAGTTGTAAAGCTTTTATCGTTTTCAGCTAATTGCTGATTGTTGTCTGCAGATTGCTTTAAACTTATATGTTGAATGTCTTTTCTCATTACTTCTCAGTTTCCAAACGTTCCTGTTCCATTTTCTCGGCCAATCGCTTTTCAATAATTGGTGTAATCAACGTTTTACGCGGATTTGTTTTTACAAACGGAAACAATTCCAAATCGTGGCTCATACGATCTTCTTTGTTCGGGTATTTGTTGGTTCCCAATAAGATTTCCTTGCCGTTATCGAATAGTTCCTGTTCTTTATCAGCACTTTCTTTGATTTTACGTTGAATGGTTCCTTCAATCAATTGTGTAATGAAACCACCGTTTGCTTCGATGTCTTTAAATAAAGTCAAGGCTTTTTCGGCCAATTGTTCCGTTAAACTCTCGATGTAATACGCTCCGTCTGAAGGATTGTTCACGATGTCAAAATAACTTTCGTGTTTTAAAACCAATAACTGATTTCGAGAAATTCTATCGCCGAATTCGTTGTCTTTATGATAGATAGCATCGTAAGCTAAATTCGATACCGCATCAGCACCTCCTAAAATCGCACTCATACATTCGGTAGTAGTACGCAGCATGTTTACGTTGTAATCGTATAAGGTTTTGTTGCGTTTGGTTGGTGTCGCGACAATATGACAATCGAAATTGTGGTTGTATTCTTTTGCTAAAGTGTTGAATAACAAGCGTAGCGCACGAAGTTTTGCGATTTCAAAAAAGTAATTTGTTCCGACAGCAACTTTTATGGTAATCGGTTTGTTGATTGACGAAATTCGGTTGAAATATTCGTTTGCGTGAGCTAAAGTATAAGCCAATTGTTGTACGATATTGGTGCCAGCGTTCTGGTACAAAGCGGTGTCAATGCTCAAGAAATGTATGTTTTGACAAGATTTGCTCAAATCGTTTAAAACCGTAAAATCGGAATCTACGTTTACGAACAAATTTCCGTCTTTGGCTAATTGTCCAATCGGATCGACTTCAACAAAAACTGTAGCGTTTCGTTGGGCAGCAATTCCGTCAATTTTTTTGATGAAATCGGTATTCAGAAATTCGAAAAACAAATAAACCGTAACATCATTTGGAATACTATTCAGTAGTTTCTCAATATCGACTCGCTCATTTTCTAACGTAAATCGAATACTTTCCGCACCTCTGTTTAGGGTTTCGTTCGCTCTTGCAATGGATTTTTCCAAATCGTGTACAAAAATGTTCTGTACAATTTTGAAACTTTCTGTTGGAGTAGTGATGTTCAACGGTTTTTCAGCTTCATCGTTATGATAAAACGGACGTACTTTAATGCCTTCTGGGCTTTCCCAAACCAAAGTTTCGTTATAATCGGCTCCCTTTAATTCGTATTGGATTTGTTGTTTCCACTGTTTTGAAGAAACGCCTTCGAATTCTGAAAATAGCTTATCGCTCATGGTAATATTTGTTATTCAGCACCGTCGTGTGGTACTTCATCTTCAAATTCAATAATGTAAATATCTTCGTTTTCGCGTTTCATGTAGTATTTCTCGCGAGCGTATTTTTCAATCTGTCCAGGGTTTTTCAGTTTTTTGATGTTTTCGTTGTCTTTTCTGATTTCGTCCTGATAGTATTTTTTATTGTCTTCCAACTCATTAATTTCCTTGTTAAGAACGCGGTGTTCCAAATAAGAATAATTGTCCAGAAAAAGCATCCAGATCGTGAAGAAAAGCAACACCAAAACATAACGATTTCCGAATATTTTCAGAAATGGATATTGGGCTACTAAAGTCTCGAATGCTTTCTTCATGAGTTGTAAATATACTGAAAATTAAGCAATTCTTTGGTTGATTACGGCGCGAACCACATCGATGGCGACTGTGTTGTATTTGTCGTTCGGAATGATGATATCGGCAAAAGCTTTTGTTGGTTCGATAAATTGCTCGTGCATTGGTTTTAGCGTTGTCTGATAGCGGTTCAAGACTTCTTCCATGTCACGACCACGCTCGGCAATATCACGCTTTAAACGACGGATTAAACGTTCGTCTGAATCGGCATGAACGAAGATTTTAATGTCGAACAATTCGCGTAATTCCGGATTGGTTAGGATTAGAATTCCTTCCACAATCATTACTTTTCTTGGTAAGGTGTGAATCGTGTCACCGGTTCTGTTGTGCTGAACGAAAGAATACAACGGCTGATCAATTGCATTTCCGGCTTTTAGTTCTTTTAAATGCTGAGTAAGTAGCTCGAAATCAATAGCTCTTGGGTGATCGAAGTTGATTTTAGAACGCTCTTCTAAACTTAAATCGTGCGTTTCTTTGTAATAATGATCTTGGGAAATAATTCCAACTTCCGTTTCCGGTAATTCGTTCATAATTTGGTGAACTACAGTGGTTTTTCCGCTTCCGGTTCCGCCGGCGATTCCGATAATCAGCATAAATGTTGTGTTTATTTGTCTTGGCAAAAATAGGAATTTATCAATTCAAAAGCCGAATTCTAAAAGGAATAAAAGTAAAAAATCCCTTCCGGTTTAAGGAAAGGATTCGTTAATTATTGTATTATGAGTTATGCTTTACAACAACCGTCCAGTTTTTCATAGCCTTCCGGAGTCGCTTTTACGTCGTCTGCATCATAACCTAAATTACTGATGGCTGTTCGGATTTTATCCAAAGTTGTTTTTTTGGAGTTGTAAATCACTTCGATGGTCATTTTTTCGGTGTCAATATTAACCATTTGCACACCGGTTTCGCGCAGTAACTTCTGATTGAATAATTGTCCGCAGGTTTCACATTCTTTGCAATGATCACAAGTAATCGTAGTCTTGATAACTGCCTTTTGTGTCTTTTTAGGCTGCTGTGCAAAAGTTGTATTTATGCTTAAAAATAGTAAAACTAATACCGTAATATATTTCATGATAATTTTAATTTAGAGTTTAAATTTAAACAAAAAATCCTTTCAGAAAACTGAAAGGATTAATTTGTCGGGGTGGCAGGATTCGAACCTGCGACCTCCTGGTCCCAAACCAGGCGCGATGACCGGGCTACGCTACACCCCGTGTAAATGTGGGTGCAAATATAAAACTAAAAATCTATTTCCAAAATGTTTTTCTCAATAAATCTGATTTATTTTTCAATAGTTAAATCTGATATCTTTTTCAAGGAAATTTTTTAATTAAAACTTACATTTGTGAGCTTCAAAAATTAATTATAACACAGAGATTATGTCTGATACTATAGAAAAAGTAAAATGCCTTATTATAGGTTCAGGACCAGCAGGATATACTGCTGCGATTTATGCTGCCAGAGCAAATATGTTTCCGGTTTTATATCAAGGAACACAGCCAGGTGGGCAATTGACAACAACTAACGAAGTGGAAAATTTCCCAGGTTATCCAGAAGGTGTAACCGGACCTGAAATGATGGTGCAGTTACAAGAACAAGCAAAACGTTTTGGAACGGATATTCGCGACGGTTGGGCTACCAAAGTTGATTTTTCAGGACCAATTCACAAAGTTTGGGTGAATGATACCAAAGAAATTCACTGTGATACGGTAATTATTTCGACAGGTGCTTCCGCTAAATATTTAGGATTGCCATCGGAACAACATTATTTGCAAATGGGTGGAGGAGTTTCTGCCTGTGCGGTTTGCGACGGATTCTTTTACAGAAATCAGGAAGTAATCATCGTTGGAGCGGGAGACAGTGCTTGTGAAGAAGCTCATTATTTGTCAAAGCTTTGTAAAAAAGTAACGATGTTGGTGCGTAGTGAAGTGTTCAGAGCTTCTAAAATTATGGAGCAACGTGTTCGCAATACTGAAAACATCGAAATCTTATTGCATACAGAAACTGAAGAAGTTTTAGGAGACGGAAATGTAGTAACCGGCGTTCGCGTTAAAAACAATACAACCGGAGAAGTGAAAGAAATTCCAGCTACAGGTTTCTTCGTAGCCATCGGACACAAACCGAATACGGATATTTTTAAAGACTATTTGAAATTAGACGAAACAGGTTACATCATCAACCAAGCGGGAACTGCTAAAACAAGTGTAGAGGGTGTTTTTGTAGGTGGAGATGCGGCAGATCATGTATATCGTCAGGCGATTACGGCTGCGGGTACAGGTTGTATGGCGGCTTTGGATGCGGAGCGTTATTTAGCAGCAAAAGGACATTAATTATTTAAACAGAAATAAAAAAATCCCAATCGATAGATTGGGATTTTTTTATTGTTATTAGTTTAACTGTTTCTTATATAAAATAGCGTTGTCGGTAAATTTAACCATATTAATTTTTGGTTCGCCATACAATTGAATTTCCGATTTTCCGGCAGCAGTTATGCTAATATTTTTAGCAACATTTACACTAACATTGGAATAGGATTCTGCTACAAGTTCCATTTCAGAAACGTTTAGTTTTTTAGCCGTCAGATTAGCGTTGTTGTCCAAACGGATTTTAGCGGAAGCAGCATCACCTTCAATAGTTGCTGAGGTTTTCTGATACAAATCAAACTTTAAACTTTGTGTTGTTATCAAGGTTTTTACTTCAGCATTTTTGCTCAATTCAATGGTTACCGATTCGGATTTAGCGTTTAGTTCCGCTTTCGAGCGATCGTTCATGATTAAAGTAAAATGCGTCGCTTTTACATTTAAGTACGATTTGGAATAATCATAGTTTTTCACGGTAATGTTATCGCCTTGTAAATCGGCTAGAGAATTTAATTGTGCTTCGCTTCTCACCGAAATCAATTTCAAATCATCAGTATACGTAACACGAACACTGAATTTTTTTGCACCGCTAACATCTTTAGTGGAACTCAACTGTAATGTACTTCCGTTCATTTCGTACTTTAAAACATCGTGTAGGTTGTCATCGGCTTCGATTTCGATGCTTTGTTTGTCACCTTTGATGATGAAAATTTCAAGATTGTCCGTAATATCCAAATTTTGGAACGGTTCAACCTCTTTTTGAGTAACGGTAACAATTTTTGATCCCTTTATTTTCTCTTTTTTCTGGGCAAAAACAGCAGTGCCCATGAGCATTGCAAACAGTAGAAAGTAAAGTTTCTTCATTTGGGTAAGTTCTTTAGTTTACACAAATATAAAAAAAAACATCAGCTATTACTGATGTTTTTCTTTTTTGATTAATCTCTTCCGATACTTCCGCCGGAACTGGCTTTTTTCTGCAATGTTTTGGGTTCGGTTTCATACGAAATGGAACTTCCGCTGGATGCTTCTGCCGTTAGTGTTTCCGGTGACTGTAAGTCGATTGAACTTCCACTTGACGAATCTGCAAAAGCTGTTTTAGTTGTTAATTGTTTTGCATCAATCGAACTTCCGCTTGACGATTCAGTATCTAATTTGTCGGCTTTTCCACTTACTTTAATTTCGCTTCCGCTGCTACTTTGGCAATTTAACGAAGCAACGTTTACTTTTAAATCGATTTCACTTCCACTGCTCGAAGAAACATTCATCGAAGTATTGTCAAACGCGTTTTTACTGGTTACCGATGCGCCGCTTGAGCTTTCCAAAGTATTTAACTTCGCCAATTGCACATACACTTTTTTCTCTTTAGCATTGCGTAAATTTGCATCAGTAAAAATTTTCAATTCGCCTTCGTTTACTTCAGTTTTTATGTGCTGATGTAGGTTTTCATCGGCTTCCACTTTAATTTCAGATGTTGGTCCTTGAACCAAAATTACTTCCAAACCGTTGCTGGCACTTACAGAAGTGAAATCTGAAACATCGCGCGATTTTGTCATTACGTTTCCGTTGCCTTCTACTTTTTTAAGCCCACCCAAGTTCATGTTCATGTTGCATGAACCAAACAATACGGCAACTAGAGTTACCACGATGGCTTTGGTTAGGTTGATTACTAGTTTGATCATGATTATTCGTTTTAGATTGATTATTTAGATTGTAAAATATCTCCGGTATTAATCATACCTCTTTTAACTTCCTTTTTAATGGTTCCGATATGAACGGAATAATTGTCGAAATAGGAAGGCAGTCCTTCAGCATCGTGATTGGTGTTGTTACGCATTTCAAAGTGGAGGTGAGGGAAAAATGAACTTCCTGAAGTTCCAATCTGCCCAATTTTCTGTCCTTTCTTTATCTGTTGACCTTTTTTTAAGGTTGCTGAACTGCCTTGCTTTAGATGACCATACATGCTGTAAGCGCCATCTTGGTGTTTGATTACAATATGATTTCCGTAAAGTACTAACGGGTTGGTTTTTAGACTTGGAATATCGAATGATTTATCGTCCTTCTGATTGGTTTCTAAAACAATGATTTCCCCATCGGCAACTGCTAAAACATCAGCGCCAAAACCAAACCAATCTGAGTCTTTTTCGCCATCTCCTTTATACTGTTTGTTTTCTTTATTCAGAATAACAAAATCATAAGCAAATCTCATGAAATTTCCATTAAAACCTAATTGTTTAATCATTGGAAATTCGTAATTGAATCTGCGGTGATGCGAATAAAAATCATGTCCGTCATACACCAGCATTTTTGATTTTAAGGGTAAATCAAAGGCAACCGATTGCTTATAATCAGTAGGAGTTACAACCTTTTTAACTTCAATAGAATCGTTAAACGTAAACGTATATTCCAGTTTAGTTGTGAGGTTGTTTACTTCGTGAAAAGGATTGAAAATCAAACTCTCAGCAACACCATTCCACTGTCTGTCGGGAATGGTGTTTATGCTGGGAGCTGTACCGTTGTTGTCTAAGAACTTTTGCTGGATAAGTTGGTTGTTTTTATCTAAAAGGTGCACTTCAAGACGTGTTAGTTTCAAAGTGTCTTTAGAACTATTACGGATTACAAAATCGAAATTCAGGTAATTATAATGTTCTCCTTTTTCGATAATAGGTTGCTCGGGCTTTGGTTCGATTACTACCTGCTGAGCATTTGTAAACCAACTTGTCAGACTTATTGTAATTGCTAAAAAATGTTTGATTGATGATTGCATTTTTTAGTTTTTGGTCTTAATGATTACTTCGTCTTTCGTTACTTTAATACCTTCAACCTCTTTGTTGGTTACTTTTTTGCTTTCTTTGATTTGTAAACCGTTTTCGTTTAAAGTAACTGTAGTGGTTTTGGCATTTGTTGTGTCATTTTCTTCGGTGTGCCAATCTTCATTTTCTTCTTCGGCCGGACAGTTCAGACATTTTAATTCGTCTTTTTCCATTTTATAATAGTACGACTCGTCATCGCTGAAGAAGTAATAGTTCGAATAATCGTTGTCCAAATACTGAGATGTATTCGTGTCCGGATGAATCACAGTTCCTTCAGGTAAGTAAAGAAAAATTTTCACTTTCTGATTGCGGTATTTGTTCTCAATATCGGTCAGTAAATAGTTGTCTAAAATTACGGTATTTCCCTGAATTTCAAAACTGTATTTGATTTTTTCCGCACGACTTCTAGCATCGGCTAACGATTTTCCTTCCGCAGTTCTTTCAATTTGGATATACGGTGAATCAGCGGTTTTTAACAAATGTAATTCGATGTTGTTCGAGTAAATTACTTCGTTTTGTGCCGAATCCTGCGTAAATCTGAAATCTGTATTGATACTGGCAGTTTTCGAGAAATAATCGTTGAAACGGAATTTGATGTTCAACGTATCGTTCGGTTGAATTAACAGTTGCTCTTTTTTAACCACTTTTCCGTCGAAACCAATTTCAGTTGCCTGACGAACTCCGTAGTAAATCAAAGCGATTACTGAAATTATCCAAACCGCTAGTAAAGTGAATTTCGCGTAGTTCCCAATCGATTTCAAGTTGCTGATTAACAATTTCAATCCTAAAAGGAAGAAGAAAAAGAACGGAATTCCGATAGCCAACAGCGATAAAATCCCTAACAACCACATTGGAATATCTGTATAATTTTCAGCATTAATGTAGTTAAACCAAGGTGCATCCGGCATCGTTGATGAGAAAATCAGCATGATAGAAGCAATAAGCAAACCGATTAAAGATGATGCTGAAATTACAACAATAAACGCTCCTAGAACTTTGGCAATTGCTTTAAAAATGGTCATGATGATTTCTTCTAAAGAACTTCCCACTTTTTGCGCGCCGCTTTTTGCATTGTCGGCAATTTTCTGATGGTCGATATTGTTAACGGTATCGGTAATTTCAGCGAAGCCTTCCTTTACTTTTTTCTCGATGTTGGAAATGGTAATCGGCTGCCCGGTCATTTCTAGCTTTTCGGCTGTAGTTTTAGCTTCCGGTACTAAAATCCAGAAGATGATGTACGGAATAATACCAATTCCCCAGCTGAACAATAAGATAACCATGATGATGCGCAACCAAAGCGGATCAACTCCAAAATAATGTCCGAAACCTGCCAAAACACCACCTAACATACCTTTTTCTTTATCACGGTACAGTTTTTTAGAACCTGTCGGATTGTAAGTTGTATATGATGTTTTTTCGTTTTCGTCTTCAATGCGGTAATCTTCAGGTTGTCCCATTACGGCGATTACTTGATCGATTTCGGTTAAACCTACAACTTGTTTGCTGTCAGATAATTTTTCAGCTAACAATTCTGCTACGCGGCTTTCGATGTCGTTCATGATTTCGTCTCTTCCGTCTGCAGAAAGGGAACGTTTGATAGCATCGAAATAACGACTCAGTTTTTGAAAGGCGTCTTCGTCAATTGTGAATGGAAAACCTCCTAAATTTATGTTTACTGTCTTGTTCATGACTATTGGTTTTGGCTAGTTATTGTGTTTACGGCTCCGGCTAGTTCGTTCCAGGTGCCATTTAATTCTTTTAAAAATTCGTGTCCTTCGTCGGTTAAACCGTAGTATTTACGGGGTGGACCTGAAGTGGATTCTTCCCAACGATAGTTGAGCAGACCGTCGTTTTTTAATCGTGTAAGCAGCGGATATACCGTTCCTTCAACAACTAATAATTTAGCGTTTTTTAAAGTGTCTAGGATTTCTGAAGTGTAGGCATCTTTTTCTTTCAATACCGATAGAATACAGAACTCTAAAACTCCTTTACGCATCTGAGCTTTGGTGTTCTCAATGTTCATAGAATTGCTTTTTTTGTGGTTAAACTGTTCATTTTTTGATGATGATTGATGATTTATTTTATAAACGAAATACTCAATGGATATTTGTATTGCTCTCCGTTACTGGCTTTTACAGCGGCATAAATGATGAGGAAAAACTCAACTATTTTCAGTGTGAAAAAAATTACGACTGCTGTGATGGCTACGATGGCAATTCCGCTTAAGTTCACTACAGCCAGTTGATCGATGTCGAAATTTCCGTTTTCCAATTGCTGAAAAGTCACATTGCTGAAAAAACTGTACAACAAAGTTGGCACCGCAATCGCTATAAGAATTACCGAATACAATAAAAGACTCAGTTGAAAATTCAAAACCTGTTTTCCGTTGTAATCTACAAATTGGGATTTGTCTTTTCTGAAGGCCCAGATTAAAATCGGGAAGAAATAATTACCCAGCGGAATAAAGTACTGCGTCAGCGAACTGAGTTGCAATAGGGTAGCGGTACTTTTGTCGGATGTGGTTGTCATGGTGATTTGATTTTGATTGATTTGATTGATGATTGAAACTACAATTCTTTTGGTTTTATCACAGCGATTGGTTGTTTGTTAGAGAAGTCGTTTTCGATGATTAAATTGTCTTCGCTGATGATTTCTTCCATGGTTTTTTCGTTGTTGATACGATTCATCTCTAAGATTACTTCGATTTCAGTTTTTTCAGTTGGTGTTGTGTTAAGAACGTTTTCGGTAATCTGATTGTTTTCGGCTATGATTTCTTCCATGGTTTTCTGATACGTCGGAAAAGTTATCAGCTCTATTTCTGAAGAAACTAAAGCCTTTTCGTTTTTTGTCGTTTCCGAAGAACTTCTGTTTTCTTTTACATTTCCGTCAGCAAAGGCTAATTGCGTTAAGCGATTATTGATTTCCGATTGCTGACCTGTTGCTGTAATTACATTACTAAATGTGATTAAAGCGATTCCTAAATAAATGATTGATGATTTCATGATGATTGATGCTTATTTTAATAATACTATTGATTAGCTATTAATCTCTTATACAAAGATAAGTCTAAAAGAAGATACCTTGCAATACAAAGTACTAATAATTAACATTTTTTTAACAATTGTAATTTTATATGAATGCATAGTATTTTTTTGTACATTAGCCTAAAATATAGTGTTATGGAGTTCACACCGTCAAAATTGAATACTTTCCTGTTTTTTAAATTGCCTTCAGCTTTTTGGAGTGGCGTTCGTGTAAAACAGATTTCTACCGAGCAATGTACAGTAACGGTAAAGCATCGATGGATAAACCAAAACCCGTTTAATTCTATGTATTTTGCGGTGCAGGCGATGGCTGCGGAACTTACCACCGGCGCTTTAGTGATGTATCAGATTAAGAAAAGCGGAAAAAATATTTCCATGCTGGTTGCCAACAACAAAGGGAACTTCACCAAAAAAGCTAAAGGAAGAATCACCTTTATATGTAAAGATGGACATTTGTTGGAAGAAGCAATTCAACGCGCAATCGCAACTAATGAAGGACAAACCTTCTGGATGAAATCTATCGGAACCGACGAAAAAGGCGATCAGGTTTCTGAAATGGATTTTGAATGGAGTATTAAAGTAAAGTAAATCTTCCCAAAAGTTAAACCTAGTACAATTAACATTATTTTTTATCTTTCGGCTTTTAAATTTGTAATAAAAAGCTGAGGATGAAAATTTTAGTAACAGGTGCGACAGGTTTGGTGGGAAAGGAGCTGGTTTCATTGTTGCTCCAAAACGGAATTTCCGTCCACTATTTAACGACTTCGAAGCGAAAAATTGAAGGCGAGCCGCATTACCAAGGTTTTTACTGGAATCCTGAAACAGGAGTTATTGATGAAAACTGTCTGTTAGGCGTGGATGCCATTGTACATTTGGCAGGAGCAAGCATAGCAAAACGATGGACGAAAGCCAACAAACAGGAAATTCTCGAAAGCCGAATTTTCACTTCCAATTTATTATACAAAGCCTTAAAAGACAATCCGAATACTGTTAAACAGATTATTTCCGCATCAGCAATTGGTATTTATCCGAGTAGTTATGAGACGATTTATACAGAAGAAGAAACGAAAGTCAGCGCTTCTTTTTTAGGAACTGTCACTGAAAAATGGGAAGAATCCGTTGATGCTTTTCATCGCTTAAATATTAAGGTATGCAAACTGCGGATAGGGATTGTCTTGTCTGAAAATGGTGGTGCTCTTACTCAAATGGCTAAACCGATTAAATCAGGAATTGGAGCTCCTTTCGGCAATGGTAAGCAAATGCAGTCTTGGATTCACATTCACGATTTGGCTGCAATTTTCCTTTTTGCTATTCAGAATCAATGGAATGGCGTATTCAATGCCGTTGCTCCACATCCCGTTACTAATGAAGAATTAACCAAGTCGATCGCAAAAACCATTGATAAGGATATTTATCTGCCCGGAATCCCAAAATTCGTCATGCAGGCTATTTTAGGAGAAATGCATATTCTGCTATACGAAAGTCAGCAGGTAAGTTCTCAAAAAGTTCTTGATAACGGTTTTCAGTTTAAATACAAAATACTTGAAAAAGCTCTGGACGATTTATTAAAAAAAGAAGCGCTTTAAGTAAAGCGCTTCGAATATTTTATTGTACTACTAATTTGTGTGTACTTTGTTTTCCGTACTCGTTCTCCAAAGTAACGAAGTAAATTCCGGCACTTTCGTTTAGATTCACCGTAAAATTATTGGTGTTGTTAAATTGTTTCTTTAGGATTGTTTGACCAGCTACATTTTTAACCATCACTACTACCGAACTTTCCATTTCAGCTAACTGAATGCTAAAATTTCCATTAGAAGGATTCGGATATATTTTGATGCTTGACTTCGCGCCAAAATCAGCAGAAGTTAATGTAGTAACCGGATAACAGCTTGAAGTTGCGTTACATCCGTTTTTAGAAACTCTAACCGCATAATTGCCTAAAGCTGTAGCTGTAAATGTCTGATTTGTTTCTCCACCGATGATTGCATTGCCATTGTCGCAATCAATCCATTGGTAGGTTGTTCCTGCACCTGTTTCGTTAGCTGTTAAAAGAGCACCGCTAACTGTAGCAGTAGCGTCAACAGTATTTAAGGTTAATGTTGCTCCGGTAGAATAATTTGAAGTTGTTCCATTTAAAGCCAAACCGGTCAATGTTCCTGTTCTGTTATTTCCAGAACGATCAGGGATAGAGGTTAATCCAGCATTATTTCCGTCTGCAATACCATTGTTGAATTTGTAATAAGCAACTAATCCGGTTTGAGGAGAACAGAATTCGATATTTTTATTTGCCATGATATCTGCTGCTGAGCGGGCTACATTCCAAACCCGAACTTCGTCCATATTTCCCTGAAAAGGATTAACGCCATCAACACGCTTAGCAATTTGAAACGGAATTGCTGTACCAGTATTTACTGTAACCGTTAAATTTCCTTGACCGTCCAGATTTCCATCCACATATAATTTTACTTTGTTTGTTGCAAGAGTAGGATCATATGTAGCAGCAACATGATGCCAATTTCCGTCGTTTAATGGAGTGGTACCGCTTATACCGTTTCCGTTAACTTCTAATCGCAAAGCATTGTTGAATAATAGGTTTAGTGTGAAACGACCTCCGGTTCCTGTGCTGCTTCCCATGTCTGCGATTACGTGTTGTATGCCTCCAGTTCCGGTATTTGAATTGGATGTGGTTTTAATCCAAGCTTCAAATGTTTTGGCAGTGTTTCCATTGATAGCCGGTAAGGTTGTCGGTACAAAGTCGTCAACGCCATCCAGATGAACTGCATTTTGTGCGGATACAAATGATAAACCTAAAACAAAAAGTAATGTAAGTAATCTTCTTTTCATAGTTAAATGTATTTGTGTTGATTAATTCAGATAGTTATGTTATTTGAATTTTACAAATATATTTTTATGAAATATTAATTAAAAATATGAGAATTTTATAAAAATTGAGTTAAATGGAAGATGTTTTAATTTTTTATTATTCAACCAACGTATTGTTAAATAATTCAATTATCGCTAATTTGAGTTATAAAAAAACAAGAAAAATCTTATTTTTAATTATTTTGTCTTTTCAAAATTCATGAATTTTAAAAGAAAACAGTTTATTTGTTTTTAGATGTAGCAATCTAAATACAAAAAAAAGCGTCCCAAAGGACGCTCTAACTATAATCGTAAGATGAATTAATAATTATATTTTCGACGCTTTCACGTTTACTTTTATTTCCACTTCATCGTTAATGAACTTGTCTTTTAAGTCATCAAAAACCGATTTCGAACCGTAATTGATATTCCAAAACGTTCTGTTAATCATTAGCGGTTCGCTTTCAATTGAAACCAATGAATCATTCGCGACAACAGTTGCGGGAAAATTAACAGCTTTGGTAATGTTTTTCAAAGTCAGATTTCCGTAAACAATAGTTTTTCCGTTCTCATGAGCTACTTTAGCAATTATAAATTTTCCGGTAGGATATTTTTTTACATTAAAGAAGTGATCTTCAGCTTCTTTGTCTTTTGTTCCTTTTAAATGCGCTTCCAAATCTTCTTTTCCGTCACCGGCTTTCAAATCGGTAACAGCAATAGAATTCATGTCTAAAATAAAGGTTCCGTTTTGAACTTCGCCATCTTTTACGGTTACATCACCTTCTTTAATGCTAATTGTTCCCGTATGTTTTCCGGCGGGTTTAGAACCAATCCAATTTACTACAGATTCTGAAGTGTTTACCGCAAGTTTAATATCGCCAGGTGTGATGACAGCATCTTGTGTGGTAACTGTGTCACTTCCTTCGGCAGGCTTGTCTTTTTTACAGGAAACGACAAAAAGGGATGCAACTAAAACTAAACTTAAAGCTATTTTTTTCATAAATGAAGGATTTAGATGATAAACAAATCTATTTATTTGAAACCGAAATCTTCTTAAAATTATATTAAAGTTACTCTTTAAAGAGAGCTATAAAAATATTTCGTGACAAATTGGCATTTTTCAAGCTTTGGCAATACTTTTGCAATCTGAAAAAGAGAATACAACGATGTTTAAAAAAAGAACTAAAAATATGAGCCAGGAAAATACTGAAAACATGGAGAATGAAACGATGCAAAATGAGAATGTTTCAGAAAACCAAGAAGTTACCAATTCAGAATTAACTGCTGAAGAACAATTACAGGAAGATTTAGCCAAAGAAAAAGATAAATTTTTACGTTTGTTTGCAGAATTTGAAAATTACAAAAAGCGCACTTCTAAAGAGCGTGTTGAACTTTTTAAAACTGCCGGTCAGGAAGTTTTACAGGCGATGTTGCCCGTAATGGATGATTTTGACAGAGCCATGGCACAAATTTCCAAATCGGAAGATGAGGCGTTGGTTAAAGGAGTTGAATTGATTCACGAAAAACTCAAATCGACCTTAATTTCAAAAGGTTTGGAAGAAGTGGAAATCAAGTCAGGAGATGACTTTAACGCTGATTTTGCCGAAGCCATTACCCAAATTCCGGCAGGAGATGACATGAAAGGCAAAATAGTTGATGTAGTAGAGAAAGGATACAAACTGGGAGACAAAATTATCCGTTTCCCGAAAGTAGTTATCGGAGCATAAGCTTCTAAACGGAAGAACTGATGAGTAAAAAAGACTTATACGAAGTATTGGGTGTTGACAGAAGTGCAACTCCAGATCAAATTAAAAAAGCGTACCGAAAGAAGGCCATCGAATTTCACCCTGATAAAAATCCGGGCGATAAAGTAGCGGAAGACAAATTCAAAGAAGCTGCCGAGGCTTACGAGATTTTAGGTGATGCTGACAAAAAAGCACGTTACGACCAATACGGTCATGCTGCTTTTGATGGTGCCGGAGGATTTGGCGGCGGCGGTCATCACATGAATATGGATGATATCTTCAGTCAGTTTGGCGATATTTTTGGAGGAGCTTTTGGTGGCGGATTCGGAGGTTTTGGCGGCGGTGGCGGTCAACGCAGAATGAAAGGAAGCAACCTTCGTATCAAAGTAAAACTTACGCTGGAAGAAATTGCCAACGGCGTGGAGAAAAAAGTAAAAGTAAAACGCAAAGTTCAGGCGAAAGGTGTGAGCTATAAAACCTGTTCAACCTGTAATGGTTCGGGTCAGGTGATGCGCGTTACCAATACGATTTTAGGAAGAATGCAAACTTCGTCACCGTGTTCAAGCTGTGGCGGAACGGGTCAAATCATTGACAGCAAGCCAGCTGGAGCCGATGCACACGGAATGCTTTTGGAAGATGAAACGGTGTCAATCAAAATCCCTGCAGGTGTTGTAGATGGCATGCAGTTAAAAGTTTCTGGAAAAGGAAATGATGCGCCGGGCTCTAACGGAATTCCAGGCGATTTGATTGTCGCTATCGAAGAAGTAGAGCACGAATTTTTGAAAAGAGAAGGCGAAAATTTGCATTATGATTTATACATCAGTTTTGCAGAAGCAGCTTTAGGAACTTCGAAAGAAATTGAAGCTGTTGGCGGTAAAGTGCGTATTAAATTGGAAGAAGGAATTCAATCCGGAAAAATCCTTCGTTTAAAAGGCAAAGGAATTCCAAGTCTGAACAGCTACGGAAGCGGCGATTTGTTGGTTCACGTTAATGTTTGGACACCAAAAACTTTGAATAAAGATCAGAAGCAGTTTTTCGAGAAGATGTTGGAAGATCCAAATTTTGTTCCGAAACCTGAAAAAACCGATAAGTCTTTCTTTGAAAAAGTGAAAGACATGTTTTCATAATTTTTTTATAGTTGAAAAAGACCCATTATCTGTTTGGTAATGGGTTTTTTTGTGTAACAAATTCCCACAATTCGTATCAAATACGTATTTTTACAAAAACTAATAAATTCATGAGTTCAATTCTCGAAGTGAATAACGTCGTTAAACAATACGGCGACTACACAGCTTTAAATAATGTTTCCTTAAGTGTTCCGAAAGGTAGTATTTACGGGCTTTTAGGGCCAAACGGAGCCGGAAAAACCTCTTTAATCCGAATTATCAATCAAATAACCATGCCAGACGGAGGTGAAGTGCTTTTGGACGGCGAAAAATTAGCACCAAAACACGTACAATACATCGGTTATATGCCGGAAGAACGCGGTTTGTACAAAACAATGAAAGTGGGTGAGCAGTGTATGTATTTAGCGCAGTTAAAAGGAATTTCAGAATCCGAAGCCAAAAAACAACTGAAATATTGGTTCGAAAAGTTCGAAATCGAAAGCTGGTGGAATAAAAAGATTCAGGAATTGTCCAAAGGAATGGCACAAAAAGTGCAGTTCATCGTAACCGTTTTGCATCAGCCGAAATTGTTGATTCTCGATGAGCCGTTTTCAGGTTTCGATCCGGTGAATGCGAATTTAATCAAAGACGAAATCATCGAATTGAACAAGAAAGGAACATCGGTTATTTTCTCAACTCACCGAATGGAAAGCGTGGAAGAAATGTGCGACCATATTGCACTAATCCACAAATCGAATAAACTAATCGAAGGAAAGCTAATCGATGTAAAAAAAGCACACAGAACCAACGCGTACCAAGTTGGAATTCTTTCTAATAATGTCGAACGCTTGATGTACGATTTAACACAAAAGTTCCAATTGCAACAAACCGATTTCAAATCGCTTAACGACGAACTGAAAATCGAAGTACAGTTAAACGGTTCAGCTCCAAACGAACTATTGAACATCCTAACCCAAAACGGACAGGTAACCCATTTCATGGAAAAAATCCCGAGCATCAACGACATCTTTATTCAAACCGTAACCAAACCATAATAATGAGCGTATTATCATTAATCATAAAAAGAGAATTCATATCCAAAGTTCGCAACAAGTCGTTCATTGTCATGACTTTTTTAGGGCCGTTGTTAATTGTGGCGATGACCGCTTTGATTGCCTATTTGTCAAATGCAAATGAAGGTGAAGTGAAGAAAATTGCCATTCACGACGAAGCGGGAGTTTTTAAGAGCGATTTTAAAAATTCAGATGAAATTCACTATACAGATTTGTCAGCTATGCCATTCGCTGTTGCAAAAGACACTGCCAGCAAGAGTTACGAAGGGATGATTTATGTTCCGAAAGTAGCTGATGTTCAGGAATTAGCAACCAAAACCGAGTACATTTCAGACGACAGCCCACGCATGGAATTTCTGATGGAAATGGAAAGCGTCATCAATGCCAAGCTGAGTAAGAGCAATTTACAAACCTTAGGTTTTGATTCGGATAAAATTGAAAAAGCGAAAGTGAAATCAGATATTCACGTTTCGAAATTCTCGGGTGAAGAAGGTTTGAAGTTCTTAAACGAAATCAAAATCGGTATCGGATTTTTGTTCGGTTATCTGATTATGATGTTCATTATCATCTACGGAAACATGGTAATGCGCAGTGTAATCGAAGAAAAAACCAACCGTATTATCGAAATCATTATTTCTTCGGTAAAACCTTTTCAGTTGATGATGGGTAAAATCATCGGAACTTCTTTAGCCGGAATTTTACAGTTTTTGGTTTGGATTGTTCTAGGTTTAGGATTGATGTTTGTACTTTCCTTATTCGGTGCAAGTCAGGCCGATGTAGCCACTACAACCCAATTGCAACCGGAACAAATGGAAATGGCGAATGGTTTTATCGGTAAAATTCAATTGTATCTGAACGAAATTCCAACGGTCACTCTGTTTGTGTATTTCATCATTTATTTCATCGGAGGTTACTTTTTATACAGTTCATTGTATGCTGCCATTGGTGCTGCAGTAGATTCAGAAACCGATTCCCAACAATTTTTATTACCGATTATCATGCCTTTGATGTTAGGAGTTTACGTAGGTTTCTTTACCGTGATGAAAGATCCACACGGCACAGTAGCGACCGTGTTTTCCATGATACCGTTAACCTCGCCAATCGTAATGCTGATGCGAATTCCGTTTGGTGTTCCGACTTGGCAATTAATTTTGTCGATTGTTTTGTTGTTTGGAAGTTTCATCGGGATTGTATGGTTTGCCTCTAAAATTTACCGCGTCGGAATTTTAATGTACGGCAAAAAACCAACCTGGAAAGAATTGTACAAAT
The DNA here is from genome assembly GCF_032153895.1 of Flavobacterium sp. Classification (GTDB taxonomy): domain Bacteria; phylum Bacteroidota; class Bacteroidia; order Flavobacteriales; family Flavobacteriaceae; genus Flavobacterium. The sequence continues at coordinate 242,982 of NZ_JALDYN010000001.1, forward strand.
GGCTTAAATACTAATGTTTAAAGAGATTTAATCGATTTAAAAAGAAGAAAATGTCAAAAATATTAATCATAGAAGACGAAGCTGCCATCCGCAGGGTTTTAACTAAAATTCTTTCGGAGGAAAGCGATACCTATAAAGTCGAAGAAGCCGAAGACGGTCTGCAAGGCTTAGAAAAAATCAAAAACGAAGATTACGACTTGGTGTTGTGCGACATCAAAATGCCCAAAATGGACGGTGAAGAAGTGTTAGAAGCCGTTAAGAAAATCAAACCTGAAATTCCAATGGTCATGATTTCCGGTCATGGCGATTTGGAAACTGCTGTCAATACGATGCGTTTAGGTGCTTTTGATTACATTTCCAAACCACCGGATTTGAACCGATTGCTCAATACTGTTCGCAACGCTTTAGATAAGAAACAGCTTGTAGTGGAAAACAAAATCCTGAAAAAGAAAGTTTCCAAAAACTACGAGATGATAGGGGAAAGTGCTCCCATCAATCAGATCAAAGAAATGGTTGAGAAAGTAGCACCAACCGAAGCTCGCGTACTAATCACCGGACCCAACGGAACGGGTAAAGAGTTGGTTGCACATCAGTTGCACGAAAAAAGTGAGCGTTCCACAGCACCATTAATCGAAGTAAACTGTGCCGCCATTCCGTCTGAACTAATTGAAAGCGAATTATTTGGTCATGTAAAAGGAGCGTTTACATCAGCTGTAAAAGACCGCGCCGGAAAATTTGAAGCGGCTAACGGCGGAACCATTTTCCTAGACGAAATCGGCGATATGAGTTTACCCGCTCAGGCTAAAGTATTACGCGCTTTACAGGAAAATTTAATCCAAAGAGTAGGAGCTGACAAAGACATTAAAATCGATGTTCGCGTAGTGGCAGCTACCAACAAAGATCTGAAGAAAGAAATTGACGAAGGCCGATTCCGTGAGGATTTGTACCATCGTTTGGCTGTGATTTTAATCAAAGTTCCGGCTTTGAACGACCGTCGCGATGATATTCCGTTATTGATCAATCATTTTGCGGATAAAATTGCTTCGGAACAAGGAAATTCGGTAAAAAAATTCTCGTCCGGAGCCGTTAAGCTGCTTCAGGAATACGATTGGACCGGAAACATCCGTGAGTTGCGAAATGTAGTGGAACGCCTGATTATTTTAGGAGGAACTGAAATTTCAGAGAATGATGTAAAACTCTTTGCGAGCAAATAAAATTGAGTAATTAGTGATTAGTCGCTTCTTTACTAATTACTAACAACTAATTACTATTCACTAAAGTATGCAATTAAAAAAAATAAATCCCAACCTGCAAAAAGCCTTAATCGAAGCTGATTTAATCGAAGCCAACGAAATGCAGCAGGAAACATTTTCCACCATTAAAAGCGGTGTGGATGCCGTAGTTCAGTCTGTTGGTGGAAGCGGAAAAACTACCACAATTGTTTTCAATGTCATTCAACGATTGGAAAGAGCACACATGGTTTCGCCAAGAGCTTTGGTTGTTGTAGAAGACAAAGAGAAAATGCTAGAAATGCTAGAAATGTTTTCCGTTTTAGGAAAGTATACCGATTTGCGCATTTACGGAACCCACGATAAAAGCGACATAGATTACGATAAAAACCAAATATCCGTCGGGATTGATGTTTTAGTCGGAACGCCAAATCGTCTAACTGAAATGTTTGGAACAGCAGGTTATGATGTCAACCAATTGAAAATGTTCGTGGTCGATGATGCCGATGTGTTGTTCAGAAACCGATTGGAACCTAAAATCACGCGTCTTTCCGATAGTATTGCCAAAACACAGCGTTTGTTCTTTTGTACCGCAATTACCGAAAAAGTCGAAATCATGGCTGATAAAATCATGATTGAACCGCTCTTTTTTGAAATGGATGATGAAGAATAAAAAAAGCCTCGAGAAAATCGAGGCTTTTTTATTACTGTTTTATAATTTTATAGGAAGATTGTTTGCTATCAGATACTAGTTGAACAAAATAGATTCCTGATTTTAATTGTGAAAGATCTAATAGTGCTTCGTTAGCGTAACATTCTTTTACCAAAATTTCCTGCCCTAGCTGATTGCAGATGGTAATTTTAGAAAGTAATGCATCACCTTTAACGTGTAGTTGATTGATTACTGGGTTTGGGCTTAAAGAGAAGTTATATGTTTCTAAATCATGTATGCCTAAACTGGAATTAACCGTTACAATGACTTCAATAGAATTTCCTGAATAACCTTGAGCTGAAGGAGTAATCATATAGGTCACTGTTCCCGATGAGTTAGGATTTGTTAGCGTTAGGGTTTGGTTAATTGTATCACCATTACCATCACTTGCGCCACTTACATTGTCAGCAAATACAAACCAAGTATATGTTGTATTATTAATGTTACTTGATAAGTTTACATCGGTTGATTCTCCAGATGTTATGGTTTCAGATGACGGAGTTGCAACTGCTATCGGTGTTGGGTAAACATTGATTGTGATTGTTACGGGATTGCCAGGACATCCGTTAAGGTATGGTGTTACAACGTAAACTGCTTGCCCAATATAGTTGCCGGTCGTGTATAGTGTATGTCCGATATTTCCAGTACTGTTTGAACCCGAATTTCCTCCAGTAACACCGGATTGATTTAGAGTCCATGAATAAACAATCCCGGGAGTAGATGATCCGAATGAAATTGAAGTCGTTGATCCACTACCTATTGAAATTGTACTTGGTCCTACGATGCTAGGTGTCGGATTCACAGTAACTACGACCTGTATTGGTGTTCCAGTACAGCCATCGGCAAAAGGAGTGATTAAATAGGTTGCAGTTCCTGTGGTTTGTCCGGAAGTTGTAAGGGTTTGCGAAATAGAATTGCTAGATGTAGATCCAGGTGCAGCTCCATAAATACCGTTTTGTGTTACCGTCCAGGTATAAGTTGTTCCTGGGACATTACTGTCTAACTGGATTAAAATTTGCTCACCACTGCAATAAGCACTCGATGATAAAACAGCTGTAACTGTCGGACAAGCTAACTTACTAGCGAAAACTCCCAAAGTGCTGAATAACAATAAAAATAAAAAGTATTTTTTTTTCATAAGTAGGATTTGTTACCGTGCAAAAATATATTTTTAAAAAGTAAATCGGGTTAAATTTCAGATAATTCTTTTATCATATTTTCATATTTTCAAATTGCCGCATTCTCAAATTCAACTATCTTTGCACCTTCAAAAAATTAGAGTTTTGGTCTTCCGGCTTCTAACTTCTGATTTCTAACTTTTTTTAAAATGATTACAGTAAACGACATCGCGGTAGAATTTGGCGGAACGACTTTGTTCAGCGACATCACTTTTGCCATTAACGAGAATGATAAAATCGCCTTAATGGGGAAAAACGGCGCCGGAAAATCCACGCTTTTAAAAATTGTAGCCGGTGAAAACAAACCGACACGTGGCGGAATTTCTGCTCCAAGTGATGCCGTAATCGCTTATTTGCCACAGCATTTGCTTACGGCGGATGATTGTACTGTAATGGAAGAAACGTCCAAAGCGTTTGCTGGCGTGTTGAACATGAAGAAGGAAATCGACGAGATCAACGAGCAGTTAACGATTCGTACCGATTACGAAAGTGACGATTACATGAAACTGATTGAACGCGTTTCGGAACTTTCTGAAAAATACTATTCGATTGAAGAAGTAAACTACGAAGCTGAGGTTGAGAAAGTACTGAAAGGTTTAGGTTTTGAAAGAGAAGATTTCACCCGATCCACTTCCGAATTTTCCGGAGGTTGGAGAATGCGTATCGAGTTAGCAAAAATCCTTTTAAAGAAACCAGATTTAATCCTTTTGGATGAGCCGACGAATCACTTGGACATGGAAAGTATCCAGTGGTTAGAAGATTTCTTGGTGAATCAGGCTAAAGCCGTTATGGTAATTTCCCACGACAGAGCCTTTGTTGACAGTATTACGAATCGTACCATTGAAGTGACGATGGGAAGAATCTACGACTATAAAGCCAAATATTCCGATTATTTGGAATTGCGCAAAGACCGTAGGGTTCACCAACAAAAAGCCTTCGACGAGCAACAAAAATTCATTGCCGATAATCAGGCGTTTATTGAGCGTTTCCGTGGAACTTTTTCAAAAACGGAGCAGGTGCAATCGCGTGTACGTATGCTTGAAAAATTGGTTTTGGTTGAGGTAGATGAAGTAGATACGTCGGCATTGAAATTAAAATTTCCACCATCACCACGTTCCGGACAATATCCTGTGGTTGTGGAAGAATTGTCTAAAAAATATGGCGACCATGTGGTGTTCAACAACGCCAGTATGGTAATTGAACGCGGTCAGAAAGTTGCTTTCGTTGGTAAAAATGGGGAAGGGAAATCGACCATGATTAAAGCCATTATGAAAGAAATCGAGCACGACGGCGGAAAATTAGAAATCGGGCACAATGCTCAAATTGGCTATTTTGCACAAAATCAGGCGGCTTTGTTGGACGGTGAATTGTCTATTTTCGATACCATCGACCAGATTGCGGTAGGCGATGTGCGAACTAAAATCAAAGATTTATTAGGTGCATTCATGTTCAAAGGCGACGATATTCAAAAGAAAGTAAAAGTGCTTTCCGGAGGAGAAAAAACACGTTTGGCGATGATTAAATTGTTGTTAGAGCCGGTAAACGTTTTAATTCTGGATGAGCCAACGAATCATTTGGATATGAAAACCAAAGACATCATCAAAGATGCGTTGCGCGATTTCGACGGCACTTTAATTCTGGTTTCCCACGACCGCGATTTCTTAGATGGTTTGGCAGAAAAAGTATTCGAATTCGGTCACAAACGCGTGAAAGAACATTTTGAAGATATCAAAGGTTTTTTGGCGCACAAGAAGATGGAGAGTCTGAAAGAGATTGAAAAATAGAATTAAAAAAAGGCTGCAATTGCAGCCTTTTTATTTTTTTATAGTCAAAACAAAAATATCCGCTTTCAATTCCTCCGTATCGTTATCCTCACAAAGTAAAAAACTGATGGTTTTATCGGTTTCTTTATACAATGTCAGTCCTTCAAATTTCTGGGTTTCGGTAATTTTTTTAGTGAAGTCGATTTTCATGGTTTTGGAATCAATACGCCCGATAATACTTCCCAAAACTTCGCCATCGTTGTACGTCGATTCTGTGTTTTCGGCGGTTGCCAAAAAGTAAATTTTATCCTCAATTAATGCAGCATCGGTAAAACTGGTGCGAATTCCTTTGATTTTTGGAAGTTTGTATTCGTTGGTAATAAGGTTGAATTCTTCTGTCAGATTTTTGCCCTGAACTGTAAAAACAATATTTTTTCCTAATGCACCATTGCCACGATTGAAGAAAAACCATTCGTCAGCATTTCGAACAACGCCTTCAATATTCAAATCGTCTTGGGGTAAATTGGCGAAAGTTTGCATGGATAAATACAAATCGCTCAAATCTGTTGTGGTTTCAATTGCTTTGGTTGTAGCATCAACCTGCAACATTTGCATACGGTTTTCTTTAGAACCCGATCCGAAAATATAGATTTTGCCTTCAAACTCGGTGATGGCTTCATAATCCGGTTTTTCCTTTTTTGCGATGTTTTTTTGCGGAACTTCAGCCAACGGAAATTCTTCTAAGGTTTTACGCTCCAGGTTGTAATCGTATAAAAAGCTACTGTTGTCACCAACAATTAAAACGTGATTGTTCTTGAAAAGCAGTCCTGAAGCCGAACCAATTCCGATAATTTGACAAAGGAGTTCTAAAGTAAACTTGTGCATGATGTTCAGACGAATAAATTAGCCCCGATAATAGCGGCATCCTTTTTTCGAAGGCTGAGGTTCTCGAAGCCTTCGGAAAAAGATACAGCGGATAGCGGGAATTAGCTCCTAAAAGTACATATAATTTTTAAGTACCGATTTATAATTTAAACCCATACGCCAAACGCAACGAAATTTGTCCCGTGTCATAATCGTTATAATTCTCATAGCGTAAACTGATGTCGATGTGTTTGGTCGCCACACCAATTCCGGGCGCCCACAAGAAGGAATTACCCAGTTCTTTTTTGATGCCAAAAGCACCACCAACTTCACCTAATACATAAAACTGATTGCCTAGAAATGATTTGAATCCTAACTTCGCTGGGATAAAGCCCATATCCTCGCCAGGACTGAACAAATGCGTGTATCCGGTGGTGGCTGCTAAAGAGGTTTTCATCGTTAAATCATATTGCAAACGGGCATCGGCACCCAAACTGAAGTTATAGGTCTCTTCCAGAGGAATTCCGCCATTAAGCCCGAAGCCTATGCGCCAATGGTGTAAGTATTCAGGTTTAGTCTTGGTGTCTTGAGCAAATGTGTTTGTGGTGGTGAAAAAGGTTCCGAAAAAGGCTGCGAACGCCAATAACTTTTGTCTGCGGTTCATGGTTTTTAATTTAGGGTTAGATAGTAGTTAAACTGACTTTGCACGATTTTCGTTTGTGCTGAATGCTTAAAATTCTGTTAAATAATCTCGGTCTCGCCAACGATACATTGTAAACGA